>CAYOSH010000099.1:0-2579 GCA_964406575.1 uncultured Eubacteriales bacterium | reverse complement strand
GCGGCGGAAGGGCTCGAGCTTGTTCAGGGATTCCACTCGAAACGGCTGCCGGCTGAATTGACACTGGACATCCTTGTCCAGAATCCCAACGACGGAACCGGCGGCTCGACCAAGACGGTTTCGACGCTGACCAGCCTGGAATCGCGGCTTCTAATCGATGGGAAGCCCAGCGTCTATGGAAATATCGACACGCCCATTGAAATTCCCGGGACGGGGCAGGCTGCGACAGTTCCGGTCCGGATGTCAATCGACTTGTACGAGTTTTTCGGCCAGCAGGGATATGAGGAAATCATCGGTCTGGCTCTGAACATAGGCGGCAGACGCGGAGATGTGACTCGGATTTCTCTCGACGCACAGCCCAGAGTATCGACACCCTATGGAGAGATCGTTTATCCGGGACGAATTATGATCATCAGTAAAGAGTTCAGATAAACGTACCACATAACAATTTAGTCAAATATTAAACATTAAAGGAGGCTCAAATGTCTATTTCAAGAACAACACAAATCAAATCATCTTCTGTACTTAGTTTTGATGATGCAATGAAAAAGGGGATTGCTCGAGCTCTAAAGACTCTTAAAAATGTTAGAGGAGCGTGGATCGAGAATCAGGAAGTTCTAATCGATGAAAAGGGCAAAATATCCGAGTACCGGGTTCAGATGATGATAACATTTATTCTTGAAGAGTAGCGATGAACTACCATTTTTCATGATCGGAAGGTGGAAAAAATCGCTACCAAGAAGCACCTGGATGGTACTGGAAAGATCCTTTCAGGTTTACTACGGGAGGTAGAAAATGGGCGAGATCATCGACAAGAACAAAGGCAGATAGGTGTTCAATATTGTTTAAAAAAACTGCCGGATCATTTCGGAATCCTCAGCTTCTGGCCGATCTTGATGAGGTCGGGGTTGCTCAGAATATCCCGGTTCGCCTCAAATATCTTCGGGTAGAGGCTCGCCTTCCCGTAGAAGTGCTGGGCCAGGGCGCTGAGGGTATCCCCCGGTTGGACGACGTAGGTCGTTTCTTCTTCCGTTTTCTGCGGCCCCGGGAGCGATACCGACGGCTCGGCCTGACGTTCCAGAACCCGGATCCTGTTCACGGAGTTTTCGGTGTTGACCATCCTGTTGAATTCGGCCATGATCCGGCCTTTGGCGTCCAGGCTGTCGGCCTGTCCCTCCAATGTGACGATTTTTCCCTCTACCGTGGCCCCTAGGTCGTGGATGCCGAGGCCCGACTTGCCGAGAGCGGTCACGGCCTCCTGGACTTTCTCGTCGAAAGACTTTCCGAAAATACCCATTTTTTTCTCCTTATATTTATTATCTCATTAAAACAAGTGAGAATCAAAATTGCTCCATTCCCACGGAGCAGATAGAGCGGGAGAACGATTGGCCCGGGCACAGACCCGCTGTATATTGACAAGTCGAGCCGAGGTGGATCATACTTCCGAAGGGAGGGACATCATGCGCTGGCGAAATCGAAGAGAAAGCTCCAATGTCGAAGACCGCAGAGGATCGAGCGGCAGAAAAATCGCCGTTGGTGGCGGAATCGGGAGCATTGTGGTGATGATCCTCTATCTTCTCCTGGGAGGGGATCTTGGAAATAATGCCCCCGATATCCAGCTTTCTCCCCAAGTAGACATGCCGACGGAGAACCGTCCGCTGTCCGCCGAAGAACAGGACGCGCGGGCGTTCGTCTCTGTCGTCCTTGCCGATACCGAAGACGTCTGGAACGTGCTGTTCGAACGACAAGGGAAATCCTATCTGGAACCCCAGCTGGTTTTGTTCACCGATCTTACGACATCCGGATGCGGCGTCGCCCAATCCGCCTCCGGGCCGTTTTATTGCCCCGAGGACAGAACGATTTATGTAGATCTTGGTTTTTTTGCGGAGATGCAGGAGCGTCTGAAGGCGCCGGGCGATTTCGCCATGGCGTATGTGATCGCCCATGAAGTCGGCCACCATGTGCAAAATCAATTGGGGATCATGGAGCAGGTCATGTCGCTGCGGGAGCGGATGAGCGAGCGCGAATTCAACCAGGTCCAAGTCCGTCTTGAGCTGCAGGCGGATTTCCTGGCGGGAGTGTGGGCCCACCACGCCCAGCGCATGCAGGATATCCTCGAAGAAGGGGATATCGAGGAGGGCATCAATACAGCGGGAGCCGTGGGGGATGACCGGATCCAGCGCATGACCCAGGGATATGTCGTGCCGGACGCCTTCACTCACGGAACGTCGGAACAACGAATCCGTTGGTTCATCAAAGGCTTGAGGAGCGGGGATATCTCCCAGGGCGACACTTTCACGACGAACGACCTGTGATTCCAACTAGACGGCCTTCCGGAACATCGATCCACCTTTCCCTGAAAGAACGGGAAGAGCGCCGGCCCCAGATAGGATAGTCAGGCAGGAGATATCCTATTTAATAGCAATTGTGCTGTTTAAGAGGACGATTTCTTAGCCGCGAAAATAGCCAATTTCGTCTGACCGAAGGCCTTGAATCCCCTTGTCACCCGAAGTCCCGCCCTTTTTACTCAGAGGAATTTTTTTACCTGGTTTTTTTTCGTCGGGTGAATTTTTCCTGAC
>CAYOSH010000098.1:0-2805 GCA_964406575.1 uncultured Eubacteriales bacterium | reverse complement strand
ATCAAACTCGACTTCCCACGGGCTGTATAGCTCGAAAGTCTCAAGGCCCGTTCCGTATATCCTGATACTATACCTATAAGCCTCCCAATTCTGGGGCAGACTCTTTATGTACTGCACGGCATCGCTTGTGCCGCTTATACTCTTCGTTGTTGATCCGTCCGGCCATTTGGCTAAAGCTCCGTCAAGATAGACTTCCAGGGTTACATCCTGTCCGTTCGTGTCTAGGTTGTACTTGAGTTGTTTCAAGGTCTTTGGCGTATTCGCAAGCTCTGGGGCTCCTATCATGTCATGGGTTTGAATATCGATGCTTATCGCTTCACCGTCAGTATTTGTCCTGATGAGATTGTCAGAACATCCCAAAACAAAATCTGTATTATCCTCATTCGCAGAAACGCACCTAGCACTCAGATCAACCCAATATGCCAACCTAATATCTGGAAAATGCGAACAGTCAAATGCAGCCCATTTATTAACGACAGACGAACCAGCTCCTGGGTAAAGCAAGTGGTAACACTTCCCGTCATAGGCAGCTTGACATTTACTAATATGTTGATGGTTTAAATCTTGTTCAAATAACCAATTAAACATAGGGTTTGTGACGATCTCAGAACTTGAGCCATTAAATATACCGATACCACTATTCTTACCTTTCGGAGTAGCAATAAACAAAACCCCGCCTAAATTTGAGCATTTTGCAATAGACTTAGGCGCAGCCACGCCATGGTTAGCATATGTCTTTTTAAACTCCCACGTGTCAGGGTCGTTTCCTACTTTCCTAATCCATGTATGCTTTAATGGGATGTAAAGATTGACACCCCAATCTACTATACCTTGAGGGTCCAAGTTACCTACACCAGCAACCCTTATGTCGTCCCAATTATTATCAGGAAAAGCCAAAGGCATGGCATATTCATTGTCCTCTGCCACTGTTCCACCTGGAGCCTCTGAATGCCAAAGACGATGCACATTGTCAGCATCTATCTTGAAACAAAGGCCATAATGATATTCAACGAACTTCACACTTTCTGGGCCGGTATCATAGTCGTCAACATAAGCAACGCTCTGATCGTTTAGTGCTGAATCCGACATATTATCTGAGAATGTCGTTGTGGTATTATCAGCAATAGTTTGACGCCAATAAATAGCTCCTAATGTGCCACCAGTTCCAGGGCCTCTATACAGATTTCTGTAAATTGTTGGCGCTGTGCCATATTCAGCCGCATAGGTTGACACTGGAATGTCTGACCATTCAATTCTCTTGTCAGTTACTCCTACCGTAGAGCTGGCTGGACCGAAACCTGTCTCGTATTGCATACCGTTAGGCCAAGTAATTAAAAATGTAACATATAGCTTATATTTCCCGTTTGGGTTCCCTGCTGCACCGTCCGTTCCTGTAGCTGGTGTGCTTGGGTTTGGCACCTGTGCAGGATAGATATTGCCTGCTGTATCAACCAAAAGGTCGCCTGTACTGTTCACGCAATGCAAAAAGTCTTTGTATTCTGAAGTATGCCAATTACCAGAACCTTGCCCTGTAGCAACTCTGTTATTATCTTGTCCTGCTGTTGAATATAAGCTGCTTCCTCCACCAACGACAAAATGATTTTGGAAACAAGCTATAGAATGAATACCGCTAATACCTGATCCAAAACTAACGAATGATTGGCGAAGCGCCTGCTTGCCATCAACTGACAGGGTTATATTCTCAGCCTTTTGCAGATAACCGGGTGTTTGAAGCGCAGAACGAGAATCAAAGGCAAGACCCTTATGAAAAAAAACAAATTCCTTCGGCATTTACCGTAACCTCGGCCTGATATTGACAGGCTTATTCTTGAATGGCTGGCTCTCCTTTATCCGCGAAGCTGACTCAATGGCTGCTTGCCATACCGCCTCGTATGCTTCCGCTCTTTGAAACTCCTGTGTATTTTCGTGAAATGTTCTCAAGAAATCAGCTACCACAGCCATAGCAAGGTCTGTGTGATAGAGCTTCGGTATTTCAGGCTTCATGGTAGGTGGCGAGTCTGCCGTTATCTGAAGAGGATATGGCACATAATCGACCCTGAAGTTGCCTGCCGGAACGGTTATCTTCGCCGTCAAACCCACCTCAGAACTGAACACATATCTGTCGTCATCTTCCCAAGCGGTTAAGACACCATACTCCCCTGCCAGAATGTTATATGAGTCTCCGGCGCTGAAAGTATTGGCCGTGCCTCCCGTGAGTGCAGCGGCGAAAGTCAGTGTATTGGCTGCAATGGTTTGAATATAGGCATAAGAGGCATCCGTTACGTTCCTGACATACATTCCCGCTGCAAGGCCGAGTGTCGTAAAGTCAACGCCTGCATCAACCAATGTCAAGTTTGTTCCACCAGTGGCAATGCCGGTGACGTTGCTTGAAGTCGCTGGCAAGTCGCCACCGATTGCAATGCCTGTGTCTGTCGCAAGGACATAAGTGTCACCGTCCGCATCCGGTGGAGGGTGAACCTCCAGCATGGGAATATTCCCAAGGCTGTATCCTTGAAAGGCGTATTGGGGTGTTGTGCTGCCGTCGATAAGATAACCATCAAGGTTTTGATTCATGAACTCAATGTCAACGGGATCAAGACTGACGTATGTGTCTGAATCCGTGTAATACTTGACGGCAATAACACCACCTTCCATACAGTTAAGGGGAAGTTTGTATTGCCGGTAATCCTCCTTTCCTACAATCAGGGCGAACTTTCTGAGGCAATGGGTCTTGAAACAAAACTTGTTCTGCCGGTCATTGAGCTTTTCTCGAATCTTGGCCTGTGGGAATTTGTCATAACTGGC
>CAYOSH010000097.1:0-2858 GCA_964406575.1 uncultured Eubacteriales bacterium | reverse complement strand
TTGAAGTGAGGCTGATAAATTGGTGCATCCAAAGCAGAGCATTGTCCCTGCAGGCAATATATTTTGTAGGAATTGTCTGCGGCTTGAGACAAAATTTGATGTTTTGATCATCACATTCCCCTCCTTATATCTCGATAAAAAACCTTCGTAAATTATAATAATTAAATCTCACCCGGCAATCCATATCAACAAAAAAGGCCCGGTAAATAGTATCAATGAGTAGGAAGAGTTAAGATAATCATACCAGGGCGAAGTGTATTTGAAGGGCAAGAATGCTATAATTCTAGACGTGAATCTTTCTTCAGGAGGAGACTTTGAAATACAGGCGGTTCGGAAGATTAGGCTGGATGGTGAGCGAAATAGGCTACGGCATGTGGGGTATGGCGGATTGGACCGGCTCTAATGATGAAGAATCTATGCACTCCCTCCAGCGTGCTGTAGATTTGGGATGTAATTTTTTTGATACAGCATGGGCATACGGTGATGGACACAGTGAAAAACTTTTAGGTAAGTTGGTGAAAGCCAATTCAAGGAAGAAGATTTACACAGCCACTAAGATTCCGCCCAAGAATCTTCAGTGGCCCAGTCGACGTGAATACACTCTAGATGACTGTTTTCCTCCAGAGCACATCGAAGAATACATCCATAGAAGTCTGAATAATACTGGATTGGAATGTTTCGATGTCGTTCAATTCCATACTTGGGAAGACGAATGGTTAAAGGATGAGCGGTGGATAAATAAAATTACCGAGCTTAAGAGTCAAGGATTGCTCAATTCCGTAGGAATCAGTTTAAACCGCTGGGAGCCATGGAATGGAATAAAGACCGTGAAAAGCGGCCTGATCGATGCGGTTCAAGTGATCTATAACATATTCGATCAGAACCCCGAGGATGAGCTCTTCCCTGCTTGCATTGAGATGCAGGTTGCGGTAATTGCCCGTGTGCCTTTTGATGAAGGGACATTAACCGGTTCGCTGACTAGAAACAGCAGATGGCCTGAGGGAGACTGGCGCAACACTTATTTCATTCCGAAAAACCTTATCCCTAGTGTAGAACGTGCCAGTGAATTAAAAAAACTTCTGCCAGAAGGAATGGCATTGCCTGAGATGGCACTGCGTTTCATCCTTAATAACCCAGAAGTGAGCACAATAATCCCCGGTATGAGGAAGCCGAGCCATGTGAAGTCGAACATGGCAGTCAGTGATGCGGGCCCCTTAGCGGAAAACCTTCACAAGAAGTTGCGTGCGTATCGGTGGGATCGCGAGCCAACAGACTGGTCGCAATAAACATCATCCCTTAGAATTTAGCAACAAGAAGAGTTCTTAACAATTTTTTTGCTTTCCAGAGGTTTCCTTCTTTAAAGAATTGAGGACTGAGAATGTACCTGTAGGTGATGTTTTGTGAAGCTGGAATGACCTTGGAAACAATCCAGGGGCGAACCTAAGATCTTATAAGTTTTGCCTTGATCCATGTTTTCGATGTGTCGTTTCGATCCTGAATCCTTCGCTCGAGTCGGTCGCAAAGAGTTCAAAATCCGCTGCAAGAGCCGGAATCTTCATGCCGATATAGGATTCGATAGCCTCGAGGTGACCGGCTGTACCTTCACTGGCCAGTGATATGGCTTTTCCGGAATTTCCCGCTCGAGCTGTCCGCCCGATCCGATGCACATAATTTTCACAATCCTGAGGAAGATCATAGTTGATGACCATTTCCAGGTCGTCGATCTGGAGACCTCGGGCGGCAACATCGGTTGCCACAAGAATCGCGAACTTTCCTGCCTTGAAATTATCCATGATCTTTAGTCTTTGGTTTTGGGGCAGGCTTCCTGTCAGATATTGGCAGCGAAAGCCGTTGATTTGCAGTTTCTTGGACAGGCGGAGTGCCGCATGCCGCATATTCGTAAAAATCAAGGCGTTCTGAGGAGCTTGAGCTTTAAGAATCCCCAACATGAGATTCATTTTGATATGGCTTTTCACATGATAGATTTCTTGACTGATATTATCGACGGTCAACCTGTCAGGGCTGACTTCAACCGGTACGGGATTGTTCAAATATTCGACGACGATTCTTCGGGATGCTCGGTTCATCGTGGCACTGAAAAGCATGGTTTGCCTTTTATTGCGGGGGGGCATCTTTTGAAGCAACTTTTGGATGTCCGGGAGGAATCCCATATCGAACAAGCGATCAGCTTCGTCGATGACCAGGATTCTGATGTCTCTCAAGTTCAAATAGCCCCGCTTACTTAAATCCATAAGCCTTCCCGGCGTACCGATGACTATGTCCAGCCCTTCTTTCAATAATGCCAATTGCTTCGCATAGCCCACTCCTCCGAAAAAGCTGCCAATCGTGAATCCCATATGGCGGTTCAGAAGCAGGGCTTCTTTTTCTATCTGAACAGCCAGTTCGCGGGTAGGGACAATGATGAGGGCTTTTTTTCTTTGAGGCGTGTCCCTCTGACTCAACCGCTCAAAGAGAGTGATCAGAAATGCTGCGGTTTTACCGGTTCCTGTTTGGGATTGGACAGTCACGTCCTTTCCTCCCAAAGTTATTGCTAAGGTTTGTTCTTGGACGGCCGTCATTTCTTTATAGCCTCTATCTGCAATCCCCTGAAGGAGACGGGAATCGAGTTTCAATTCATTAAAATTCATTTGATAACCTTTATATTTGATTTAAAACATGAGGGGATGAATGTCAGAGGATATTATCGTTCGGGTGGGAAAAACAATTCACTTTGACTCTTTCTTTCCTGATGTTCGAAAAAAATTATACCTCAAATACAATTATTATGCAAGCAGAACTCTCTTCCCCAATAATCGCTTAAGGAACTAATTTTTAGTTTTGGCTGAATAAAAAAGCCC
>CAYOSH010000096.1:0-2968 GCA_964406575.1 uncultured Eubacteriales bacterium | reverse complement strand
CACTTGACATATTCATCTACAACGGCGAACTACAGTTCGCAGCCTTCGCGTCCGCCCTAATCGCACGCAGCGCCTACGCGCTTGTCCTCTACGAAGCGTTCGTTCTGACGTGCACGCAAGACCTCATTTTCTACGGGCTCTGGCACAACGCTTTGCACATTGCGCCTCAATGCCCCACCACATTCCCAGTGGGCGACTGGACTTGGATGCCCTTGTATCCAACGTTCGGCGCGTGGACTACTTTTCATCAGGTTTTACTCAGCGTTTCAATCCTGTCAGCTACGGCAGCCACAATTACGGCGGTGAATCATCTACGGCTAAAATATTCGTGACATGGCACACCATGAATGATGAACGCGTCTGCCCTATCTGCCGCGACCTTGAAGGTTACACGTGGGAATTCGAGATAGGCAAAGATACTATGGACGGCACGTTATGGCATCCATTACATGGTGAGGTGTGGAATGTGAACATTGGAAGCCTAGCGCATGGGCATAGGGGGTTCTGCCGTTGCCACCTCACTTATGAAGCGGATATGAACAGCATAATTGTGATAGCGCGAAATCTACGCGATAGATTGCAACGTGTCTATAATGAACTAGTAACTGCCGAAGAGGAAGGAAGGCGACTATGAGTTTAGGTGAAGCAACACAATTATTTGAGATATTACAGGACTGCAATCTTTTAGCCTCAGAAATTAATTTTAAAATTGAGGATTTGCACAAAAGAATCGAACGCACGGAAGTGTTCATCACTGCTCAGCAGGCGCTTAGGGTTTTCTGGCGTTTATCGTCATTGATGACAAAGATGGGGTTGCCTAAGGATGCGGCGCAAGCAATCAAAGTTCTTACTAAAATAGCACATGTCGCAACTTACACTTACTACGCCATGCACCTGTTAATGATGGGCACCCCTTATGGGATGGTGGCTGGCGTAGTTGGCTTAACCACTTCCTTCATAAGTGCTGGATTAATTTTCGAGGGATATTAAATGGCTTACCTGCAAATTCCCCAGTACAAACTGAACTTAGACGGCACAGACTACACCGACGGGTTGCAAAGCTTCAACGTGAAACTACGCGACAGCAACTACAGCACCGCACACCTGACGCTTGACAACCAGTACAGCCGCTTCTACGACACCATAATAACAAAGTTCACCGAAGTCAAACTTTACGTCCGCGACTCAGGCGGAGACTGGCGCCACCTGTTCGGCGGCTACGCCCGCGAACTCAACCCATCCATCAACACAACGCAAGGCAACATCCTCAACGTCGCATGCAAAGGCTACGGCAGCGCATTAGATGAAACACACTGCAACCGCGACTACGGCACCGAATCCGCAAACCCCAGCTACCCGCAACCATGGAACATCTGGACAAACGTGATAGCGGACTTCGTGAATAAAAGCTTCGACGACTGGGCAACAGGCCACGCCGCTTCCATAACAGACTACAGTTTAATCACCGACAACTACGCCAATGACTTAACCTACATCAACAACCCCTACCGCAAAAACATTGATGTAATCAACCACGTCTGCGACATAGCCACCGCCATCGCCGCAGGAGCCGACGCTGAAAACCCCACAACCGCAGGACCACACTGGATAGTTGACCCTGAAGGCTACTTCCTACTCGGCAAGATAGGCGACCACGCCGCAGGAGGCACAAGCCCCGAAGCAAGATGGCCTGACTGGTGGAACGTGGACGAGGCAGGCAGCACGCTTGTTGAAGGCGTGGACTTCAGCGACATCGGCATCATAGATAAAAGCAGTGAGTTCGCAAACCATGTGATTCTCGTCACCGACCTCCGCAAGCCAAGCTACGATTCCGTAACGGATGGCGCGGGATGCGCAGCATTATGGGGCGACGACAACCTTCAAAGCTTAGCGGCTGACGCAGCGGTGAAAATCGTCGGCACCCACAGCCTACGCACAGAAGTTAAGGGCGACTTAACCGCAGGATACGCCTATTACCCAAGCACCGAAGACGCGGGCTGGAACATCGATAAAATGGGAGGACCCCACTCGATTCCACGACTTAACTTCTACCAAATATCCGATTCCCCCACATACACCTACGAAATCCGCATGTTCACAACCGACCACCTCACCGACTACTACTACATCCCCAGCACCACATGGTCGGAAGGCGACACCGACTGGCGGTGGAAAAGCATCCCAATAGGCTCGTATTGGGCAAGCGATAATGAATCAAGCGGCAGCGCAGCAGGCAGCACAACTAAATGGCTTTGGAACGGAAACCCTGACTGGGCGAACATCAACGGCTTCTGCTACAAGCGAAACCCGTCGGCAGCCGCGTTCTACGTGTGGCTTGACGACTGGCACCTCAGCGGCAAAATCACGCGCTCAGCAAGATGCAGCGACAACATCACCGCCAACAACGAATACCAAAAAACGTTCCTAAGCCGCTACGCAATGGATGATATGTGCGCTGAAGGCACACCAGGCACAACGGATGTGGGCGACGCGGCACGCACCGCTAAAGCGGAGCTGCTCAGGCGGATAAGGAGCCCGCGTACCGTGCAGTTCACAGTCAGCATGCGCCCGTCGATTATGGCGGGGCAGAAAACCCACGTTCACGCGTTCCGCAAGCTAGACGGCACCTACACCATCAACGGCGACATGCGCATCATGGAAGTCACCCATGGCTTCGACCCGAACCCCATGATAGGCGCGTACAGCACAATCACCGCCACGGACGACCTGTACAACACGCGGCCAATCAGCAGCACCGACCTGTGGGCTCTGCAGCAGGAGTTCACCCTCATCAACAGTCGGGAAGCGATGAACATGCGGGCAGGCGCAGAAGTAGACTTGCTTATTCCAATGCTTCAGGAAAACTACACTTAACCCGCGTTTTTTCGGCATTGTTTATTTACGGTTCAGCGAAAGCTCCGCCGCTGCCGCACGCCACCGCTTCACCCACTCCACATCCTGCTCATCC
>CAYOSH010000095.1:0-3049 GCA_964406575.1 uncultured Eubacteriales bacterium | reverse complement strand
GATGCCGCTTGCTTATTTATAGCGACGACGTAAAAAACGGCAAAGATAAGGATAATGACGGTAACCCATAATCCAATTTTTTTTGCACTGTTAAGCATGGAAAAATCTCCTTTTAAGTTGGGCATAATGGCGAAGGGAATTTTTCGTCATTTCAAATCTTTAATTCCATCCAAATATACACCTTAAAGCTCCTGATTGGAAAAAATATAAAAATTGTGCCAATGCAATATATTATATCATGTTCTTCGATCGAGCCCTAACTATTGGAGTATATTTAAGCCTTCGATTGTATCATAATATGGGCAGGTTAAATTTTTCTGTATCGGTGTATTATCAACCGTTAGGAGAGCTGGACATGACGGCAAGCCAAAAGACAATGTACTTATGTGAAGTATGCAAACAGCCCAAAAGAATGATCGACTTGTTTCCGCTGGAGATGGTGCATGATGCTGTGCTGAAAATTATTCAAGAGGAACGTCCCGATATCCAAAAAACAGGCTATATTTGTTCAAAAGATCTTAATACTTACCGTGTAGAATTCATAAAAAGAGTCCTGGAAAAGGAAAAGGGCGAACTCTCTGAGATCGAAGAGGAAGTTATCCGAAGTATCAAAGACCATGATACTGTAGCCAAAGATATCAACGAGGAATACGAACAGCGCACTACCGTTGGCGAAAAAATCTCCGATAAACTGGCATCCTTCGGCGGCAGTTGGAAGTTTATCATAAGCTTTGTTATGGTACTGCTTTTATGGATCATGTTGAATTCAGTGGGCATTCTCACGAAATTATTTGATCCCTACCCGTTTATTCTTCTGAACCTGGTTCTTTCTTGTCTTGCGGCAATTCAAGCTCCCATCATCCTGATGAGTCAAAATCGTCAGGATACCAAGGACCGACTCAGGTCGGACTATGATTATCGCGTGAACCTTAAAGCTGAGCTTGAAATAAGGCATCTCCATCAGAAATTAGATTATTTCCTCACAAAAGAATGGCAAACGCTGCTTGAAATTCAGCAGATACAGGTGGAACTCATGAAAGAGCTTTCAGAGCGAAAAGAAACATAAACCATTGACTCCATTTTGGAAATTTCTTGTTTAAACAACCAGACAAGTCAGCGCCGTTGCTCTAGGCACCACGTGCATTGTACCCCCCAACCATTCCAACAGTTACTAGTGAGGATACCCCCCCACGCGAAGGATTTAGCAAAAACTGTGTAAACCGCTGTATTTCATCAGTGGCATTCACGGAACAGGGGAAGTTTCCGGGAGCGGCAGGCTTTCGGTCCTTTTGTTCCTGTAACCTGGCCTCCAAGATCTGATTCGAGATTAGTCAACTCAATCTTATCACCCTGAGTGAATTTGTGCCGTCCCCTTTTCCCGAAATGCCTTGTGTCATGACCAGGGTGTCGCCTTTGACGGCCAGACGGTTTTTCCTGATGAACCGCAGCATCGTCTCGGCCCAGTCTTCGATTTTGTGCCTTATGAAAACCGGATAGGCTCCGTAGGAAAGAATCAAAAAATCGCGGACACGCCCGTCACGGCAAAAGCCCAAATTCCAGCAATCTGGTTTGAATCGTGCGATGCTCCGGACCGTGCTGCCAGAATGAGTGGGAGTCAATATGAGACGCGCATTCAGGGCGCGCACCGACTCAATCACATTCACGGACACGACGTCCTCAATACTCATCATCTTTTGTCCGACACGCTTGAAGTATCTTTCTGAATGGAATGAAAAGCCGTAGGCATTCCTCTGATGTTCCGTCGAAAGGGCAATTTTAGTCATCATTCTCACTGCATCAACAGGATACTTTCCGATCGCTGTCTCTTCTGAAAGCATCACGGCATCGGTGCCATCCAGAATGGCATTCGCCACATCGGTCACTTCCGCTCTTGTGGGCCGAGTATTTTCTGTCATGGATTCAAGCATTTGTGTGGCGGTAATGACAGGACACCCCGCAAGGTTTGCCTTACGTATAAGGTTTTTCTGTACTATGGGGATTTCTTCGATGGGTATTTGAACACCGAGATCTCCCCGTGCCACCATAATCGCGTCGGCCACTTCGATTATCCTATCGATGTTCTCGATTGCTTCCGCCCGTTCAATCTTTGCCACGACATTGATCGATGCTCCTCTCTCGTGCGCAAAATCTTTTAATTTCAGAATGTCGTTCGCATTCCCTACGAAGGAAGCACTGAAGCTGTGAATCTCATTCTTCAGCCCGAAATCAACATAATCGAGGTCGGTTTTCGTTATCGCCCCGATGTTTGATTTCGCCCCAGGAATATTGAGCCCTTTGTGAGACAGAAGCGGTCCGCCGATTATAACTTTGCACTTCACTTCGTACCTGGAAGTGGAGTGCACCTTTAATTGGATAAATCCATCGTTGAGATAGATGAGACTTCCTTGGGACACGCTTTTAGGCAAGCCTGAATAATTTACCGGGATGTGCGAGGTTGTCCCGCATATTTTTTTTGTGGTGAGTATCACTTCCTCGCCTGCTTTAAGTACGAGCGGCTCATGCGCTAGCTGTCCGATGCGGATTTTCGGACCGGGAAGGTCGACGAGAATTAGCACGACACGATCCAATTTGGCAGCAAGAGAGCGGATAGTCCGAATGGTTTTTTTGTGTTCTTCCAGACTGCCATGAGAAAGATTGAGGCGCGCAACATTCAGACCGCTTTGAATGAGTCTTTTGAGAAGCGATGAGGACCGCGAAGAAGGACCGATTGTGCATACGATCTTTGTTTTATGGTGTGGCAATTCAAGCATTGTTCTTCTCTTGCAAAATCACAATCTTATGCTTAGTCCATCAAGGTGTTTTTTCTTTGCATTTTGGTGGGAAGCTTCAAGTCCCCTGAAAACATCATTCGCATATTGCACTTGCATAAAAGGATAGTGAATGGTGCAATCCATATTCAGCGGAGAAGCAGGCGGCAGGAAATTTGCACCTGGAATACCTTTCTTATGAAGAAAAGGATCACACTTTTTAATCAGACCATCTGTATTATACTTAAAGCCACTGCAATACACAATTCATCGCTTTAACC
>CAYOSH010000094.1:0-3064 GCA_964406575.1 uncultured Eubacteriales bacterium | reverse complement strand
GGTCTCGAACCCCAACCTCTGGATCACTAGTGCAGTGATTAGGTTTTATAATTAATTGAATTTAAAAAATTTACATATGATCAACTTTCTCCTTTGACCGCTTTTGGATGAAAATACAATTTATCCTGCTCCTCCTTCGGCTTATGCTCTATGACGAGTTGCTAAATGACGAAATCTTTGATAACTTATAGAAAAACTTTGAAGATCCGTTTCCTGGTCCTTCTCTCTTCGGTCCTCTTGGTGGCGCTTATTCTCTGGGCTGGACAAATTCTGATAAACCAGCTCTCCAGCCAACAGAAAAAAACTAAGCTGGAGATCCTACGGAGAGAAGATGCTCTTCTGAAAAAAATACAAGTCAAGATCTTGGAGACAGGATACAGAAAAAGCCGTTCGAGCAATCAAGTGATCTATTTTCCTGTGCTGATTGTTGAGGTCATCAACATTTCCCAGGAAACTCTGACCAAGCTTAGGCTTGTTTCCTATTTAAAAAAGAATGGGGGGGTGATCTGTGGTGGGGCTTATGACATAGACGTGCTTCAATCCGGAGAAATAAAGGCTGTTGCCATCACCTGTTCACAGTCGAGAGGACTAAAATCCTCTCTTCGACAATTTAAGTTGACTCAGATGGAAGAGTCGATTTCGTTTGAGCTCTGGCTGGAAGCGGTCGACATTTCCCTGGTTGTCGAAAATGGAAAAATTGAGCCCAAGATCATCTCATCCTCCTTGTAGATATGTCAGACCTGCTTTCGCCCTTTTGAAAAATATTTTTTAGATTCTAATGAGATTTTCCCCTCTACCCCACCGTTTCTCTTATCGGCATCGGCACTTTGTTGAAGTATTTTATGAATTATATTGATGATTTGTAACTTAAAGATTCGAACGTTGCTCTTTTTTTATTTTTCCAATTCACTTCAGTGATAACGATCAATATTTTAGAAATTCCTTCTATAGGCTCATTAAAATCCAATTCAAAATGAGAGTACGTCTCTAAATCACTCGAGGTTATAGGTAGCGATATCGAGGTCTCGATAACTCCACGGGCTTTGAAAATAGGACACGAGTGAGATCTTAGGATGTCTATTGAGCATTTCACATTTTTATCAATAATAGCTTTATCTTTATACAGTTTGCACTTGAGATCATTCAGCCTTATTATTAAACTTGTCTTGTTTTCCACGAATATTCCTCTATTTCTGCCTGTTGATATATAATTGCTTTGGGATTATTAGTCCGAGTAGGCCAATCTCATCAAACTCTGGGCTACATGTCAAGCATATTTATGTTCTTGATCTTTTCTTTGTTTGAGCGTTGTTTGCCGGATTAAATCTTATTATGATTAAGACAAGTTTCCTCCATCAATTTAAAAGCCCAATTAAATGGATATTATTTATTTATGCCGAAAAAACTACCCTTTATCGATTATCTCAAGATTAAATCTTTTTTTCAGCTTCATTCCAGCAGCTCCGAGAATAATTCTGATAGCCTGAGCAGTTCTTCCATGTTTTCCGATAACCTTGCCGATATCATCCGGAGCAACTTTTAATTCTAGGATCGAGGTCTGTTCTCCGTCTAATTGGGAAACCTGAACCTTGTCCGGATTGTCCACTAATGACTTGGCAATCAATTCAACGAGTTCTTTCACTGTAACCTCCTTTAAACCTTAAATTACATTTTTCAATCGAGCTCATGGACTGCAATCATTTTTTCCTTCTCCCTCAATTATCTTCCCTAATGAAGTATTAAACCAGTTCTGCTGTCTTTTTTCAATTGCGGTAAACCGAAACTATTGGATCAATGGCCCTGCATCGCAGCCAGCCTCTTTCTCGCCTCCTTAACCTCAGCAATTCTAGGGTCAGCATCATTCCACAGGTTGAGGAACGCTGACACCGGAATTCCTATGGTTTAGGTTGTCAAGGAGAGTTTGGTAGCATTGTGGTAAACGGAACCAAAACAGCAATCGATTCTTCATATTAATCAGTATTCCGATGAAAATTAAAACAAGCTGAGAGTTTGAAAGTTGGAGTTCTCTTTAGTTCCTGATTTTTATCGTTGCCTGCACTTATGTTTTTTCCTTTTTGTACATAAAGGCTTTCATAAAATCTAGTGGGATAGGGAAGATGATTGTTGAATTTTTTTCTGTTGCAATTTCAGTGAGAGTGCCCAAAAACCTGAGCTGAAGTGCCTGAGGATTTGTTGAGATGATATCTGCAGCTTTGGTTAACTTATCTGCAGCTTGATATTCACCTTCGGCATGGATAACCTTGGCTCTTCTTTCTCTTTCCGCCTCGGCTTGTTTGGCTATGGCTCTTTGCATATTTTCAGGAAGATCCACATGTTTCATTTCTACCATGTTTACCTTGATTCCCCAGGGGTCTGTTCGCTTATCGATGATTCCTTGGAGTCGAAGGTTGAGTTTTTCTCTTTCTGAGAGAAGATCATCGAGTTCAACCTCACCCAGTGTACTCCGCAATGTTGTCTGTGCAAGTTGTGAAGTGGCATAAAGAAAATCTTGGACTTCGAGGACGGCTTTTTGGGGGTACATAACACGAAAATACACAACAGCATTGACTTTAACTGAAACATTATCTTTAGTGATGACATCTTGAGGGGGAATATCCATGACAACGATCCGAAGACTCACTCTAACCATACGGTCAATTGGGGGAAAAACAAATATAAGCCCCGGTCCTTTGGGTTTAGACAATACACGGCCAAGCCGAAAGATTACTCCTCTTTCATATTCCTTCAGGATCTTAATCGCATTCAAGAGATAGAGAACGACGAGTGCTATGATGATAACAGGAAAAGTTAACATGTTTACCTCCTATATTAAGGGTTAGGTTTTCTATTGAGCCACATAATCCAATATTCCCATATCAACATTGCAAAAGAGAATATTGGGCATCATATTGATTTCCAATTCATTCTTAATCACATTTTTACATATTATAACATTTTATCAGTATATTGGAATCAAAATATACTATAATTTAGAAAATGTGTGGGAATGGGTGAGTGAGGGGTCTCGAACCCCCAACCTCTGGATCCACAGTCCAGTGCTCTA
>CAYOSH010000093.1:0-3095 GCA_964406575.1 uncultured Eubacteriales bacterium | reverse complement strand
GCGAAGCTTGCATTGGATTAATTATGCCCCGTACGTAAGTGCGGGGTTGTTAACTTTCGGCGGGCGTGTGCGCTCTTTCTTTTGAAATAGTATCTTTTGATAGTTTCTTTTGAGTTCCTTGACGGGACGTCTCCGACAAGTTTTTGTACTTTTCCGGGTTCCACGACCGCCATTTTGTGACGTCCTTTTGTATGCGGTATTCTGTCCGCGATCCTTGACCCTTCGATCGGCGTTCAATGAGGTTTTGCCATTCGAGGACGTCAAGTTCCTTTTGTATATCGCGCGCGTATTTAATCCCGGTTCCGACGATAAATTGCCGCCTTGAAATCCCGTCCCAAATTTTATTCCATCCGGCGGTTTTCCTGTAAATAAAAAGAAATATCCGGACCGCCGCTTGTGATCTAAAAACGGTTTTCGCCATTTGATCAAGTAACTCGTTTAAAAACTTTGTGAAATTCTCGCCGTCCGATTTCAAGGGAACCGCCTTTTATTTTGATCGTGCTAAAATTTCGGCGTCCTCAATCTGTTCTTGGAGTTTCGCCTCCAACGCCTTCAAATCCACGCGCCGGGACCGACCAATTTTAATCGAGGAAATTTCCCCGCGAAGCGCTAACTCATACGCACTTTTTTTTGAGATCGCGAGAAATTCTGCCGCCTCCGCGATCGTAATCCAACGTCTTGGAAAAGACATGGATCACTCCCGATTAAGAGCGGTTTTTTCTTTCTCGATCGCCTGTCTTAAAAATTCGCGTTCGGGGATTTTACCGATCATATCCGTTGGGAAAATATCCTCGATTTTACAGTCAAAAAAATCGGCAAGTCTTTTCTTTACGGAATCTGTGGTGTTCGCATCATTCCCCGCCTCGCATTGAAGGATTGTCGTTTGACTCACCCCGGATTTAAAGGCAAGAGCGGATTGACTTAACCTGTAACTATCCCGAAGACTTTTAAGTCGGTTCCAACAGTAAAACGAGGGGATGTTAGACAGGTCCCATGAAAAGGGTTTCTTTTTGGGTTGGGGCTTGTCGGATTCTTTCGTTTGCGGCATTTACACCTCCCAAGAAAATCTCTTTTAAAAAAAGTTCCTCTTGGAGGTGAAACACCTCAAAGGGGCGTGCGGCCTCTAACTTCTTGTCACCTTTATTCATGATAATGTTAACGCGCTGTAAAATGTTCTGTCAAGTGCCTGATGAAAATAATTTCAATGGAGGGATTTATTGTTGTGACTTGAAGAGATAAGGATTAGTTAAACCTCTACTTTCCGGAATAGAAAAAAGAGAGTTATGGAATCAAGTCCTATGGGATGGATGGCGAAAACGATGAAAGACATTAATAAGAAAGGCACTTCAATTCAGATATTTTCTTGAAACCTTTATCATTCGTCACTATACACTTTATATTTAAATCCTGCATCAGTGCATAATGAAAAGCGTCTCGAGGTCTCAAACTATATAATTTTATATTCTCAAGGGCATTATTAACACCTTGAATGAGGTTATTTTCAAATTGGACAATCTCCATAGAAGGATGTTTTAAGACCGCATCAAGTATTTTTTTTAGATCATTGTAAAATTCACTATGGGGTTTTCTTTTCTCTTTCGGAACTTGATTCTGTAAAGTAGTCCATGCCCTATGCCATGTTTCATCTAAAGTTAAACATGATATTAGAAGTTTTTTCTTTTGTTGTAAAAGACTTACCAATAATTTTGTACTTGGTTTATGGAAGTCGTGTTTTGGAATGAATATACAAATTAAAAAATTGGCATCAAGATAACAAAGGTCTGATTTTTTATTCGTCATAAATAGAATATTCTAAAGTCTTTTTTATATCTATAGGGACATCAAATTCTAAAACACCCACAACATTGATTAATAAATCCTTTGTTTCTTTATCAAGAGATTTAAATTCTTTCTTTCCGACTAACATCTCTAATTCTCTCTCTTTTAATTTGTATTCTTCTTCTTTTCTTGACGTCTCTGTATCGGAATTTATGGTAATGGATGTTCTTGACAGAACTCTTGAGTAGTTAAAATCAAAAAAATCTATAGTTGTTGAGATAGTTTGGGCTGAATTCCCATATTCTTTCTCATCACTTGATAATTGTTCTTCTTCATAAGATGGGAAACCAATAAAATCAACAGGTCCACCATCTTGCATAAGTTCCATTTTATTATTCCTTTTTAGTTGTTTTTTTTAGTTTGTTGGGAACTACGGCGCTACCCACAGTCGCTGTATTAAAAAAATAAATAGGTTCACCTCCGGGATTATATTTCTCTGTTCTGACAACTCTTGACAAAACAAGTTTAGTACGGAGAATTGTTCCATCCTCTAATTTGTATTCTTGCCAATCTTCTTTAATGGCCTTATATCCTACTTCAACTCCGCTAACCATCTCGCCTGCAATAGGGACTTCGACTTTCTTTGTACTCATTGGAACCTCCATTTTATGTTAGTCGTTTATGTAAAAGTTTTATAGTACAAATATAGTTTTAAGTCAAATTTATTAATAACCTGAACTATTCATAAAAAATGTCGATACTTTGTTCAACAAAAGCAATGTCAAATATTTACGTTATTCTTCCAGCTGATGACCTTGGAAATTATGTTTTCAATGAGCTTTCCATTCATAATCGACATTTTTTACCTTACAGGCGAGCCGATCTTACCGTATCTGCTTTGTTGCGACGGATTTGCGGTGAAACACCACAGCTGCATCCGCCACGCCTTGCATCTACAGCAACCTCGACTCGTGAATAATCCAGGATAATTAATTTTTGACCAAATTTTATCCAATTATTCCAATCATAGTGAAAAGAGAGTGTCAAGATTTGTGACGTGTTTATACCGGAAAACACGGTAAAACACAGGAAAACAGGGGAAAGCGTGAATTAGGTTTTTTCCTCGCTAAATGATTGATTTTTCAGGGGTAACAGGGGTAAAATAAGTGGCACGCCCGGAGGGATTTGAACCCCCGACCTTTGGATTCGAAGTCCATTGGTCTATCCGCTGAGCTACGGGCGCACCTTATAAAGAAGCTTCATTATAACAGATTTTGCAGAGAAAACGACCATTGAGGTCGGCAACCCCAAACTTC
>CAYOSH010000092.1:1738-3288 GCA_964406575.1 uncultured Eubacteriales bacterium | reverse complement strand
AGGCGGCTTGCCCGCTGGGCTGGGCGGTTGCCCGAACGGCGCTTGAAGCTTCTGTTTCTCCTCAAGCGTCATCGGCTTCCCGCTTACCTTCACTTCGCCGTCGTCTGTTAACTCAACGGTTAACCCTAAATTCACGGCTTTCGCCACGTTATCCAGCTTCAACCCAAGCACGGTTTGGTCTTGCGCTTCATCCTTCTCCTCCACAGGCAGGAAAGTGAACAGCCAATCCGTCACGCCAAGCTTTGGCAGTACGAAGTTGTTGAAGCAGTCCTCCACCGCCCGCTGATACAGCTCAGTCGTGTTGTTCTGAACGTCAATCTGCATGCGCGGGTTGTTCCCCGTCTTTCCCGACTCGTTGGCGCCCACAAACACTTCCGTGACGCCGTAGATGCTGCAGATTGCTTCGCGCCACAGCTTCCACCACTCCAAAGATTGCATTTTGCCTGAATCGGGCATGCCTGGGATGCTTTCCAGTTTCGTTCCTGTGCCCAAGCCGAGGACGAGTTGCATGTCCTTCACTACCCTTTCGCCCGTTTGCGGGTTAACCTCCACCTTATACTTCGGCTGCTCCAACGCGGCGGCAATCATGTCGTTTGCCTGCTGCTGAGTCATGCCTGCAGCCGCCAAAATCTGTTTTACGCGTCCAGTGGTGTACTCGTCAAGGTTCTTCTTATCCGCCGCCGTGATGCTAAGCACCACGCGCAGCGCTGAGATGACTTTGCTGTTGCCGTAGAAGCCTGGAAGCCACGGACTTATTTTGCCGTGGTAAACTTCGTCCTTTGCGAAACGCGCTTTAACGTCGGATCCTTCCGCGTAAACGTAAGCGGTTTCCTTCAACTCCACGCCTGGATGCCTTGGGCACCGCTCATCTTTCTTCCAGTGCTCTATTGGTTTCTCGCGGGTGCAGATGGGGCAGAAGTATTCGCCGTTTCCGATTCTGCCGTACTTGTCGCTGGCGACGCGCATGTAAACGCTGTCCTCCACGTACACCGTTAAGGGCGTGAGTTTCTCAACGCTTGCGGGCTGAACGCTCAACCAGTGATCGTCCACGCTGAGCATGTAACGCATCAGCGACTCCACAATATCCTTCATTTCGTCGTCTGCATTCGGGTCTTCAATGAACGCGTCCAGCAGCAGCTTCTGGTCAGCGTCTGGGTAAATGAAATCTGTGCTTTCGCAGTCGGGGTTCTCGCATTTCTTCTTCGGGTTCGCGTACTCCCAGCCGCATGCTTTGCACCTGCACGCCCAACGTTGCATGCTGCGCCAACGGTTACGCGTGCTTTCCTTCACGATGGCTTCATGCACCGTGCGCACCACCTCGTTGCCGATGCACAGCATCACGAGGGCGCGGTAATCATACGCGGGGTCAATAATGTGCGTCTGTCCCGTAGCGTTGTAGAAGTCGATTTGAGGCACCTTACGCACGCCAGCCTTCTCCATCAAAGACGCCAATTCCTGACGGCGGGCTTTCTGCAGGTTCCGCTGAGTGTACACTGGGAAACCGTGCCTCGCAAGGAAACGTTTAATCTTGTCCGTTTGTCTGCTCATTT
>CAYOSH010000092.1:0-1638 GCA_964406575.1 uncultured Eubacteriales bacterium | reverse complement strand
CAGTCGTCGTGGTAGCCTTCAGGCGCGTTGTAAATGATGTTGCCGCCCTTACTCTTCGTCCAACCGTAAATATCCAGTTCAGCAAGCAACTCAGGAATCTCTGGGTAACTAATCTTGCCCTGCTCAATCAGCAACGACAAGTTCTCAACCAACTCCGCCTTCGACGCGTGCGTGAAACGGTAGCCCTCCACGTTCACATGCTCCCGCCGCAACTCCTCAAAAACGGGTTCCCCCATAGATGTTGAATCTATAAGAACCCTTGCGTTATAACGGTTCGCCCACATAGCAATCCGCTTCCGCTGGAAAGGCCAATCAATCTCTCCGAAACGGTCAAACGCCACTACATGCCCCTCATCGTCCATGACGCATATCACGGTGAAGTCGCTGTGCTTCGCCACATCCACCCCCGCCACGTACGACTTACCCTTCACGGGCGGCTCAAACCCGCCAGACACGCACTCCTTAACACCTCGGAACACGCTGCACGATTCACGCAGGAACACCGCCATAATCTCCTGCTGCCTAGCCTGCCACGGCAACCGTGAGGCAATCGCGTCAATATCCACCTTCTGCAAGTACCCCCCCTTCTCCACCGTATTATCATAACTGCTCCTGCTCCAACTCTTAACCTCACTGTTAAGGGGATCCTGACCTTCACTGTAAAGCCGGTAGTACCAGTTCATCCCGTTCGGCGTACCCGTAAACCACCCTAAACCATGGCGGTCAATCAACGCTGGAGGCAACACCCGCTCCCACACATCACTGTGCATCTGAGCAGGCTCATCCAGCCACACCCACGACAAACCCTCACCCGCCAACGTGTCAGGACGATCAGCACTCTTAAAGTAGACAATGCGTTCCCCGAACAAGTCAATATGCCTGTCCCCAGGCGAACGGTGAATCCCCTTCGGGTAATCCCTGATGAACTCACGCGGACAATACCGCAGAAACTCACGCCAACACCTACCCAAAGACGTAGACGTGTAAGTAGGCGCCACCACAAAACCCACACCATCACCAGGCATCAACGCCGACTGCTTAACCGCCTCCGCAGCCCCAGCACGCGACTTACCCCACCTGCGACCACAACTTAAAACGCGGAAACGATGCGGATCATCATGAAACACACGCTGCATAGGATGAGGAACATAATTCATTTCAAGAACAAGCTCATTAACCGGAGCACCTACACAATCACCAAGCTCATCCCTAACAGGATAAGAAACTTCCTGAACCATTCAACAACACCAATCTTTTCCTTTATGAAGAATAACGAAAAGCTCCGTTGCTTGCCAATACCCCTTATCACTTCGGAAAACCATAAACCAAAGATACGGAATCAAACAACAAAGCTTCACCTACACACCCCCAACAACACCAATCAAACATCAATACAGAAACAACCTTAAGGACGCTTCACCCTATCACGAAGCTTATATGAACCACTTCTAAGGCTTCTCCAACGAACCAACAACTCATATTCACCTCGCTCACGCAGAAAAGCCTCAAACTTATCACTATCAACAAACCTTAACCATGAAGCCTCAAACTTCTTCACTACCCATTCATCTCCCATCACCATTCAACACACAATTTAACCGCCAAAACACACAACCCCCCCAAAAAACAACCCACCAC
>CAYOSH010000091.1:0-3308 GCA_964406575.1 uncultured Eubacteriales bacterium | reverse complement strand
ACCAGCTCTTCGATTAATTCGATGATGAGGCGTGCACCCGTCGGTCCCTGCGGATGGCCCCAGATGAGAGAACAGCCATAGTTGTTCATGTCTTCGAGTCCGACACCCATCTCCCTGCAGAAGTAGACGTCGTTCACAGCAAAGGGATTGTGCGTTTTAATGGCTTTGATCTCTTTGATCCCAAGGCCCACATGATTTAAAGCTTTCCTGGCTGCTGGTACGATGGACATGGCCATAAAGCCTTTCTTGGCTCTGGCTTCTGCGTAGGAGAGAATCTGTATCTCCACATTCGGATCCCGGCTGAGCTCCCGGGCTTTCTCCCGCGTGGTCATGACGATGCTCGCGTTTCCATCGGCCGGATAGGTCTGTGTGCCGAAGGTGACGGTCCCGTTGGGTTGAACAGGCCTCAGCCTAGCCAGAGCATCGGCGGTTGTCGGGAAAACGCCTTCATCTCCGGTTACGATCGCTACAACTTTTCGTCCCATCGGGTCTTTTGTCTCAATGGGGACGACCATGAACCGGTTGAGGAAGGCGCTGTTGTCTTTGAGGGCATCCTGATACTGGTTGTACCGAATAAGAGTCACTTCATCCTGCTCTTCTTTAGTGATCCCGGCCTCCTGGGCGACTTTTTCGGCGGTCTCGATCATAGCGTTTTTAGCCCAGGGATCATACCCGAAATTGTCCCACACCCAGTCTTCCTTATCGCCTGTTCCCCCGGTGCCCAATGGGTTGGGATAATAGATGTGAGGCCCGTTGCTTGTCCGGTCGCAAGTGACAACAAGGATTGCCTCCTGGTCGCCCATCTCCAATTCCTCCGATGCCACACTCACACACTTGGCCGACGTGGCACAGGCTTGGCTGATCATGGGGCCTGTTATCCCTGTTGCCCCAACCATGGCGGCCATCCAAGGGGCGCCATAAAAACAATTTTTTTGGGGAACGGTCATCCCCAGAACCACACTGTCGAAGGTTTCCGGACTGATCCTCCGGGAAACTAAAGCTCCCCGACACAACTCAGCGGCAAACTCCATGGAATGCAAGTGGGCAAAACTCCCCTGCCACCTGCAGAAAGGCGTGCTCCAGTACGCGTCGTAGGGAATGTATGATTTTTCAAATAACATGTTGTCCTCCTCTCTTGAGCTGATATCGTCTCTTTGCTTTTGCCCGATCAAGCATTGGAAAATCGCGCGTGTGTTCTGGGCCCGAATTTGCTGAAGGTTTCCATGCCGATCCGCATGTCCTTGGTCAGCACAAGCTCTCCTAGGATCTTCGCCTCATGCTTGAGCCCCTCCTCGAGTGTCATTTTCGCTCCCTCGAGAATGACTCTTTGCATGATCTCATCGGTCTTTTTTGACAGAAAACCAATGTCCACTTCCGGGAGTCGGTCGGGAATTTCGAGCGGGTTTTTTTGAATGACGGGAGCGCTCGCTTCCCCAGAGATCAAATTTTTTACAAAAGCAATACCTGCTTCTTTGATATCGCCCTCCACTTCTTCTTGGATGAGGCCCAATTCGAGAGCTTTCTCAGAGGATATGGAATTTCCTGTCCGAAGGATCGGCCATGCGGCGGATAATCCGATGATCCGCGGGAGCCTCTGGCTGCCGCCATAGCCCGGGACAAGCCCGAGTTTCGGCTCCGGCTGGCCGCACAACACTTCGGTGCCTTTTTTTGCGATCCTGGCGGTGCAGGCCATAGCCAGCTCGTTCCCCCCGCCGAAAGCTAACCCATTCATCGCACAGACGACAGGTTTTCCGAGATCTTCAATGAGGTTCAAAACACTCTGGCCGTTCAAGGCAAACACCTCCAACTCTTCCGGCGACCTCATGCGCGCGATCTCGTGAACGTCCGCACCGGAAACAAAAGCCTTAATGCCAAAACCGGTCAGGACAGCACCTTTGATCCTTTTATCCGATCGAATATCGGAAAAGACATTCTTGAGCTGTGTCATTATGGTTGTGTTCAACGCATTCAATGCGCTCGGCCTCCGGATGGTAACAACCGCCACCTCTTCCCGATCTTCTCTAAAAACCATGGGGATATTCCATGGTTCTCCAGAAGCGGCCTGTCTGACTAGGACTTCAGGCACTTTAAATCCCGGCCATTCTTCGGCATAAGCCCTCACAAGTTCGAGGGCCTTATCCACACCCATCCTATTCATCATCTGGAAGGGTGCCTTTACGACAAGAGCGCTTTCCACGGCCATCTCCAAGTCCCCAAGAGCCACGATCCCAGAGTCCAAGATCTCACAGACGAGCCCGAAATACACACCTTTGATCTTATCTGCGACATTCTCGTACAAACGTTCGTTGTAGTAGACGTCTTCGTGCCTCCAAGACGTCTTCCATGGTCTCCCTAGTGTGACTTGATTATCCAGGATCGCGGGAGAATGGAACCACGGCATAATCTTCTCATGCATCTCAGTGACGCCATGTTGAGTGATGGGATTCCCGCCTGTCAGGTTCATTGCTGTGAATGGTCCCACTCCCAACCCAAGGGCTCTCTGGATCATGGCATCCATCTGTTCCGCTGTTGCGACCCCTTTCTCGATCAAAAGAGCTCCGGCTAGAAAAATCCCTTCAAAAATGGGATCGATGGCATATCCGTATCTGCTTTTCACCTTGATAGGTGCTTTTCCGATCTGTTCATAAAAGTCCAAGAGGAAATCTGCGATCCCGGGTGTCGTCTCTTCCCCCGGAACAACCTCGACAATGATGCTCCGCTCCGCAGGGAAAAAGTAGTGAATGACAAGGCATCTTTCTTTGTTTTTGGCTTCTGCAAAAATGACCTCAGGCTCTATGTGGGAGGAGTTGGAAGCCAGGATGGCTGTCTCCGGGCAGACCCGCTCCAGCTCGGCAAAAATCTTTCGCTTGATCCCCACATCCTCTGTGGCTGCTTCGATCACAAAATCCGCTCCGTCCAATTGGAGGTAATCGGTGGTCCAGGTGAGGTTAGAGAGCATGGAATCCGCCTCATCTTCTTTAAAAGCGCCAGACCTCACACCACGGCCGAATTTTCCCTTCACTCTCGCCTCGCCCGATTTGAGGGCTTTTTCAGATATGTCCACAACAATTACAGGGACACTATGTTTATGAAAGATCTTACTGAAATAGAGGGCGATATCCGGTCCGATATTCCCAGAACCCACAACGCCGATCTTTCGGATATTCCGGCCTAACATTTCCCATGCCATATCTTTCCTCCTTTGTGTGGTGATCATTCAGCGATGATGTTCACCATTCCTCTCACAATATGCCCATCTGTAACAATACGTTCAGAATTATCCTGACGGATTTTCTCTATATTATAGA
>CAYOSH010000090.1:0-2500 GCA_964406575.1 uncultured Eubacteriales bacterium | reverse complement strand
GGATTGATCCGCAGGGATCTCTCCCAGGCACGTATGGCCTCCTCAAGAGCACCGAGGGCCATTTGACATTGGCCCATTGCATTGAGGATCTCGTAATTCAGTCCTTCATGTTCCATGAATTTCCGGTAATGGACAATGGCCTCATTATACTTTCTAAGTCCCTGTGATGCTCTTCCAAGAGAAACATAGAGCGCGTAGTCCTCGACCTCTTTGTTAAGGAAGGGCAGGAGAATTTCTTCTATAGTTGTGTATTCTTTAGAAACGAACAGTGCCTCTGCATATCCTAGGGCAAAATCCAAAGAGTCTCTATTTTTCTGAAAGGCCTCATCCAATTTTAGGCGGGCCTCATACACATTTCCCGCATTTAAAAGCTGTGTGCCCAGTATGTAATCGTAAACCGCCTTATCGTCTTGGTCTATTCTTTTTGCATTTATCCATGGCCACGGTGAGGGCTGGTCAATCAAAAGAAAATCCTCACGAGTGGAGCAAATCACTCTGTCGTTATTATCCTTGAGGAGAACTCTTGCAAAATAATTTCCTGGCTTATACTTTTCCAGGGGAAATCGAGCCAAAAATTCGGATTTTTGCGGATAGGTCTTTGATTTCCGCGTTTCCTCATAGACCTTTGTCTCGCCACGATAAATTCCCCAGATCAGAGTGGCTCCTTCCTGCAGTTCTGGACCGAACTCATAAAATCGAAAATACATCACCAGAGTCTCATCAGGAGAAAAGCGTTTATCCAGGCTTGGGAAAAACCTTGTTTCTCCGATCTGAAAGGCTGTTTTAGACAAATCCTTAATCGCTTGTGTATCATAGGATAAGATCAATGAGCTCATCTGGGACGCGAAGGATTTCTCGGGAACAATAATCTCCTTCTCAAACGACGTGAACTCTTTAGATACGGCATTTTCCAGGAGACAATTGAATTTGTAATGCCCCGGAATCAAGGGGAAAGAATCTTGGATTGTCATGGGACGAGAATTGATTTCGGCAATCTCATTTTTTGTGAATTCCATAGGATAGGATTTTGTATACTGAAAAATTGTATTTCCCTCCAAATCTGAAACCCTTCCTGAGATATTGACCTGCGCATAGTAATTGTCCCCGTATGATTCTAGGGAGAGGACCTCGGGTTGAACCGCATAATGGACAAAGTCAACGCCGTTAGCCTCCTTAAAAATTTTCACCATATTCAGATTTGAAATGTGATTCACGGAATAATCCACATCCACGGAAGCTCTTTTTTCAAGGAATTCTTTAGCATAATTGTCATCGACTCTTTTGCTTGGGTATTGGTTGACATGTCCTATGAGCTGGTCGGACTTTGTTGGGTCAGCAGAGGATCCATGGGGAAGAAGAGTCAATGAAGCATGGGCAAGTTCTGGTGAAATCTTGAATAAAATCCCGTAGACTTCTCCGCCAAAAGTTTGGTCTTTTGTCGACCCCCCAAAAAAACTACCTTCTGGATTGAACTGCGGTCGGCCTGGATCCCAGGGGATCTGGGAGGTTTCCGGACTCAGAATATTCGGCCCATCAGTCAGCGGATCGTAGATAATAAAATCCCCACTGCCAAATTTCTTAAAAAAAATGATGTGAAAATAAGGATCAAGTTTACGCGTTTTAATCCCCTGATAATACCAGAGTTCGATGGGATAAATATCCGGATGTTCAAAGGATTGTCTGTTGATAGGTGGCCCAAGGATAATGTAAATGCGCCCTCTGTCTGTTTTCCAGCCGGGTTTGCTCGCACCTCGACTGAATAATTTATCGGCGGTTGCAAGCCTCCGATAGTGTTCTTCTCTGAATTCATTTCGGGGAGTTCCGGGGGAAGGATCCCGGTGACGCCAGAACTCTCTGATGAAAAGGTCTCTTTGTCTGTCATTCTCCAACTGTCTGAACGCAGATTTTTCTTTGGAGGTGATGATGTAGAAGACCTCTTTTTCAAGCCAATCTTTGTACTTTTGGGAGAGTTCTAGCTGGCCTTCAATCCCAGGAACGCTAGAAAAACCCGGCGTCAAAATGAGTAAAAAAGAAAGAATAAGTATCCTCAGACACATGGGAATACACAATTAAATTATAACACCTCCATGGATTATGTAAACCTATCGGATCCAAGTATTCAGCAGAAATATGAAGGGAGGCAACTGGTGTTTTTTTGGATGGAAGGAAAGATATCTTATAGAAAAATTTGCTCCCCATCAGGTTATGAAAAGTTTGACCCCGCTAGAATTCTTCGTCAAGCTTTAGCTTTAAATTTGTGATAATCTCGGTAAGTTTTTCAATGACTTCCTCAATCTCCCCGGGTGGAAAAAAGTCCCAATCTTCTCCGCACTCTTCCTTGGCTTCTTCCAAGCTTTCGATAGCCTCTTCGAGAGTCTCTATCATCCGCACGCAGGCTTCTTCCTTCTTGCTCATCTTAGAAGTCCTCCTTCAGAATGAATGTGTTTACCTATCTTAATAGAAATTTCTCATTAGGTTTGTCAAGTATTAAGTACAACCC
>CAYOSH010000089.1:0-3803 GCA_964406575.1 uncultured Eubacteriales bacterium | reverse complement strand
TTATATATCAATACGTTATGAAGGGAAACAGCTTTTTTTTATGAATAATCCAGGTTAATTAGGTAATAAAGAATAAATACAAAACTCAGAGGACCAGTGGGACAGAGATTCGATGCAATTGTCATTGGCGCAGGGCCTGCGGGCAGTATGTGTGGTTATACACTGGCCAAGGAAGGCCTCGAGACCCTGATTGTCGAAAGGGGAAAATTTCCCGGCGCAAAGAACATGTGGGGTGGAGCCTACTATGGACCATTTCTGCACGAGTTGTTCTCCGACTTTTGGGATGAAGCTCCTGTTGAACGATATATTCTCCGGCGCAAGTTTTCTCTGCTCACCAAAGGATCCTCCTTATCTATGGAATTCAGCACACAAAAGTTTAGAGAGCCTCCCTATAACAGTTTCTCCGTGTTGCGCGCCAAATTTGACCGCTGGCTTGCAGGAAAAGCGGAACAAGCCGGAGCCATTTTGGCCACAGGCCTTCAGGCTGATGATCTCCTCTGGGACGGGACCAAAGTTTCGGGGATCAAAGCAGGGGGGGATGAGATTCCCGCAAACGTGGTTGTGGCGTGTGACGGAGTGAATTCCCTTATGGCCGAAAAAGCAGGGCTGAGACAAAATCTTTCACCAGAACATCTGAAGCTAGGTGTCAAAGAAATCATCCAGCTGCCGAGAGAGACGATCGAGCAGCGTTTTTTTCTCTCTGGGGAAGAGGGAATGGCCTGGGAGTCCCTCGGATCTTTCACACAGGATATTCCCGGAGGCGGTTTTATCTATACGAATAAAGAGAGTCTTTCGATCGGTGTTGTCGTTCAGCTCAGCACCCTGGCCGAGAAAAAGGTCAAAGCGAACGACCTCCTCGAGGAATTCAAAAAACACCCCGGTATCGCTCCCTATCTGAAGGATGGCAAACTCGTGGAATACTCGGCTCATCTCATCCCTTCGGCAGGCAAGACGATGATGCCGGCACTCTATGGCGACGGCATACTGGTTGCTGGGGACGCGGCCGGCCTGGTCCTTGTCACAGGACTGGCTCTGGAGGGAGCCAATTTTGCCACAGTTTCAGGCGTCGCTGCTGCCGAGACAGTCATCGCAGCAAAAAAAAGAGGTGATTTCTCCGCAAGGTCCCTTGTTTCCTACCAACACCGGCTGGACAAAAATTTTATCCTTAAAGACTTGGAGATGTTCAAGAAAGCCCCGCATTTCCTTGAAAATCCCCGCCTCTATAACGCATATCCCCAGATCGCATGTGAAATGGCGGCAAAGATATTCACCAGCGAGGGCAAGCCCAAAGAGAAGATGGTTACCCTTCTCAAACAAGCGGCCAAAGACAGAGTATCTTTCCTTCAGATCATAAAGGATCTCTGGCAGATCAAAGGAGCGCTATGAGCAACATCAAGGTTGAGGAGAAGCTGGCCGTCAATAAATACGACATCGATAAAGAGGTCCATATCCGGATTCGCGACGAATGGTGTCAGGATTGCGAAGCCCAGCCCTGTGTGACCATATGCCCGGCCGATTGTTTCAAATGGACAGAAGACCACATCACCTTTTCCTTTGAGGGCTGTCTGGAGTGCGGCAGCTGCCGGATCGTGTGCGATCGCGAATCCATAGACTGGGCTTTACCGAGAGGTGGGTTCGGCATATGCTACCAGTACGGATGACCTCAATATTGAAAGCATGTCTATACCGTAATGGATGCCCACCGCACCTCTCAGCCTCTTGAGGCCGTTCCCTATATGTTATATATTATCGAGTTGTTCAAGACATTTTATTTAAATCCATTATAAAAATGAACATCATTGTCTGCATGAAAAAAATTCCGGACCCGGAGATACCCCCAGCTAAATTCAAGCTTGATGTGGAAACCAAACGCGTGCACCCTCCGGAAGGAATCCCACCTGTGATCAATCCCTATGACGAGCACGCCGTGGAACTGGCCCTGCGTCTCAAGGAAAAAAACGGCGGCAAAATCACAGCCCTCACTGTGGATGAGGAGGCCTCTCCCGCTATCGTCAAACATGCGCTGTCCATGGGCGCCGATGAAGGCTATGTCCTTGCTGATGCCGCATTTTCGGGCTCTGACAGCTTTTCCACGGCTTATATCCTCGCGCAGGTGATAAAAAAGATCGGAGACATCGACCTTGTCCTCTGCGGCCGGCAAGCGGCAGACTGGGACAATGGGCTGGTGGGATCGCTTCTCGCCGAGAATCTTGATTGGCCTCTAGTGACAATGGCCGAATCGATAGAAACTTCCGATAAGGGAATCGAAGTAAGGCGCATGCTCCTGGATGGATGCCAGGATTTTTCTGTCCCCTTACCTGCAGTCGTGACTGTCAGCAGTGAGGTGGGAAAGCCCCGGCTTCCCTCCGGATGGGGGATCATTTCGGCGTCACGAAAAGAAGTCCCTGTTTGGGGTGTCACGGATATCGATGCCGATCCCGCACGAATCGGAAAAGGTGCAGCCCGCCTTGAGCTCCTGAAACTCTTTGTTCCGCCAAGAGAACGTCACTGCGAGATCGTTGAAGGGGAGACCACAGCGGAAGCAGGCAAAAAATTGGCTGAAAAATTGTTGAAAACAGGCCTGATATGAATCAAATCCCAGAAAAAAATTCAAAAAAAGAATACAAAAATGTGCTGGTCTGCGGAGAAGTGACAGATAAAAAAATCTCAGCCATGACATCGGAGCTGTTGTGCACAGCACGAGAACTCAGTGATAACCTCGGTGAGTCATTACATCTCACCCTCATCGGGAGGGAGATTGATGAAGCTGCAGAGCAAGCCATTGCGCTCGGCGCAGACACGGTCCATCTTGCCCTTGGCGATCCCTACGAAGAGTCATTGCCGGAATTCTATGTGAAGGTCTTTGCAGAAGTGTGCACACGACTCAAACCGCGGATCGTCCTTTTCGGCCAGACGGATATGGGTCGGGATATTGCCCCACGTTTGGCTGGTCGATTAAATGTTCCTGTCTGTTTGGACTGTGTCAAGCTGGACATCGATCCCGAATCCCGATCCATACTCCAGACAAAGCCCGTATACGGCGGAAATGCTATCGCGGTTTGGAAAGCTGTCTATCCAGGTTCGCAGATAGTGGCCATGCGTCCTAGAGTCGCCAGCCCGGCTGAGCCAAATGGTGCAAGACAGGGCGAGATCCTGCCTCTTACTGAGGATGTGGACGAGTCAGAGATCAGAGGAGAACTTCTGAACACTGTGAAGGAAAAGAGTAAGGGGATCCGATTGGAAGACGCCAAGACGGTGGTTGCCGGCGGGGGCGGTATCGGAGGAAAGGAGGGTTTCCAGCTCATCGAGCAATTGGCTCAGCTCCTTCGTGGCGCTGTCGGCACGAGTCATGTTCCGTGTGATGAGGGCTGGATGCCCAAAAACCTGGAGATCGGACAGACAGGTCACATGGTGAGCCCGGATGTGTACATCGCCGTTGGTATATCCGGAGCCCCACAGCACCTTGCGGGATGTTCAGGCGCCAAGTGTATCGTGGCTATCAACAAAGACCCTGAAGCCCACATCTTCAAGGAATCGGACCTGGGACTCGTCGGGGATTACAGAGAAGCTTTGCCCACTTTGATCGAAAAGCTTAGATCCATCCTGAGCCCGTGATCGCTGGGGTCCTTTGGAGCGTAAGCAGAGTCCAAAGGTTAGTCTCTATCTTCAAGTTTTCCAATAACTAACCTGGATTATTCACGAGTCGAGGTTGCCGTAGATGCGAGGCGCGGCGGATGCAGCTGTGGTATTTCACCGCAAATCCGTCGCAACAAAGCAGATACGGTAAGATCGGCTCGCCTGTA
>CAYOSH010000088.1:0-4377 GCA_964406575.1 uncultured Eubacteriales bacterium | reverse complement strand
GGCTTTTTCTATCTGGACGAGAGCATTCTCCAGATCTCCCTTTTGGTAAAAGATTTGAGAGAGAAAGAAGTGGGCTTGCACGTATTGGGGAAATTTTTCAAGGCATTCGAGAAAATGTTTTTTGGCCTTTTCTAGGTTGCCCTTCTTGAGGGACTTTAAACCATTTTGTAGATATTTTTCTGCGGATCGGTATTCTTTAATGAGGTTGCTATCTTTCTGAGGATGAGCTTTGCTCAAAAGCATGTTTGGAGTGGATAAAAGCAGAATGAAGATTCCCAAAAGAAAAGATCTCAAGATGATATTTTTCTGCATAGTCAAATTCCTCAGATTGATAGCTTCGAATACATTATATCTTAGGTGAAGGGTGTGTTCAATCGACCGATCTTGATTCACGGCTTATCTTTGGCCGTGTCGGGATCTATGTGGATGAGGATGTTCGCAGGTTTTGACAATTCGGACAGAATGTTTTTTTCGATCCTCTCTATGATCTCATGGCTCTCGAGAACTGACAAGCTGGGATCGACGATCACGTGAAAATCCAGAAACAATTCCCCGCCGAGGCTTCTTGTACGGAGGGCGTGCCATCCGGAAATGTCTTTTGTGTGGGAGAGGGTCTTCTCGATAGCCTGGATCGACCTTGTATCGGCAGAATGCTCAGTGAGTTCGATGAGGTTATCGTAAAATATTTTTCCGGCCACGCCCATGATCATAATGCCTACAATAATGGTCGCCATATGATCGGCATATCCCCATCCCAAAAGGCTGGCGGCTCCTCCGAGCAAAACGGCCATGGAAGAAAAAGAGTCCGAACGGTGATGCCAGGCATTGGCATACAAAGCCGTGCTCTGCGTGATGCGCGATACTTTTCTAGTGAGAAAAAAGAGGATTTCTTTGGAAACAACAGATATCGCGGCTACAATAAGCACGATAAAACCCGGGTAATTCACTTTTTTATCAAAGATGGCTGCGCCAGCAGACCATACAAATCCGAAGCCCACAACGATCAGAACAAAAGCGATCAATTGGCAGGAGATCGTGTCGAATTTTTTATGACCGTAGGGATGAGTCGAGTCTGCAGGCCTGCTGGAAAGCCTGGCCCCAACTAGAATTATCAAGTCTGTAACAAGGTCACTCGATGAATGGATGCCATCTGCGATCAAGGCCGATGATCCCACTAAAAGGCCTGCGACAATCTTAATGGCCGTCAGAATAATATTGAGGAGTGCTCCCCAAAGCGTGATGGACCGGATCTTTTTCTCTCTGGGAGTTATGGAGCCGAGTTTGATGTGAAGTATCTTCATCGCGCTTCTTTTGGGACAAAAATATTATAATCGAAATTTATAATTTTATCATCAATCCATTTGGGGAATGGACCCAGATCTTCAAAAAGGTCAGCTCGGGGATCTGAGCCTACATCACAGTGAGGAAAATCATGCTCTGTCTGGGGACCGTTCCCTGAACGATCCGATAGAAAAAAGATGACTGTGTCCATTTCATTCTGATATGATTGATGAAATATCAGAGCAGAAATGTCCCTATCCGGCGCCAATAATGAGCTTCCTTAAAACGTCATTCTTCAAGAAATACTTGCTCCCGGGGTTTGTCTTTCAATCCGTCCTCATCGGTGGAGGGTATGGGACAGGGAGAGAGCTCGTTGAGTACTTCCTCAACTTCGGGCCCTTGGGAGGTCTCTTGGGGATGCTTTTTGTAACCACTTTGACTTGGTCGCTTCTCCTTGCCTTGACATTTGAATTTTCCAGAAAATTCCGTGCGTATGATTACAGGACATTTTTCAAGAATCTGCTCGGGCCATTCTGGTTTGTGTTCGAGATCCTCTATTTCCTCTACATGCTTATTGTTTTAGCTATCGTGGGATCCGCGGCAGGAATCCTCCTCCGGGATAATTTCGGCATCCCATACTTGGCCGGAGTTATTTTTATGCTCACAGCAGTAGGATTCTTGACATTCAAGGGAAGTAGCTTGATCGAGAATTTTCTCTCCGTATGGTCGATGATCCTCTATGTGGTTTATGCGGCATTTCTCGTGGTTGGGGTCATAAAATTCGGACCTGAGATTCAGAAAAATTTTTCAGGAGGGGCTGTCCAACCCGGATGGGCTATGGGCGGTTTCAAATATGCCCTGTACAACCTGGGCAATATCGCCGCCGTGCTTTTTTGTCTGAATCACATCGAACGAAGAAAAGAAGCGATCTCAGCGGGCCTCATTGGTGGGGTGATCGGCATTATCCCTGCGGTTCTTTTTTACATCCCGGTTGTCGGTCTCTATCCGGGTGTATTATCTGAGGAGATCCCGGCTGTTCTCCTCCTGCAAAAGGCCGGGATTGTAGCACTGTTGATCGTATTCCAGGTCGTTCTCTTTGGAACGCTCATCGAAACCGGGACAGGTTTTATCCACTCAGTCAACCAGCGCATTCAAGTGACGCTGGAGTCCAAAGGGAAAAAATTCGTCCAATGGCACAGGCCCGTTGTGGCGGTGATCCTTCTTTTGATTGCGTTGGGAATCTCCACATTCGGCCTCATCAATTTGATCGCTAAAGGATATGGGGCGGCGAGTTGGGGATTCTTAGTTGTGTTTATTCTGCCGCTTGTGACTGTCGGGGTCTATAGGATCATTAAGAAATAAAATGGAAATAAAATGTACCGGGTACATTTTTGGATCGCCCCTGGAAAAATGTACCCGGTACATATATTGCATTTTTCGGTCAGTTGGGGGAACTGACCCAAGATCGTACGGAGTTATACGTATTCGATGGTGGCGGGAGGTTTTGGGGTGAGCTCGTAAGCAACCCGGCTGACTCCCGGGACTTCGGTTGTTATCCGCTTGGCTAATCTTTTTAAAACATCCCAGGGGACTTCGGTCGGCTCGGCTGTCATCGCATCCTGACTCTCCACAGACCGGACGATGACGATATCGCCAAACCTCCGCTGTCCCTCTTCCACACCAGTCCCTTTATCGCTGAGAAGGACGGCAAAAGTCTGGAAGGGCTTGAACGGCATGATCTCTTCCTCGACGATTGTCGTCGCTTTTCTCACTTTGGCCACCCTCTCAGGCGTGACTTCGCCCACAATCCTGGTTGCCAATCCGGGCCCTGGAAAAGGCATCCGCTGGTGAATCGCCTCGGGAAGCCCCAACTCCTTGGCCACTTCTCTCACCCCTGGCTTGAAGAGCTCTTTGACAGGCTCAACAACTTTAAAGCCATATCCCTCATCGGGGTCGATCCCGATCTGTTCAAGAATGTTGTGCTGTGTTTTTACACCGCCCTTTGTTTCGATGATGTCGGCCGCAATCGTTCCCTGCACCAAGAATCTTGCGCCACTATTCCGGACTTCTCTCCCGAATACGGAGTAAAACGTATTGCGGAAAGCTTTACGGACATCTTCAGGGTCGGTGAATCCTTTGAGTGCAGCGAAGAATTCATCCTGAGCATCGATAATATCCACTTTGATCCCCAGGTCGGCAAAGATTTTAGCGACTTCCTGCGGTTCATTCTCCCTCATCAATCCATCATCGATGAATATGACTTTCAGGTTGTTACCGATAGCTCGATTTGCCAACACCGTACATGCCGAACTGTCCACGCCGCCTGATAAGGCAGAAATGGCTCTCTCTGCGCCGACGGTGGCTTTGATTTCTTCTGTTTTCTCTTCAACAAACTTAGTGACATCCATCTCTTCCTCCCTCTTTAAATTTTCATCATAATATACTATCTCTTTTGCAAAATCCAAACATCAATATAAAAAGTGGGAAATGGCATGCCTCCTCCCACTTTTTTAATCTCATTTCCTGAGCAGCCCCTCCTTTGGAATCGAAAGCCTCGCCTGAATTGCCAATCATTGAGGCTCAACTCCTCTGTGGAAAGAGTAACCGCTAGAGGTGAAAACAAAGAATTGAAAATCATCCCCCCAGCCACCCTTAAAGGCTATTGACCCCAAAAAGGTGATGTGTCACTATTGTTTCGAAAAATACAACTGGAAATGAAGAGGAGGGCCCATCCAAGGCATAGCTAATCTTGAAAGGGAGCAGGAAGAACGGGGATTCCTCTCTCAGGCCCTCCTCATAAATTCTAGAATCACAGTCCTTTAACGCAGAAATACACTCTAATGGATTCCCGATTTATTAACCTACATCCCTTCCTGTGTTTTATATACAATATATTGTTATTTTTTTCTTAAAGGTACGATATGTTGTAAAGAATGTCAAGTTTTTTTCAAAAAAAATTCTATATTTTTTTAAAACTGGTATTCTTCAGAAAATTCATACAGAAAAGTGCACTGCAGAAGTTTATAAAGAGGAGCGTATGTGTTCCCCTTCTCCAAGTCAAAAATCAGGAAACAGAAAAAAATCTTAAATAAAAAT
>CAYOSH010000087.1:0-4505 GCA_964406575.1 uncultured Eubacteriales bacterium | reverse complement strand
GAAGCTTGCATTGGATTAATTATGCCCCGTACGTAAGTGCGGGGTTGTTAACTTCTACGGCAAGTTTATAGTACTTGATGGCCTTTTCCTTGTCACCCAGAGTGAGACATCCTTCGGCGAGGCTGTCGTGGGCATTGAAGGATGTCGGATACAGTTTCACCGTATACTCGAAAATCCCGATCGCTTTATCCGTTTCTTTCATCCTGATCAATACATATCCCAAAGCATTCAGTCTCGGTTCAGGAATGATCGTGGACTTTTCGAATCCGTATTTCGCCCATTTTGCGGTGTTTGTCTTAACATAATTGTCGATCTCATCCACGTCGGCTTTTCTTAACACCGTTTCGGGAATCTTCCACCCACTGAAAATAAAAGTCAGCCCGTCGTAAATATTACGGCCGACAATAGATCAGTGATCGCCTTCCTCCCATGCACTTTTCCACGCTAGGCCATCAAAAGATTGGTTATTCATCCACCTCAACCTGGGCCATTGTTTGTGTGGTGAAAACAGAAAACCAAAGAAGAGCCCAATTAATGAATAATAGTTTAGAAATTTTTGATCTTTTCATTTCATTATTCCTCCTTTATTCGAGAATATTTTATTTATCCTTATGTTTTTACAAGAACTTTATGAGTTTATATGAAGCCAGGCATTCAAAGTTTGAAATGTTTCCAAATTAACATTTGGACAAACCAATGCTGTTCGATCGGATTGGGAGAAGATCTATTCCGAACCGTTTCCGCTGTGACACAATGAACCGATGACTTTTTTTGTCAACCATCAGGGATCCTGCTGCGTCTAACTATATATGTTCGAATTTTCAAGACAAATAACAGTTGCAATTTTATTATGGCGAGCTTAGCGCATGAACAGGAGGCTTCATGAAACTCCTCTCCAGTCATGATGAGATACTTTTACTTGCCATTCTGAGCCTTGGGAAACGTGCCTATGGTCTCACGATCCGGCGGGAAGTCAGCAAGGCTACGGGAAAAGATTGGTCGATCGGCGCCATTTACGATCCCCTCTATCGTCTCGAAAAAAAAGGATATGTGGAATCCTTCCTTACGGAGCCGACGACAGAACGCGGGGGCCGGAGCAAACGTATGTTTCACATCACCGCACAAGGTATGGAGGCCCTGGAAGTACAAAAAGCCGTGAGGGACAGTTTGTGGCGGCGCATACCAGAGAAAGGTTTGAACAAATCTTAATACTGCGATGACAAAGAATAAAAACGAGCCACCCAAAATACCCCAATTTCTCCTTGCCTGGCTTTTAAACGAGTATGCAGAAGTCCCTCTGCTCGGCGATCTCGAAGAGGAATTCCACAACATTTTATCCGAATCCGGGCGTCTGCGGGCACGATTTTGGTATTGCCGTCAAGTGATAAAGTCACTTCCCTCTCTGATTTATAATGCCATCCATTGGAGTACGGAAATGTTTAAAAATTATGCAAAAATCGCCATTCGGAATTTTCAGAGACACAAGATGTATTCTTCTGTAAACATCATCGGCCTTGCGGTCGGGATAGCCTGTTCGCTTCTCATTACTCTATGGGTCCTGGATGAACTCTCATTTGACAAGTTCCATACATATTCAGACCGGCTTTACCGGGTGGAATTCGACCAGGATTATTCCGGTCAGCTCTTCCACGTCAATGTCTCACCCCATCCTATGGCACCCGCTCTCGTGGAGGAGATCCCTGAGGTCGAGAATGCCACGAGAGTAAAGCCCATCGGCGAACTCCTAGTGAAACATGAGGACAAGACTTTTTTCGAGGACTCTGTAATGGCTGTCGACCCCTCGTTCCTGGAAATGTTCAGCTATCCATTACTCCAGGGAGATGCCCGCACCGCTCTGACCGATCCCTATTCTATTGTTCTTACCGAAGATAGGGCCAAGGCGTATTTCGGAACCCGTGAGGCCATCGGGGAAAGACTCAACGTCAATAACAGAATGGACTTCACAGTGACGGGTGTTTTGAAAAAAATTCCCAGAACAGGATATTTGCAATTTGATGCGGTCGTGCCTTATGAGCTGTTGAGAGCGCTAGGAAATGACCTTGAGGCATGGACCAACAATAACACGCTGACGTTTGCTCTTTTGAGAAAAAATAACCAACTCCAATCCATGGCTCAGAAGATTCATGCCCTAGTGAGCAAACATGATTCCGGCGAAGACCAAACGTACTCGCTTCGCCCTCTCACCCATATCCATCTGTACTCCTATTTCGGTTTTGGCGATAAAAGCGGAAATGCCCAGTACGTGACCCTGTTTTCCGCGATTGCGGTTTTTGTACTTCTCATCGCCTGTATCAATTTTATGAACCTCTCAACAGCACGTTCGGCCAAGCGCGCGCGAGAGGTCGGAATGAGAAAAGTTGTGGGCGCCGTGAAGAGACAGATCTTCGGACAGTTTTACGGCGAATCCTGTATGTTCACTTTTTTTGCTTTGCTTTTGGCTCTTTTGAGTGTTCAGCTTGTTCTCCCGCTCTTCAACGCCTTAACCGGGAAAGATATCGCTTTTGGCGCTCTCGCTGGGGGCTACACTCCCTTGGTTGTTTTTGGGATCTTGCTGGCCACTGGTTTTATTGCCGGCAGTTATCCTGCCCTGTTTCTCTCTTCGTACCGTCCGGCCCAAGTGCTGAAAGGGACACTGAGTTCGGGTTCATCCGGTACCCTCTTCAGAAAGGTTCTGGTTGTTATCCAGTTCGCTCTATCCATTTCGCTGATCATCGGGACCGCGATCGTCTACAACCAGCTCGGCTACATGAAAGAGAAAACGCTTGGATTCGAAACAGATCACCTCCTCACTATCGCGATGCGCGGGGGAGTTAAAGACTCCTACGACGCTTTGAAGAAAGAATTGCTCAAACATCCGGGTGTTGTTGCTGTGAGTGCCGCGGGCGATAAACCCTCTGGCATATACAACAATTCAGGAGGAGCGGATTGGGAAGGCAAAGACCCTCAAAGAGATGTCTCTGTCCATTTCACCTCTGTGGACTATGACTATTTCGATACGGCAAATATGGAGATGGCGGAAGGCAGGGCTTACAGCAAGGATTTTCCTTCGGATGCAAAGTCGGCTTTTGTTGTGAATGAAGAACTCCGAAGGCTCATGGGTATCGACTCCGCTGTGGGGAAACAATTCACTTTTGGAGGGCAAACGGGTACGATCATCGGGGTTGTCAAAGATTTCCATTTTCTTTCCCTAAGAAAAAAAATCGAACCCTTGGCCCTTTTGCTCCGTCCCGAATACGTTTATTACCTCATGATCCGTATCCGGCCCGAGAACGTTGCTGCAACTCTAGAGGATATTGAGAGCACCTGGAGTCGTGTCGTTCCAGGCTTCCCTTTTGACCACCAATTTATCAACGAGGAGTTCGACGCCATGTATCGGGCTGAGGAACGCATGGGCAGCGTGCTCAAGTATTTCTCTGTTCTGGCTGTGTTTGTTGCCTGTCTCGGCCTTTTCGGTCTGGCCTCTTTTGCTGCTGTTCAGAGGACCCGGGAGATCGGTATTCGAAAGGTCCTTGGAGCTTCTATCCCCAGAATTGCCCTTTTGCTTTGCAAGGAATTCACCTGGCTTGTGCTCCTGGCGAATCTTTTTGCGTGGCCTATTATCTACCTCGCGATGCGCAACTGGCTGACGAATTTCGCCTACCGGACCTCGATCGGTTGGGAACCTTTCTTTTTTGCAGGAGTATCGGCTCTGATCGTTGCTCTGTTGACAGTCAGCTATCAGGCTATCAAAGCCGCTCTATCAGATCCTGTTTGTGCTTTAAAGCACGAGTAGAAATTGAGGAATCCATTATTCGTATTTGACTGTATCACCAATGACTGGGTTTATGGACGTGCGGCGTTCCAGCCACCTTCGGTTCCTTCTCCAGTAAAAGTGCCGCTCATTTCATACACTCCCCCAGTCAGAACGAAGAAATTCCAGTCTGTATAGGTAATGGTGACTGCCCCGTTTTCTGCTGTCCATAATCCATGATAACCGCGGTCATCGGAAAACGTTCCGGATGTCAGACCCGCTCCGTCAAGAGTGATGGTGAAGTCGTAATTCACCGAAGTGGAATCAGACTTCTGCATCTGCATCCTCCATGACCCGCGAATATCCACTAATCGAGCCATCAGGGTGACGCTTGTGTACATCGAGAAGGTGCCCTTAGCAACCTGACGGATGTCATTGATAAAGACTTCAACGGTATGAAGAGGATTAATGGGGGTGTATTCGTAATTCACCTCGTCAAGATCTGTATAGCTGTGTTCACCAGCCTGAGGAGTCCCTGTTACGCCCTCTTCTAGGATAACGTTCAGTTTATAATCGGGGACGCCCCAATTACAGCTGCCAAAAAGCAAAAGAAGCAGAAGGATTTGTAAAACTATTCCGTGAACCGTTGTTTTTATTCGTCCTCTTAATACCATTTGGTTTTTCCGTATGTGTTGTATTATGTCTCTTTATTAAAATAACCTAAACTTCATCTTACGGCAAGTCCTATGTCTAT
>CAYOSH010000086.1:0-4648 GCA_964406575.1 uncultured Eubacteriales bacterium | reverse complement strand
ATCGAGAAATGACTTTAGACCCGGTTGATGTAAAACTCTTCTATAAATTCCAGTCCTTTATTCCCGCATTTTGGGCGAGATTCCCTGCGGAGAGTATTGATTTTAAGGGGAAAAGAATTCTGGAGGTGGGGTCCGGCCATGGCGACCTCTCGATCGATATGGCCCTCAAAGGTGCGCGCGAAGTCGTCGGTATCGACATCAAGTGCCCAAAAATCGCTTTCGCAGAGTCTTACCTTAGCCAGAACTATAAACAACTGAAAGATATCGTCACTTTCAAATGCTGCGATGTCTCTGAACTCCCCCTTGATCCTTTTAATATGATCGTGTCGAAAAACACATTCGAACACATCAGCGATCCCAGGTCTTGCCTGGATGAAATGAAGAAAAGACTCCGCCCCGGAGGAAAAGTGCTGATCGGCTTTTCCCCGTTGTACAACTCCCCTTTGGGTGACCATGGGAGGACAAAAACGTTTATCCCCTGGGGTCATGTGATATTTCCGGAGGATTGGATCATCCGGAGGCTGAATAAAAAAGTCCCGGAGCGGAATCTCAATCGAATATCAGACCTGGAGCTCAACACCTACTCCTTCAGGAATTGGCAGGAATTGTTTTATTCGAGTGGATACCAAGTTTTTTCTCTCCAAGCGAACAGGGGCCACCACATCTTAATGCCTGTCTTCTCGCTGATGAGGAAGATTCCCGTGCTTGAGGAATACTTCACGGTGAATCTTTTTGTGGTTCTCGAAAAGGCGTGATCGCGCCACCGTCTTTATTTTTTCACCGGAATGTTATATGAATAGAACGGTCCGGAACAACGACTAAATTTATCGAGTGAGTTTCTTTTCTCTATATGTTTCTACACTCGAATGTTTCTATACTCTATTTGAGACAGTTACACTCTATGTGACACAATGAGAGATATTGTTGAGGAAGAGGAGCATTTATGACAACTAAAAAGGACATCGAAGAGGCATTGCAGCAGTCGGAAGCACAACTCCAGGAAACACTCGATGCCATGGGGGACGCCATCCATGTGGTGGATCAAAGCCTGCGGATCGTGCTTATCAACAAGGCTTTTATCCGATGGATCAAAGAGCTCAAGCTCGATAAACACGCGATCGGAAAATCCATAAGAGAGATTTTCCCTTTCCTCTCTCCCAAGGTCATCAAAGAATACCAGGAGGTCTTTAAAAACGGGGAAACGCTCATCACCGAAGAGAAGACTCAGATCAATAACACGGAGTATGTCACAGAGACAAGAAAAATCCCCGTATTTGAAAACTCAAAGGTCAAACAAGTCGTCACCGTAGTGCGGAATATCACGTTGTACAAGAAGGCCGAAAAGGTCCAGGAGGCGCTTTACAGGATATCGGAGGCCGTCCATTCGGCTAAAAGCCTGGATGCGCTTTACAGCACCATCCATAAGACGATATCGGCGTTGATGCCGACCCAAAATTTTTACCTCGCCCTCCATGACAAGCCGGCGAAGAAGCTTTATTTTCCTTATTTTGTGGATGAGGAGGAAGAGAATCCGGGTCCCCTGCCCCTGGGTCAAGGCCTGACGGAATATGTGCTTCGGACGGGGGCGCCGCTTCTTGCAGACCCAGAGGAGTTTGATGCGCTCGAGAAGAAGGGAGAGGTCGTCTCTGTGGGACCTCCTTCTATCGATTGGCTGGGTGTGCCGCTCAACATCAAAGGGAGGACTTTCGGTGTGATGGTGGTGCAGAGCTACACGGAGGGAGTGCGCTACAGTGAGGAAGACAAGAATATCCTGGTCTTTGTCTCCGAGCAGGTGGCTTTGGCCATCGAGAGAAAGATGGCCCAGGAGCGGCTCGATAAAGAGACGGCCTATCTCGACCGGTTGTTCATGAGCGCCAAGGAAGCGATCGTGCTGGCAGACAGGGAATGGCGGCCGATACGGATCAATGAGGAATTCACCCGGCTTTTCGGCTATGACATCAAGGAAATAAAGGGCAAGCGGTTGGACGATGTCATTGTGCCCAAGGACCTCCATGAGGAGGGCCTGACGATCACGAAGGGCACGGCGATTGGTAAAAGTGTCGTTTTAGAGTCGGTCCGCCAGAGGAAAGGCGGCAAACGCATCCATGTGTCGATCTTGGGAGCGCCGATCATCATAGACGGTAAGGTCGAGGCCATTTATGGAATTTACAGGGATATCACGAGGCGGAAGCAGGCAGAGGAAAAGATCAAAGATTCGCTCAAGGAAAAAGAGATGATGCTCTATGAGATCCACCACAGGGTGAAGAACAACATGCAGATCATATTGAGTTTGTTGAGGCTCCAGTCGCAGCAAGTGGAGGATGCGCAGATGAGGGAGATGTTTCAGGAGAGCCAGAACAGGATACGGTCGATGGCGTTGATCCACGAGAAGCTCTATCAGTCGGGGGATCTGTCGAGGGTCGACATTGCCGGCTATGTGAAGAAGCTGGGGACGCATCTCGTCTCGGTCTACAGCACGGAGGGGGCTGCCATCAGGCTGAACGTGGATATCAGAGACGTGTATTTGGATATCAACAGAGCGATCCCTTTGGGATTGATCGTGAACGAGCTCGTGACCAATGCGATGAAGCACGGCTTCAAGAGGAAGAAATCGGGCGAAGTGAGTGTGCGGATGAAGGAAGAGAGAGCGGGGAAGAAAAGCAAATTCGAGCTTGCGGTGAGCGATACGGGAGAGGGCGTGCCGGAGGGATTCGATTTTAAGCAGACAGAGTCATTCGGAATGCAGCTCGTGACGGATCTGGTCACCCAGCTCGAGGGAAATATTGAGTTCAACCGCAAGGATCAAGGCACAGAGTTTGTGATTAAGTTTTAAAAAGAGAATAAGGGGACTGTCACCTTTTTCCAGGGGTAATCAAAAAAGGTGACAGTCCCCTTATTAACTGGATTTCGAAGAATTACGGCGGCGAAAAAAAACGAACCGGATACATTTTCTTGTTAGCTCTTGTGCTATTGTAATTCCTCTTTTTCGATTCCAGCTTGTTTTAAAATGGACATAAGCGTCCCTCTTGGTATGTCTCTTCTATGAAAGGGAACAACAACCCTCCTCCTTTTCTCGGGATGGAAGAATACCATATGGCTTCCCGAAGAATGGTCTAATCGAAACCCATCTTTCTCTAGAATCTTAACGACTTTTTTAGGCGTAAGAGAAGGTAATTTAGGCAAGATGAATACTCAGTGTTCCTTCCAAGGTTTCTGAATCATCCATGATCGGCTCACTATGTTTTTTCATGCTTTCAAGGTAAACTTTTATTGCATCCAGCGCCATCTCTTTTGCTTCTTCTAAGCTTTTTCCATAAGTGATACATCCAGGAAGAGATGGGACAATAACTGTAAAACCCCCTTCTGGTTCTGGCCTTAATATTATTCTATATGATAATTTTTCCATGTTCTTTTTCCTTCATTGCAATATGACATATTAATCGTTGATAAAAATATTAACATAAAATTAAAAATGGCTCAATTTTCTCCTTCATTAAACAGGTAGTATTAAAGGATGGATTATTTATTCCTATTTCTGCGCAGATCGAACACTCGATTGATAATATCTTCAGAAGCCGAATGGCAGGCCTCTGCTGCATTTAAAGCCAATTTTGCAGACTTTTTGTCAAAAATATCCCAGGGCAGCTTATAAGAGGATTCGTCTCCATAATCCGTCATAAAGTGTTCTTCAACACCAATAGTTAGGAATTCTGGTAATATCTTTTTGATCCGAACTCTTATTTCCTCTGGGATTTTGCTTTCTTTAATCAATTTTGAAAGATGTTTCGCCGGCTCGTGTGTTTTCGGTGAAACCCCAAAAACCATCAAAATGGCTTTCCCTGCATTCTCGACAGAAAGCTGAGCATTAGCCACACAGGAACGCCATCGCTTCAACTGAAAATCTTCTTCGGCCTCATTGAGAAATCCTTTGGCCAGATTGAACCGGTAGTCTACATCCTCACGAGAGTTCACGGAAGCCTTCCCATGTCAGTTCCCAATCTTTCGTTGGGAATTTTTCAAATTTCCAGTATCCTTCCTTCCCTATCCAGTGGCGCTTTAATCCCGAATCCTTAAGGCCCGCTAACGCCCTTTCCCGATAAGGCTCAAAATAGTCTTTGCCGTAGAGGCAAATCCCGTCCACACACACATCCAATAACAAAGTTGTGAGATTTTTTTTAACTTCTTCAGGAGTTTTGGCGATGGTGTTTATCCGGAGGGGAACATCCCAAATAGCTGCCCGAATTTGTTTTAGACGCTCGAAGGGCCTTTTGGGTAAATCATCGATGACAATAAATATATCATGATCGCTGTTATTGTTTGATTGTTTTCGCGCTCTGGAGCCAAACAGAACGACTGTTTTTAATCGAACACCGAATGCAGCTCGAAGTTGAGTGATCAGGGCATCATAGGCTGAATCTTTTCTCATTGCAATCACAGATTGTGCTTATTGATGATTATTATAACATATATGATCATTTATCCATGGGATTTTTCCCTTATAAAATGATATATGCCGAGTCAACTAAAATGTTGACATGAAATAAGGCAGAGTTCAATTTTCCCTTCATAAAAATAAATGAATCATATAGGATATGCATAATATGCAGTGCGTAATCAAAATTATCGGTCCGTTCGGGGAGCGGACCCT
>CAYOSH010000085.1:0-4878 GCA_964406575.1 uncultured Eubacteriales bacterium | reverse complement strand
CCCTGAGTGTAGATGCCTCTCCAGTTTTCATTGACGAAGAATCCTCCCTGTGATAGTATCGTCTCTGTTGGAATTGAAAAGACCTGTTCGTTAGTGAGAACAGGCCGAAATCATAAGGAATCAGGGAAAATTTCACCAAGAAAAGCTGAGTCCCTCCCTTACGAAAACTCATACAAAAAAGGAAACCAGAATGAATATTTACGTAGGTAATTTATTACGGGAGGCCACCGAAGACGATTTGCGACAGGCCTTCGAAGCGTTCGGTCAGGTCACATCTGCTAAAATCATCACAGATAAGTACACCGGCGATTCGAGGGGATTCGGATTTGTAGAGATGCCCAACCATCAAGAAGCTAAGTCCGCGATCTCCGGGCTTGATGGGAAAGACTTAAAAGGACGCACTCTTAAGGTCAACGAGGCTCGCGCTCGTGAGGACCGCCGAGGTGGGTTTGGAGATAAGAGACGATTCTGATAATTGGCACTAGGATTTTCAAAACCGAAATCACATTTTGCATTAAAGCATATTAAGAGATCACTCTGCCTGTATTAAATTCATAAGTGGAATTCCGAGTAAAAAGATAAAAGATATAAAATAAATATGGAAAAAGACAAAACTGATCAGCCCATTTTAAAAGGAAAGAAACAGGGATATCTTTTTTTTGAAGGAGCAGAGAAATCTTTCCGAGATGCTTTGAATCCTGATGAGAGTTTTTGTGATCTTCTAAGCTCTATGGGTCACCCTGGGATAAAAATACTCAGTAAAAACAGAAAAATTCTTCCAAAAAAAGAAAAGAACGACTTTGTTTCTCACAAGAATCTGGAAAAAACCACTGATCCTGTGAATCTCTATTTTAGGGATATGGGCAATATCCCGCTCTTAAAACGGGATGAAGAGCTAGCTATTGCAAGGAGAATTGAAAGAGGCGAAAAGACTACGACCAAGGCTATTTCTAAAACACGATTTGTTCTTACAAAGATTCTCTCTCTAGAAGAGAAGATAAGGGAGAAGCCGGAAATTATTGAGAGAATTTTCAACTTTAGCAAGAATAATAACGAAAAGGGAGACCTGGATGAAAGAATAATTGAGATTGCAGATAAAATCAAGAAAATCAGAGAGATGGATTTTCATCTGGAGAGCATCCCTTCAGGGAATACAAATGATTTCACACGAAAGCGTCTCATAGTCAAAATGAGCCGTCTCATCAGAGGACTTAATATCCGTAATAAATACAGAGAAATGATTATAGAGGAACTCAAGGAACGACTTAAAGTTATAAACGAAGCAGAAGAAACAAAAAGAGAACTGAATAAATCAATTTCTCAAGACGCAGTTAAAAAAGAAAAAGAGGAACTGAAAAAGAAAATTCGAGAAAACAACAAGCTTCTGAGGCTATTTCAAGAAGAGATCGGACTTGATCCCCAGGGTTTAAGAAAAACACTTCGTGCCATCTCTAAAGGAAAGAAAATCAGCGATCAAGCGAAAAAAGAGCTTATTACAGCTAACCTAAGATTAGTGGTTTCCATTGCCAAGAAGTACAGCAACTTCGGACTCCAGTTCCTTGATTTAATTCAGGAAGGAAACATGGGCCTAATAACAGCAGTGGATAAATTTGAATACAGAAGAGGGTATAAATTTTCAACTTATGCACATTGGTGGATAAGGCAGGGAATAACTCGTGCTATCGCTGACCAGGCAAGGACGATACGAATTCCTGTTCATATGAATGAAGTCATAAACAAGCTAAATAGAGTTTCAAGAAGCCTTGTCCAGGAAAAAGGTAGAGAACCCACATGTGAAGAGATTGCGAAAAAAATGGATCTACCCGTCTATAAAGTACATAAAATAATGAAAATCTCCCAAGTGCCTTTCTCCCTTGAGACACCTATTGGGGAAGAAGAAGACAGCCACCTTGGTGATTTTATCGAAGATAAAGGCATCCCCTCTCCCCCCGATACAGTTATTCAAATTAATTTGAGAGAAAAAGTTGAAGAAGCATTGAAAAACCACACCCATAGAGAAGCAACTATTTTAAGAATGAGATTCGGATTAGGAGATGGTAATGAACATACCTTGGAAGAAGTCGGTCAACAATTTAACGTTACGAGGGAGAGAATCAGACAAATCGAGGAGAAAGCCTTGAGGAAATTGAGGCAACCAACTAGTGGTCGAAAACTAAAGTCTTTTATAAGTGACTATTGGGAATAAGTGCTTTATTCCAATTAAATATTTTGGGAGGTTACAGTGAAAGAACTCATTGAATTGATTGCCAAATCACTAGTGGACAATCCGGACAAGGTACAGGTTTCCCAATTAGATGGGGAACAGAGCTCAATCATAGAATTAAAAGTTGCTCCTGAAGACGTGGGCAAGATTATTGGAAAACAAGGAAGACAGGCTCAAGCTATTAGATATATTCTCGGTGCTGCTGGAATGAAGCTGAAAAAGAGATTTACTCTTGAGATAATTGATAAAAATTAAGTTGGTCAACATAGGGAAATAATTTTCTATTGGAGCTTATTATCGCTTGCCCTAAAAGGATGCTAACTCTGGTATAGCTGAGGTTGAAGATGCGAAGGAGAGGCTGGCCGGGCGTTTGATTACCCCTTTCCCTTCCGCTATATTGATCTCCTCCTCCATCAGTCCGTACGATTGTCTCTTGGATCTTCACATTCTTGATGCAGGCCCGGTGGACCTCCAAAAATGCGATGGCTATTTAGCGAAAACCCTGATATACATACCTTCGGCAACTATCTGCCGACAGGGAATTGAAAGCTCTGCATAATTTATGACCTACTGGAGAAAAATAACTAAATCGGAGAGGAGGAAGAAATGGGATTAAAACGGAAGCAGGTGCTAATGCGGCAAAAGGCATATTTCGGACAAAAACTGCAAGATCGGAGGTCTTTTCTGTCTGGGAAGGAGATCAAATCTCCCAAGGCCGACAAAGATACTCTCGTTAGAAAATTGCAGGCAAATATCAGGGCCGTGAATAGTAGGCTGAGGCTGATTGCCGACAACGAAAAGAGAACGGAAGAAATGGCGAAGATAAAGGCGGAAAGGGCTGCAGCCCCCCGGAAAGAACAAGAAGGCGGCAAAGGCGAGAAGCCTAAGAAAGGCTCCGAAGAGGGCAAGGGAAAAAAGATGAAGGCGGAAATGAAAGCAGCCCCTCCGAAAGCGCAGGAAAGCGACAAAAGCCAGAAAATGACGGAACCCTCCGAAGAAGGCAAGGCAACAATGAAAAAGAAAGAAGAAGAAACGAGGGAGGAACCGGAAGGTCAGGTGAAGGCAGATGAGTAATAAAAAAAAATACGGAAATTACAGGCCGCTTTTTTTCTGGAGGATGTAGCAAGAAAAAGGGGAGTGCTTAGGGTAGCCAGGACTGTACGATCTTCTCTTTCATTTCCTAAGCGACACGAGCGTGAGTTTGATTCCACTGTTTCGTTTCAGCTAAATTCGGACAGATGAGGGCATTTCTCAAGCTACAGATTATTTGTATTAATTTTAAGCGAGGAGGAATGCATGACACCGGAGAAAAAGTCCAAGACTTCGCCTGAATCCATCGTTAGGGAGATCAAAAGAAAGACCAGGCGTAAATTCACAGCTGAGGAAAAGATGCTGACCCAGGCATAGCAGAGGTTGATGATGCGAGGGACTCGATGCTGCTGTCATGTAGCTCCGGTTGTTAATGTGCTGGCTTTGAGGTCTTGGTTTATTTGTTTCGCTTCCATAGTCGTTGACCTTGTCGTTTTGGGTATGATAATCTCATTTCAGGATTTCAAATCCCCCGGCGTTGAAACTCAAACAATAAAGGGTAGTTCAATGAATTGTCAAAAGAAAAAAAATACTAAAATTACTCGTCGACATTTCATCAAAGTCACAGGAACTATCATTTTGGTGGCTGGAACTAGATGGAATCTGTCTGCGGCAGATGAAATCCCGCCCTCAGACGGGTATCTCTTGGTGGATATAAAGAAATGTCAGGGATGCGTAAGCTGTATGCTTGCTTGTTCTTTAATTCATGAAGGTGTGGAAAGCCTCTCTCTGTCTAGAATCCAGGTAATGCAAAATTCCTTTGAATCCTTTCCAGATGATTTGACTATCGAGCAATGCCGTCAATGTGTGGATCCTCCCTGTGTGAAGGAATGTCCTACAGATGCATTGGAAGCAAATGCTAAGTATGGCAATGTGAGAATTGTGGATAAGGAGAAATGTATTGGCTGCGGCACATGCTATGATGTTTGCCCTTATACACCAAGCAGGCCGGTTGTTGTAGCCGATAAAGATTATGACGGTGAGCTCAAGAGTCGAAAATGTGATCTGTGCGCCAATGCCCCTTTTCACTGGGATGAAGCTGGTGGAGGGCCAAACGGGAAACAAGCCTGTGTGGAGGTATGCCCTGTGGGCGCCATCAAGTTTACAAAGGAGATCCCCCAGCAAGAGGGAGATGACGGCTACAAAGTAAATTTGCGGGGTCGGAATTGGGCAAAACTCGGCTACCCAGATAGTTAAAAAGAACAATCGAGAGGAATGCCAATTGAGCGGCTATGCGGGAAAAATATTAAGCCTGGACTTAAGCGAACGAAAAGTCGGCGCCATACCAACCAGCAAATATGAACATTGGATGGGGGGACATGGTATGGGATCGGCCGTCTTTTTTGACCTGGTCAAAGACAAAACAATTGACGGCTTTGATCCCGCCAATGTGGTTACCATGATGACCTCTCCGCTTTCAGGAACACTGGTACCAGCAGCTTCGGGTAGAACTGAGGTACAAGGGATTGGGGTGCAATCATATCCTATCGGCTGGTTTACACGAAGTAATCTTGGCGGCCGATTTTCAGGCATGCTTAAGTTTGCCGGGTGGGACGGGGTTGTTA
>CAYOSH010000084.1:0-4936 GCA_964406575.1 uncultured Eubacteriales bacterium | reverse complement strand
ATCCTTTCTATATTAATCTTCCCGTTGGACCAGAAAGCTGCTCCTCCTTTCTGGTACAGCACGACATTCCCATCATCTTCTATTGACAATGTTGCGTTTGAATAACCATCCGTATTTGTCGCCCAAACCACTCTTCCGTTTCTATCCTTGAGCAACAGATTACCATCACTCTGCATAATGCACTCTATTGCCCCACTTCCGACTGTACCGCTATTCCATAATGATTTTCTCTGATCATCATAGCAGACTAGGTTACCATCTCCCTGCAAAGCTAGAGTATATTTTCCATTCTGAGATCTGATAAACTCATGGGCTAACAGGTTTTCGCCACTAGACAAATTGTCTTTAATCCTTCCCTTAGCCCAGACAGCTAATTCTCTTTCGTTGTAAATGACGAGATTTCCATCATTCTGTATCACCAATTTTGCGTTGTTGTAGCCATTCGTATTTGTCGCCCAAACCACTCTTCCATTTTTATCCTTGAGCAACAGATTGCCATCACTCTGCATGATGCACTCTATGGCCCCACTTCCGACTGTACCGCTATTCCATAATGATTTTCTTTGACTATCATAGCAGACTAGATTGCCATCTTCCTGCATTTTTAAAGCATATTGACCGTTTTTTGATATTAATTCCTCTGGAACCCTTAGTTTTTCATTTGGTCCCAGAGTAGAATTATCCACTCCATTTCCGGCATAGACTGCCATCGGCGCCAAAAATAAGATGAATACTACTAATATTGCCACTTCCGCTTTCTTAAGCTCCTCGAGGGGCAGACCCCTTCTCTTTCTTAAGAACAGTGCGCGGATGAGGAGTTGAATCACAAGAAATCCGACAATACCGCTTAAAATAATCTTGATGTCCATTATTGCCTCCCTTGCTTCTCGCCATCCCGGTTCCATCCTTCATTGGATGATCCGATGGATTTGGAAGAAGCTATATCTATTAATGTATAAATGCAGTTTTCATGCCAGAGTCTTTCCGCGTTCTCGGCGTATCAAGGAAAATTCACCGGACAAAAAAGAAAATCATGTAAAAAAATTTCCTCTCTGGAAAAAGGCAGAATTTTGGGTGACCAGGGATTCTGATCCTCCGGTTTGGCGAAACTAGCCATTTTTCCGGCTAAGAAATTGACCTATAAAACAGCACATTTCCTGTTAAACGGTAAATTTCCTGCTGCACTACCCTCAATCGCTTCTTAGAAGCGGCTACTTCTTCCTAATCAATCGATACACGATCAGGATCAGGATGGCTCCAAGAATCGCACCGATGAACCCGGCAGGCTGGCCCTCTCTATACCAGCCGAGGTGTTGTCCGATGTAGGTCGCTACAAAGGACCCGGCAATACCGAGAAGAATCGTAATGATAAATCCGCCCGGATCTTTTCCCGGCATAAGGAACTTGGCGATAACTCCAACCGCTAAACCGATCAAAATCGTCCACAAGATATCCATACGTCCTCCTTTGAATGATTAAGTCATTCAGCCTTTCGTCTTTTCCTGCGCGGCCTTTTTCAGCTTATCGTTGGCAATGACAGCGATATCCACCCGGCGGTTTTTCTGCCGGCCTTCGATCGTATCGTTCATCGCGATCGGCTGCGCTTCGCCGTAGCCGGTTGTCGAGAACCTGGCCGACTTGACCTCGAGTGTTGCCAGGTATAAAGCCACAGACTGAGCGCGGTCCTTGGAAAGCGTCATGTTGTGCTCATCCGATCCGGTGTTGTCCGTATGCCCTTCGATGAGAATGTTGGTGTCGGGGTATTTGTTCAGGATTTTGGCCAACTCGGCCAGGTTTGTTTGGCTGACCGGCCGCAGCTCGGATTTGTCAATGTCAAAAAGAATCCCGCTGTCAAAGGTGATTTTAATGCCCTCTCCGATGCGCTGGACTTCGGCTCCTTCAAGATCCCGCTGCATTTCCGCGGCCTGTTTGTCCATATAATTCCCGATATAGGCGCCGGCCGCTCCGCCGACAGCCGCCCCGAGGATCGCGCCGAGCAGGGTGCTTCCCGCAGCATGGCCGATTACCCCGCCGACGACGGCGCCCCCAGCGCCGCCGATCACAGCGCCCTTCGTGGTCTTGTTCCAGGACGCACAGTGGACGGCCGCCAATAAGAAAACCATCAAGACGAATAACGTCAGAATTCTCTTCATTGGTGATCTCCCTCTATCCAAATCATTTGATCCTCCTTCTTTTCCTTGGCCTCTCGCTGTCCTGCGCCTCTCTTTTTTTGAAAGTACAATGGGCTTGGGAGAAGCCACCTGTTTTTATGCAGTTTTTATGCCAACATCTTTCGGCATTCAAAGAGTGACCGTCAGCCAGGCGCCCTTCACGTGCACTTTTCTCTCAAGACGCCTGGCGAGAGTATTTTGATGGATTCACTCTCTTAAAATTGATAAAGCCCCGTTCGACATCGATCGAGATCAGTTGCACGCGAACCCGGTCGCCGACATCCAGGCCGGCGAACCCTCGCATCACCCTTCCTTCAACGGGGAGAGTGAACAACCTTGCCCAGGTACCTTTATCAGAAGCACCCGTGACAATGGTGTCAAACTGTTCGCCGATCCTCGATTCAAGGAGGAGCGCAGCCGCGGATTTGCCGACGAGTCGCTCGACTTTGTCAGCGGCATCCTCTTCTTCGGTGCAGTGTTTTGCCAGAGCATCCAGTTCATCTTTACTATAGGGCCAGGAATCACCCTCTATGGCAGCCTTCAGCAAGCGTTGGGTGATCAGATCGGGATAGCGGCGATTCGGAGCGGTGGAATGGGCATAGTCCCTGACCGCGAGACCAAAATGTCCTGGGGCCGTGTCCCCGGGAAGCTCGGCAATGTATTCACCCGCTCCTAAGAGTTTGATGACCGTGAGGGAGAGGTCAGGGAATCGAAGCGGATCGGCTACTTTCTCCTTAAGGAGAAACTTGTCCAGCGCTTTTGGATCCGGATCGGCAGGCAGTCTAAATTTGTGTTCCCTGGCAAGCTCGACAATCCGATCCCAGCGTTTAGGCTCGCGGACGACTCGCCGGATTGAAGGGAATTTCCTTGCCGCAAGATACCGGGCGGTCACACCATTGGCCGCGATCATGAAATCTTCAATAATGTCCGTGGCGCGGTTAGTGTATTCCACTTCGAGATTACGGATTTGGTCGCCGTCAAAGATCGGTTTCGCCTTGATGGTTTCCAAACTCAATGCCCCATGGATATGCCGCAGCTTCCTCAGACGCTGCGCGGCCATGTCCTGAGTGCGAAGATTCTCGTCAAGCGCAATTACGGCCGCGACAGCTCCCGGCACAGCTCCATCCCCCTCGATCCAGGCAGCCACACGGTTATAGGCAAGCTTCGCATGATTGCGGACGCGCGCCCGATAAATATTGGAGCCCTGGAGGGACCCATACTTGCCGATCACCATTTCGATGACAATGGCTAGGCGATCGGCGTTGTAGTTCAGTGAGGTGAGGTCAGTGGACAGCTTTTCAGGCAGCATTGGGAATATCATGGCCGAAGTATAAACCGAGGTCGTATTGTGGCGGGCGTGTTCGTCAATGGCGGATCCTTTTTTGACAATCGAATCCACGTCGGCGACGGCCACGAGGATCTTGACCTTGTCCCCGGGCATGACCTCGGCAACGGTCAGCTGATCCAAGTCGCGGGAGTCGTCATTATCGATGGACGCCCAGAGAAGATGGGTGAGATCACGGATGCCCTCACCATTCGCAGCAGCAGGAGCCTGAATCCTGTCGAGTTCGGCGAGCGCTTCGGGAGAAAAGTCGGGCAATAATCCCCGCGCCAGCATCGCTCGACGTGCGATGCTCAGTAAAATAGTCCGGTGCTGTTTTTCACTCTTCCTGGTCGTGTTCATGTGATACTCCTTTTCACGCTGCCTTGTTCTCGGCGCCTGTTGCACCCTATGACGCCCATTCTGGCCGCATTGTTCGCGTCTGATTATTTACTGGGCTCATTTTTCCGAATCTCACGCTCCGCCTCGAGCCAGTCTTGATCTGCTTGGCCATCGCGGCGGCCTCGCTGCTCGTACAATTCATAGGCTCGCTTGGCGATCTGCGGTTTAAGATCGATTGGCTTTCTGCCCAACAATGGAGCTTTAGTGGGATCAAAAACCCGATAGGCGAGCAGTTTCACGCGGTCATTCAAGAGGAACCAAGCCAGAGCATATCCCCAAACGAACAGTGCCCATCCCCAGCCGAGAGGTGTCATAAACAGCCCATAAACTGCAATCAGAGTCGCTAGCATTTGCGTGCCGAGCACCGCTCCCCACAGAACCCGCGCGGGCCTTATAGACCAGAACGGAGCGCGCGTGCGTGTCAGGAAAATCGTCAGATGCCCGGCTACGGACAGCTTCAGGTACATCAGCGTTTGGATGTGCGCGCGGTCAAGATGAAAGACGCGCTCACCGAGATAAAACAAACCGAAAGCGGAGACGACCCCGATGACGCCCAGCACCGTGGAGATCCCCAACACCAGGCGCATGTTCCAGGCCTCGGGCTTATTCTTGTAATGGACTTTATCATAGGCAATGGACAGGATGGCGCCGTCGTTGAGCAAAGCCAGCATCACGATCATCACGGCGGTCAACGGATAGAAATTAAAGACCAGAATCGCTAGCGTCATGAACAACAGCACACGCAGCGTTTCGGCGATGCGGTAGATCGCATAGCTGTTCATCCGCTGGAAAATTTTCCGGCTCTCTTTGATCGCTTCGATGATCACCGACAGACCGGGCGTCAGCAGCACGATGGATGCCGCCGCGCGCGCCGCATCTGTCGCGTCCGAAACGGCGATACCGCAGTCGGCTTTCTTTAGTGCGGGAGCGTCGTTCACCCCGTCACCAGTCATGCCGACGATGTGACCGCGTTGCTGCAGGACGTCCACAATGTGGAACTTGTGTTCGGGGAACACCTGGGCGAAACCGTCCGCTTTCTCGA
>CAYOSH010000083.1:0-5201 GCA_964406575.1 uncultured Eubacteriales bacterium | reverse complement strand
AAGATTCGCGTTTACCGCACCGGCCCTCAGGGGCTCTTTCTCTTTCACCTCCCCTTCCCTACCGAACCCTCTCTGAGTGTGGCTGCCATCATCGAAAAAGCCAACATCGACAAATCTTTCGTCCCAGAGATCCTGGATATCGTGCGAGTTCTTGCAGATAACCAGATTATTGAAAAACAGTAAAAAAGTATGGAATCTGCCAGAACGCCTATAAAAATCGGGTTGTGGGTGGAAGCTGCGCCAGCGATGAGTGAAGATCAGGATGTTATCGAAAGATTAAAAGATGAGACACGCAAAGAGGTCCATCCACTCTATCGATTTTTATTGGCAGTCTGAGTCGAGATCCTGATAATCCTCCAGGCATCATCCTGTTTTTCCATCTTCCAAATATAAGTCCCCTCAAAAACGACTTGTCTCTGTTCTCCCGACTTAGGAATCCCGGTGATAATGTTGGAAAAGCTCACCTCTGCCCTGTTGTTCTCCTCCAATTGAACGCTGATATTTGAAGCCACTGATCTGAAGCTTTTATACAGGCCTGAGATTAGTTCAGTATCTCCTTTGATTCTCTGGAATAACTCAGAAGAGCATGTGTTTTCATAAAAAGAAACCAGATTCTTGTTGTTGAGCGACTGAACATATCCAGTCACAATGTCCCTTATTTTTTGTGGCGCGATGACCTGCTCTGCTAGATTATAATATCTATTCGCCTCTTCATTTTGCGGGTCTAATTTGAGCACTTTTTTCACTTGATTAAGGCACTCATCATAATCTCCTCTTTCGTAAGCGACTTGAGCAAGGGATATCCCCTGTCCGATCTCCTGTTTCCTTACCTGCTTTGCCTTCTCCTGCTGGGACTGGGTGAGATAAGACTTCGCTTGACTGTTGTTGGGATCCAGCCTCAATATTTCTCTCATTACTCTTATGCTCTGGTCATACCTCTTTTGATTAAACGCTCGGATCCCCACATCCAGTCTTTGTGATAGGTCGGCCTCTGGTTCTCTGCTTTCGACTCGCCCGGACGTCACCTCCCTGGTTAGGATGCTCTTTTCAGCTTTAACACTCTGTGCTTCCTCCCCGCCTGTAGGTTGAAGCCGATCCTCCATGCTCTTCACTTTTTTGGCGATCGTTTCGACCTCCGCGCTCTCGGTGGGGGAAACCAAACTGAGATATTTCTTGTAATAAAACACTCCTTTCTCGAGATCCTGTTTCTGCTCAAATATCTCTCCCAATTGTCTGTATGATCGGGGGTCTTCCTCATTAAGGGCGATCACCTTCTCGAATTCCCGGAGGGCTTCTTCTACATTCCCCTGTTCTTTGAGAATTGTGGCTATGTTGAGCCGGACATCAGGATCGTCAGGATCTATTTCCAATACCCTGTTGAATAAATCGAGAGCTCCTGAATAATCCTTATCTTTGATAGCCTCATGAGCGGCAACCAGGATGCTTTCCTTAGTAAGGACTGAAACAGGAGATGCGGATTTAGATCTCTCTGGACGCAGCACAAAATACCATACGCCTCCCCCTATAATGGCTGCACCCAGGACCGCAGCAACAGGGATGAGGAATCTCCTTATACTGAAAGACACCGTGATCTCCCTCGACGTAATGGGTCGCCTTGCAGGTTTAACCCTTTCAATCGCCGGGATTCTTCGTTCGATCTCTTTGAGTGCATAGAGCAGGTCCAGGGCACGCTGATAACGACGAGTCTTGTCTTTTTCCATACACTTCATGATCACCCTGCTTAAATCCTCAGGGATCTGCATATTCAACCCTCTCGGCTCCTTAGGCTTTTCCGTAACATGTTTCATGGCCACGCTCATCGGTGTTTTTCCCTCAAAGGGTGTCCGCCCGGTTACCATCTCGTAGAGGATCACTCCCATAGAATAGATATCAGACCGCTGATCGAGGTCCTCTCCTTCGACCTGTTCAGGAGACATGTACTCCGGCGTTCCGATGGTCGATCCATTCTCAGTCATCCCCTTCAGCTCTTTAGAACGCGCGATCCCAAAATCCATGATCCGCACAATCCCGCCCTTATCGATCATGATGTTCTGGGGCTTCAAGTCCCGGTGCACGATCCCCAAACGATGAGCCTCGGCTAATCCCTCACATATTTCTGTTGCAAATCCCAAAACCTTTCCCGTGCTCAGCGGCCCCATCCGCCTTACAGAACTCTTCAGATCCTCTCCTGATACATACTCCATTGCGATGTAATAGGTGTCGTCCTCACGGCCCAAATCAAACATCCGGCAGACATTCTTATGCGATATTTTACGCGCGATCTTCAGCTCGTTGCGAAACCGCTGGATCACATTCTCATCGGCCGCGATCTCAGGTTTGATCGTCTTCAGGGCGATCTTCTCCTCAACTTCCTTATCGAAGGCCTTGTATACGCTGCCCATGCCTCCCTTTCCCAATTCCTCAAGAATCAGATATCTCCCGGCAAACACAGTCCCCGCATCCAAATTCTTCGAGGGAGTCACCAGGGTTTCAGTTAACGAAGCGGGAGCTGCATCTGAGAGGACATCCTGATGTTCACTCTCCCGGATTAGGGATGAAACAGCCGGAACCGGACTTTTATCCATGGAAGGTAGCGATATGTCCTCATTGGCTGGCTCGGCAATCTTTTTTGATTCGTGTTTAGGGGCTGCTTCTTTTTTCTCTTTATGCTCCCCTAGAAGCACATTACTCCCGTCAGATGCGATAAATATCTTCTTTTCACATCCGCTGCACTTATAGGTCCAAACAGGTATTTGTTTGTTGAACACGCTCTCCAGAATGGCTTGAATAAACTTCCAAATAATTACCCCGATAACAGTGAAAAAGAAGTTATGTCTCCTCACTTGAAGTGCCATTTCAAAAATAACAACAATTATGGCAGCGAAAACAAATCCCAGAGCGCCACTCAAAAATCGATGACCCCCGCTGACAAAATTGACCACATCCTCTGTCAGCACAAGTCCCTCGGGGCGCTCCGGAGAAAAAGGCCGGAAAGACTCGACCTTGAAGGTCTTTTTTTCTTTGCACTGCGGGCAATCTACAGATACGAGCCCATCGAAAACAGGACGCTCTTTCCAGGATAAGGATTTTATCAAATCCACGTTTTGTTTGGTCCAGATCCCCGTTTCCACAACTTCGGCTTGGATCTCTTCCGGCAACACAGAGATGGGACTCTGTATCTGTTTTCGGAGAACATTTGCCATATACGTTCCAATCCCAAAAATGAATGTAATGCCTACCGCACCGTCAAAAAATCTGTTGGTCAAAAGAGCGATCAAAAGCAAAACACCCAGCAGGGCCCCATTCGCCATTTTAACCGTACCCAAGGCATTGATGGTCTTGGAAAATTCAATGGGCCATTTGAAGATCCAGTAAAAATTGTAGAAAGGTACAAAATGATAACCGACCGCAGCCCCTGGAGATATTTTATAATCATGGGTCATCTCCCGGAGGATCTTGTGAAACCTGTGGACACAGAATAGCCAAAAAGCCATACCGATAAGGCCGATAGCAATCAGATAGACCAAAAGGTCATCCGTATCATAGCCGCTGGCTTTGCCAATGAGCTCGACCGAGAGAAAAACTCCTGCGATGATAAATCCGATCCAAACTTTAGGCAGAGCAGAGAAAGGCCTTTGGAGCTTCGTTAGGGTTTCAGTTTTATTGAGTGATGAGAGGAAATCCTTCATAAAATGCCTCCATTCAAGGAATGGCAGTTAGTAATCTGAATTATTCAGGATAAAAAAGGAGTTATGGGTTTTGCTAAAACATCAATTTCAGGCCGAGCGAGATCTTGAAGAACGAAGTTTTTATCTCTACAGGATTCATTGACTCCTGAAGAGCAAGGGCATTTTGTTCGAGCAGGGTGCGCGTCTCGCCTTCGTGGAGGTTCGCCGGGTATGTACCTGCATGGACTTGCCATCTTTCTTCCACATTTTTCAGTATAAAATATCTGGCATCGATGTTTAAGGCAAGACTTCGCGAAAACTGAAGATCTGCTCCGCCTCCAACATTAAACCCAATCCCACTGAATGAGGCCTCCAATGTTGCAGGGATGTCAAAAAAATCGATATACCGTGTGATATAAGGCCATTCCTCAACGGTCCAGGTCGTTCCATATCCAACGAAAGTACTCGCCTTATTGAGGCTGCCAGAATAATAAGATACGCCTCCGCTGAAAAACGGAGCAAATAATCCCCCGCTCCGGACTTTGTAAATAAGATTACCGGAAAAAACAGTTAGAGAAGAAACTCCTCCTCCTTGAATTTCCCACTGTTTTGATGTATTGCTTGAGCGGCCATCTGACCACTCCCAGGACAATCGATAATCACTCATGTTGCTCGAGGTAAAATTCGCACCTGAATTCATGTCAAGCCGCAATTCGATCCCCAGGCCTTGAGTAATAAAGAAATTGAGTGAGCCAAAAAATCCCATGGGTTTCTCCAGTCCCTGGGTAATGGTTCCATTCTCGGTAGCACGATCCAGGCTTCCCTCGCTGAAGCTATCCGAGTAGGAGACATTGTTTATCGAATAACCCGATGTATAGCTTCCGCCAAAGGCGATCTCCATCCGCGTGGGACGGGCTTCTTGGGGTGGCGTTGGGAGTTCAGGCTTTTTTTGGACTTCGACGACTTTTTCTTCGGGTTCAGGGGCCATCTCTACCTGCTCTTCAACGTCTTCCCTTTTTTCCTCTTCGACCTCAACGAACATTTCATGAATATAGCCAGTAAGGAGCACGCCCACTTCAGTCTGAACCTTAATCGTGAACCATTCGCCTTCTTTTTTTTCAACTTCAAACACAGTCCCCAAAGGCGGTTGTTTGATCACATCACTCTGTAGATCGGGTTTTGCACGGATTGTGGCGTTCTCAACTACAACCTTGATCTTCTGTTTTTCTGTTTGCCCTGCAAGGGGCAGTGCAGCTAATAAAACGACAATGAGACAAAAAATTACTTTTCCATTGAATAGCCTTCTCATTCCTTCTCCTCTGACTATGTTTTAGCGCGTACTAAAAGAATTCCTCACAAATTAGCATATTTTTCTTCGCTTAAACCTGTGCGTAGAAATATCATAGACCAGGAGACGTGTCAACAATAATAATGACGTCGGAAAGGGCCATTTCACCAAGATGTAGGGTCCATTCCCCGAATGGACCGAGCTAATTTTGGGACCGTCCCCCGAACGGACCGTTTGAGAAACGG
>CAYOSH010000082.1:0-5783 GCA_964406575.1 uncultured Eubacteriales bacterium | reverse complement strand
TAACTAATTGCTGATTGAGCCCTCTAAACCCTACCCTAACAATTCAGCCAAGTTTTTCATGGCATGAGATGCCATTACAGCCTTAATATGATTTATTTGGGTACTGAACGTTCGGTTAACCTGTTTCAAAAAGGACCTGGAACTCATCCGTCCAAATGAAGTTCAAATTCATCCACTTCTTCTGCTCCCTTTTTTCTCTATTCCGACTTCTGTTTCTAAGCTCTCGGTTTCAATAATCGCTGTGAATATTTTCTAATAACTCCTTCAACACTAAACGAAATGAAAATTACAACTCCAAGAACAATGACTGTGAGAGGTGAATTATTTATTTCATAGTAGATTAGCAGACCTAAAGAAATCAGGCAACCCCCAATAGATATCCATATAAGGAAAGGATTTGCACCAGTTTCCCTGTGTAATCGCAAATGAGCAATATTGACAGCTGCATAGATACACAGGAAAGAAGCACTTCCCAGGAGAGCCACTCCCTCCAAATTAAGCATATTTATAAAAAGGATAACCAACCCGGCAGAAATAAAAAGCCCTTCATACCCCCTCCCCCATATTTTTCTTTCAAAATTTCTGGGGAGCTCTCCTTCCTTTGCCATTATATAACTGACATTTGCTCCCCCATAAAGAGTCGCATTGATAGCTGAAGCAGTCGATAACAAAGCAGCTATAGCTGCTATTTTAAAGCCAATCAAACCGAGAAAAGGTCTGACGGCTGCTGCAAGAGCATATTCCTTCGCATTCAGTATTTCAGAGAGGGGAAGGTTACCCAAAACTGTCAGAGAAACAGCAGCGTAAATAATGATGGTAAATAAAACACTCAAATAAAGTGCTTTTGGAAGGGCTTTTCTGGGATTTCCCATATCCTCTGCAGCATTTGTGATCAAACCAAATCCTTCATAGGCAACAAAAACAATCCCTGCCCCGAATAAGATATTAGAGACCTGTGGCCAGTGTGAAAGAGATAAAAGAGCTGGTTTAATAAAAAAAAGACCAGTGGCAGCAAACATGAGAAGTATTCCGACCTTTACGGAAACGATAATCAACTCCGATTTTCCGACAGCTTTTGCGCCGATAAAATTAACAGCCGTAAAAATAAGGATGACAGCTGTTGCAAAAATATTCGACCAGAAACTCGCTGCATTTGCCGTCAAGAATGTCGCGGCATATCCAGCAAATGCTTTGGCATAAAGGGCTAAAACAAACACATAGCCAATCCAGAGAAGAATATTGAATCCACCGCTTAAAATTCCATCTCCAAAACCTTTGATGAGAAATTCAACAGGTCCACCCGCCGATGGATATTTTGCTCCTAACTTTGCATATGAGTATGTGCATAATAAAGCTACGGCTCCGGCAATAATAAATGAGAGGTGCATCGCATTACCCGATATCCTGGCTGCAACACCCAAAATAGAGAAAATCCCTGCTCCTATCATCCCACCTATGCCAATCGAAATGGCAGATAATAATCCAATAGGCTTTTTAGTCTGCATTGCCGAGGCCTCTGAGCTCAATCTCACTACATCTTTACAGCATAAAATGCTTTGGAGTCAAATGGATTTCTAGGGAACCTCGCACACTTGTGGATATGTTCCATATAAAGAAAGTCCTGGTGATAAAATAATCAATCTCGACACGATGACGAAAAAATTCTGGATTGCACTGAAATAAAGGACAGCCCCGGAAACTCTATGGGAGGAAATTCTTGAAATATGATAAAATACTCATCGCTATCCACAGAAAAATGAACTCCTCCTCTGCGAATCATTTGACTGAATAAATATAGAAGGAGGTTCTAATGATTTTTGGAGACTTTTTGATTGCTTTAGTTATTGCCATGTTTTTCACGATAGTGCTAGCAGTTTCCGGTCAAAAACATCGATCATGGAAGAGAATTATTACAATTTTTCTGATTATACTTTTGACATCCTGGGCAGGAGGGGTTTGGATTAATCCAGTTGGTCCTGCCTTTTTAGGGATCTATTGGATTTCTTTTTTTATAGTCGCTTTAATTTTAGCTCTTATCATGGAAACCGTATCTACCTTGCACGCTATGCCCTCGAAAATTGATAACAAAGAAACTCGAAAAAAAGAAGAGACTCTTGAAATCCTCCTGAGTGTTTCCTTTTTAATACTACTGATTGTTGTCATTATTGTAATAATAACCGGCTATTTCCATCGGGTCTAGCGAAATTTGAATCACAGCCGTTCGATGAGCAGCATCAACTTCATGAAGAAAAAAATGAGGCGTTCACCCTTATTTCAGGCAACCAGAACAGGCAAACGAGTTCTTCGTAACACTTCATCCAATGTACTACCCTCTAACCATTCAAGAAGAGTTTTATGGCGATATCCTCCCATGATAATCAGGTTTGATTCAGTCTTTATCGCAACTTTTACAATCTGATCTGAAGGATCTCCGCGTTTTATTATCAGTTGGAAATCTCCAATTTGACTTCTATGGAGTTGCGATTTGATTTCTTCCAGCCAGTCTTTGTTTGAATCAGGTTTATTATTCTCCCGGACAACCAATGTTATCAACTCACATGATGCATGATCTTGAAATTTTTTTGCCCAAGCCAGTGCTTTTTGTGCCCTTCCTTCCCCATTATAGGCCAACAAAATTTTTTTGATCTGTGGGACTTTGTCTCCGCCAACAAAAAGAGGTATGTTTAAACGGTGAGCAATGTGTCGAAAATTTGTTCCGAGGTAATTAGGTTCAGCAGGATGGCCATTCCCTCTTCGCCCAAGAGCCAATAAGGATGCCTCTTTGGCGTGAATAAGAGTCATATCCCATACTCCTCCTACGCCAATTTCTGTGGTCACACGAACACCGGATTCCTCACACCTGGATTTAAGCCATTGAAGGATTTCACGGCCTCGAGTCTCGAATAGAGCCTCTTTCTTAGGGCGGGAGAGCGAAAGCTTCTCTAGCCCTAATTCTTTCTGATAGTCGGCGTAATCATTCACCACCAATTCTTCGTCCACCACATACAATCCTAGGATTTTTAGGCAGAATAACTTTGCCACCTCGATAGATGTATTCGCCGTATTCCGGGATATTTCTGATCCATCGAGCGCCAGGAGAATCTTTGTTAACCTCTTTGATTTCTTTTGTTTCATACTCTTCCATTTCGTGAAAACTGTCGTTTATTTCTTCTTTTTGTTGAAAGAAGGGATTTATGGCAATCAAAAATTCGATAGGCTTGAATTTTTACGAAATCATTGATAACAAACCAAAAAAGTGCGTATCCCCAAACAAGTAACGCCCATTTCCACGCGAGAGGAGCCATGAACAAACCGAAGACAGCGATCAGAGTTGCCATGCTTTGAGTTCCGAGCACAGCTCCCATGAGAATCGGCGCTGGCCGGAAGGACCAGAATGAGCCTTTGTTCCTGGTGATAAAAATGGTTAAGTGACCTGCCACCGATAATTTCAAGTACATCAGGGTTTGAATGGTCTCATGGTTAAAATGAAGAACCTGCTTTGCCAGATAGAAGATTCCGAACGATGCGACAACTCCTATAACTCCCAGAACAGTAGCGATTCCTAAAACAACATGCATATCCCATCTTTCAGGTTGTTTAGAATATTGTGCACGGTCATAAGCGATGGACAATATCGCTCCGTCATTCAGCAAAGCCAGCAGGACGATCATCACAGCGGTAACAGGATAAAAATTGAATACGAGAATGGAAAGAGTCATGAACAGCAGAATCCGTATGGTTTCGGCGATTCGGTAGATGGAATAATTCGTCATACGCCGGAAAATTTTTCGACTCTCTTCAATAGCCCTGGAGATAACAGCGATCCCAGGAGCCAATAAAACGATATCAGCTGCGCTGCGGGCGGCATCTGTAGCTCCAGAAACAGCGATTCCTCCGTCGGCTTTTTTTAGGGCAGGAGCATCGTTCACCCCATCTCCTGTCATGCCGACGATATGCCCCTTGCTCTGGAGGACATCCACGATATGATATTTATGTTCAGGAAAGACCTGAGCGAATCCGTCCGCTTGTTCGATAGCGTCGGCGAGCTGTCCGGTCTCATGGTGTTTGGTTTCTGAAAAAATACTGGCGTCCAGAATATTCGTTCCGAGTCCTAATTGCCGGGCGATTTCCTTGGCGATAGCCACCTGGTCTCCGGTAACCATTTTTATGTTCACTCCCATATTTTGAGCTCTCTCTATCGTCTCCTTTGAATCCTCCCTTGGCGGGTCATACAAAGGGAGCACTCCTCTGAACTGCCATTTATTCTGGTTATCCGTGCGCGCAACTCCCAAAGAGCGAAATCCGCGCTTGGCAAATTCCTCTATCTTCTTTTCACACTCAGATCGAACCTCCTCTGAATTTTCAGCCATATCAAGGATGACTTGAGGCGCTCCCTTGCTTACTTTAAACTCAGTGCCAGAGGAATCTTTCACCTGTGCCACCGTGCGTTTTTGAACCGGATCAAACGGCTGAAAGTGCAAAATTTCGAAGGATGACAAGTTTCTGTCTTTCATTCCTTTGAGTATCGCAAGGTCAATTGGATCCCGATCTTCCTCCCTCGAGGCTAACGCCGCATCGAGAATAACCTGGCCCGGTTCGATATCCCCCACAGAAAACGGATCGCCCAACTCAAGTTTATTCTGGGTGAGAGTCCCTGTCTTATCGGAGCAAAGAACATCTATCCCAGCAAGTTCTTCTATGCTTGGCAGTCGACTGACGACCGCCTGATATTTTGCCAGAATTTGTGCCCCCACCGCCATGGTTATCGATAAAACGGTGGGCATGGCAACAGGAATAGCAGCGACAGTTAAGACAAGCACAAACTGAAGAACCGTTATCATGTTGTCAGCTCTAAAGAGAGCTACAGCCAGGATAATAATCACTAAAGCCAGTGCAACAATGATAAGATAGTCCCCTATCTTCAACACGGCACGCTGAAAATGGCTGACCTTTTTGACCTCTTCAACTAGGCGCACCGTTTTTCCCATATATGTTTTATTCCCCGTCAAATGAACCACGGCATCGATCTCTCCAAGCTTGACGACAGAACCCGAATACACCTCCTGTCCTTCATCACGAGTTACAGGCAAAGACTCACCTGTCAAGGCTGATTGATCGATCTGCAAGGGATCGCCATCGAGCAATATTGCATCTGCCGGAACAATATCCCCGATCCGTAATCGGATGATGTCTCCAGGAACAAGCTCTCGTGCGGGTATCGATAACCATTTTACGTCCCGTTTAACCCGTGCTTTCAGCGCTAGCTTGGCTTTAAGCGCGGCGATTGTGTTGTCGGCCTTATATTCTTCCCAGAAACCGACTACAGCATTGGCCAGCAGAAGGACGAGAATAATAACAAAGTCGGTCCAATGTTTAACGACGATGGAGAGGACGGCGGCAACTTCTATCATCCAAGGAATTGGTCCCCAAAAATAGGAGAGGAATTTTAGGAATGGATTAATTTTCTTTTCTTCAAGCTCATTATAGCCGTATAAAGAAAGTCTGCGTCCGACCTCTTCTTGAGAAAGACCTTCGGCAGACGTATCCAAACTTTTCAAATGCTCCGCTGAAGTCACTTTTCCCTCGGGGTCTTTATAGAATTGAAAAAGCAACATTCCCTTCTGGATTCTTTTAATCCGTAAGGATCCATATTCCTATATTGAGGAGATAGGATTCTCACATGAAGGAATCCCAAAAAAGTCTAGTAGGGATTAAAACAGATCTGGACCTCGGCATTCCTCAATACAAACGGAATTAATCGTAATACTGGACATCCATAACGA
>CAYOSH010000081.1:0-6382 GCA_964406575.1 uncultured Eubacteriales bacterium | reverse complement strand
ATAAAGAGATTAAAATATGGAATTAACAGTATGCAGAGTCTCATTCCATGGTAAAGAAATCCCTCAAGGCTTAAGAATCTTAATGATGTTAAGTCTTTTGATCAGAGTTCCAGACAATTCTGCCATACGCCGTGGATGTTGCAATACTCCAGAGCACAGAGAGCTTTGAACTCACCGATTTTGACCTTGAACATAACGTTCGGGTCGGCATAAACTGGTTCAAATGTCGTTTTTCCGAGGAAAATCACCTGATCATTCTCTTTGACACCGTAGAGCTCGACCCACTCGATATGGTGTTCCACTGTGTTCGGATGAGGGACTTCTTTTCCCACGATAATGCGAACGCTATCGGAACCTTCGACTTCGATGACCGGGACATGTTTTTCTTTGCCTTCATTTTCGGCGCTTTTAAGAATATCTGCAAATTTCATTCTCATTTCTCCTATGTTATATATTTCCTATCAATTTACTAAAATTTGAAGGCTGTGTCAATAATTCCTCTTTGTCATGAAACGAATTGAAGGCTATTTGAGGACTTCTCTGAGCTTTTCGATCCGCTCGTTGAAATCTTCGCCGGTAATTTCTCCGCTTAATCTTTTTGTAACAAGAGGCACTACAGCAGCTGCTATGAGGTTTTTATTCGCATCGATCGCAAAAACAGAGTCCATCGATAGTATGATAAGCCCGAGCCGGGTCTCCCCTACTGCGTATGTTTGTATCCAGCTTTCGAGCCGGCCCAGAAGTTCGATGATCGATCCAGCGTCTTCTGCATCTTTTTTCTCTAAGAGTACTGCTGTATGAGAGAGTTTCAATCCCTCCTGGAATCCAATCAGATATCCCATTTTTGCCTCCATCGACATGGTCCGCCACTGCGCGCCGTCAATAAATTCTTGCGGCAGTTCTTGAAAAGCGAGGGAAAAACAACTCAAGCAGATGATCACCAAGACCAAATATGGGATTGGAGTTTTCATGGTTCTCCTTATAGAATACATCGATGCTCCAAATTTTTTAAAAGCATGTTTAAATCCCCCATCAATATATCAATCTACAAAGCACCTTTCAAGACCACATAAAGATCACACTGATAATTGAAAAAGTATAGGTCATTGAAAAAATTCAATGCATACTGATATTGTTCTTATTAAAAGAAGCACATAAACTTGCTAATTTTTTGAGTATAAAATGGAAAAAATTCACAATTTCAGATAGAATCTTATTTCACATTCATAATGTGAAGGTTATTGAACCAGAAAATATGCATGGAGGAATCGAAGTGAGTGAAAATGTCCCGATGGAAAAACCGACCGGTAAGTTGGGAATATTGTTGCCCGGATTAGGAGCAGTGGCGACTACATTTATTGCGGGTGTATCTGCAATAAGGAGAGGACTCTCCCAACCTTACGGCTCTTTAACCCAGATGGGAACGATCAGGCTCGGCAAACGGACCGAAAAGAGGGTTCCCAAGATCAAAGATTTTGTGGAGTTGGCAAATCTTGATGACTTGGTGTTCGGCGGATGGGATATCTTCACGGACAACGCCTATCAGGCCGCGCTCAATGCGGGAGTTCTTCATAAAGAATTATTAGACCAAGTCCGCGATGATATTGAGGGGATTCAACCCTGGAAAGCGGTCTTCGACCAGAATTACGTAAAAAAATTGCATGGGGAGCACGTCAAAAAAGCTGCGACCAAATATGACCTGGCGCAAATGCTCATGGAGGATATCCAGAAATTCAAAGAGAAAAACAATTTAAGCCGCATGGTAACGGTATGGTGCGCCAGCACGGAAGTGTTCATGAAGCCCGATCCTGTCTATAAAACACTCGAGTCTTTTGAAAAAGCGATGAAAGCAAACCACCCCGCCATTGCCCCGAGCATGGTTTACGCTTATGCCTCGATCGCATCAGGTGTGCCCTTCGCTAACGGGGCGCCTAATTTAACGGTTGACATTCCGGCGATGTTTGAGCTGGCCAACGCAAAAAAAATCCCCATTGCAGGCAAAGATTTTAAGACCGGTCAGACTTTGATGAAGACTATCCTCGCTCCGGGATTGAAGGCCCGGCTTATCGGCTTGAACGGATGGTTCTCGACGAATATCCTCGGCAACCGGGATGGCGAAGTCCTCGACGACCCGGATTCTTTCAAAACAAAAGAAGAGAGCAAACTGGGCGTTCTCCAGTACATCCTGCAGCCCGATGTCTATCCGGAGTTATATAAAAACTTCTACCACAAAGTTCGGATCAATTACTACCCACCGCGGGGTGACAACAAAGAGGGTTGGGACAATATCGATATTTTCGGCTGGCTGGGCTATCCCATGCAGATCAAGATCGATTTTCTCTGTCGTGATAGCATATTGGCGGCGCCCATTGTGCTTGACCTTGCGATCTTCATGGATCTTGCCCAGCGCAGCGGAATGAAGGGGATCCAGGAATGGTTGTCCTTCTATTTCAAGAGCCCGATGTGTGCGCCTGATCTCTACCCTGAACATGACCTTTTCATCCAGCTCATGAAACTGAAAAACACCTTGCGGCATCTCAAGGGAGAAGAACTCATCACACATCTAGGATTGGAGTATTACGACTAAATTTATCAGAGTGCTGACTTCTCATTTTTTAGAGCGATTTGCCGCTTGATATCCCTCGAATGTGACAGAGATCGCACCACAAAGTTCAACGATATTGCTGTGCACGTCAATCATTCAATAGTCATCTCTTTGAGGGGCATCCGCTGACTTTTTATGGTGTTGATTGAATCCTTCTTAGATGATTGTTTTTTGTTGCAAAAATTGGACTCTAAGGCATTTTAATGCCTGATATTTCTAGTTAACTTGTTAAAAATCTATAAGTTATCGTGGCCCGTCCCCAATATCTCCCCAATATCCAATATCAAATATCATATCCTCCCAATATCCCTACATCTAAAATCGCCCCCCAAATCCCCTCAAAAGGCGATTGACCAAAAATAGACTTGCGATAAGATAAGATTGTCAAAAAACTGAAAATATTGGATCGCTGGGGCTGTTCAATGCCGGAAAAAAGAAAAGACCACCGCATCAAGGAAGAAAAAAAGGTCGTTATCGAGTTTTATCCAAGCGGGAAGGGCCCTGCCCCGAAAAACGTGACGTATGCATTAACAAGAGATGTGTCTGAGGGAGGAGTAAGGCTCTTGACAGACAAGTCCTTTGCGGTTGGGACTCTGCTCAAAATCACACTGTCTCACACGCAATCGAGAAGGATCGTCCATGTTGCTGCACAGGTGAAGTGGGTAAAAAATTTCTACACCTCGTACCTCTATGAAATGGGTATTGAATATTTGCATGAAATTCCCGAATCTGTATTGACCATAATGAAAAATCATTAGGGCAAAGTTGATAGGATCATTTCCTCTAATCAAGAGAGCCCTGGGTTGCCTTAGATCTATCTTCTGAAAACAAAACTGTAGGGATCTTTATTAAAAGCTGCAAACAGGGTGATAATACTTGTTCAAAAAAGCCTGAATGCTCTGCCTGAGCTCCGGAGTGGAATCGGGCATGGGGAATACAGATATATAAAGATCAGCCTCGCTGCCCGCCTCACGAATCCAGCAATCATATCTATAGTAAGATCTGAAGAAGCCCCGCTCACTCAAATCACTTGATTCACCGAAGTAAATAGCCTTATACGGTTTTGATTTTGATGTGGGATTTTTAATCAGGATTGAGAATATCCCCTCTTTTTCTGAAGTCGTCCAATTGAGGAAGGGTTCTGGCTCGCTGAATTGATAATTGGCAAAATAAATCATGATCAAGATCCTGCTTTCGCGATCTGTTCGGTCAATTATGCTCTCTCTCTAAATACGAAAAATTGGGAAGGGCGTTCAGTCAATCCTTGGTCGAGATGACTCCCTTCCCTCCACAAACCTTGCATCTCCCTGACTCATAATATTTAAACCATTTTCCGCCAAAACTTACGTACCTCACTTTTAGTCCGCAAGATGAACAGTCACATATCTTCTTTCCCCAACAATGCGGACAAAAATTTTGCTCGGATTTCAGTTGAGCGATCATTTGAGGCTCCTAAATAATTTTCTCCATACAAGACTTTTACCCTTATCCCCCGATATCCAATCAAATAAAGCATAGAGCCTCTTATCTGAATTGTCAATTTCCCACCCATTGACTTCGCCATTTATCCGGTGATATATTCCCTTTCAGAAGTCATAGGGAGGAACTGGCTAAAAAATTTTGATCTCATATCCGATAAAAAAGGGGTATTCATCATCCATTCATCGTAATTCATAATTCAATATAAGTGCAATCGAGGAGGAATGAATATGTGTATAAGGAAAGTTGTTTTATGGATCTGCGTGTGTTCGGTAATGACAATTTTTTCCCAGGCCCAGGAGGATCAGTTCGTCTCTTATTCGGTGAACGGAAAAAAATTTCATTTCACCGAAGTCGAACTCCAATCATCAGCGGAAGGCGGCTTTATTCACCTTGAAGGTGGAAAAATGGAAAAAGTCGACTTTGGTGAAGGCAACATCCCCCGGTACAGAAATTTAGAGGTCGGCATAACCATCGAATTATCCACGTCTGACTCCATTGTGGGAACCCACACCGCCTACTCTTCGGACACGATGCCCGTTTATGTCAGCTGGTATGAAACCGTTAAAACACAGAACAGGACAGAGATCAAACAAATCCTGGCCAGCATGGACAGCGGAGCCGAGGATATGCTGGAATTCACGATCACTTTTGAGAATTTCGGTCCAAAAGGCACGCTGGCCAAGGGAACCTTTAAGGGCAAACTCCTGGATGAAGAGGGAAATCCTTACGCCGTCACGGATGGAAAATTCGCCATCACGGTGACAGATATGGAATAGTAGCGATCGTTATAATTTTCCAAGGTTCCCGTCGATAACAAAAACCTCAGGGATAACAGGCGTGCCGAGGGCCGGACTCGAACCGGCGCGTAGGATAACCTACGAGGAATTTTAAGTCCCTTGAATCATTTCTGTAACCGGCTGAAAACGAACGGATTCTCAATTCACGGCCTCCCTCCGGTGGCTATCCGGTGACCATTCGTTTCCGAAATTCAGCCTCTCGATGTCCTTGGCCATGAAGTCGGGAGCGAGGTGGGCGTAGCGCAGGGTCATGTTGATGGTAGAGTGGCCGAGAATCTTCTGCAAGGAAACGAGGTTTCCGCCCTTAATGACGTAGTTGGAAGCGAAGATGTGGCGGAGGTCGTGAAAGCGTATCTTCCGGAAACCCGCTCTCGATGTAGAAGTCGAATCCCTTCTCCGGCTCGTGCAGCTTGCTCACGTTTCGCATGGGGCTGGCAGCGACGTACCCCCGTCTCATGGCGTCGTTGTACATCTTGCTGAGGATTGCGAGCGTGCGGTTGATCGTGGCGGCTGAAATCTTCCCCGATTTGCTCCTCCTCATCCGGGACAACCCCTTCGACGAAGGTCTCAGTGATGTTCTGCGGCCTCCACTGCATCTGCTTCGGCTTTTGTCTTATGCACGGTCCCGTCAGGATGATTGGGAGGGGTATAAATCGTGTAGAGCCTGAGCGGTTTGGTTGAAGACGTATTGATCACGTTGTGGTATGTGCCGGCAGGCACCACAACTGCGTCACCGTCACCGACAAGGTGTTCCTCCTTATCGTTGAAGACGAATTTGGCATTGCCTTCTTCAATGCGGAAGAATTGGTCTACCTTTGGGTGGACCTCGTTGCCGATCTCCTCGCCTCCTTGCAGACACATCACCACAAGCTGGCTGTATTTGCCGGTGAATAACACCTTGCGGAAGAAGCCGTTATCAAGCGTCGCTTTTTCAATAGGTCCAACATAGCCTGTCATTGTCTGTACCTCCTTTGTCATATTTCGCACTATGGTAATTGCAAAACAATCCGTTCAACCTGTTTTTTGGGACCGGTGGAAACCACAGGTCCCTATAGATAAGAGATATTTCGCCTCTGCATAAGCCACTTATGCAGTTGCCCTGGCCCGGTCTTCCGGTGACATATTCGCCAGTCGTTCAGCTTCTTTCTCGTCAAGATTTAGCCCCTTGGCGACGCGACGGCCGTAATCCGGGTCCGGCTTGAAGAAGACAGCAGTTTGGCGCATCTAGATGCACTTCAGTGCGCCTCCCAAATGGACCGACAATTTTTTTAATCAGGTAGTTACGGTCCTTGTCCTTCATAACTTTACGGTAAAGATCACCGGCCTGTACAAAGTCGTTATCGGGATGCTATAACGCCCGATTGAAGTCTACATCGAACCCTACGCTCTGGGACTCAATAATCGGAGCGTCGCGCACCGTGCGCTTCCGAGATCAGCTGCCGTTCACGCCCTTGGCGATGCGGTCGCCGATCTCCTTGTCGATGTTGCGCCAGTATTC
>CAYOSH010000080.1:0-6688 GCA_964406575.1 uncultured Eubacteriales bacterium | reverse complement strand
GCGATTCTCGTAAACAATTGAATCTATTTGAGTTATAACTGGACACTAGTGATATAGAATAAGGTTTATATTGTAAAGTGGTTATGAACCTTAAAAGTCGATTTTTGCCCATAAAATCGCGCGTCTAAGTAATTTTTCTTGGTGGTTATTTAAATTAACTTATTGATTATAAAAGAAATCCTGAGGTCCGTCCCCCTAACCCACTAACCCCAAATCCTGAGGTCCGTCCCCCTAACCCCCTAACCCCCCCTAACCCCCAATCCAATCCCCAATTTCCCACTAACACAAGACCGATAGGCTGTGAAGGGCAGGATTATAAAAAATACGAGGGAAGCAAAAACTAACTAAATTTTAGGAAAAAAGCGGAGAGCTGGAGGTCACGTTGCGCGACGAAAGCTCTGTAATTTCTCGGCATATTCCTCTGTGCTGAAACTGATATCAGCCCAGGACTGGGATTTCAAATACATCGGGCGCCAATGTTTTAAGTATTGGTTTTTATCTAAGGGACTGAAAGCCTTATCGAGCCGGATTTTAACATAATCGACGATGTCACATTCTAATCCACCAACACGCATGAGGGTGTGTTCGGCAAAGGGAAGATGCGCCAACTCATACAAGACGAGAAGCTCGTCATTCAGTTTACCTTTACTGAGGAGATCGATGATTTCGGGTTTGGTGAGGTGGGCCAGGCTGATCTCTATGGAACATTCATTGGTGTTTGAGTGGAAATCAAAGGTGAACCCGTGGCGGCACTTGTATTGGCCTGAGGATTTTTTGTGACGCCAGTATTCCGGGATTTTGGCTATATGATTTTCTATAAGATAGGCCAATGCGACAAATCCGGAACTCGATATTTCCGCTCTCTTTGAAGGAAAAGACATCGTATCCATTGTGTCCTCCTTAGTTTTGTCGGGGTGTTGTAAGGGAGAGGGAGTTTTTGTGGGTATCTTGGCGATATTGGGTGGAGATGGGAAAATTATTTTGGAAAAAATGAAAATATTTTCAATTTAATATAACGATCGGCGACGAGGAAACAAGGACGACAGTAAAAATAGAAAAATATATGCTTTGGCTGGTCTAACTCGCTGATTTTATTATAGATAACCATAAAATCAGCATGTTTTTCTGCCTTAAAACGCGTTTAACGTGCATAAAAACACCACGTTAAGAAAAAATCCAGGAAGATCTACATTTATACAGATAGTTTTTCGTATAGTTAAACACAACTTTTTTAATAGTAAAAGGAATTTCTAAGAGCAATTATTATCGTTTTTTTTGGTTTATTCTTTTATTATCAGTAAGTTATGTCAGCCAAAGCACCATATCTATATTAATATTCCTATATTCCTAATTCCAGCTCACACAGTGGGGCGAAAGGACGGAGCGTAGCGGTGACGGGATGCCTGCTCGTAGGAATAAGCGAGTTTAATCAATTTGCCCTCCTGGTAGGCTCCGCCTATGAATGAAATCCCCACCGGCAGCCCAAACACGTCCCCCGCTGGAACCGTGATACTGGGATAGCCGGCAACAGCTGCGGCCTGCGAACTGCCTCCTAGATAATGATCGCCATTCACCAGGTCCGTCACCCATGCCGGGCCATCGGTGGGGACGACGACCGCATCCAGATCATGTTCCTCAAGGGTCTTGTCAATCCCTTCAGTGCGGGACAGGCGACGGCATTTCTCCAACGCTTTTTGGTATTCTTCGCTTGAGAGAGAGTCTTTTTTCTCGGCCATGAGAAAGATCTCCTGCTCAAAATAAGGCATCACCTCTTGGCGATGCTCCTCATTGAAGGCGATAATATCTTTTAAGGTGTGCACAGGACAATTAGGGCCGAGTGTCGCCAGATAGGCGTTCAGATCTGCCTTGAATTCATAAAGGAGAACCTCAAACTCCGCGTCCCCATACCTTTCTTCAGGCTCAATCTCAGCAGGGTCGACGATCACAGCACCCCGAGCTTTCATGACAGAAATGGCTTCCTCCATCAATCGATCCACTTTTTCATGAAAACCGAATGATTTCCGGGCGACTCCAATCCGAGCCCCATTAAGGCCATTTTTATCCAGAAAAGATGTGTAGTCAGTGAGGGCCTTTTCTTTGCTCTCAGCTGTCGCGGGATCCCGCTGATCAACACCTGTGAGTATCCCCAGGAATATCGCAGCATCCGAAACGGTCCTGGCCATGGGGCCGGCTGTGTCCTGGGAGTGGGCAATGGGAATGATTCCGGAGCGACTGACCAAACCCACTGTTGGTTTGATGCCAACGATGCCACACAACGATGCAGGGCACATGATGGAGCCATCGGTTTCCGTTCCTATAGATACGGCGCAAAGATTGGCGGCCACAGCGGCTGCTGAACCGGCGCTCGAACCGCCGGGATTGCGGTCCAGGGCGTACGGATTTTTCGTCTGGCCGCCCTGGCTGCTCCACCCGCTGGAAGAGCGCGTGGAGCGGAAGTTGGCCCATTCACTGAGATTGGCTTTCCCCAGGATGACAGCCCCGGCTTTTCTGAGTTTTTCTGCGATAAACGCATCCCTCAGCGGCCTCGAGCCCGCAAGCGCCAATGATCCCGCCGTGGTTGTCATCTGATCAGCAGTGTCGATATTGGCCTTGATCACGACCGGAATGCCGTGAAGGATCCCCCGGGAGCTTTTTTGTCTGCTCTCATCATCCATTGCCTTAGCGATGGCGAGTGCTTCCGGATTGATCTCGAGGATGGAATTTACAGCCGGCCCTTGTTTATCCAATTTGTCGATTCTTTCCAAATACAGGACAACCAGCCTTTCCGATGTAATCTCTCCTGAACGCATCGCGGCCTGAAGGTCCAAAAGGGTGGCCTCTTCCAGCGCAAAATGCTTGTCATCAAAGGATTTTAAAATAAGGTTATTGACTCTCCTGGGCCAACGAGCGAGATAGGAGGAAGCAACTAATGAGGCTGCGCTGTAAGACCCAATTTTGAGAAAATCCCTGCGCCCCATCCCTAAGTTTTTAGAATTTTGCTCTATCTTTCTTATGATCACTGTCTCCTCCCATATTTTTAATGATTTTATAAAACCTCAATTCTCATATAAATCTGCCTTATTTCAAACCGGGTATCTTTGGCTTTATACACCTCCCCCATCCCGCCTCTGCCCAACTCCTCCAGGATCTTGTGTTTTCCGGCAATCTTTTCAGACGATGGAGGGGCTTTTGTGATCTTGGGCGGCTTGGAGGTTTTCAAGGTTTTGGTGATGGATATATCTTTGGCCGGCCCTAACTTTGTCCCACACTCACTGCAAAACTTGACGGTATCGGGATTGCCAGCCTTGCATTTGGGACATCTGATGGTCATGACTCCCCTACCCGTGCTTGAAAATCATATCAGGTAAAAAATCGAGAGTCAATTATATCGTGGCTCGTTATTCGTCTATTAAGCTGGACCTGTCAAATAGTGGATGTCAGGACTTCATTCATACCTGAGCGATTTGACGGGATCGGCCACTGCGGCTTTCACCGAATGAAAGCTAACTGTAAAAAGGGCGATAAAGAGCGCTAAAGCTCCCGCCAAAAGGAAAATCCACAGGTTTAAGCTCGTCCGGTAGGCAAAATTTTCGAGCCATTTCCTCATCGCAAAATAGGCCACAGGCCAGCCAATGATGTTGGCCAGAAGCACCCACTTCGAGAATTCCTTGGAAAAGAAAAACACGATGCTCGACACAGAAGCTCCCAATACTTTACGGATGCCGATCTCTTTGATGCTCTGCTCTGCCGTGAAAAGTGCCAGGCCAAAAAGTCCCATACAGGCTATAAAAATCGCCAGAAAAGCAAAATAGCTAAAAAGTTGAAGAATCCTCTTCTCTGACCGGTACTGCTGATCGAATCGTTCATCCACAAAGTAGTAAGAAAACGGATACTTAGGGCGAAATTCCCGCCATTTGTTCTGCAGGAAAGCCATTGTTCCGGGGATATCATTGGGACTGATCCGAACAGCCACTTGATTGAGAGAAGAGGAAGAGAGGTCCAGCACGATGGGGACTATGGCGTGGTGAACGGATTCGAAATGAAAATCCTTGACCACGCCGATGATCTGACCTTCAGCCATTCCATAAACAAATTCTTTGCCGATGGCGTCCTGAGGTGATGCCCATCCGATCTCCTTTACTGCCGTTTCGTTAAGGATAAACGCATTTGCCGCATCGGTGGGCATTTCTCTGAAGAAGTTCCGTCCGGCTGCGAGCTCCATCCCGAAGGTGGGTATATAATCGTGATCGACCCTCAAATGGGCGATCATAAAGTTGAGTGGTTCGCTTTTCTCCCCACGGATGACGCGGGCACCCGCAGAATCCAGGAGGCGGCCGGAGGGCACCCGTTTGGCTGCCGAGACGCTGATCACGTTTGGATTCTCATAGAGTTGTGTTTTGACGGATTCCAATTGGCTGCTGATCTGCGGGCTGGAGGGCAGGACCACGACTTGTTCTTCGTTAAAGCCGAGGTTGATGTTCTGGATATATTTCAGCTGAGAGGTCACGCCACCCACGCATATAATCAAGACGATGGAGATTGCAAATTGGAACACAACGAGTACCGTGCGGAGGGAAAGCTTTCTGCGCCTCTGCTCCTTTGTTCCCTTTAGGACTCTCGCAGGTTGAAAAGCGGAAAGGAAAAGGGCGGGATAAAGGCCGGACACGATTCCCACAAAAACGCCGGCCATGAATAAACCGGCCAGTAAGCCTATATTTTCTAAAAAATTCAATGACAGCTCTCTGTTTATGAATTGATTGAATCTTGGGAGGAGAAGGCTGACCAAGATCAAGGCCACTGCCAATCCAGCAAAAACGGTGAGGAGAGACTCGCTCAAGAACTGCTTGATCAGTTGAGAACGATTGGCCCCCACCACTTTGCGGAGTCCGACCTCTTTGGCCCTATGAGAAGAGCGGGCTGTGCTGAGGTTCATGAAATTGATCGCAGCGATCAGGAGGACAAAGAGGGCGATCACAGAAAAAATGTAAACGTAGGTGATATCACTGTTTGGCTCAATTTCGGCATCGAGATGAGAATGGAGGTGAATATCTGTGAGGGGCTGGAGGATGAGCTGTGTGCTTTTGCTCGTTTCTCCGTCCACATGTCTGTCAATGAATGCATCGAGCTGCTTTTGGAGGATGCGGATATCATAATTTTTGGGCATCAGGATGTATGTGGCATAATTGTTGCTTGCCCAACTTTGCATCTCTTGGTCTCCCACGATGGCTTCGTAGGTTTTAAAGGAGGCCAAAATATCCGCATGAAAGTGAGAATTGTGGGGCAGGGACTGGATCACGCCGGTCACTTTGAGGCCTGCAGCCTGCCCTTGAGCCTCGACTCGCATGGTCGAGCCAACGGGATCTTCGGATCCAAAGTATTTCCGGGCCATTTCCTCGGAGATCACGACAGTTAACGGATCTGTGAGAGCTGTGCCAGGATCACCTTTGATCATTTTCAAACTGAAGACCTCAAATACATTTTCTTCAGCAAAAAAGAAACTGTCTTCTTCAAAATAAGTATCCCCATGGCTCACCAACATCCCGCTTGTCTCGATCAGTCGCACGGCTTGTTCGATTTCGGGGAAATCATTTTTGAGGAGGGGTCCGATGGGAGGCGCCACGAATCCGAGGTGAAGGCTGACAACGCCATCCTCGTTGATCCAGCGGCGGGTCACTCTGTAGATGCGATCATGATTTTCATTGAATTTATCGAAGCTCAACTCATCACGCACAAAGAGAAGTATCAGAATACAGCACGTCAATCCGATGGCAAGGCCAAGGATGTTTATGGTGGATTGGGTTTTTTGTCTTTGTAGATTTCTGAACGTCGTTTTAAGATAATTCCTCAACATGGCAAACCTCCAGTAGATAATATCGGATATAAGACCCGGAAGAGATTCCAGCACGCGAAACCAATACCAGAGCCGGGCTTTTGTCAGGCCATCGCTCTTGAGAAGGGCTTGATAGATCTCGTTCAGGTCGTCCGTGAATTCAAGGTATGCAGACGGGCTGAGGAGGGCTTTCAAGAGGAGACGCAAAATCAAGCGCGGATGAGAGTGAATCTTTGGATTGTTTTTGGATCCTTTTTTAGATCCGTTTGTTGAAGTGGTTTGGTGGACCATTATTTTCCCTGGCTATTCTTCAAATTCCAACCGGGTGGAGCCATCCCAGAGAGAGGCGTTGACGCGGGCGATGTCCTGGAGGGCTTCCCTGCCATCTGAAGTGAGCCGGTAATAATATTTGCTCCGGCCGCCGCGTTCTGAGAGAGGCTCGCTGGCGATCTTTGCGACATAACCTTTGGCCTTCATTTTCTTCAATGTTTTGTAGATCGCACCAAAAGCCCAGTAAACGCCGATGTCTTCGTAGACCTGCTCGCGGATTGTCACGCCATAGGCGTTATCCTTGAGTTTATGAATCGCTAAGAGGATGATTTCTTCAGCCCTGGTCAGGATGATCATATGCGGTCTCCTATTTCTGTGCAATTTACACTCATATGTATATACGCAAAAGTTATAAAAAGGTTTCCAGGCAATTCGCGGGGGACTCATTACTTTATTGATCGGGCACTTCGAGAGACATCACCAATGTTGTCTCCCGAAGTGCAATCATAGGAATCACCAGGCTAATTATTAAGCTTTGCGGCAATAGGCATTCTTCTTCCTACTCCGAAGGATTTCGTCGTGACTTTT
>CAYOSH010000079.1:0-7000 GCA_964406575.1 uncultured Eubacteriales bacterium | reverse complement strand
GGAAATAAGGATGCTTCCATCGATCGGACAATCGCAATTGTATGTGTATTCCCTGCTTTTTCAATATGTGATGGAGTTTTTTTCAGCTACCTTAAGGGCGGCATGCTTTTGACTGATGAACACATCTAAAACCTGTTTCTTAGAAATTCAAGCCCACGCCGAAGCCCAGGATGAAATAGTTCCCAGAGTAGGAAAAAGTATAGTCCGGAAGAGTGGATGTTCGATTTCCTGAAATCACATACTGGATAAAGGCATCAAAAGCAAGTTTTCCCATCAAAGATTGGTCGGTGATCGACCGCATCGGGCCGTCGTATCCGATCCCTAAGGATATGATTTGTTGGGGAAGCGCAGGGAAAATAGGGTTGAGTGTCTCATCCGGCGATGGACTTTGATGATTGGCATATCCACCTCTGATAGATACCGTATCCTTAACGAAATATTCAGTACCGAACTTGAAACTCCAAGTATCCTTCCAGTTGAAATTTTGGGTGGTAATAATGTCCTTTGGCTGACATAACTTATTGATAATAAATGAATAGAGCAAAAAAATATGTCCGATATTCAACTTAGAACAGCTATTATGGCACCAAAAAACACATTCTAAGCGGTTAATGAATTCGGGTGACAGTTCCATGCTGTCCGGTTGTTGAATTTCAGAATCCTTCTAACTTCAATATATACAGTTAGATAAAAAAGATTTTCGTCGTAATCGATTTGTGCAGAATTTTATGATATGGTCATTCTTACCTCTATTAACTAAAGGAGTGGCCATGAATACGGGAGGAACCATCTTCTCTCAGGCTATAGATTACCTGCCTCCACATGAGTTTCGTAAATGTATTATGCGTTATCGTGGGGATTATAAAGTGCAGCGTTTTTCCTTTAGATCATCCATTTGATTGAAGATGTTCTTTCAATATGGTATAAAAAATTAGGGAATCGGTTAAAAAATTTATCGTAAATTTAGCCCAGATCAAAATGAGCATAAAGATAGTAGTGGTTGATGATGATCGAACAACTCTTGCTCTCCTTGAGAAGGCCCTAATTCTTCGCGGATTTTGGGTTTACAGTGCCAAAGATGGAGAAGAGGGATTAAAATTGATCGAAGAGGAGATGCCAGCCCTTATCATCAGCGATATGCTCATGCCCAAACTTCACGGATTGGACCTGTGTAAAAAGATCAGAGACAATCCGGAATTAGATCACATCAAGGTCATAATGATGACCGGTGTTTACAAAGGCCGATTTGGTATGCAGGAGGCCTTTAATGAAGGGGCAGACTACTTCATCACCAAACCCATCGATATGGAGAATCTGATAAACAAAATTTTTGAATTGTTGGATATAGACCAAGAGAGCTTCAGCAAAGAAAATGTCAAACCTGATCCCGACAGTGAATGATGACTGAAAACCAACGAAAAGTGGAATACAAATCAGTAAATATTCTAGATTTAATAAGTTAAAAGAGAATCATCAGTGCTTTGTCCCAGGTGCAAATCAGAAAATCTGGGGTCCTCCAATGTTTGCTCAAATTGTGGTGCCCCGCTGAGGGCCACAATCCTCACTCCACACAAAAAAGATGTGCGGCTTTGGATAATTGTGGGCCTATTCATTGTATTAGCTGGAATCTTCCTGATTTACAGATTTGTGATCCCTGGGATATCAACGCAGATGGGGAAAGAGCCATCCTCGATCCAGAGCCCGACCTATGAACTCACACCCGAGTTTCAAGAAAGACTCATATATGCTATAGGAAAAGTCATCAATCAAACATTGTTGGGGGAAACGATCTCTGAGATCGATTCGGCTGTCGTAAGCGGCAATTGGATCGCCCTGCCCATTTGTGTTTGTCTGGGTGGAAACTCTTGGATTTTCCGTTCAGCAGAGGGGAATGCGAGTGTCGAAGCGCAGATCACAGCGGGACAGTGGACAGCCGGCGATCCCGTTGGCCTTTGGCAACTCGATCAGAGCAAAGAATATCAGAGCTTGGATCTTGCTCCCTGGCAAAGAGGAGAGCCGATTCAGTGGTATTCTCTAAACAGAGAACGCTCTGCCGATCAGATCACAATTCTATCCCCCAAAGAGGCTGGATATTTCACGAGTATTTCTCTGCCCCAGAATATAACGGAGCCTGGCGTCTTTACCCAGAACGACCGGGTTGTGGGATGGACATTCGGCACGTGGATGGAAAGAGGCATTCTTTGGAACCCCCCTCAGGGGTTCCTTCCTGAGCCTACCCTGTCTGTCACTGAATTTAACGGAGCCTTCTCTTCCAGCTGGCAGGAAACGCAATTCGCCAAGGGTTTGGCCATGAGAGATGAGGTCCAACCCACAGTAAAATTGGAGGTTCTGGCTGAAGGATTTCTCCTGGATCCGCAATTTTCTTCAGAATACAAACCGCCTGCGCTCCGTCCTGAGGCCATCGCCCGGGAGATCCATTCTCTCGTCTCTGAACTCATAAAAGATGGATTTTCTAAGGAAGTAACGGATTCCTTATCAGATGAATTTATCATCAAGGTCGCAAACCCGGAGCTTCTTAAAGATGCTGCGCTTGCCTACGTGAATGCCTACGACCACATGAAGGCAGTTCAGTACTTCGAGAGAATGAAGAGGCGTCTCTTTAGAAGCGAAGAACAATACCCAGCCGATCTGGACATCTTCCATGCACAACTCTATAAAGACTGGATCACCCGATCCATTGAGGAGCGAGTCTTTTACAGCGGATGGATTGGTTTTGAAGCTGGCAGGTCCCTTTTTCCCGGTGATGTAGAACTTCATCTTTTGGGGGTTGATCTCGCCGTAGCTGAGGAAAAATGGGAAAGGGCAGCAGAGCTTTTGGCGATGCGCACCTATCCCCAAAGATTTCGAGATATGGCACAAGAAATGGAATCTCTCATCTCTGAGAGATTGGATGCAGAAAGGACTATTGTCCTACGATTTAATCCGGGATCCACGCTGATTCCCACCAGAGCTTATCTCAACCGTCAGGTCTGGCAGGATTTTGTCATCGATACAGGGGCATCCGTAACCACTATCCCTTCAAGAACCGTCGAAGCTTTAGGAATAAGGATTACCGACAGAACAACTGTAAGATCGGTGGCGACGGCTTCAGGAGTGGGGCTTGCTTATGAGGTTTTTCTGGATTCTATAGAGCTCCAGGATTTTCGTGTAAAAAATGTGCCGGTCATCATTCTTGATATGCCCGGACATCCCGATGTTGGACTGTTGGGCAATGATTTTCTCAAACACTTCGATGTAGAGATTAACAATGAGAATGGAATCTTGAAACTTCACCCTCGCAATTGAATTCGAATTCGGGGGACAGCATACATAAATTCGGAATTTGGGGGGACAGTATACTTAATTCAAAATTAGTTATCCGAATTCTGATTATTTCAACTTTACGCTCTTTTTCAGCACTTTAAAAGTCTTGGTGGCATTGTTACCCACCAGATAGACAAGAACCGCACGCCCGGATTTCACGCTGAAGGATTTGTCATAAATGTCATACCAGTTTTGTGCTCCCAGTCCAATTTCTAGCTTCCAGGTAAATGTTTCGCCTGCGTCGAACAGGTTTTTCTTTGCAATTTCGACAACGTTTTTGTCGCCAGGATCTAATATGTCACTTCCCAATTCGGGATGGTAATCATATTTTGGAACATTGTTGTAAAACCAATAACCCAATTGAGATTCTGAACTTGTATTGTGAATAATAATCCTGCATTTGGTTGAATGGCCTGCAGGAGAAAGATCGTTGGTGAACTTGCTGATCTGGGCCAACTCGTCTGGATCAATATGCCCGACGATCGAGGCGCTCTCATAATTCTTGAAACTGAAATCTTCCTCAACGAGCGGATAATATCCTGCTCCAGGGCCCATACCTGAACGATACACTCCAACCGTGTACTTTCCCGCAGGAATCTTGATGGGCCCTTTGATCTGTCCGAATTTGATATTGCTTACGACCCGGTTTTCATCGAGATAAATATCTACCGGCAGAGTGGGTGTTTCTCCAATGACTGAGCCTGGAACTCCATGAACAAAATAGACGCTGGCGTCATCAGTGGCTCCAATAGCCTCTTCGACGGCCTCCTGGGCATTCACTCCTATCTGAAACATAGCAAGAAGAAAAACGCATACAGCGATACACAATAAATACCTCTTCATGGGTAATCCTCCTCATTTTTAATATTGATGCGATCATAATATTGACCATTTATAAAAATATCAATAAAGATGTTGAAGTCTTCGCGCTCTCTCGATATTTTGGTCAATCCTATCAAAGCGAATTAGTCATTTGGTGGTCCACTTAGATCCAATTTGCCTGTAAAATGTATGAATAAATCTATGCCTGGGAAGTAAGGAGTCTTACAAAGAGATGCGCGTCACTCCGTGCGTATGGAATCAGCGGGGTTGGCAAGCGCTGATTTGATGGCATGAAAGCTGACCGTTGTTAATGCGATGATAAAGGCCAATACTCCCACCAGGATAAATAATCCGATGCTGATGTTGGTTCTGTAGGCGAAATTTTCCAACCAGTTGTGCATGATATAATAAGAAACAGGCCAGGCAATAAGATTCGCCAGGAGCACAAGCTTGATGAACTCAATGGAAAGAAGCCTCATGATGTTGCCTACAGTCGCGCCAAGAACTTTTCTGATGCCGATCTCCTTGGTCTTCTGCTCCGATGTAAAAGAAGCCAAGCCAAAAAGTCCCAGGCAGGCAATAAAAATAGCGAGGACAGAAAAAGCGAGGAACACCTTCCCTCTTTGTTTTTCACTCCTGTAGAGGTTATCGAAATCGTCATCCAGGAAGGAATAGGCAAAGGGATCCCTGGGATATACTTCCTTCCAAACATCCTCGAGAAAATTTAACGTCTGTTCATAATCATAAGGAGCGATCCTCACAATGAGCTGGATAAAAGCGTCAGGATTGGGCGCAATATGAATGAGCAAGGGCTCGATCTTCTGATAGAGAGATTTGGCGTGAAAATCGTTAACGACTCCAATCACTCGACCCCTCTTGAAATTTAGAATATTAATGCGCTTGCCGATCGCTTCCCCCTCCCATCCCATATGCTTCACTGCAGCCTCATTGAGGATGAATGCCTCCATCGTGTCTGTGGAATATTCCCGCGAAAACGTTCTCCCTTCGACCATCTCTAAGCCCATCGCATCGATAAAATCATGATCCACGACAAAATGCTCCATGGTCACTTCCTCTCCTGGGCTGGCATCTTCGGGCAGAAAGAGCAGCACGCCGATCAAGCCGCCAGGGACACTGTTCGTCCCAGAAATGGCGAGAACACTCGGGTCTTGCAGGGCCTTGTCTTTAAAAGTCTGATAAACCTGTCGTGCGCGCGGATCTCCCATGGGGAGGACAACGATCTGATCTTTATCAAAGCCCAAATCCCTGTTTCTGATAAACTGCAGTTGATCATAGATGATTCCTGTGCTTATTATAAAAATGATGGATAGAGCAAACTGAAAGACCACTAAACCCTTTCTTAGACAGATGTTCGCTCTGGTCGCCTTTAGAGAGCCTCTGAAGATAGCGACCGGTTGGAAGGACGAAAGAAATAGGGCTGGATAACTGCCGGAAACGACTCCTACAAATAGTGTGATCCCGATGATACTGAGCAGGATCCAGGGATGCCATAAAATAGGTTGCATCTGTTTTCCGGATAGAGAGTTGAATACGGGCAGAAAAACAACGATGAGGATCAAGGCCAGAATGAGCGATAGAAATGCCAGTAAAATTGTCTCTCCAAAAAATTGAAAGACAAGCTGTTTCCTCTCTGCTCCGATGACCTTCCGCATCCCCACTTCCTGAGCTCTGGTGGCAGAGCGAGCCGTAGCCAAGTTCATGAAGTTGATACAAGCGATCAACAAGATAAAAATGGCAACAGCGGAAAAAATATAGATGTATCGGATATCGCTGTTCGCGCGGATCTCTGCGTCCAGATTCGAATGCAAATGAATGCTACTCAAGGGTTGAAGTTGAGGGGATATCTTGAGGTTCAAGCGGCTCATGATATCGCCCAGATATTTCTGAAGAAACTCCGCCAATTTTGCCTCGATCGCAGATGGGGCGATACCGTCCTTCAGCCGAATATAGGTATAGAGATCCGGACCGAGGCCATTCCTCCAGGTTGTATAGACATTTCCTCCATAGATGGGGATCGCACTCAGGGTTGAAAATGAGGCCAGGATGTTGAAGGAAAAATGCATATTCTTCGGAACCTCTTCCATCACTCCTGTAATCTGGAAATCATAGGTGTTGTCAAGACGAAGTGTTTTGCCCATTGGGTCTTCGTTGCCGAAATATTTTTGTGCGGCCGACTCTGTAAGAACGAGAGATTTTGGGTTTTTGAGGGCTTCGGCTGGATCACCTTTTTTGAGTTTGAAATTGAAAAAATCAAAGATAGTTTCATCAGCAAAATAGAATCCCTTTTCATGAAACCTTTTATCGATCTCCTCGCGGCTGACCAGCCATGAGACGAGGGGCGTTTTCAAACGAACATAACTCTCTATTTCAGGGAAATCTTCGGCAAGTGAAGGAGCCCATGGAGGGGGGGTTCGCGCTGTTCTTATTTCTCCCTGGTCCGGCGTCTGGGCGTGAAAAGTGATACGGTAGATCCGGGAATAATCTCTGGGAACGCGGTCGTAACTGAATTCATCCTGGATGTATATCACTATCAGGATGCAAACCGCGATGCCGATGGCCAATCCCATTAAATTGATAAAGGAATAAGTTTTGAAACGCTTGAGGTTGCGGAAGGCGGTTTTAATGTAGTTTTTTAACATTTTAAATACGTCTTCTCAAAGTCTTCAAAGATATTATCAAATAAATCGCTACTCGGGCTATTCGGGGGACATCATACTTAATAACGTTTCCTCATATCAAATGGTTTAATCTCCGCAATTCTGTGAAAAGGGCATTTTTATTAATGACGTATTCTATAATATGATATTTAGATATTGTGCTTTGGCTGACATAA
>CAYOSH010000078.1:0-7086 GCA_964406575.1 uncultured Eubacteriales bacterium | reverse complement strand
ATAAAACTATCACATCCAAATCGCAAAGGTCAACAAGTCAAAAAGCGAAACAAATAAACAAGTGCAGCAAAACCATTAAGTTTAAAATAGACTGCGCCCTTGAATCAGCAAAAAGCAGCCAAGAAAGCCCTTAAAAATATTCCTCATGCCCCTCAGCTGCCATCAGGAGCTCCTGTTGGGCAACCCTGGGGCGGAGGCGATCGTTCCAGCTTCAAAGGTCAGCTTTATATGGCCGATGATCCTATCGATTGCCTTATGATCATCTATGAAAGAGATAATGGACCAGATTTCGGGAAGCGGCTTTTCAGCCCTGATATTCCTGGATTAATCGAATCAGCAAATCTTAAAAAAGTGTAAACTAAAGATGACAAAACGTGTAGGGGGAAACAACTCTAGTTACCAAATTAAAGTGTTTTTTTGTTATCTTTTTTAAGAATTCTAAATACCGGCGTCCAGAGATCTCTCCGGACGGAGCTGGCAGAGGAATTCCTCACAGGGAAGACAAAGGATCCCATACCTCAAAAGGCGCTCAAAACCCCTGTAAAGCAATAGAGGGCGACATTCCGGGAAATCTTTCCGGAAAGTACGGAGAGGGCGGAGATCCTCATCCCTAACCTTGGAAGAATTCTTGACTTCAATGGCCCAGAATCCGTCCTCGCCATAAACGATGAAATCCACTTCCACACCAGAACGCGTCCTCCAGAAGTAAAGCTCGAACCGTTCTCTCCCATAGGCGATCCATGCTTTAAGATGGTGAGCCACAAGCCCCTCCAATGCACTTCCATAGATTTCCTGCGGTTTCTCGAGCGGGCCTCGAGGCCTTAAGGAACGATAGACTCCTGCATCAAAAAGAAAAAACTTGGGTTGTCGGCTGACTTCACGTTTTGCCCGCTTGGAAAAGACGGGAAGCCTGTAAGCAATCAACAAATCCTCGAGAGTAGTAATATACCCCTCTACTGTCTTGCGCTCCATTTCGCTTTCACGTGCGACATTGCTGATGTTTAGAACGGAGGCATGGGAAAAGCTCATGGCCTCTAAAAAACGGGCAAAGTTTCCAATATTACGGACGAATCCCTCCAATTGGATTTCCTCTTTAAGATAAAGGGCGGTATAGCTTCTTAGGGATTCTTCTGGTGTGGATGAGAACGGTCGGATCCTGGCTCCTATTGTCACAGATGGGCATGAGCATGATTCACCTCAAGTGGCTAACCTTTTGGCTCAAGTTGACCGAGAAATTGACCGATTCGTAGGGGACAAGATCTATGACCAGGAGGTGATGCATAAGGCTGTGGACCATCATTCACCAGGAGCCGAAGTTGTCGTGCCGCCGAGAAAAGATGCTGTGTTGTCCAACAATTCCATCCGTTTTTCCTCTCATCGAGACCGTCATATTATGGATATCCAGAGTAAGGGACGCTCCGAGTGGAAACGTCAATCTGGATACTATTTGCAGAGTCACGCGGAAGACCATTCTATCGTTACAAGAAAATCATTGATGGACGGCTGAGAGCCAAGAATGATGATGCTCAGAAGCGGGAAGCTGCGATTGGCTGTGCTATCCTGAATCAGATGCTCGAAATGTGTGAACCTTTGTCGTATTCAATTTGATAGGATTGTTTGTAAGGAGAAGATGTATACATGTCTTCGATTTATGCAACAAAGCCATCTCCTTGAATAAAAAATCCTCCTCCTTCCCATGATGACACTTGTCAGCAAATACTTGTATGAACTCCAAGATTTTGTCCAGATGGTCTGTATTCACGTCCTCTCCTGATTCAAGCTTTTCCGAAACCTTTTCTAGAATCCGCAACATCAGTTTTATGGCCTCGTGTTCTCGTTTCAATTCCTCAGTAGGTCTCATGCTTATCTTCCTTAATTGCAGCTTATATGTTGATTATTGGTGTTTAGCATATTTGGTCTTTTTGGCGATTTCTTTCCCAAAATCAGTGCAATCTTTCAACGATTTTTCATCTGGATTCCAGGTTGATTTTATTCCACTTTCTAGCAATTCAAATCCTGCATCTTCAAGTCCCTTATTAATCATGTCAACGGACTCTCCACTCCAGCCATAAGTTCCGAACGCTGCGGCCTTCTTCTCCTTAAATTTCAATCCCCTTATCTGCTCCATGAATCCGGCCACAGCAGATAGAATTCCTGTGTTTATTGTAGGTGATCCGACTAACAAGGCTTTGGATTTAAAAACTTCGGTCACTATGTCACTCTTGTCTGAGCGAGAAATGTTAAATAATTTAACTGCAACCTTGTCGTCAATCGATTTTATTCCCTGGGCAATCGATTCTGCCATGTTTCTGGTCCCGTCCCACATCGTATCATACACGACCGTAATCTGGTTTTCTCTGTAACTTTTAGACCAATCAAGGTATTTACCGACTATCTGCAAAGGATTATCCCTCCAGATCACTCCGTGGCTAGGGCAAATTATGTCTAAGGGCAAATTCAGGCTTTTGAATTCTTCTATTTTTTTATCAACAAAACCGCTGAACGGAGTCAGAATATTGGCGTAATACTTGATACATTCCTGAAATAATTCTGCTTGATCGACCAGATCGTTATACAAAAATTCACTGGCCAGATGTTGGCCGAAAGCATCGTTGCTGAATAGAATGTTTTCCCCCGTCAAATAGCTGAACATGCTGTCCGGCCAGTGAAGCATGGGAGCTTCTATGAAAATTAATTCATTTTTGCCCAGACTGAGCTTATCTCCTGTTTTAACGGGAACAAAATTCCAATCCTTGTGGAAATGACCTTTTAACGATTTTACACCGTTTTTTGTGCAGTAAACCGGGATATCGGGAATTTTCTCTATCAATACCGCCAGCCCCCCGCTGTGATCGATTTCAGCGTGATTGGCAACAACATAGTCAATCTTTTTTAGACTTATATGCTTATCTAAAGTCTCAACGAACTCGGAACTGAAAGGACTCCAGACCGTGTCAATCAAGGCTGTTTTTTCGTCCCTTACAAGATAAGAATTATAAGTACTCCCCCTGTGGGTTGAATATTCAAATCCATGAAATTTTCTCAACTCCCAGTCCACCTTACCTACCCAGTAAATATTATTTTTTATTTTTTTCACTACGATAACCTCCTCATAGATATATAGCTTAGCATACAATATTTTACATTGACTTAAGTCAAAAAAAATGAGCTATCTGATATATCCACACTTCTTTTTATTACTTTCCATAAACCTCCCTTGTCTTGACTTATTCATACCTTATCTTAAAATCAAAAACATGCATAGAAACAAATTCGAAGAACACTTAAAAATAGCTGTTCTTTTGACTTCTATATTTTTCATTGTCGAAATTTTCGGAGGATTGATATCTGGTTCGTTATCTTTACTGGGAGATGCAGGCCATACCTTCAGGGACGTGATTGTTCTGGTCATCTCTCTGAGCGCCTTGAATATTTCAAAAAAACTGCCTTCCAAAAGGAAAACATTTGGATTTCATAGGGTTGAAATCTTTGCCGCTTTTCTAGTATGATCAGTGACCAAAAAGTGCCCAATATATGACAAAAAAGACCAAAACTGTCTGTTTACGCTTGTTTGCGTTTAGTTTCGTTTGGTAGTGGTAATTAACTCAATTCAAAGGCGTTAGATACAGGATAGAGTGCCGGAGGCCGGACTCGAACCGGCACGCAGGATAACCTGCGAGGGATTTTAAGTCCATCAGATCTGCCAACTTTGCCTTTCCTGTAGATTCATTGAATTCCCGTTACCAAAAAGCCAGTGGCGTAACGATCTAAATCAATCTTAGTTGGAGCTAATAAGATAGGTTCCTTATTCTGAATCCCATTCGCGTCGGATTAATCCTTTCTCTTCCATGTTCTTTAAAATCTCTACAACGTACTCCAAATCACCCGAAATAATATCCAGGAATCTATGCCTCTAGCTGCATGATGTGATGGCCTTATGTTTTGCACTCCTCTATCCATTTGTTGGATTATACGATTTTTCTATAGTTCTTCATATTCTTTTGGGCATGGTTTTTTCATGAAGCTTCATGGCAGATACCAAAAACAAAAAATTAAAAGCCAATAAAACCATAAAATCAATTCCCAATGGGAGATATCCCTGATTTTGAATACAATGCCTGGCTATATCTGTAAAATAGGTGAGAGGAGACACAAAGGAAATAATTCTTCCCCATTCAGAAAGTTGAGCCAAAGGAATAAAGATACCGCTGATAAAGACCACAGGAAATTTTACCATTGCCGAGAGCATCATAATGGTACTGGGCATGCTGGTAGGTGCAGCAGAGAAAATTAATCCCATCGAAGAAAAACAAAATCCGGCCAGGATTATCCCAAGAATTAATATCAAGGGCTGACTGATTTTAATGTCAAGAACCATCCCCGCCAAGACAGACATGAGGGAGATCAGCACTCCAAACACGAAAGAAGCCAAAATATCACCCAAGATGATGGTATGGGAGGTTAAAGGAGAGCTCATCAATCTCTCCAAGGTCCTCGCCTGAGTCTCCCAGGGCGCTACTGCAGGCGATATGGAAGTAGCTGTAAAAAAAAGCACCATGCCCAGCAGCCCCGGCATAAGGAATTCAACTGTAAGATTTCTGCCCACCGCAAAGGATAGGAATAGGAAAATGGGAAAAAGGATACCAAATATGACCACAGGGCCTTTAGAATAATAAATGCGGATATCTTTGCTGGCTATTATCCAAGCACGTTTAGCTTGCTGACATACTATCGCAATATCACTCATTATTCCTCTCTCCCGGTCAAGGCCACAAAAGCATCCTCTAGGGAAGGCAAAAGGACATTCAAGGATACTATCTTCATATTTCTCTCGGCAACTTGATTGACTAATGCAACCACTGTCTCCCCCGGATTTTCAGTGTAAAGTCGGAATTTATCCCCTTTCTTCTTTACCGATTTCACTTCGGATAAGGAAGTGAGAAAATGATCATCTACCACGCGGTCAAAACTGACCTCAACGGAATGCATTCCCTTTATGGCTGTTCTGATTCTCTCGGGTGAATCTATTTTTACAATAACTCCGCGGTTTATTATGGCAATCCGGTCGCAGAGCTGATTCGCCTCATCCATCTGGTGGGTGGTTAAAAATATGGTCTTGCCGTCAGAGTTAAGTTCCTGAAGAAAATCTCTGATCATCCGGGAACTCTGTACATCCAATCCCGAAGTAGGCTCGTCAAGAAAAAGAATCTCCGGGTCACTGATGAGAGCCATCACCAGGATAAGCCGCTGCCTCATTCCTTTAGAATAGGATCTTACTGGTTCGTCCTTTCTTGAATAAAGGTTTACTTTTTTAAGCAATTCCTCAGATCTGTCTTTGATAACATTTTTGGGTACCCCGTATATCTCTCCCATTAACTTCAAATTCTTCCAGCCTGAAAGATCGACGTAGGCATTTGCCATTTCAGGGACCACTCCCGCCACTTGTTTTGCTTTCAGACTGCCTGCCTCGTATCCCATGACCAAAGCCTTCCCTCCGTCAGCCTCTATTACTCCGGTTAGCATCCTAACCGTTGTGGTTTTCCCCGCTCCGTTTGGACCCAAGAAACCGAAGATTTCTTCCTTTTTTACCTCAAAGCTTATATGATCGACAGCCGTTAATTTTCCGTATCTTTTCGTGAGGTCTGACACCTTGATGGCAATTGAGCTATGTGTTCCCATGCTCGCCCCTATTTTAATCCGCCTCCTTTCCTGCAGTTAAAGCTGAAGATATCAATTTTCTGTAACGCCTTAACGAATTTGGATTGATGAAGTAATGAACTCTGTAACCCCGCCTTTCTCCTTTAACCATGCCTATGGCCTTCAGTACACGGAGATGTTGGGATACAGCAGATTGTGTTATCCCTAATCGACAGGCAAGCGCATTCACGCACAGGGCATCGGGTTTGCACTGCCGGTAAAGTAATTTCACCAGCTTTAGCCGAGTGGGGTCCGCCAAAGCTTTAAAAAGAGCTGCCTGCTCATCTGTATCTTCATTCATGTATTTATCCATTTAATTAGCTACTTAAATTTAAATAAGTTATTACTAATATACTAAATTTATATGAAAATGTAAATATATTAAACTTGATGTCCCACTTGCTAAAATTTTGTTATTAGCGCTTGACCATGCTACTAGATGTGAAGCATTGAGATGGCTATTTTCAAGGCGAAACAGACCAAAACTGTCTGTTTACGCTTGTTTTCGTTTAGTTTGTCTTGGTTACGGTAATTTACTCAGTTCAAAGGCGTTAGAGGCATATAGAGTGCCGAGGGCCGGACTCGAACCGGCACGGTGGAATACCACCGAGGGATTTTAAGTCCCTTGCGTCTACCAATTCCGCCACCCCGGCACGTTTAGAATCAATGATTTATTGTGTCCAAGGATATTCCGGAGTGTGATTATATCACACCCACAAGCCGCCAACAAACTTATGATAAAGGGCCACCTTCCACTCGTTGTCCCTGCCGGACATCTGCCTGATCCATGTGAGGTAATAGGCATAAAGAATCCATCAAACCTTCGTTGCTCGAAAAAGTCGACATGGAGGACATCGCTCATCTCTTATAACCTCAACGAAGCTGACCGGATCTGCCCCTCGAATAAGGATAAGAATTGACCAGTTGACAATTATTAAAAATAAGAATATGTCTTATTAGGATTAGAGAGATAAATTGAATAAGGAGGTAAATTGCGATGACTGAGATGAATTTTCACCGACGAGCCCAAGTTTCACCACATAGCTTAAGATTGCCATTAGGAAAGCGAATCGCGGCTTTCAGCCTTGTCATGCTGCTTGTTGTGTTTTGCCTGGCTCTGACCGAGGATAAGGCCGATCTCGCTGCTATCTACAAAATAAAAGACGAAGGACTGAACCGTTCTCAGGTGATGGAGATCCTGAGTTACATGACGGACGTGTATGGACCTAGGTTATCCGGATCTCCCGATAAACAAAAAGCAGCAGACTGGGTTCAGCAAAAACTAAACGAATGGGGACTCGAAAACGTTCATGCCGAGAAGTATGACTTCGGACGAAGTTGGGAACTGAAGAAATTTCAGGCCCATATGATCGAGCCGGTCTATTCTCC
>CAYOSH010000077.1:0-7200 GCA_964406575.1 uncultured Eubacteriales bacterium | reverse complement strand
ACGATAAATATTTAAAAAAGGACTGGGTTTATGTAAACTATTACGCAATGAATAAAAAAAATCTTTCATTGAGCGGTTAATAAAGAATGGACTTTATCAAAGAACTAGGATATCTCGCCATCGCGACACGCATGAAGAGATTGACCGATCGGATTATGCGGGGGGCCATCGAGGTCTATCAAGCCTTCCACATCGATTTTGAACCGAGATGGTTTGCTCTTTTTTACTTGTTGCATTCACAGGAATCGTCCCTGTCTATTTCAGAGATCGCACAGGCGCTCAAAATATCGCACCCCGCAGTCATCCAAATCTCTGAGATGCTGGCCAAAAAAGGGCTGGTCGAATCCCTCCAGGATAACGAGGACCGCAGGATAAGGCGCCTCAGCTTGACAGATAAAGGCAAGGCATTGGCATCGGCACTCCAGCCAGTCTGGTATGATTTTGAGATCGCCACGTCCAGGATGTTTGAAAGTGCCGGCATCGACATGCTGGATGTCGTTTGGAAGATAGAAGGTGAACTGGATAGAGAAAGTATATCCGAACGGATTATCAAGCAGGTCAAAGAGAGACAATACAGAGCGGTTGAGATCGTGGACTTCTCTCCTGAACTCAAGGAGTATTTCAGAACATTGAATACGGAATGGCTGGAGAAGTATTTTTCAGTCGAGGAGAAGGATCAAAAAATCCTGATGAACCCAGAATCGGAGATCATCCGTCGGGGAGGATTTATCTTCTTTGCGCGTCTTGATGGAGAGCTTGTCGGGACAGGAGCTCTTGTAAAAGTGGATGACGAGACATTTGAGCTTGCCAAAATGGCCGTTACCGAGAGGGCGCAGGGAAAGCAGGCGGGGAAGAGGTTGACCGACGCTCTCATCCAAAAAGCCAGGACAGAGGGAGCAAAACGGATCCTCCTGAAAACAGATAATAAGCTGTGGGCAGCGGTCAATCTCTACCGCGCAAAGGGGTTTAAAGTCACAAAGGGCGAAAGGATAAAGACAGGGCTGTTCGATAGAGAAAAATGCGGCATCATCATGAAGCTGGAGCTCTTGTGAAAAACGGTTTTGTTTTTTTTGAAACGAATATGTAAGGAGATACGTATTACATTATATAACACAAAAGCAGGAGGTTATGAATGATCGGAAAAACACGAAAACATCTGAACGAATTCATGCTTTTGAGTGTGATTTTATTCGTTTTTCTATGGATTCCGTCTCTTTGCCAGGAAGGATCTGACGCCAAAAATGTATCCCTTGATGCGGACAAAAAAAATGAAATAGTCCAAAGTGTCAGCCAACTTCTTGTGGATAAATACATTTTTCTCGAGACCGCCGAAAAAATGCAAGCGCTTCTTAAAACAAAACTCAAAGATGGGATGTATGACAGTATCGACAGTGTGGATGACTTTGCCCGCGTGTTGACTGAGGATTTGCGAAGTGTGAGCAAAGACAGGCATATCCGGGTGGTTCATGACCCAGAAATGGTTCGGCGGATCAAGATCAGGGAGGGGGAGAGCGAGGAAGAACGCAAAAAGGAGCGTGAAAGGGTTATTGAAGAAGAGCGCCAGGAAAATTTTGGCTTCCAGAAAATAGAGCTCCTGGATGGGAACATTGGATATTTAGACTTGCGCTATTTTTCAGGTGTCAGGCCATCCGGGGAAACCGCTGTGGCAGCCATGAATTTTTTAGCAAACGCTAGCAGCATTATCATAGATCTCCGAAAGAATGGAGGGGGGGATCCGGCCATGATTCAACTCTTAAGCAGCTATTTTTTGGAAGACTATACGCATCTGAACAGCTTCGAGAATCGAGGCGAGGACTCCCTGCAGCAGTTTTGGACGCTCCCCTATGTTCCAGGCCGCACCATGTATGAGACCGCCCTTTACATCTTAACAAGCCGGAGGACTTTCTCTGGCGCTGAGGAGTTTACCTATAATATGAAAAACCTAAGGAGGGCCACCATCATCGGGGAGACCACTGGAGGTGGCGCACATCCTGGAGGACTCCAGATCGCTACTCATGACTTTTTAGTCTGGGTTCCGACAGGACGGGCCATCAATCCCATCTCCAAAACAAATTGGGAAGGCACGGGCATTGAGCCTCATGTCTCTGTGCCGCAAGAGAAGGCCCTGGAGAAAGCGCATACAATGGCTCTCGAAAAATTGATCGAAAACACCGAAGATGAAGCCAAAAAAAATGCTTTGAGCTGGGGTCTGGAAGAGTTGAAAGCCCTGGCCAATCCAGTCAAGATCGAACCATCAATCTTGAAGAGATATATCGGAAAATACACACGCGGGGATGTGATATTAGAGAATGACCAGCTGTACTTGGATATAGGACCGAGGAAAATGAAAATGCTGCCTTTAACAGAGACCTATTTTTTACTGGAAGGCGAATCCGGCATCCGCGTGGAATTCAAAGAGGATCAAAGCAAAGAGGGTTTTGTGATCATCGTCCATTTTTCCGACGGTGGGAAAGAGCTTGTGAACAGAGTCAAAGATGAGTGATCAGATCTGATCACTTGATTCCGCTATCTGTATCGAACATATCACGTTTTTGGGGATGCCACATCTGCTGAGGCCTTTTTGACTCTCTCTATGGATTGATATATGCTACACATCCATGAGGATAATTTTTCTTAATTTGGGATAGGATTTGGAGGGAGAAGGATGACCAAGGGAACTTATCTTTTCGCGCCTGTGTTTCTTTTTGTTCTTTTCCAGGGGTGTGCTGTATTCGCGTCCTCATCGGAAGGTCAAATGCAAGATCTCAGAGTCAATGCCCAAAGATTAGAAGAACGCATCGCGGTGCTTGCAAAATTCGGGATGAATGCGCATGGAGGACTCGACCGTGTGGCCTTCAGTGATGCCGACATTCAAGGACGGGAGTACCTCGTCTCCCTGATGGAGGAGGCCGGTTTGGACGTCCATATCGATGAGGCGGGAAACATCATCGGTCGCCGGATCGGACGTAAATCCGACCTTCCTCCCATCATGTTCGGTTCTCATTCTGACACTGTGCCCGATGGGGGAAAGTATGACGGGGCATTGGGTGTTCTCGGTGCCATCGAATGCGCTCAAGTTCTGGAGGAAAATAACATTCAGACCAGGCATCCCCTGGAGGTCGTGGTTTTTACGGATGAAGAAGGGGGCCTGGTGGGAAGCCGCGCTCTGACGGGGATTCTCGCACCAGAAGCTCTTGAGGTTGTCAGTCACAGTGGAAAAACAGTGCGTCAAGGTATTATCGATCTTGGGGGCGATCCAGAAATGCTGGACAATGTCACTCGAAAAGAGGGCGATATCAAGGCCTTTCTTGAGATCCATATCGAACAGGGTAAGATCCTCGAAACAAAAGGCATCGATATCGGAATAGTGGAGGGGATTGTCGGCATCAGCTGGTGGGATGTCATCATCGAAGGCTTTTCCAATCATGCGGGCACAACACCGATGGATATGCGCCAGGATGCTCTGCTGGCAGCCTCACATCTTGTCATCGCTGTCAACCGGGTTGTCACGAGTGTCCCCGGTCGCCAGGTCGGCACTGTGGGGCGGATCAAAGCTGAGCCGGGTGCACCGAATGTGATTCCCGGAAAAGTGGTCATGAGCCTGGAATTGCGTGACCTCTCTGGAGAAAAGATCCAATCTCTTTATGAGAAGATCGAAACAGAAGCTCAGGCTATCGCCCGTCAAACAGGCACCAGGATCTCCTTTTCTCCCATCGATGCCATGGCCATACCGGCACCTACAGACCCGCAAATACGCAAATATATCGATGAATCAGCAAAGGGGCTCGGGCTCTCCACACTTTTTATGCCCAGCGGAGCCGGGCACGATGCCCAAGATATGGCTAAGATCGCACCCACAGGGATGGTCTTCATTCCCAGTATTGGCGGGATCAGTCATTCCCCGAAGGAATATTCCCGACCTGAAGATATAAAAAATGGCGTGAATGTCCTCTTGCACACAATTCTCAAAATCGACAAGAACTCTATGGACTAGTCCTGTCCCCCTTGGACAAAACTCTGTTCGATCCTTTCAGATCCATGGGACGATTTTGATCTTGAGGTATAATCTATTAATGGTCCCTCATGAAGGCTATCGTAAGAGGATTTTCATTTCGACATATCCGCGTCACGTTTGGCTTTGAATTCGGTGCCTTCTCTCCAGTTCGGGAAGGTGGACTCCATGCTCAGTTTATAACCCACCTTGAACAACAGCCGCAAATCATCGACGGCTCCTCTGAGGTCCCAGTTGGGATCGAATTCATCAGAAGGCTTGTGGTAGTTTTCGGAGATGTATTTATCCTTGAGGGCACGTGTCCATTCCTCTCCGTGTTCGACATGGTCATTTCCCGTTCCCGTGTAGAGAGACGGTATTCCCTGTTTGGCAAAGCTGAAATGGTCGGAACGATAGAACGATCCTCTCTCCGGTGTGGGATTCGGCTTGACAACCCGGCCCTGCTCGGCTGCTGCCTCTTTGACGTAATCGTCCAGCTCGGATTTTCCGTATCCCACGATTGTGATGTCCTTCATGGGGCCGTAGATGTTAAGTGCATCCATGTTGATGGCCGCGACTGTTTTTTTTATGGGATAAATGGGATGAGTGGCGTAATAAAGGGATCCCAGTAAACCTTGCTCCTCTCCCGTAACAGCAAGAAGGGCAATGGATCGTTTGGTCGGAGATCCCAGATTTTTGAAGGCCTTCGCCAGCTCGATCAAACCCGATGTCCCTGTAGCATTATCGAGGGCGCCATTAAAAATCTGATCTCCCTCAAGATTCGGATCTCTACCGAAATGGTCCCAATGGGCCGTGTAAATGATGTACTCGTCTGCCCGCTCAGATCCCGGAATAACGGCGATGACGTTTCGGGACACGGATTCTTTGATGCTGTTGTTCAAGACCAAGGACGCCGTTAAATCTAAGGGGACGGCTTGAAAACCTCGTTCTAGGGCCTTGGCTTTTAGTTCTTCAAAATCTTGACCGGCTTCCTGCAAGGTTTTTTTTGACACATCCAGCGTCAACCATCCCTCCACAGCGCAGCGGGACATGTTCTTATCCTCGCTGGGAAGGATAAACTGCGGCCCGGTCCATCCGTTTTTAACGACCCCCCAGCCATACGCGGCTGGCTCTGTTTCATGGATGATGAAGGCGCCGGCTGCGCCTTGGCGTGCGGCCTCTTCGTATTTGTACGTCCAGCGTCCGTAGTAGGTCATAGCCTTTCCAGTAAAAAGTTCCGGGTTTTCCGTGGCAAATCCTGGGTCGTTCACCAGCATCACGACTGTTTTCCCGCGAACATCAATCCCTTCATAATCGTTCCAATCATACTCTGGGGCAACGATCCCGTAACCGACAAAAACAATTGCCGTATTGTCCAGAGACACTTCATCCACAGTCCGCAGGGTCACTGACGTGAATTCATCACCGAAAGAGAACTCTTGCGTCCTCGTTTTTCCCTTGATGATGAGGTTTCCTTCAGGGATGGAGTTTATCTCCACCATCGGTACATCCTGGAAGAAGCTGTCGCCGTTTCCGGGTTTGAGTCCCAGTTTCTGAAATTCCTCTTTCATAAAGTTGACGGTCAATTCTTCACCCTTCGAAGCTGGCGCTCGGCCCTCGAATTCGTCCGAAGAGAGGATCTGTGTGTCTTTGGCTAGAGATTCTGCAGAGATGGAATTGAGGGCTGTCTCGAGATTTTGCGTTTTTTTGGCGCATGCAAACGATATATAAATAAGAGCTATCAGAAAACCGAGTAACACAAATTTTTTTATCATTTGTCTTCCTCCTTAAATTTTTTTTAGGTCTTATTTTGTTTAAGGCGTTTTTCCTCGTACATCAGCTTGTCCGCTCTCACCAGGAGTTCATCGACGGAAGAGGGATATTCGGGGTCATAACTGGCGATCCCCATGCTGACTGAAAGAACAAGAGGGCTTCTTATATCGGAGTTAAACGCCTCGATGTTCTTACGCAAGCGGGATTCCGCTGATTTGGTTCCAATGTGTGTGCTGTCGATCGGAAAGATAGCGAACTCATCCCCGCCCATTCGTCCCTTGACATCCGATTTACGGAACGTTTTGTTCAATATCCTGGCGACATTAACAAGCGCCTCGTCCCCTTTATGATGACCCAAGGTATCGTTGATTCGTTTCAGGTTATCCAGGTCCATGAAGAGAAGGAACATCTGTGTTTTTCTTCTATCGGCGAGCTGTAAGTATTCTCCGGCAATGGTGAAAAAACCGCGTCGGTTGTAGAGGCCGGTCACATAGTCCTTCAAAGACAGAGTTTGCAACTTGGTGATCATCGTCTGCCTCTCTTCATTAGAATGCTCGAGTTCTTTGAGCACGTGTCTCAGCTTTTCCTCGGCGATCTTCTGGCTTGTGATATCCACAAGGATTCCGTCGTAGTATTCAATCGTTCCGGTCGGACCCATGACTGCGCGGGAGTAGTCCCTCCCCCAAATTGTCCGGCGATCTTTGCGTTTGAGTTCGAACTCCCCAACTTGGCTGCTGTCGGATTCCAATTTTTCTAGATATTTTATGCGATCTTTCTGTTTGATGTAGAGGCTTTTGGCATTGATGTCTTTGAGGTCCTCTTCGTTATGGTACCCGAGCATCTCCACCAATGTTTGGTTTGCTTCTATAATCCTGCCGTCGGGAGTTGTCCTGTAGATTCCGACAGGAAGATGCTCCAGGAGCGCCTCGTATCTCCTTTCCCTGCCCTGGATTTTCTTCTTGCCGCGCCTCTGGAATTGAGAGTTGCTGTCAAATAATGTCCTGCTGGATTTTTTTGTTTGTCCATCTTTTTTTTGCATCGCCATTTTATCCTGAATCTTTTCAATAAGTTGTGGGAGAACCACAACCAAACCCGACATTCTCAGAATATATATCACAGTCCTCGTTTGACCGCAATTCTTAGCTATGATATGAGGTCAATAACTCAGTGGATATGAGACGAAATCCTCTTGTGCAACAATTTTTCCTCCCGATTGTCAAAGGAGTGAAATCTGGACAAGGAGAGAACAATGTCACGAAAGAAATACGCGGAAATTGCAGCCGTCGTTTTAACCCTATTTCTGCTTGCCGCTGGAGCCCCCGATCTGACCTGCCTCTCGAGTCATGAATGATCCGGCCTAAATTTTTTCCATCCTGCCAACCTTTTTAATACTACCTGTTTAAATTCCACGGACGTGAGTCCGTGGATGGAAATGG
>CAYOSH010000076.1:0-7698 GCA_964406575.1 uncultured Eubacteriales bacterium | reverse complement strand
GAGCCCACTCACGCCACAGGCTTTCGACATTGCGCTCGAGTACTACGAGCTGGCGCTGAAGAAAGACCCGAATTACGCCGCCGCCCATTTGGCTGTGGCCAGGGTCTGGCTGTTCCGCAACCAGTTGGGGTACACTCCGCCGCGTGAGGGGGGTCCGAAGGCAAAGGCGGCCGTTTTGAAGGCCTTGGAGTTGGATAGCAACCTCGCGGCCGGGCACGCGTTGTTGGCTTGGGTAAACTTCCTTTATGAATGGGACTGGGCTGACGCCGAAGTAGAGTGGAAGAGGGCCATCGAGCTCAATCCCAACCTTGGGGACTCAGTTTACTCGCATTTCCTGTGGGTCATGAAACGCCCGGAGGAAGCGATGGCGCAGATGGATCGAGCCCTGCAATTAGACCCGCTCAACGAGGTGGTCCAGGTCCATCATGCATTTCTATTGGAGTCGGCAGGCCGGGATGATGAGGCCCTCGCACAGTGGCGCAAGCTGCTTAGAACATCTCCACAGCATCCGATGGCGCACTGGGATTTCTCAGTAATATCCTTGCGTAAGGCCATGTATAAAGAGTCTCTGGCAGAAATGAAGGCGCACTACTCCTGCCTCGGGGACCGTGAGGTCGAAGAGGCCCTGACGCAGGGGTATGCGCAATCGGGCTATCGGGGTGCCATGAGGCGCGCGGCGGATCTACTGGCAGCGCGCGCTCGCAAGACCTATGTGCTTTCTTTTGACGTTGCGGCGCTGTATACGATAGCTGGAGAAAATGCCCAAGCCCTCGACTGGCTTGAAAAAGGTCTGGAGGAGCGCAGTCCGCACATGCCCTATGTCGATGCATACATGGAGTTCGCGCCCTTGCGTTCTGACCCGCGCTTCCAGGATCTGCTGCGCAAGATGAACCTGCCGGTGGATAAGAAGGAATAGCAACACGAGAAAGACCTCGAACTCTGGAAAGACGCCGACCCTGGTATTGCTGAAGTTGAAGATGCGAGGAAGAGGCTGGCTGGACTGAAGAGCTGATAGCACTAATTCTTTAAATACCTTTTTGTTTGACATAGCTTGGCTCCTTGTATAAATTTAGATCTGAAGGGGGTCAACATGCTACACGATTCCTTCTCACGAATATTGACTGAGTATCTACAGGAGTCGAAAAAAGGCTTTGCAGAGAATTCTCTTGCATCTTTCATTAGAGCTGAAGTTCCGAGCTTTATTACAGATCTCCTTCAGAGCTGGAGGAGAGAATCAGGGAATGGGTCGACTATTACAACAATCATCGTTATCATGAGGCCATAGACAATGTCACGCCCAGTGATAAATATTTTGGCAGGGACAAAGAGATCTTGAAAAACCGGATGAAAATTAAAAATCAGACGATTCGGGAAAGAAGGAAGATCAATAAGACGATTATGCTTGAGTCCTTGTCAAATGGAATCAATTAGGTATAGTATGAATTACGTAAACCGTAGCTTAAAATGTCAGCACATTAGTCCGAAACCACTTGAAGACAAACACAGAGCTTAGATAATCAGCACATCCAACAGAATGGCAACACAACTAAAAACCATCGAGCAATACGAGAAATTCCTCGACCCGTGGAAGGAAGCTGACCCGGGGATTGCTGAGGCGGATGGTGCGAGGCATTTGTATTAATTTTGCTAAAGGGGAGGTGATTTATTTTGTATAAGAGTATTTTTGTTAGTTTTTTGAGAATTCCTCTGATTATGATTCTGTTATGTCCAGCTATAGCCCAGATGAAATTAATATGTGAATTCAAAGATGTGAACATCCCCTTCAACCTAAAGAACGAAGATTCTTTATTTGAGAAAGGTAAATATGATTTTGAACTTTTAAAAATGACAAATGTGTTTTATCTCAGAATCAAAAAGAAAGGAATACCAGTTTGCCTTATACCCCATGGGCAGAAATTAATGTATGAGAATATGTCTGATCCAGATATTCCTCAATATGCTAAATTTCAAATTAAAAGAAATCCAGCGCTAAAGATAGCATATCTAATATTTGAATCAGGAAGTCATCATCCAGATTATCCCACTATAAAGGTAAGATTTAAACTGGAATATGAAGAGTAATTAATGATGACAACTAAGGCTTGATACTAAATTCCTCGATCTGTGGAAGGATGCTGATCCTGGGATAGCTGAGGTTGATGATGCAAAAAGGAGGTTGGCTGGGTTGGAATGATCAGCAATCCCAACCTAAAGATTAAACAGAGTGGAAGAAAAAGAACTTCTTGAGTCCTGGAAGGAGATCTCTGCTTATCTTAATCGAAATATTCGCACCTGTCAGTACTGGGAGAAGCAATATGCTCTTCCTATTCATAGGATCGAAGACTCTCCAAAAGCCAGAGTATTTGCCTATAGAAAAGAATTGGGCCGATGGCTGGAAGAAATGCTGCGTGAGGGGGAGGTTGCCCCAAAAAATATCTTAGTTTCGCTGCTCCAAAAATATAAAATCCTCTCCGTTCTTGCCTTAGCCATTCTCTTTCTTGCGATTATCGCAGTGATAATTTTGAAATTTTTCCCGGGCAAGGAAGCTGTTGAAATTCACACTTTGAAGCCTTCAATCGTGATAATGCCCTTTAAAAATAACTCAGGGGACGAAAATTTAGAGCATTTGAGATGGGCTTTATCCGATATGTTGATTACAGATCTGTCACAATCAAGATATGTCCATGTCTTTCGTAAAGACAGGATTTTTTCGATTCTCGTACAATTGGATTTGCTCAAAGCCCAGAGCTTCACATCAAATGATATAAGAAAAGTAGCCCTGGATCTCGATGCGACACACATAATCCAGGGGAGCTATATTAGATTTGGAGAAAAATTCAGGATTGATATCGATGTCATAGATGCCCGCTCACTAACGTCCATAGGCGCCGAGAAAGTAGAAGGTGTAGAAGAATCGAGTATTTCTGAAATGATTGATGACTTAACAAGAAAAATTAAGTCCCATCTCAATCTTACTGACGAGGCAATCGCACATGATATCGATGAGCGTGTAGGGAAGGTAACGACTAGCTCACCTGCAGCATACAAACTCTACATCGAAGGGAGAAATTTTCATAACCTCAATGAATATAACAAGAGCATCGAATCTATGAACAAAGCACTGGAAATAGATGGGGAGTTTGCCTTAGCGTACAGTTCAATTTCTGAAAGCTATAATAATTTGAGCCTCCTATCAAAGAGTCGAGAATATGCGGAAAAGGCTTTAGAATTCAGCGATAGGATAACTGATAGAGAGCGATATCATCTCCAGATTCAATTTTTCCGTTCTTCAGAAAATACTTGGGATAAAGCAATAGATGCAGGTTTAAGACTTATCCAACTCTATCCAGATGACATTGGCGGAAACGACCTGGCAACGCTGTACTTCTTTTTAGAACAATGGGATGCCGCCATAGAACGATATCGGGTATTCGTGCTCAACCAGGAAATTTCCTATTTCCCGTATAGGGGAATTGTATCTTCGTATGAAGCGAAGGGAATGTACGATAAAGCTGCGGAAATTCTTGAGAATTATCTCCATGATATTTCAGAACACCATTCCATCCGCTGGCAATTGGCATTTCAATTCCTTTGTCAGGGGAAATTTAGCCGTGCTCTTGAGGAGGCGAAAAAACTTGATCCATGGAATTCAGACATAAAAGGCTATATCTACCATTGCAGCGATGAATTGGACAAAGCAGAAAGAGAATATCTGAATATGTTAGATTCGAGAATATCGAGAGATGTTGCCTCTGCAAGAAGGTTTCTAGGATCTTTATATCTACTTCAGGGTAGATATGAGGAAGCCAAAAAACAGCTATCACAAGGGGTATTATTTGCGAACACCATTGGTGAACTCAGCTGGAAACATGAAATTCATTCAGAACTCGCATACCTTTATTTGGTGACTGGAGATCCTGATAGGGCTTTAGAAGAATGCAATACAGCTCTCAAGTGTGCCATGGATGAAAAATCGATACGCAGACAAATTGAGAGCTTCCACCTAATGGGACTTATCTATATAAATATGAAATCATTCGACGAGGCACAACGGACGGCTAATGAACTCAGGGACTTGATTGAGAATTGGCTAAACAGGAAACTCATGAGGTACTATTACCATCTGATAGGTCAAATTGAGCTTGAAAAAGAGAATTATTCGGAAGCGATCGGAAATTTTAAAAAGGCAACAACGCTTCTGCCTTTTCAACATTATGAATGGCACTTTCGACTCCCTGTGGCACATTCCCTATTTCTGGGGTCCCTTGCAGATGCGTATTACAAATCAAATGATTTTGAGTCGGCTAAGGAAGAATATGAAAAGATTGCCCACTTGACAATCGGAAGACTGTGGTACGGGGACAGATTTACTAATAGTTTCTATATGCTGGCAAGAGTTTTCGAGCAGATGGGACAGAGAGAAAAAGCGATAACACATTACGATAAATTTCTTGCACTAACAATGAATGCCGATCCTGGTATTCTAGAAATCGACGAGGCGAAAAAGCGACTGGTTGTTTTAAAAGGCCAATGATGGCTTTCTTCCTATCTCGAAATTCCCTTATTTTTGCTTCTTAAAGTCTCGCTTTCCTTGTCTATCCGTCTGTTATTAGAGCAATTCTTCATCCGCCAATGCGGAATAAAGCGTATTTGTACGCAATAATCTGCAGTATCCCCTCAACTCATTGACAGCGCTGTCCAGAATTCTTATTAAAGGGGGTGAAGCCTCAAAACTTCACATTACTCTCAAAGGAAGATGAAAATCTATTGAAAGGAGGGAAATAAAATGAGAAGAAAGTTTTTATTTTTTATCGTTACATTTTTTGTTGTTGGTTTATTCACTCAATCTTTTGCTCAATTCACAGAAGAAGAATTAGCAGCGTGGCCCAAATGGGAAGAGTTCCTTAAGACGGCAGAAATCATCGACAAAGGACAGCCCTGGGGAAAAGGAGAGGCAGTCACTGATCCCTGGGAACTTACTCTAAAAAAAGACGGCATCACACATAAGGCCTTATGGAAAAACCCGATGGGCCGGCAAAAAGGATTCATGGAAAACTGGAAACACGAGATTGCTGCTTATCGCCTTGATAGGCTTTTGGGTTTAAATATGGTTCCACCCACGGTTGAAAAAAAATTTCAAGGTGACCGGGGTTCCTGTCAGCTCTATGCGGGTGTGATGAGTCTCGCAGATAAAGAGGAGCAGAAATTGAAAATTCCCAGCTATAAGCTCTTCTCCTGGAATCGGGCCATTTACCTGCACCGTACATTCGATAATCTGATAGCCAATGAAGACCGCCATCAAAAAAATTTTCGCATAACCGAGGATTGGAGACTGGTCCTCATAGATCATTCCCGGAGTTTCCTCACCTCAAAACCCTTCACAAAAAAGCTAATGTATACTGAGAAACACAAAGAGGGCCCAAAACTAATGAAGCAGATTCCAAAGGCTTTTTACGAGAAGCTAAAAAGCTTAAATTTTGAGTTAATAAAGGATACTGTGGATGAATACTTGACAGATAAGGAAATCAACGCTGTCCTTGTTCGGAGGGATCTCATAATCGAATGGCTCGAAACACGTATAGAGAAACTCGGTGAGGATAAAGTTTTATATTGATTACTATCTTATAAACGAGGAGAAAAAATGAGAAAGAGACTTGTAATTATTGTAGGGTTTGGAGTTATCCTTGGATTTTTTGCTTTGTCGATAGCGCAATTTACTACAGAGGAAATTGCTGAAAAGGAGAAATGGGAAGAGTTTCTCAAGACAGCAGATATTGTGGAGGAAAAGCAGCTGGGAAGTCGAGAGGCTGTATCTCCACCATGGATACTTAGCCTTGAAAAAGATGGCACTAACCGTGATGCTATCTGGAAAGGACAAGAGGGCCTGGTGAATGGATATCTTGAAAGCTGGAGATGGGAGATAGCGGCCTACCGCATGGATGAATATTTAGAGCTGAACATGATCCCTCCCACTGTAGAAAGAGAGTTTAAGGGTAAGCAAGGTTGCATTCAACTATGGGTAACTGCAGAGATGGACTTGCGGAAGAAGGAAAGAGAAAAAATCGAAACTCCATCTGATAAAGTCTATTATTGGAACAATGCGATCTATTTAATTCGTGCATTTGATAACCTGATTGCCAACGAAGACAGGCATCAGGGAAATATCCTTATAACAAAGGATTGGCGGATGATACTCATAGATCATTCGCGAAGTTTCAGAACTTCCGACGAATTCACTACAAAACTTATCTATACAGAAAAACATAAAGAAGGACCGAGGATTATGAGAAGGCTTCCACGAGCTTTTGTCGAGAAATTAAAGACCCTGAATCTTAAATTGATAAAAGATATTGTCAGAGAATACCTAACTGATGAAGAAATCGAAGCTGTGCTTATGAGAAGGGACTTAATACTCGAGGAAATCGACAACCTTATCAAGAAGCACGGAGAGGCTGATGTCTTGTACAGATACTGAGTTTCAAGGCAGATGGTGAGGATGAGCAAGATCTGCGGGATTGAAATTCTATACTCCTCCTTGACACTATTTTTAAGCTATACAGATGGACTGTAAACCTGGATTTCTTTGTCCAAACGATCAGCCAACTTATCTTCAGCAACGTCCAAATCATAATCTATCTGTAAACCCAACCAGAACTTAGCAGACATATTGAAATATTTGGCTAGGCGCAAAGCCGTATCAGCCGAAATTCTGCGCTTTCCTTGAACAATCTCATTTATCCTTCGGGCAGGCACACGAATGTCTAGGGCCAATCTGTTCTGGCTCAATCCCATCGGCTTTAAAAATTCTTCAAAAAGGATTTCTCCCGGATGAAGCGGAGGCATCTTTTTTTTACTCACGAATTTTCTCCTAATGATAATCTGTGATTTCTACATTTAATGCATTCCTATCCTGCCATAAAAAACATATTCGCCATTGATCATTTATGCGAATACTGTGTTGTCCTTTTCTCTTCCCTTTAAGTGCCTCCAGACGATTTCCAGGAGGCACTTTTAAATCGTTTAGATTTTCTGCTCTATTCAACATCCTAAGCTTTCTTAATGCAGATCTTTGTATGTCGGTCGGGAACTTTTTTGTATAAATTCTGTTAAATATATTTTCAGTTTCTTTACATTTGAAAGATCTGATCACACGTTGAGAATATAACGCTTTGCGTTAAATGTCAAGCGTTATACTTGGTGATTGATATTGGCTTTTGGAAGGACGCCAACCCGAAGATAGTTGAGGTGTAGGATGCGAGGGAAAGGCTGGCTGGGTTGAAGGATTAATCGTCGAAGACTTTGGATATTGTGCCCAACGTCCTTTCCATATTCTAAAACGAGTATCTGGCGATATTTCATATAGTTAGGCTGCAGTCAAATCTGCCAGATTGTGGATGTTGTGACCAAAATGTGACTAACATGATTGAAATTCAGTGGAACGCTGGCCTGTCACGCCAGAGGTCGCGAGTTCAAGTCTCGTCGGCCCCGCCAGATAACATCTTTGTTTCCAGTAATTTCCCTTTGTTTTTCCTTTCAGTCCCTTCACCATAATTTCAGCGTAATTCAGCAAAATTTGGCACATATTTGTCACATGGGAAGAACTCCGCTTCTTTCCAAAGATTTGAATCGAAGTAGATTCACTTCCTTCTAAGCAGCGGGTCGGGAGTTCGAGTCTCTCCAGGCGCGCCAGATAACCTC
>CAYOSH010000075.1:0-8124 GCA_964406575.1 uncultured Eubacteriales bacterium | reverse complement strand
AGCCATTTCCATCCACGGACTCACGTCCGTGGAATTTAAACAGGTAGTATTAAATCCAGGCAATACCGACTTCGCTAAAAGAGTGCTGCAAAACTCGAAAGACAAGATCAGGGAATTGGGAGTCATAGATTGAAGCTATTTCCTAGAAACTGTCCAACACAATTATTACTGGGACAACCCTTTGGTCACTCCCCAGAAGCTTTCGGGAAGAGTGAGCAAGTGCTCGAGATTCGTGCGCCGGATGGCATTTTTGATAGCCTTCTCGGCAAGTTCGAGCACCTCGGCTTCATTTACGGTCTTGACCCGGCGGTTCTCCATCAGAACCTCGCCGTTGATGATCACAGTATCCACGTCATTGCCGTTGGCGAAATAGGCCACCCGATGGACCGGCATGTTTGCCGGAACGAGATGCGGTTTGAACATGTCGATCAGGATCACGTCCGCCCTTTTCCCGGGCTCCAGCGATCCCAGCTCGTCCTCGAGTCCAAGGGCTCTCGCAGCGTCGATGGTGACCATTTCCAAGACCTTACCGGCTGGAAGGACGCTGGCATCTCGAAAATAGAAGCGGTGATACCGCATGCACTGGAACATGTGGCGGAACATGTCGTAGCTTCGGTCGGGGCCGGTGCCATCCGATCCAAGCATCACCGTCACCCCAGCATCCAACAGTTCTGTGACCGGGCAACGTCCCCTCATCGAATAATTTGCGCTGGGATTGTGCACCACCTTGATATCATTTTCCTTGCAGATCTGGATCTCCTCTTTTGTAATCTCTGTGCAATGGGACAGAAGAGAATCTGACCCGAGTATGCCGAGTTCCTCATGGGCGAATTTGATCGTAGTGCGGGTGTGTCCATCCTGGGTGAAGAGGAGTCCGTACTTCTCTGTGAGTGCCCGTGTGGCCTTTGCCCGGCGCCGCATGTCATCGAGCTGGATGCTGTCGAGAGTGTCCAGCTCAGAATGATGGACAGGAAACATGATACAGAGGTTGATCTTGCCGTCGGCTTTTCCGTGCCAGCGCTGGATCAAAGACTCGCAGGTTTCGAGCTGTTGCTCGAAACTGACCATAACATCCCGGCGGGAATCGCCATCCCAATGGGAATACTTTCGAGGAAACGGCGCCCGGCGCGGCCCTACTGCTAGGAACTCCCGGATGCCCACCTTCTGAACGGCTTCAAGGTGGAGGTCACCATATTTGGGGTCGTCCGTGCGCATCACGCTGTCGCCTCCGCCAAAATAGGTCACTCCGCACGTCACTCCGAATTTGAGACGTTCCAATGATGCGAGCAATGCATCCGCACGCCAGAAATCCTCATCGGAACCCTCGGCATAGATGACTTCACACGCCCGCCACCATCCATCAGGCCTGCCCATTCCCATGGTCTTGACAAGCGTGTGGCCGGAGTGTCCATGACCATCGATAAGCCCGGGCATCACGACTTTGTTTTTGGCATTTATGGTTCTTGCAGCCCGGTATTGAGTCTCCAATTCCTGGGTCCGGCCGACTTCAACAATGCGGCCGTCCGCGATGGCTAACGCCCCATTTTCGATCACCCTTCGCTCCCCATCCATGGTAATGATCGTGCCGCTAAGAATTAAAATGTCTACGGCCTCAGGGCTTTTAATCCCGCTCCCGACAGCTCTGTCGAACTGTCCGGCATCTCTGTCGAGGTCGCCAAAAAATCCCATGCCCGTGACCCGACTGAAAAAACACAAACCACTGAGGCAAACAAAAACGATCAAAACCAGGAAACGCTTCATCTGATTCCTCCTCAAAATTCAAAAAAGTCACTACTCCATCCGTTTGATTCGGCCCTCGCTATACTTGAACCTGTCGCCTCTGTTTTCCGCACAGATGACCTGGGCCTTCAACTTTTTCCCGCGCACATAATCAGCAAATTCCTTGTACACGTGCTCATTCCCCCCTCCATGCATGGGGAACATGTACTTGGGCTTGACGGTTTGCAGAGCGTAAAGGGCCTCTTCATTATCCATGGAATTCCCCGCCAGCATAAAAAAGAGGTCGATGTTCCTGGCAGATTCTGCTAAATCCTGCATATCTTTTTTAAAAACATCATGACCCCTGCTGTAGTCCCCGGAATGATAGATGACGAGGCCATCAACCTTGACCAGAAAATTCCCTTCGATCTCTCCGGCCTCCGGAGACTGAACACATTCGATCTCCATTCCATCGAGCTTCAGTTTTTTCTTGGGTCCCATGTAATGATGATCCGGATCGTCCAGAGCCTCCCAACCGAATATATACTTGATGTAGGGAATCGAATCTGCCCACTCCAGGATCGTCTTGTCAAAATGGTCTGCATGTCTGTGGGAGACAAACACATAGACATTTTGATCATAGATCTCTGTGGGATTGATCCGGCCATTGACAAGCCTCGGATCATCCGGGCGGTCCGTCTTCTCATAATAGTCGAAGATGAGGAAGTGATTCATGGTCTTCAGCGCCCATCCACTGTGTCCCAAATACCAGACGACAGCTTCTCCTACCTTGAGGTGCAGCTCAGAAAAGAAAAAATAGCCTCGATCCCCGGCCATCACATCCGGTTGGGCTCCCATGGACATCAGCCACTCTGTGAGCGTGTTGTGTCCATACATGGCCGCATAAGAGTACGGCGTTTTTCCAACGGCGTTTCTGGAGTTGATATCTGCCCCAGAGCGGACAAGGATCTGTGTAATCCTCCGGTATCCGGCTATGGCAGCCCGATGAAGGGGTGTCATCCTAAATCGATCCGCAACATCTGTCTTCGCTCCCTGATCTATCAATAATCCTAGAATATCGGCAGAATTCGTTTCTGCGGCCGCAAACACAGGCGTCCGGCCCACACTGTCTCTGGCATTGACATCCGCTCCGTTTTTGATGAGGAGCAAAATCATATCCCTGTGTCCGGACTTGACAGCCGCAAAAAGCGGAGTTTCCCCGAGCTCATTCTGCGCATTGATCCCAGCTTTATTCTTCAGCAAAAATTCTGCCTCTTTGAGGAAATTCCGTCCTGCACACGTGTGAAGGGGCGTCAATCCCCAAACATTTGGGATGTCTATGCCGGCTCCATTTCGGACTAAAATCTTGGAAACCTCTAAGTGCCTCCCATAAATGGCGTAATGCAAAGGCGTGTACTTGTAGTTGTTGAGAATATCAAGCTGCGCACCCTTCGTGACCAAAAATACCACTGCCTCTTTCCGGCCGGCAAAAGCTGCGTAATGCAAGGCCGTATTCTCCTGGGAGTCCTTTGCATTCAACAAATCAGGATTCCTGTCCAGCAGTTCTTCGATCCTTGCCACATCTCCTTTCTCCGCCGCTTTGTAAATATCTTGCGCCATTAGAGGAATCACAAAAAGAATCAACACAAACATCACGCAGACATATTTTTTACTCATTGTCTCTTCTCACATCTTAATTTTCTTCAGTTTACTGAAAAACCGGAAGAAATTGAAATTTAATCTTTGGTGAAGTACTATGAGCGGTAAAATGAACACATCAATAATTGAAAAATTGAGAGGCCCGGCATGAAAAAGATCGGCATGCGTTTTCTCATCATCCTCTTATTGTTGTCGTTCCTCCAATGCGGTCCGGCGCTCGAGGCCTGTTCAACATTTGTCTTGAAAAGCGGAAAAAATTTGGTTTTTGGGCGGAACTACGACTGGGACGTCGGCGCTGGCTACGTGATGGTCAATAAAAGGAACCTGGCCAAAAAAGCAATTCGTTTCTCCGATACCACGTCGGAGCCTGCCCAGTGGGTGTCGAAATACGGAAGTATCACCTTCAACCAGTACGGTAAGGAATACCCCATGGGAGGAATGAACGAAACCGGACTTGTCCTTGAGGTGATGTGGCTCCAGCAGATAGAATTCCCCGAACCGGATGCACGTCCGACACTGGATGAGCTGCAGTGGGTGCAGTATCAACTGGACACAGCCTCGAGTGTCCGAGATGTGATAAGAAGCGACGCATCCATCAGGATTTCCCCTAACAGTCAGCCCATCCATTTTCTGCTTTCTGATAAAACAGGAGAGGCGGCGACGATCGAATTTCTGGACGGAAAAATGGTCTATCATTCGGGCAGCACATTGCCCGTAAAGGCACTCACCAACTCCACGTATACAGAATCGATGGAGTACCTGAAGGGCCACAAAGGGTTCGGGGGGGGACAAGGAAATCGGCACCTCCGGGCATTCCCTGGACCGTTTTGCAAGGGCGGCCGATAGGCCCCGTTCTTATGAGAAATCTCAAGAAATGGATATTGTCGATTATGCCTTCTCTATCTTAGAAAGCGTTCACAGTGAAGAGATGACACAGTGGAGCATCGTCTATGATGTCACACACATGACCGTCCACTACAAAACAAAAAGCACTCCCGCCTTCAAGAAATTCTTATTCTCAGATTTTGATTTTGCCTGCCAGATCCCCTCAAAGGTCATCGATATGCACACGGATAGATCAGGAAATCTCGGGAGCTATTTTATCGAATACAGCACACAGATAAACAGAGAGCTGATTGGCGAATCTTTCAGAGGAACAGAATTTCTCAGAGACACACCGGATGCAGTTCTTGACCAGCTCGCCAAATATCCGGAATCCATCATCTGCCAGAAGATAAAGTGATCTCCATGCCCTGCTTAGATCTTCTAGATTTTTTGATTGTCAAAAAAGGATTTGTGTGCTATAAATCTTTCTCATTTACATCTTCAAGTGAAATAGAGGAGAAAGAGAGACAACCTTCTTCAGAAGGAGACATTTTCCTATCTCGGTTATAATTCCAATCATGAGAGGGGAACATGAACACATTGCTGCCGAAAAGGATGTTCTTCACAAAAGGTGTCGGCTACCACAAAGACGAGCTGCAGAGTTTTGAGCATGCTTTGCGCGATGCGGGAATCGAAAAATATAATCTCGTGTCCATCTCGAGTATTTTGCCGCCGGAGTGTAAAATCATTCCCACCTCAAAAGGCCTCGACGCATTGATAGCTGGACAGATTGCCTTTCTCGTCATGTCCCGATTGAACACAAACGAACCCTATCGCCTCGTCTCTGCGGCCATCGGACTTGCCCAGCCGCACGATAAAAAACAGTACGGATACATCAGCGAACATCATGCCTACGGCCAGACAATGAGAAAAGTGAAAGATTTTTCCGAGGATCTGGCGGCAACAATGCTGGCATCCACTCTTGGAATCGAGTTGGACCCGGATACCGCTTGGGACGAACGGAAAAAACTTTACGTCACAGATAAGGATCGAAAGTTTGTCACCCGCAGCGTCGCCCAATCTGCGGAGGGTCACAAGGAGGGCCTCTGGACCACGGTCATCGCTTGTGCCGTAATGCTCCTGGATTAATCGCCTTTTATGGCACCCTTCCAAAAACGAAGAAGAGGACCTAAGATGAGACACAAATCCCTTTTTAACGGATTCCCGGACCTCATACCCCAGAGCATTCAGGCCGGGATGTCTATCCCCGAATTGATTCAGACCATGGGAAAAACATCCTTCGAGGCACGCAATGTCTGGAAGGCTGCCCGGCTTTTCCAAAACATGATCGAAGAAAACGATACAATATGGCTGGGAGTTGCGGGCGCAGGTGTTGCTGGAGGAATGGGAGGGATGATCATCTCTCTCCTTGAAGCTGGGTTTATCGACGTGATCTGTTCGACAGGAGCCCAGGTGTACCATGATCTGCATTTTGCCTTCGGTTTGCCGGTAAAAGCTATTATTCCCCAAATGGATGATGAAGAGCTGCGCGAGCACGGGGACACCCGAATCTACGACATCGGCATAAGGGAGGAAGAAACGCTGGAGGCCCAGGACGCCATCATCCGCCGTTTTGTTAAGGATAATCACAAAGTCATGTCTGAATCCCCCATATCCAGTTGGGAATTCAATCATTATCTCGGCAAGTGGACAGCGCAAGAGGCGAAACATCCAGAGCTAAGTTTTGTAGCTACCGCAGCACGTCTTGGAGTTCCTCTGTTCTGGGACTCCCACTCCAACCACTCCATCGCCATGAATCTCGTGCACACGGAGAAGGAGGGGTACACCCCACAATTCATTCCACACAAGGATGTGTTCGATTCGGCCGCGATCGTGTATTCCTCGGAGACGACAGGGTTTGTGGAGCTGGGAGGAGGCGGCCCTAAGAATTTCATCCAACAAACAGGCCCCACACTGAGCCAGATCCTTGCCATCGACTTCGAAGGTGCGGAGAGAGGGATCCAGATCGGCACAGCGCTCGAGCGGGAAGGCAGTTTATCGGGCTGCACATTCAGCGAGGCTGTAAGCTGGAAGAAATACCGTCATGCCAGGCAAGAAAACCTCGTTCAGATCTGGAGCGAGTACAGCATCGTCTTTCCGCTTCTCACCGCATATGTCATCGAGCGCTGCGCGAAACGAACGCCGAAGAATTTGATCTCTCAGATGCCCTCGTTCAAAGAAAAACTCAACGCTCTCCGATGAAACCCAATCCCAAGTCCTTTCTTGACCTAGAGCCGGAATACGCGTCTATGGATAGCGCAGCAGTTGTGATCCTCCCCTTTCCCTACGAGGGAGGAGTGACTTACGGGAAGGGTGCGGTTCGAGCACCCGACGCTGTTTTGGAGGCGTCCGAACAATTGGAGCTGTATGATGAAGTGTTGGAGGCCGAGATCTATAAAATGGGTATAGCGACGGCAACGCAGCCAGACATTCCCCAGGATCCAGAGCAGGTTGTAGCGACGATGTACAGAACGACCCGTTCTTTACTGGAGGCAAGAAAATTCGTTGTTGTCATTGGAGGCGACCACTCCATCTCACCCGGGTACTTCCAGGCCTTGTCCGAAACCGTTGGTGCCCGTTCGGTCATCCAGTTGGACGCTCACGCAGACTTGAGAGACACTTATGAGGAAAATCCTCTGAGCCATGCGTGTGTGATGGCGCGGATCCGAGAAATGACAGAACACACACTTCACATCGGCATACGGAGCATTTCAGGCGAGGAAGCCGCTATCGTCAAAAAGGAGAAGATTCCGATGGCCACCATGTGGGAGATCAAGCATGGCCAATTCGACATGGATGCCGTACTCTCCCTGATTCCAGACCCTGTATTTTTGACTGTAGATGTGGATGTATTCGACTGGAGCGTGATATCCAGCACCGGGACTCCAGAACCCGGGGGCTTCCTCTGGGACGAAGCCATCCTGTTACTGGAGAAAATTTTTTCTGTAAAGGATGTCTCCGGATTTGACATCGTCGAGCTCGCCTACCAGGAAGGAGACAGGAATTCCCCCTTTGCCGTAGCAAAACTTATCTATAAAATGCTGGGTTTCAAACTGGAATCAGCCCTAAAAAAAAGAAATGAAAAATGGCCTCATCATCCAAGAGGAGGTTTTTTTGAGATCTTTGGTTGAACCGTTATTCATCCTAATCCCCCGCCTGAATCCGGCCTTTTTGATAATCTCCGCACTTGAGATTCTATCAATATCCGGACCACATACGGGTTTATAAGACTCAATAATTTGGAGAATATGAGGGAAAAACGATGAACCCAAAAAAAATCACCGAAAAAATCAAGACACTCCGAGACCAGATCGAACATAACGAAGAAAGGCTCGAAAGGACAAAAGACGCGGATAAAATTCAGCATCTTGAACGGGAGATCGGTATTTGGCAGAGAGAGATCTCACGATTGGAAAACCTGTTGGAAGACGATTTTGATGAATTCGAGTACAAGAACCGCTCCAAAAAAGAGAAAAAGAGACTCCGGCAAGCATTCGATGATTGGGCTTAAGAGGCTTTCAGGGAGTACGGCACAATAGTTTCGGATCTACGGGATAGCATAATTTATTGATTGAGCCGACCTCTAATTTGTATAGAAGTGGGCAGGGAAAGCCCCCTATTTCCGTGGAGCAGGATGAAGTGAACTCTGACTGTCTAATTTAATCCAGCAGTTACTGAATCACGAAAATAAGGATCGCTCAATGGGCTTGTCCAAAAATAAAAAAATCTTCAGCCCTAATCCAATTCTTGATTCCTGAAGACTTGAAGCTATGAGGAAACATTAACATTAAGCCCATATTCCCCCTAGTTAACAACCCCGCACTTACGTACGGGGCATAATTAATCCAATGCAAGCTTCGC
>CAYOSH010000074.1:0-8210 GCA_964406575.1 uncultured Eubacteriales bacterium | reverse complement strand
GTTTGAAAGCCAGGAAACTATATTTTTGGCTGGTACAGTTTTTGGGTGAGGAACCCTTTAACGAAGCTGCCCTGTTCCAGGTGGCCGCCAAAGGGGGTGCAATCCCAGGTGCCGCCGGCAACAAAAAAAATCTGTTCGTTCAGACTCTAAATTCACAGCATTGCTTAAGAAAGTCGGATTGGAAAAATGATCGGCAAAATCAGCAGAAAGCCTGAAAATGGCGAAGCAATAGACCATTACGAGAAATTCCTCGACCTGTGGAAGGATGCTGATCCGGGATTAGCAGAGGTCGGGGATGCAAAGAAGGGACTGGCGGGGTTGAGTGGTCCATAACGGTAATCTCGACAAGAAGAAGGGGGTATGGGGCACAATGCCCCGGGGGGTTTATTAGGCTATATCGTTAGTTTCTACAAATATCTACCATAAATTTCTCTAAAGGCGCCTTCTGTATTGACTCTTCTCCCATAAATTTATATCCTATTCTCAGCACAGAAGGGGACGAATGGCAACGCAATGTCCTAAATGCAATTCTGAGAACACAGATACCGCACGCTTTTGCAGTAATTGTGCAACTCCTCTTCAGCCCTCTGAGGAGATCCCTGTTCCCACCCAAACCATAGAAGCACGCCGAGAAGAACTCACCACAGGCTCTACCTTTGCCGGAAGATACCAGATCATTGAGGAGTAGGGTAAAGGGGGTATGGGAAAGGTGTACAAGGCTCAGGACACGGAGATTAAAGAGAAAGTTGCTTTAAAACTTATCAAGCCTGAGATCTCTTCGGATAAAAACACGATTGAGCGATTTCAAAATGAACTTAAGTTTGCACGAAAAATCAGCCATAGAAATGTCTGCCGAATGTATGATCTCAATAAAGAAGAGGACTCATACTACATCACTATGGAATACGTATCTGGGGAAGACTTAAAGAGCCTGATTAGAAGAGTGAAGCAGCTGACTATAGGGACGGCCATTTCAATTGCAGAGCAGGTCTGTGAGGGGCTGTCAGAGGCACACAGGCTAGGAGTGGTGCACAGAGATCTGAAACCTTCAAACATCATGATCGATAAGGATGGCAATGCCCGGATCATGGACTTCGGGATAGCCCGGTCATTAATAAGCAAAGGCATTACTGATAAGGGTGTGATGATCGGAACTCCTGATTATATGTCCCCGGAGCAGGTTGAGGGAAAAGACATAGATCAGCGTACGGATATTTATTCCCTCGGTGTAATCCTGTATGAAATGGTTACGGGTAAGGTACCCTTTGAAGGAGAGACGGCTTTAAGCATCGCCCATAAGCACAAATACGAAATTCCGCAGGAACCCAAGACCATCAATCCCCAGATCCCGGATGAGCTCAACAGTGTCATACTCAAATGCCTGGAAAAGGACAAGGAGAAGCGGTATCAGAGTGCAGGAGAGATTCGATCCGAGTTGGAGAATATTGAGAAAGGCATTCCCACTACAGATAGAGCTGTTCTGGAAAGAAAGCCCCTGACATCAAGACAAATAACAGTCACCTTTGGATTGAAGAAGCTCCTGGTGCCTGCCTTAGTCTTTATTGGAATCGTCATCGTCGGAGTGGCGATCTGGCGTCTCCTTCCAGAGAAGGAGGCAGAAACCGTTCCCCAAATTGAAAACTCTATAGCGGTGATAAGTTTCGATAATCAAACGGGCGATACAAATTATGACTATTTGCAGAAGGCGATCCCTAGTCTCCTTATCACAAGCCTGGAGCAAGCCGGAATCGGTTATGTGGCCACTTGGGAGAGGCTCCACGATATTCTTAAACAGATGGGAAAGGGAGATGTCGAGATCATCGATGGAGATTTGGGCTTCGAGCTCTGCCGCAGGGAAGGCATAGCGTCTATTGTTATGGGGAGCTTCATCAAGGCAGGCGACGTGTTCGCCACCGATGTCAAAGTCCTGGATGTCGGGACAAAAAAGCTTCTCAAGAGCGCAAGTTCAAAGGGAAGAGGAGTCGATAGCATCCTCGAAAATCAAATTGACGAGCTGAGTAAGGTTATCTGCGAGGGCACAGGCATCTCTTCAAAAAGAGTGGAGGCTGCCCAGAAAAAAGTTATGGAAGTTACGACCAGTTCAATGGAAGCCTATAATTACTATATCAGAGGCCTTGAGGAATGGGGAAGATGGCATTGGGATGAGGCTCGCCGTTATCTTAAGAAGGCAGTCCAGCTCGATCCGGAATTCGTCGCGGCCTACTATCAACTCGCTTTGGCACACGATACATCAGGAGATACAAAAGCCAGGGATGAAGCAATCAATAAGGCAAAGGCTTATTCAGCGAATGCAACTGAAAAAGAAAGGCTTTGGATAGAAGCTTCTTATGCTTTCTTCATTGAAAAGAACCCGGGAAAATATTATCGCATTCTTAGCGACATGGGAAAAAAATATCCAAAAGATAAAGAAATTCACTTCAGGCTGGGCGACTATTTCCAAAACGTGGAAAAAAATTACGAAAATGCCATCGAGGAGTACAATAAAGCTTTGAGCCTCAACCCTGATTATGTTCCAGCTCTGATTTATCTTGGTCTGCTTTACACAGATTTGAAAAACTATGAGGTGGCCTTGAAATTGTTTGAAAAGTATGCCGCATTGTCTCCGGGTGATCCTAATGTTGCAGACACCATGTCCTGGACAAATTTTCTGATGGGGAATGTTGATGAGGCCATTGCTAAAGAAAAAGAAACGCTCGAATTAAACCCTAATTTTTATTGGAGCTTGATCGATATCGAATACTATTATGCTTTTAAGCAAGATTACTTTGAAGCCAGGAAATGGCTTGACAGGCTCATATCAAATGCTGATGGACCTGGCCCGAAATGGGAAGGATATTGCTGCCAAGCGTTCTATGATTATTGGTTGGGGTGTTTTAACACTTCCTTGAGAGAGCTTCATAAAGCAGAAGAGATAACTAGAGAAACACAAAACGAAGTCCACAAAGGCTTTATCGATTATCTCAGGGCATGGATCTATCTCGAAAAGGGGGATTTTGTACTCAGCCGGAAGTGTTTTAAGAGTTGGCACGATGTCTGTGCAATCAATCTGCCTCAGAACAGGCAATTTAACAAGGCCCTCTTGAGCTTTAATCTGGTCTTAACCGACCTAAAGCAAGGCCGTATTGATTCCGCTAAATCCAGATTGGCCGAGATGAAGTCGCAGCTGCCCAATGTCACAACCTATAAAGATTACATAGCATATTATTATGATTTTCTTGATGCAGAGATTCTGCTCCAGGAAGGATTCATCGAAAGAGCTTTTGCTGTTTATGGAAAAATTGTCCCTATGGCAATGCTCGGTAATAAAATTGGAGAGATGGCTTATGCGATTGCTAATTTAAATTTACCCCCTCTTAAGGACGGAATAGCCCGAGCTTATGCACAAAAGGGAGATTTGGACGGAGCCATTGCTGAGTACGAACGCTTGACTAACTTTGATCCGAAAGAAGAAGAACGTTTCCTCATCCATCCCAAATATTATTACCGCTTGGCTAAACTCTACGAGAAGAAAGGAATAAAAGACAGGGCTTCCCTAAACTATCAGAAATTTCTCGACCTCTGGAAGGACTCTGACCCGGGGATAGCTGAGGTTGAGGATGCGAGGGAGAGGCTGGTTGGATTGATACACCACTGAGGTGAAGCAGATTATGTTTGCCTCAATTTGGTTCCTATGGTGGACATCTGTTATTTCGGAAGGACACAAAAAGTCATTTTACCAAGCAATACTCCCCAAAGCTTCAATTGGTACATTTATTGCGGAAAAATTTGTGTGGCAATTATAACCAGATAGGAATAAGCTCGATACTGGAGGATATCATGAAACGAACACTTTTTTTAGCTGTTGTACTCATTTTGCTGACAGTCAGTTTTACAGGATGTTTTAATTCAGGGATGTTTCTATCAGCAAATGTGACTGATGTTGGGCTATCCGAAGCCAATTACGTCATCGTCGCAACCAATATAACAGGAAGTTCAAGAGCCGGGTATATTCTTGGCTTAAGTGCTGGACCTGGAGCACAAGTGAGCACATTGGCAGTAGCAAGGGTAAGCGGAACAGGTATGCTCTACCAGGAGGCCCTAGAGAATCTTTGGGATAATTACGAAAAAGAACATGGCCCCAGAGAAGATAAAAAAATTGCATTAGTGAATGTTCATTATGATACCGATATTCTGAACTTAATACTCTACACAGAAGTCAAGCTCTTCATTCGCGCGGATGTTGTGGAATTCAAGTAAATAATCATTTTTCGCAATGTATTTATAAATTAACCTGGCTACTATTCTATATGTTTGACCTCAATCCAAGGCACGTCACCATCTTCTTAAATAGGAGATCTCCTGCAATCGGCCGCGGTCATTGCGTCGTTTGTTTACTACGCTGCGAACCAAGGGAGATGCTAATGCGGATTCAACAGTCAAAGTAACAGGTTGCTGTGGATGAATGCTAGGCCTGGGATAGCTGAGGTTGATGATGCGAGGGAGAGGTTGGCGGGATTGAAGAATTTACCGTAAATTCTGGCTCCCTGCTGTGTAAATTCGCATTTTTTACGTCTATAGAGAAAAAAAGTAGTCAAAATTTGGTCAAAAGGGCAATTTTAAAAGCCCGTATATTATTGATTTTAATATACTTAAATAAGATCGGCCATCTGACTACGAATCAGTAGGTCGGCAGTTCGAATCCCTCCGGGCGTACCATGACGCCACTTTTGAACTTGCATTCATATAAAAGAAGTATCTCCAAGGTAACTTGATTAGAATCAATGGTTTATTCAAACCACCCTTTCCCAGTATGGCTTTTTCAGCTAATATAATGAGAACCGCACTTTTTTTACTAGGTTCTACTCACCCAAATTTTTTCTAAGGCCACTCAACAATTTCGATCAAATCGCCGTCTAACGGAATGAAAATCAGGATATAATCAGAATATGGACCATTTTCATGAACAACAAGTGGTTGAGAAATGCTGCCAGGGAGATTTGAGCGCCTACCGTATGATCTACGAGCGTTATGAACAGCCGCTTTTGCGCACCGCCTGCCGCGTGCTCGGCCGGCAGCAGGATGCCGAAGATGCGGTTCAGGACACATTCATGAAATTATATAGAGGTATCCACGGATTTCGGAGAGGAGCACGCTTCAGCTCTTACCTTTTCCGGATATTGCTGAATTCCTGCACAGACATCCTACGGAAAAGAAAGAGAGCTGTCGTCAAAGAGTTCGACGATGCCTCACACCCCAATCCTCCCTCACATGAGAGCCACCTCAATCTAGCCCAAGTGGTAGATATGCTTCCCCCCAGAATGAAGACCTGTTTCACGCTGTCTGCGGTCGAACAATTCACTTATGAGGAAATTGCAGAAATTCTGGGTATCAGTGTGGGGAGCGTGAAGGCCCACGTCCACCGCGCCCGTCAAAAACTCAGAACCTGGTTGCGCACATCCTCTGCGGGAGAAAAATTATGAAATGCCATCGATTCAGAGATTATGAACTGGGAAAAATGGATGAGGAAGCATTCGTTCATCACAGTCGAGAATGTGCACTTTGCCGGGATGAAGGGACCCTCGATGCCCACCTCAAGGAAAGAGTTCATGAATTGCGGGACCCGGTTCACGCGCCACACCTCTGGACTCGGATCGAGGCCGGGCTTCGGGAAGAGAAAAGAATCGGAAATCTTCACAAACCGCACCGTTCTCCTCTGTTCCGGAAACTGTTTTTTAATCCTTGGTTTGCCACCGCAGCGGCGATTATTCTGGTTGGTGTATCCCTGATGCTGTTTTTCAGCCCAAATGAGTCGATACCGTCCAAAGGACATCTGGCTAAAAAGGTTCTGAAGAGAATCGAAAGCAAGGAACACGATTATGAGTCGGCGATCGAGGAACTTGAAAAAAAAGTGAGGCCGAAACTGGCGAATATGGATTTCGAAATGATGGCCCTTTACAGGGAACGGCTGGAAACCATCGATACACAGATCGAACGATGCCGGAGAGCCCTGGAATTGAATCCGGCAAGCGCCCATATCCGGCGCTATATGCTGGCAGCTCTTCAGGATAAAAAAGTGACTTTAATCCAAATTAAAGACTACCAATAGAATGGGAGGATACCATGAAAAGAAAATTAAACCTTTGTAAGGTTACAGGCTTTTTATTGTTGGGCCTTCTTTGTTTCTTCAGCCAAATCGCAACGGCGCATGAGGCTTCAAACAGAAAAGCCAAAAAAACGCAAACCAAAACCTTTTCCCAAAATGTGGCTGCGGCTCCGGGAAAAATGCTCAGAATTGATGGACCCCAGGCTGATTTGACCATCACAGCCTGGGACAGGCATGAAATTGTCATCGAGGGCAAGGTGGAAGTGGGGAATTCGGACGAGAATTTTCTGAAGGATTTTCTAAGCGATACCGACATTTCCATCGAGTCTTCTGACGATGGATATCGGATCAGGCTAGATTCGCCGTTGTATGAAGAGAGCCGCGGAAGCAGAAGCGGTCGCTTCAAAAAAGTGAGAGAAATTCTCAGATCCGGAAGAATGAGTTTCTCCTTTACTGCAACTCTCAACATCCACGTACCCGCCGAACAATCTCTCGAAGTAGATAACAGCTTTGGCGATGTAACAGTCAATGGAGTACGCGGGCGCCTGGAGATCCGCAACGAATCGGGACAAGTGAAGATTACAGGATGCGGTGGAAACCTTCTTCTGAACAACAGCTTTGCTTCGGTTACAGTTGAGGACTTCAATGGTCCCGTGGAGATTTCCAACGAGAGCGGCTCAGTAACCCTGAAGAACATCGGCGGTGCATCCATCGTTCACAGCAGCTTCGAAGAGGTGAATTTCATGAACATAGACGGACCTCTTACCATCCAGTCCGAAAGCAGCAAAATTGTCGGAAGCGATGTCGAAGGTGAATGCCGGATCACATCCTCCTTCCAACTGATCGATGTCCGAAGCGTGCGGGGAGGCTTGGAGGTCCGGGGCGAGAGCTCGGAAATCAAGGCGGAAGACATAAAGAAAGATGTTTTCATTGAGAGCAGCTTCGAACCTGTCACAGTGAAAAACGTTGGGGGGAGCCTTAAGGTGGTCAGCGAATCCGCCCTGATAACTGCCGAAGCCATTAAAGGAGATGCGGACATCCGGAGCTCCTTTCAAGGTATCACAGTCAGCGCCGTGGAGGGGAAGGTAAAGATAGACGGCGAATCATCGAATGTGACCGTCCGCGATATAGAAGGCAATGCGGCCATCAATTCCTCATTCGGAGATGTCACTGCAAGCGACGTCCGCGGCTTTCTGGAAATTAAATCGGAATCGGCCAGAATCAAGGTTATGGACATTAAAAAATACGCAGATATCATTTCTTCATTCAATGCCATAGAAGTTCAACGTGTCAATGGAGATGTTGCGGTGAAAGGCGAGTCCTCGAGCGTACTGGTGGAAGATGCCGGAGGGAATGTAACGATCGACAATTCCTTCAATTACGTCATCTTGAAAAAGACACAAGGTTCGATCACGATCCGTGGAGAATCGAGTTCCGTCGATATCTCTCAGATCAAAAGGCTGCCGCCCGGCTCCAAGATTGACGTCAAAACTACGTTCAACCCCATCCAGCTTTCCCTTCCTCAGGATGCAGATGTGACCATATCAGCCTTCACCGAGTTCGGAAACGTCCGCTCGGATTACCCCATCTATATCCAACAGACTGAAGAGCGCCGCATAGCGTCAAGCCCTCAGCAGAAGGGTACAGTCGTCCGGCTGGAAACCTCGGGAGACATAACCATAAAGAAGGGATCCCTTAACTAAGGGGAAAAGAGGCTCGACTTCCAAAATTGCTGCTCCGACAGGCGGATTTTTTTGTAAAACGCCCAGATATTCTCTAAATTCTTCAAATGTAAATATTTCTTTTTTGTAGAGGGGGAGATGTTAAAAGACTTGATGTATCAATTCATGCTTCCTCAGATAATCCAGATACCGCACGATTCTGTAGTATTTGCGCAACTGCTGTTCAGCCATCTGAAGAGATCCCTGTCATTAAATCACCAGTTCTTTGATGTTTACTTTTTCTAGATCCATTTCGCCGAGGCCATGCTCGTGTGCTTTGTTTATCGCAAGGATATCTTTTTGCTTATATCCGAATAAAGTTGCACCATAGGAGTCTATGGCCACCGGGTCCGTACCTGCAATAATTTTCTGTGGTTTGAGCAATT
>CAYOSH010000073.1:0-8338 GCA_964406575.1 uncultured Eubacteriales bacterium | reverse complement strand
TCTAGGACACCGCCCTTTCAAGGCGGCGACACGGGTTCAAATCCCGTCAGGAGCGCCATCGTTTCTCCTCGAAATCACCGGTTTCTTTTCATCCGGGGCTCTCTTTTTACTCTTTCTCTTGTTATTGACCATTCATTTTGTATATGATTGTTTCCTTTCAAAATTTCGAAGTATCGAAAATACAAAAGGCCCCTACAGCTTGTTATGTACACAAAAAAAGTAAATAGGAAGAAAGCATTTGAATTCAAAGATTTTTTAACACAAGACATTTTAAATGGAGAATAAGAGGAAAGGAGGAGGAGTACATGGAAAATAAAAAGGAAAAATACGAGTGCGCACACTGTGGGTATACCGCGGAAGATAGGTTTACCGGAGACATCTGTCCCCAGTGTAATCAGACTTATTGGAAGTGCGGAGAATGCGGATTTATATTCACAGCAACCATGCTACCAGAGGAATGCCCGGGATGTAAGGAGAAATGCGAATTTTTCAATGTGACTTGTTACACTCCAGAGTGTGGTGGACCGGGTCATGTTGATCCGCGTTTAAAATAACAGAGCTAGATCTTATTCTTAACTTTTGTATCCCAGCCATTCCTGAATGGGCTACACAAGCGGAATGAGGATCCAGTCACCGTCAATTGACACATGCATCGCTATTCTATATCTTAGTCTCAACCAGATGAGGGAAGAGTATTAAACTGACGTCAGAGATCACGTCCAGAATTTTTTTTGGGTACTTTATGAAAAAAAAAGAAATCGAAGAGGCCGTGTTTGAGATCATAGAAGAATACAAAAAGGTCCTTAAGGGGACAGCCAAACAGACTTTTGGAGTGCCCGAGTCGATGCTCCCACACAGCAAAAAAGTGATCAAGAATGCCATAAGGGTCGCCCTGCTTATGACGGATGAGAAGGACGTTCGCGAACATCTCAGGTATGGCTATATATCTCTGGCAAATTTTATTCCTGATGATGAGGCCCAAAGAACGGAAGAAATATCACAGGACTTTTTTTCTTTCTTAGAAATGGAAGAAGACCGGAAGAAAAAGTTCTTACAGGCACGCTTCAAGAGCGGCTTGCTGGGCGATTATGAGCTGGCGATGAAGATCACAACAAAAATAGCTGAAGAACAGAGGCGACTCAGAGAAGAGATCGATGAATACCTTGTGGGAAAGTGATCGGGATGAAAAAATTGGTCACCTGAAAATTGCGAACAGAAGTTTAGTTTACCAGAAGATGATGTAAAGGGCGATGGTGACCAGGACCACGGCTAAGCCCAGCCACTTGGCTGCGGATGAAGGCTTCAAGTCAAGGCCCCCTATAGTGGGAAGGATCTTGGATTTTCTGAGAGGTCTCAGCAGTGTGATCGCTGTCATCACTGCGATGAGGATACCGAAGGTGATGGCCATCTTGTTCAGGAATACAATGTGGTCGAAGTATTTGAGATGCAGGATCCCGTAAACAGGAACGTTCAGGATCAAGGCCGAAATCGCAGCGGACGCGGGCGCACGTTTAACGAACAGCCCGAAGATAAAAGCAGCCAGGATGCCGGGCGAGATGTAGCCCTGGAAATCCTGGATGTAATGAAAGATCCCCATAAATTTGGGATTGCCCAACTGGGGGGCGATTAGACAACCGAAGAAAACGAAAACTCCTGTCATGATCCTGCCTATGAGTATCAATGATCTCGCCGATGCGTCCTTTTTCATGTGGCGCTTGTAGAGGTCCATTGTGAAAATCGTGGACGCAGAGTTGAGCATCGAGTCCAGAGAGCTCATGACGGCACCAAAGATGGCGGCGAACATAAATCCTTTGAGACCGGCCGGAATAAGGTTTTTGATGAGCAAGGGATAGGCTTGGTCGCTTGTGGCCATCTCTCCACTGTAGAGCTGAAGGGCCATTATCCCGGGGAAGACAACGATGAAGGGAATGAGCAGCTTCAGGCCCGCCGCGAAAATAACACCCAGCTGTCCTTGCTTTAAGCTCTTTGCCCCCAAAGTTCTCTGTGTGATGTATTGATTCAGCCCCCAATAATAGAAGTTAGGGATCCAAAGGCCGAGAACAAGCGCTGTCCAGGGTATCTCCGAATGGTTTGAGGGCAGGATCATGTGGAGCTTGTCTGCATTGGCGTGAAAGAATTCGCCCACTCCTCCGACTGCAATAAAGCCGAGTACCATTGTCAGTGCACCCCCGACGATCAAGGCCGACCCCTGGATAAGGTCGGCCCAAACAACGGCACGTAATCCTCCGTATGTGGTATAGAAGGCAGCTATGATCCCGATCAGCCAGACAGCCTTTGTCAGGTCCATCCCGAATATTGTGTGCAGGGTCAGACCTCCCGAATAGAGGACGGCAGCGATCGTCACAGCGACGTATATCACCATCGTGTATAATGCCATGATGGCGCGTGGCAGAGGGCTGTAGCGGTATTCCAGGAATTCAGGGATCGTGAAAATGCCGCTCTTGAGGAATTTGGGCAGGAAGAAAAGCGCAACGAAGACGAGCGTTATGGCAGCCATCCACTCATAGCTGGCCACCGCCATCCCCACATGACCGGCACTCTGCCCCGACATCCCGACAAATTGCTCTGTAGAGATGTTGGAGGCAATGAGCGAAAAGCCGATCAGATACCAGAAGAGGGTTCGCCCCGCCAGGAAGTAATCTTCAGTCGTTTCTTTCTTTTGGCGGCTTTTATACAGACTGGTTCCCACAACAAAACACACAAAAACCAGAAATATCCCGATGTCGAACCAGGTCAATTGCATATCATCTCACCTCTCTCTTAGCCTCGGTTTATTTTCTTGGATTATCTCCATTTCTCCTTTTTTTATCAACACATAAATTGTGCAGAAATAGCATCTCTGAACTCGTGAGGAATGACATTCGAGTGCCCCTTTTGGTAATTGCGAAAACGAATAATGGGACAGCAGTTCATTCTCGGTCCGCTCGGGGACCGGACCCTACATAAAAAGAATTTAGCGCTATGTTTTGGGCTCGGTTCCTGGCTTCGAGACCTGGGATTTTAAGTGCGATGCTTCAGATTCTGCGTTTTTTGAGCGGTTTTTTGTTTTTCTGTATAAATAAAAAAGATATGCTGCTGGCGCTTGATAGAGGGCAATGATGATCGGTGAGACGATAAGCCAATAAATATTGAAGTCAGCGACAAACAGGACGACGAACAGAACCACACCCGCGATGGACGTCAAAATGGACGCACAGAGGAGGAGACAAAGATATAGCTTTTTCACTTCTCTTCGAACGCAAATCCTTCTTCGAAGATCTCGAGACAGGCATCCACAACCTTTGGGTCATACAGTTTTTCCCTGTTTTCCGAGATCTCTTCCAGGGCATCTTCGATACTCAGGGCAGGGCGATAGGGTCTGTGAGTGGCCATGGCTTCGATGACGTCTGCCACCGCAAGGATTCTCGCTTCTAAGAGGATCTTCTTGCCGCGGAGTCCGGCCGGGTATCCACTGCCGTTTATCCGTTCGTGATGCTGCAGCACGATGTCTGCGATGGGCCATGGAAATTCGATGGTCTTCAGGATGTCATAGCCCACCTGGGAATGTGTTTTGATGATGTTGTATTCAGCTTCAGAGAGTTTTCCCGGTTTGCTGAGGATTTCAGCCGGGACATAGATCTTGCCGATATCGTGAAGATCCCCGGCCATGCGCACTCCAGCGATGACGTCTTCGGGAAGAGCCATTTTCTCTGCCAGTGCACATGCCAGCTGTGTTACTCTGCGTTGATGTCCTGCTGTGTAGGGATCTCTGGTCTCGATCGTGAAAGCCATGGCCTGCACTGTTCCGTCCATGGCCTGTTTGAGGCGTTGGTAGCTCTGGATGAGCTCCTCTTCGGTCTTCTTCTGCTGCGTGATGTCTCTGAAGGCCAGAACAACACCCGATGTATTCCCCATCTCGTCTGTGATGGGCGAGGCCCTGTGGTCTATGGGTGTGGCAATCCCCCTTTTTGATTCAAGGACAATGTTACTGGGCAGGCGGTACTGATCTTTCTTAAGAATCTGTCTGATGGATATGGATTGCTCTATACCTTTTTTTTCATCCTTGATCTTGTAAACTTCGTTCAGCGGCCTCTTCAATGCTTTAGCTTGAGTCCATCCTGTCAAGGTTTCAGCAAGGGGATTCATAAACGTGATGTTTCCTTTGATATCTGTTGCGATCACACCGTCTTTGATACTTTTGAGCATGGTGGACAACCATCGCTCTCGCTCTTTCAATTTCATCTCCATTCCGAATTTGTAGAGAGCGATCTCAATGGTGGATTTTAGCTCTCGTTCTTCGAATGGTTTGAGCAAATAGCCAAAAGGTTCGGTCTCTTTGGCTCGCTGGAGCGTAGTCTCGTCTGCGTAAGCGGTCAGGTAGACTACGGGTATATTCAGTTGTGAATAAATTTTGTCTGCGGCCTCAACACCCGATGTCTCTCCTTGGAGCATGATATCCATGAGAACCAAGTTCGGGTGTTCTTTTTTGGCCGTGTTGACAGCTTCTTGCGCATCTGAGATGACCGCAGTCACTTCGTATCCGAGGCTCAACAGCATATTCCGGATATCCCTGGCAACGATGCTCTCATCCTCAACGACCAGAATTTTTGATTTTTCCATCTCAAGTTTTCATCAAAGTTTAGTCGAACAAACCATCAAATCGTAAATTAAATTAGCATCCAGCATGCTTTTAGTCAATGATACCTCCGACAAAGTTCAATTAAAAACGAAGTTCTATTAAAGAAATATAGGATTTAGAAAAGTGGTGGGTCAGCTCCCTGATCTGACCGCTTAGGAGATGCGGGGTTCGTTTCCCAAATAGGCTGGTGTTGGATCCGTTCCCCGAACGGTTCGATACTGATTGTCGGGATTCATATCCTCTAAAACTGGGGGGTCCTGTGTTGGGAAGATAGGATTATAGCCGCCAGAGGTAGGACACTTTGAAGAAAAGGCCTCGTTCCATTTGCATAAAACGATCGCTCGCGCGGTATTCGCCTTCGACCCACTGGGTCTTTTCGTAAAGCGACCCGTAACCCAGATGGATAACGGTGCCTGGGATGTATAGGAAAGACACCAAAAAATCTGTAAGCAATGTCTTGTTGTAATCGTTGTATTCAACAACCCCTCTGAAGGTGAGATATTTGTTCATCTGATACGTCAATCGGGTGCGGAGTATGGTGTAATCATAGACCTTCACAGAGTCGGCATCGCGGAAAAAATCCGCATACGCCAAATTGAGGCTCAAGCTGATTTTCTCCGATGGCTGGAAAATGATCTCTCCTCCCGCTTGGGTGCCCCTGCCTTGAAAGGGATCCTCAGAATAGTAGATGGCATTTCCGTTTCTGTAAGTGAGTTTCAGATAAAACTGTTTTATGAGCTGGCTGGTGCCGGCAACGCTCCATCCGCTGGTGTTGAATTTTTCATCCTGATAGACTTCGGTGGAATAGTCTGCACTCAATGCAAGCTTAGTGCTCCTAGGAAGAAAAAAATTCAACATAAAAGTGTTTTGCGTCTCCCAGATATTGCTGAAACGGTCTTTGGTTTGAGCGCTAAAGATGATGGGATCGATCCTTTGGATGGCTTTTGAATTTGGATATAGCTTGGGCGTGATGGATCCTCCTATCCGGGTGAGGCCTGTCCGCGTGATGTATCCTGTTTCTGTGTCAAAATCTCTGCTAATATCCTGGATACCAAGATTGATATCCAGGTTGCGCGTCAGGTATAGATAATCGATCCCCAGTGCATGGCCATCGAACTTTTCGGATTCTCCAGTGATTTGAGTCTGTGAATAGAACAGATGAAACCCCAAGATGCTGGACGGAGTGATCCGGATCTGCCCATCAGGCCCGATAACCCGGTTGAAATGATTCTTCAGATCCCGGCTGGTGAAAAATGCTCCCACATAGCTGTCTTCACTCAAGGCACGTTTGTATCTGAGGATCGAGAACAGGGCATAATTCCCAGTCGTATCCACATCTCCTGAATACCTCAAGGATTCATCCAAAGAAATAAGCGCAGCGATCGTGTTGTTGGACGCGATCTTTCCTGTCAGTTTTGTGCCGGCCAGGGGATCAACGATCTTTCGTGTGTAGACCATAGCGCGGAGCGTGTCAAAAGACGACGAGCCTCCGATATTGAAATTCTCCATTCCCTCGAGGAAAAACGGCCTTTTCTCTGGAAAGTAGAGGTCGTATCTCAGGTTTACATCGACCTGCCCGGCGTCGGACTCGACCTGGCTGAAATCCGGGTTGTAGGTGGCATCGAGGATCAATTTTGAGGTGATCCCATATTTGGTTGTCAGGCTGAGATCGCTGAATCGGTCCGTAACGTTCAGGCCGCCTTCTTCAGCATATTGTCTTTGGTTGAGAGTTATGGCGGGGAGAAGCTCGAACAGGGTGTAGTGTTGGATGTCTTCCAGAACCAAGGGCTGCATCTGTGTCAGGAAGAACATTCCCTTTTCAGGGCTCAAAGCGGGGTATGTCCCATGTGTGGATTGCCTGTTTATCATGCGTTCGAAGATAACGCCCATCTCGACTGTTTTTTTATTGGAGAAACGGAGGCTTTTGAAAGGCAACTGAACCTCGACGACATAGCCCTCTTCATCGATTCGGCCCGCACTGGTGAAGACAAAATCCTGGCTGAAATCCTCTTGGCCGCCGGAATACCTGCTGTCCGTTTGGATCCCCAGCGGATTGATGTAAAAGGCATACAGCGACTGTTGATCGTTAAAGGAGTCCAGGTTGATGCAGACCCAGTCGTCTGGGCGGATCGTGTCGCGCCTAGCGATCGATGCTTTGATCTTTTGCGGCTGGCGATCGAAACACTTGAAACCAAAGTAAAGATTCTCCTTATCGTAAGCCATGTATACAATGGTCTTTTCGGGCATGTCTATCCCGTAATCCGGGTGGAATGTTTTAAAGCCTGTGACAGAGGGAGCTGTTTCCCAGACCGGGTCATCCAAAGTGCCGTCGATCACGGGTGGGGAGTCTGTCCTTAGTGGTTGAAGAGGAGTGTTCGGGAAAAGAGCAACCACACATACAAGAATATCAATAATGAGTAGGATCGTTTTTCGCATGAACTTTTCTAGGTTATACGGAGATACATACCGTTAAGTTTTTGAAAATAGGCTAAAATAGCTCAATATAATTCCATTAAACAAGATTGTCTTCTTGAGGGAAACTCCTAAAAAATAGAGATAGAAGAAAAAATCTCTGGTGGGCGGTACTGGATTCGAACCAGTGACCCCCTGCTTGTAAGGCAGGTACTCTTTTCTTTTGACTCCTTGTTAATTGACTGAAAAAAAAGGGAATACAGGCCCTTGTTTTCTCTGGGCTTTTTCCGTGTAACGATTGTGTAACAGGTTTTCCCTATTTTGGGGGTGTTTTGAGGAATTCTTACACAAAAGTTCAACTGCTTTCTTCTTCTCTTTCCGGTCGGGGTGAATGTAACGTTCAGTCGTTCGTAGGGTGCTGTGGCCAAGAAAATCTTTGACTTTAATAATGTCTACTCCCTTTTCTATCAACCGGCTAGCGAAGGTGTGCCTTAGATCGTGGAAATGCAAGCCCTCGATACTTGCTTTCTGGCGAGCTTTTTCGAAGGAACGCTGGAGTTTTTTGTAGGGCTTTCCAGTTTTTGGATTGATGAAAACATACAGTTGGTTATTGGATTCGACCTTTAGTCTTATCAACTCATCATACAAATCGGAATTGATGTCTATTGTCCTGGGTGTGCCGCTTTTTGTCTTCTCTAAAAAGATCTCTCCTGCCTTAAAGTCAACATGTTTCCACTTCAGATTCAGGATTTCACCTCTTCTCATACCTGTATTCAATGCGACTATTAGAATGGGCTTCAAATGCGCTGAGGCAGCCCCTAAAAGACGATCTTCCTCTTCTTCGGTTAGTATTCTTTCTCTCTGAGAGTCTCTTTCTGAATAGAATTTTATCCCCTTCACGGGATTTTCCTTCGCATATCCCCATGTAATGGCAATATTGAACATTCGCTTCAAGGTCTTGAGATAGTGATTAACTGTTGTATTTGTGACTCCCTCTCTTAGCTTATGTGATTTAAATTTTTCGACATCGATAGGCGAGAGCTCTACAAGAGTAATGTTACCAAAGTAGTCATTAAATCTCCGGAGTCTATACAGGTCATCCTTCCAGCTTCGCTTATTCACTTTGCTGTAATTGTCTATGAACATATGGCTGAATTCTTTAAACTTTACCTTCTTCTTTTCTCTTTCAACTCCATGATTCGTGTCAAAGGTCTTCTGTATCTCCTCTTTTAACGCTACTGTAGCCTCTTCTTTCGTTATTGCTAGGGGAGCCACCTTTTGGATCCT
>CAYOSH010000072.1:0-8621 GCA_964406575.1 uncultured Eubacteriales bacterium | reverse complement strand
GTCTGTGCGATGAACAGGACTATGTCCGCGAATTCCCCGTTGGTGATGAAGATCTTTGTCCCGTTGATGATCCAGCGGTCGCCGCTGCGCACGGCTGTCGTTTCGATCATTGAGGAATCGCTCCCGGCATTGGGCTCGACCACAGCTCCGCTCATGACCTTTTCACCCGTGCACACAGCGGGGAGATATTTCTGTTTTTGTTCTTCAGACCCTGCATCCAGGAGGTTTGTGGCCGGTTGGATGGGCCCGCTCACAGCGGCCTGAGTCACTGCCAAACTGGCGGTCGAGAGAGATTCCCATATGATGGCAGAGGTCACATAATCAAGGTTCAGTCCTCCATATTTCTCTGGCATATGAGGCGCCAATAAGCCTTGGGCTGCCATCTTTTTTATGATTTCTGCGTCGAATTTCTCCTCGCGAACGCTTTCCTTGAGATTGGGCAGGATTTCCTGTTCGGCAAACTTCCGGGCCATGCCCTGAAACATGACCTGTTCTTCGGTCAGTTCAAAATTCATTGGTCTCCTCCCCTTATCCCTTGGATCTTACGCTCATTTGTTTTTGTCCTTCTGGACGAGCTCGGTCAGAATCCCGTGAGTGTTACGCGGATGGAGGAAGATGCTCAATCCTTCAACGCCGTCCATCGGTTCGCCGAGCACTTCAATCCCCTCAGATTTGATGGACGCAATGGCCGCGTGCAGATCATCCACTTCGTAACAGATGTGATGAAATCCCTCCCCGCGCTTTTCCAGGAATTTCGCCATAACACCTTCGTTCCTAACAGGCTGGAGGAGCTCGAGGTGGACCTCTCCCACTTTGATCATGCTCGCCTTGATGGTCCCCTCTCCTCCGATTATGGGCTCAGATGAATTGAGACCCAAAACTGTCTCGTAAAAATCCCTAGATTCCTCGAGGTCCCTGACGGCGATGCCCAAATGACTGATTTGTCTGATCATGTCTTGCCCTCCCTCAAGCTAAAAACTTATAGCACACGCGGCAAACGATGTCAAAAATAACAATTTGTGCTCGAATTTTGTTTTCAAATCTGGCATAATTCCTTCTACCCTTTTCTCACATGGACTTTTCAAAACTTTTGACCAAACAAAAATTTTTTCCCAACTTTTTGAATGATCCAGAATGGATGATTTGAAGACATGAAAAAACTCATCAAAGAGAACGTTTTAAAGATCGAGCAGTACGAGCCAGGAAAGCCCATCGAAATCCTCAGAAGAGAACTCGGTGTGGGAGGCGTAATTTGCAAACTGGCTTCCAACGAGAATCCCTTAGGCCCTTCTCCTTATGCTTTAGAGGCCATAAAAAAATCACTCAATGAAAGCAACCTCTATCCGGACAATAGCTGTTATTTATTGCGAGAGAAACTGGGGGAGCACCTTGGCCTTGACCCAAAAAATATCCGAGTGGGGAACGGCACAACAGAACTGATTTACCTGATCGGAGTCGCTTTTTTAAATCCCGAGGATAAACTCATCATGAGCGAATCGGCCTTCATTATGGCAAAAATAACGGCACAGATCGTGAACTGCCATTTGACGGAGGTCCCGTTGAATGATTTTTCTCACAACCTTGAGCGAATCCTCGAAGAGATTGATGAGGAGACCAAAGTTGTTTACCTGGACATCCCCATGAATCCAATCGGGACCTCAGTAACTCGAGAGCGATTTTCCTCATTCATGGAGCGAATTCCCGAGGACGTCCTTGTGGTTTGTGATGAAGCATACTATGAATATGCCAATAAAGCGTCTTTCCCTCAGACGCTCAAGTTTGTGGAAGAGGGCAGGAATCTTATGGTTTTGAGGACGTTCTCCAAACTGTATGGATTGGCAGGATTTCGCGTGGGATACTGTGTGGCTCAAGAGAATTTGCTCGAGGCTCTCTGGAAAGTGAGCCCCCCCTTTTCCGTTAACAGGTTTGCCCAGATCGGAGCGGCAGCGGCATTGGATGATCATCAGCATGTGACGAAGACCTTGGAGATGAACGAATTGGGGAAGAGCTTTCTCTATGAGAACCTTAATAAGATGTCTGTCGATTATATCCCTTCGGAGACAAATTTTGTGACCATCGATGCCAAGGCTGATGCCAGAGAGATCTGCGAAAAGATGCAGAAAAAGGGGATCATCGTCAGGCCGCTGGCCATGTATGGAAAACCGACCTTGTTCCGCGTAACAGTCGGAACCCCGGAGGAAAACCAGAAGTTCATCGAAGCATTCCAGCTCATATACCCTAGACACGGTCAGACAGATTAGACCATTTGGTGTGTTTTTGCCGTTGGGTTAAATAGGTTTTATTAGGCCATTGGGTCGGATGGATCGTCGATTCCATGGAATCTGGACAAGGAATGCGCCATAAACGAATGGGAAAAAGCGAAGAGATCCGGGTCTTGCTTGGAAATGCCGCCATAGCGAGGGGGATTATCGAAGCGGGATGTCATGTGATGACCTCCTACCCCGGCACCCCCAGCTCAGAGATCCTCCCCGCAGCTGTCGCCTTTAAAAAAGAGCTGGGATTGGACACATACATCGAATGGTCGGTGAATGAGAAGGTGGCCTTTGATAACGCCCTGGCGGCCAGTTGGGCGGGAAAAAGATCCGCTGTGGCTATGAAACAGGTGGGGCTCAATGTAGCTGCGGATTCGCTTTTAAGTTCGGCATACACGGGCGTTATCGGGGGAATGGTCATCGTCAGTTGTGATGACCCCGGACCCCACAGCTCACAAACCGAACAGGATTCCCGGTTTTTTGCCATGTTTGCCAAGGTGCCTGTGTACGACCCCTCCTCTCCTCAAGAAGCCAAAGAGATGGTGAAGGAGGCCTTTGAGCTATCGGAGACGTTCCAGATCCCTGTTCTTCTGAGGCCGACGATCAGAATCTCCCATGGAAAGCAGAGTGTCGCGCTGGCTGCGCCAGAAGTGATCGAACGGCCGGCGGATTTTAAAAAGGATCCAGATCGGTGGGCGGCTACACCAAGATACCGATACATTCTCCACAAGAAACTGAATGAGACCTTGTGCCAGATACAGGAGAAGTTTGAGCAAGACACGCAGTGGAACACTGAAGTGGGGACCCAACGCCAGGGTCCTTTGGGCATCATAACCTGCAGCGTGAGTTTTTCTGTTATCCTGGACATTCTGGAAGATTTCAATATAAAAGAGCTAGTCAACATCCTGAAGATCGGCACTCCTTATCCCTTGCCGCAGGCGCGGATCGCTGATTTTATAGGCCGGCATGAAATGGTGTTGATCATTGAAGAGACCGACTCTGTGATCGAATCGCAGATCATCGATAAGAGGAAAGTGTGGGGGAGATTGACTGGCCACGTTCCCATCCAGGGGGAACTCACACCGGAAGTGATCTGTGAGATCCTGGCGGATGTTTTGAGAAAACAAGGGATTTCAGACATGAAACCGGTCAAGGATGATCGTCTGGAGGAGCTTGTCAATGGCCTCGAACTCCCGGTGCGGAGGCCGACTCTTTGCGCCGGTTGCCCAGAGCGTGCGGCATTTTTTGCGATCAGGCGTGCGCTTCCCAAGGCGATCTATCCCAGCGATATCGGATGTTACACTCTCGGACTCAACCTCCAGGCTGTGGACACCGTCATCGACATGGGTGCGGGGATCACTCTGGCCAGCGGTTTTTATCAGGCTTATCACCAGGATAAAAATGACATCCCGATCGTGGCCACAATGGGGGATTCCACATTTTACCATTCGGGAACATCGTCGCTCATTAGCGCCGTGTACAACAATGCCCGCTTCATCCTCGTGATCCTCGATAACGAGATCACAGCCATGACCGGAATGCAGCCCACTCCGGGCATTGGCGTTACAGCGGATGGAGCTGAGGGCCAAAAGATCCCTCTGGAAACTCTGATTCAAGGATGCGGTGTGAAGTGGATCAAAACCATTGATCCCTATGATGTCGAGGGGATGGTCCTGTTCTTGAAGGAGGCGAGACAATACACCAAAAGCGAGGATGGGGGGATCGCTGTTATCGTTGCCCGGCATCCTTGTATTATCCGCTATCAAGAGGCGCTCCATAGATGCCAGATCAAGGTAGACATCTCAGACGAGTGCAACGGCTGCCGGTACTGTGTGGATCATTTTGAGTGCCCGGCCCTTTTGATGAATGAGGAAGAGATCCGTGCCGAGATCGACCGGAGTTTGTGTGTCGATTGCGGGGTGTGTGTGAACGTGTGTCCCAGGGGGGCTATCGTTCCTCTAGAATCATGAATATCCAGATCGTGCTTGCAGGTGTTGGCGGACAGGGCATCCTCTTTGCTGCAAAGATATTTTCCGAGCTCGGGATCCAGCTGGGATTGGAAGTAATGGGTTCCGAAACACATGGCATGAGCCAGAGAGGAGGCTCTGTGATGGCCCATGTAAAGCTGGGCGCATACCGAAGTCCCATGATCAGAGAAGGGTCGGGAGATTTTCTTTATTCTTTTGAGGAAATGGAGACCTACAGAAACTTGAAGCTCTTGCGCAGAGGCGGGGCATGTTTTGTGAATCTGGCGCATGCGGAACGGTTCGACCCGAAGATTTGGGATCATCTCAAAGCAAAGGACATCACTGTCAAAACCTGTGATGCCTCAGGAGTTGCACTCAAAATGGGGTCTGCACGGTCGGCCAACATCGCACTCATTGGCTATTCAGCGGGGACAGGCCTGCTCCCTTTTTCTTATAAAGACCTGAAAAGCATTCTGAAAACTGTCAGCAGAAATAGTGATTTGAAAAATAACCTGATGGCATTCGAGACTGGATTCCAAGCAGGAAAAAAAAGTTAATGTTTTATTTTTTTCTTTGGGATTGATTCTTTTGCCTTTGTCATTATTTCGAAAATCTGGGCGAGTTTGGGTTTCGGCGGCTCGAGAAAAAATGAGATTTCCTCTTTAGAAAAATGCAGATCGACGAACTCTTCGATCGCAAAAATATTTTTCCAGCAGTCTAAGGTATTTCTGCAGGGAAGCTTGCTGTTCATGCTCCGGCAGTATGCAAAAGGGACCTTATGGCCCAACATCCGGCAATACTGCTGGATATGATCATACGCATCAATTTTTTGGTTTACCATCTACCGGTTTTTCTTACTTCTGGTTTGGGGAGGTCTTTTAGAACAATTTGGTATTTCTCCAATTCCTCATCGGGAAGTGAATAGTCAAACAGATCTCCGTTGAGATAGCTTTCATAACCAGTAAGATCCATAAGCCCGTGTCCGCTGTAATTGAACAGAATCACTTTTTCTTTGCCTTCTTCTTTTGCTTTTATCGCTTCATCAATCGCACAGGCAATGGCATGGCTTGTCTCCGGTGCAGTTATGGCACCCTCTGTCTGTGCCCACAACAACGCTGACTCATAACATTTGAGTTGGTGGAAGGCGCGGGGCTTCAAAAGTCCTTCCACGATTCCTTGACTCACTAGAGGGGCCATACCATGATATCTTAATCCTCCTGCATGGATTGGCGGAGGAACAAATGTGTGCCCGAGTGAGTGCATGGGCAGAAGAGGAGTCATTCGAGCCGTGTCGCCATGATCGTATGCGAAATGAGCACGCGTCATCGTCGGACAAGCTTCCGGTTCTGTGGGGATAATCTCGATCTCAGCGCCGTTGATCTTTTCATAAACAAAGGGAAAGGCCAACCCGGCAAAATTGCTCCCTCCTCCTGCACAGCCTATAACAACATCAGGCATTCTCTCACCAATGGATTCAAGCTGTTTTTTGGCCTCGAGGCCGATGATCGTCTGATGGAGCAGGACGTGATTCAAAACGCTGCCGAGAGAGTATCGCGTTTTGCCCGTTTTATCGGTAACCGCAGCTTCGATGGCTTCGCTTATGGCAATCCCAAGGCTGCCAGAAGTGTCCGGCATTCTTTCGAGAATATCTCGGCCCGCTTGAGTTTCTTCGCTTGGGCTTGAAACGCAGTTAGCGCCCCAGACCTGCATCATAAGCTTGCGATACGGCTTCTGGTTGAAGCTTATTCTCACCATGTAGACCTTGCATTCCAGCCCAAGAAGCTTACAGGCAAAAGCTAAAGCACTCCCCCACTGGCCAGCACCCGTCTCTGTTGTGAGTCGCTCGATGCCAAACTGTTTGTTGTACCATGCTTGAGCAACAGAAGTGTTCGGCTTATGACTTCCTGGAGGACTTACGCTTTCGTCCTTGTAGTAAATCCGCGCTGGAGTTTTAAGATGTTTTTCTAAGTAAACGGCACGACGAAGATGTGTAGGTCTCCATCGGTAGAGGATTTCGAGCACTTCCTCTGGAATATCGATCCAGCGTTCTGGACTCATCTCTTGTTCGATAAGATTCATCGGGAAAACAGGTGCTAGCATGTCCGGAGTCACGGGATTACCGTCAGGCCCAAGGGGTGGCAGTAGGGGAGATGGGAGATCGGCAGCTAAATTGTACCACTGTCTCGGGATCTCATCTTCTTTGAGGAAAACTTTCTTTGCGATCATAGCAAACCTCCTTCTTTTTAACCTGAACTATTCATGAAAAATGTCAATGCTTTTTAATATCAACAAGGCATTATGTTCTTTTGAGGTGAGCAAATTATAAAGTTGTTATTTCGAAAAAGTCAAATGTTCTGGCACATCTGCTCTGATCACTCGGGAATGACATGAAAACACATGGAATTATTGATTGTCCCAATCGTGCAGCTTGTAATATTCATCCACCATTTTATGAATGTCTACGGTCGACCCTTTTGTCGGGCCCTCCTCTAATGGTTCTTTCTGGAATCGTTCTGGCAGTGTGTTATCCACTTTTCTGACGCCGAGCCGTTTGTTGAACTTATAATCCGTGTGGATGGCTTCCCCCAGGATTTTTTTGAGTTCCTCGGGGGAGTAGTCAATCCCGGTCCCGGCCCGCAGCAAGCGCGAGGCGTTGTCCAGGTTCAGGATATCCATGCAGAGGCCTATGTTCTTGCACATGGTTAGAGAGTCAGTGAGCAGAGCGATTTTTTCCGTGTAAGTGACAAGAGCTGCCTTCCCTTCTTCTTCCATTCTGTAGGCGGCCTTTTCTGTGCCGAAGCGCTTTTTTGCCTCCTCTGTTCTGTTCGTCAGCTCGAAATAAGGCTCGGCCCTCAAGTGGTCGGCACCCCTCGAGGCGATGGCATAAGTAAGCCCATAGGCCTTGATCCCTCTCGGGTCGCCGCAGATCACATCCAATCCTTTCACCTGCATCACCAGTTTTTGCGCCTCTTCACTGAAACTCCGAGACAATTTTGTCGCCCCATCGGCAAGTTTGTCTCCAATCCCCCGGCGATAGGTGATTTTCTCCACAATGTCGCGGATCTTGTCGACTTCCCCCCAGGTGATCGCCAATCCGTCTAAATCGTCCGGATGGAGGAGCCCTTTCTCCTGGCACTCCATGATCCATCCGATGACTTCAGCAGTGGATATCGAATCCAATCCCATCTGATTCAGATAGGCATTCATCTCCAGGGCAAAAGGAAGATCACTGTTTCCCAGCCGGGAGGTAAAACTACACAGAGTTTCGAACTCGGGGCCTTCGGCCTCACAGTCGTCCATCACGTAATAGCGGGAACAATGCAGGTTGCAATTGAAACAGGCCTTGTTTTTCAGTTTATAGATTCTGGCCAATGTCTGTCCTGAGATCTTATCGACATAGGAACACACACCCTCCTGGAAATGTTTTGTCGGGAGGATGCCGATTCCGTTCAAATCTGTCATCAGCATCGTAGTGCCCAATTGGTATCGCTTTTGGTACTCGCTGTGGTCCAGGATGGCCGCTTCAATTGCCCTGCATTCCTCGAGATAGGCTAAGGGATCTGCCACCTCCACGGAGCGTGTCCCCCTTACTGCTAGGGCCTTCAAGTTTTTAGACCCCAAAACAGCGCCCATTCCTGTTCGGCCGTTCACTCTGTTCCCGCTCGAAACAATGGCAGCGTAATGGACCAAATTCTCTCCGGCTGGCCCGATGGCAGCTACTTCGATGGAGTGATCGCACCTGTCGCGCCGGATCGTTTCTGTTGTTTCCAAAACAGTTTTGCCTGTAAGATACGAACACTCAATGAACTCAACATCTGACTCCGTTACATAAAGATAGATGAGTTTATCTGCTTTACCTGTGATGATGATCTGGTCGAATCCCGTTTGCTTCATCTCTGCAGCGAACTGCCCTCCCGCTGCGGAATCTCCCAGTATTCCTGTCAGAGGAGATTTGGCCGTGACTGTGTAGTAGGCGGATGCCGGAAGGAGAGAACCGGTGAGAGGGCCGGTGCCGAAGATAAGGATGTTTTTTTCTCCAAGCGGATCACACTCAAGGTCGAGTTCTTCAAACAATCTCTTGGTGTTTGCTGCCCGCCCTCCGATCACAGGTTTTATCCAAGCGGGGTCGAGCGATTCCACAAAGAACGTCCGGTCGGAGAGGTTCACCCTCAGCACTCGCCCACCGTATCCGTACTTAAGCATGTGCCTCATCTCTCCTTTTTCTGGCGATCGACCCGATTTTTTTGACATAAAAATGTCTCTTCTGGCTGGGATTCATTTTTGCTGTTTCCTTTTTTATGTCTTTCAGCGAAATATGCTCGATATTCTCCGGCTCGAAAGTAATGGCCCCCTCCGTACAGGCTTCAACGCACTTGGGTTT
>CAYOSH010000071.1:0-9042 GCA_964406575.1 uncultured Eubacteriales bacterium | reverse complement strand
GGACAATCCTACCCGATCTATATCGCGGGCAAAAAAATCACAGGTTTTGAAGAATTCAAAAATATCAGTCCAACCGATACGGAGATCGTCGTAGGGTATTTCCAAAAGGGTACGGCCGATGCACTTAGTGAAGCCGTAGATGCAGCGCATGGAGCTTTCAGGGCTTGGCGGAACATGGACTACCGGGAACGCATCAAAATTATGAGAAGGGCTGCAGAGCTCATTAGCGAGAGAAAATACGAGCTCGCAGCGATCATGAGCATTGAGGCAGGAAAAAGCCGGTTTGAATCAATGGGAGACGTCGAAGAATCGGCCGATCTCATCCGGTATTATTGTCTGCAAATGGAGGAAGCCAAAGGGTTTGTCCGTTCCATGAAGCGTTTAAGTCCCAATGAAGACACAGAGAGTGTTCTTAAGCCTTATGGCGTGTGGATGGTGATTTCACCGTTCAACTTTCCTTTGGCTTTGGCTGCAGGGATGAGTGCCGGAGTTCTCGTAGCAGGCAATACGGCCGTTTATAAGCCCTCCTCGGATACACCGCTCAGCGGCCTTAAGCTCTACGAGGTGTATAGAGATGCGGGAATCCCTGAGGGAGTCTTCAATTTCATCACGGGCCCTGGAGGAAACTTCCAGGATGTAATTTTTCAAAACACAAAGATCTCAGGTTTGGTCTTTACTGGCTCTTCGGAAGTGGGATTAAAAATATACAACGGCTTCAGTCGCCAGTACGTTAGACCTTGCTTCTTGGAGATGGGCGGGAAAAATCCTGCGATCGTAACAGAGAGTGCGGACCTCGATAAGGCAGCAGAGGGAGTGATGAAATCCGCCTATGGTTTGGGCGGACAGAAATGCAGTGCCTGTTCCCGGGTGTATGTCCATAAAAAGGTCGAGGCTGAATTCTTGGATAAACTCATCGCTCACATTCAGAAGATCAGGATAGGGGATCCTGCTGAGCGGGATGTTTATCTGGGGCCGCTCATCAATCAAAGTGCGATGGAGACGTTCAAAGCTTGGGCAGATATTAGCCGGGCAGAGGGGAAAATTCTTATAGGAGGGAATGTCCTCTCAGAGGGGGATTTTAAAAAAGGATATTTTGTGGAACCAACCTTGGTCACGGGTTTTCCGAAGGATCACAGAATATTCTATGAAGAGTTGTTCCTGCCTTTTCTGGTCGAGACTTCTGTAGATTCCCTTAAGGAGGCGGTCGCCGAATGCAACAAGGTCAACTACGGCTTGACAGCGGGCATTTTTTCAAAGGATGAGGGGGAAATACAGTTTTTCTTCGATGAGATCGAAACAGGAGTCTTGTACGCCAACAGACGTTCGGGGGCGACAACCGGAGCGTGGCCGGGAGTCCAGTCCTTCTGCGGGTGGAAAAAATCAGGGTCCACGGGTAAAGGAGGCTGCGGTCCTTATTATGTGCAGCAGTTCATGCGGGAACAGAGCCATACAGTGATGAAGTAGGATGACTGGAGATGGTGTCAAAGGAGATGAGTGGTGATCAAAAAGGTAAACAAAGTCGTTATTCTGAGTGCTGTGAGGACTCCTGTCGGGAAATATGGTGGGAGTTTCAAAAACACAAGTGCTGTCACGCTTGGAACAATCGCTTCCCGAGAAGCCCTCAAGAGGGCGAAAGTCCCTGCTTCGGAGATTGACGAGGTCATTTTCGGCCAGGCACGCCAAGCGGGGAACGGGCCCAATCCTGCCCGTCAGATCCTCTTCAGGACAGGAATCCCCGTAGAAAAGCCAGCGTTTACGGTGAACAAAGCCTGTGCCTCCGGGATCAAGGCTATCAGCTTAGGATATCAGTCTCTGCTCCTCGGAGAGAACAGGATTGTCTTGGTTGGCGGTATCGAGAACATGTCGCAAATTCCCTATTTTCTGGACGGGGCAAGGTGGGGTTACAGGCTGGGGGACGGTGTGCTTATTGATGGCATGTACAGAGACGGGTTGTTTTGTCCCCTGGCAGATATGATCATGGGGGAAACAGCGGAGATTTTAGCTGCAAAGTATAAGATTTCGCGCAAAGAGCAGGATGAATACGCCTACGAAAGCCAGATAAAAGCCAAAAAGGCCATGGAAGGGAGAAAATTCGACGAGGAGATCGTTCCAATTAAGATAAAGGACAGAAAAGGAAATGAGACTCTGGTGACAACCGATGAACATCCCAGGCCAGAGACAACGTTGGAGAAACTGGCAAAATTGCCAACGGTATTTAAAGAGGGAGGCACTGTAACTGCGGGCAACTCATCCGGATTGACGGATGGGGCTGCTGCTCTTGTTCTAACAACATCAGAGCATGCCAAGGTCTTAGGTTTGGAGCCCATGGCAGAGGTCGTGTCCGCCACGTCAGCTGGCGTAGACCCTAAAGAGATGGGGATCGGCCCTGTGCCGGCAACTATTAAGTTGTTGAAAATAAACAATTTAAACTTATCAGACATTGACCTTATTGAGGTCAATGAAGCGTTCGCAGCCCAGGTTCTGGCTGTTGAGCGCGAACTGAAATGGAATACGCAGAAGAGAAATATCAGGGGAGGAGCGATCGCCCTTGGACATCCGATCGGATGTACGGGTGCCAAAATCACCGTGACGCTGCTTCACAGCCTTATTCAAGAAAATAAAGAGCTAGGACTGGCCACGCTCTGTGTGAGCGGAGGACAGGGGATGTCTCTTCTGGTGAAAAGAGTCTGAAAGGAGACTGTCATGCCATTAAAAGCCCCATTAATCAGGACTGAATTACCCGGGAAAAAAGCAAGAAAGATACTTTCGAAAGATAATAAATATGCCTCGAGCTCCTATATTAAAGAATATCCTCTTGTCGTCGAAAGAGGGGAGGGGTCTGTTGTGGTGGATGTGGATGGGAATCATTTTTTGGATATGATGGCTGGAATTGCCGTGAACATTACGGGGTACAGCCACCCGAAGGTTGTCAATGCTGTTAAAAAACAGAGTGATAAATTTTTCCATATTTGCTCGACAGACTTTTACTATCCCTCCTTTGCCAACCTCATTGAACGACTTGCTAAAATCACACCAATATCGGGTGAAAAAAGTGTCTTTTTGAACAATTCTGGGGCTGAAGCGGTTGAAACAGCTATTAAACTTGCGCATTACGATACCAAAAGACCTTACATCATCGCTTTCCACGGAGCCTTCCATGGAAGAACGATGGGTGCGTTGAGTCTGACAGCAAGTAAATCTAAACAGAGACGATTTTTTGGCCCTTTTATGCCCGGAGTCTACCACATTCCCTATGGATACTGCTTCCGTTGTGCGTATAATCTCAAATACAGATCCTGTGGCATTTATTGCGCAGATGCAATCGAAAAGGTCTTATGCCAGTCGCATTTCGGTCCTGATGAAATCGCAGCGGTTTTTGTTGAGCCCATCTTGGGTGAGGGGGGATATGTGGTTCCACCGATCGAGTTTCATCAGAAATTGAGAGAATTCACAGACCGACATGGCATTCTCTTCGTTGTCGATGAAATACAATCTGGGATGGGCCGGACCGGTAAGTTTTTAGCGATCGAGCATTATGGCGTTGAGCCTGATGTTGTGCTTCTTGCTAAGGGATTGGCCTCCGGTCTTCCTCTGGGAGCTGTTGTTGCCAAGAAAAAATATATGAAATGGGAGGCGGGAACCCACGGCAGCACGTTTGGAGGAAATCCAGTGGCATGCGAGGCGGCACTCGCAACTCTAGACCTGCTTGAAGAGGGATTGATGGTGAACGCAGCTAAGATGGGTCACCGTTTGTTATCAGGGCTGAAGAAACTTCAAAAATCACATCCTCTTATCGGGGATGTCCGCGGGAAAGGATTGATGATCGGCGTCGAGATGGTGAAGAGTAGAAAAACTCGAGATCCAGCAGGTCTTACAACAGATAAAATTGCCAATAAGGCCTTTCAAAAAGGGCTCTTGCTTCTTCCATGCGGAGAAAGTGTCATCCGATTTGCTCCTCCTTTGGTTATTGACAAAGATCAAGTGGATAAAGCGCTGGACATTTTTTCAGTTGTTTTGTCCCAGAGTGAACAGGAGCTCCTTAAATGAGAAATAAGGTCATGCCCATGAAAGAGGCGATTGAGAAATTTGTCCAGGACGGGGACACATTGGTCATAGAGGGATTTACACATCTGATTTGTTTTGCTGCGGGGCATGAGATCATCCGACAGAAAAAAAGGGACCTTGTGGCGTGCCGGCTCACCCCTGACCTCATCTATGATCAACTCGTTGCAGTGGGATGTGCGAGAAAGATTGTTTTCAGCTGGGCAGGAAATCCCGGAGTGGGACCTCTCTACGGATTACGCAGAGCTGTAGAGCAAGGGATTCCCAGAGAAATTGAGATTGAAGAATACACGCATTTCGGGATGGTCGCCAGGTTTGTTGCCGGCGCATCAAGACTTCCCTTTATGCATTTGAACAGCTTCACAGGAAGCTCACTTCCAAAAATGAATGCAAACATCAAATCAGTCAAATGTCCTTATACAGGAAAAGAATTTGCCACGGTCCCCGCGCTGAACCCGGATGTAGCCATAATTCAGGTCCAGCGCGTTGATGAAGAAGGAAACGCTCAAATCTGGGGATTGATGGGAGTTCAGAGAGAGGCCGCATTCGCCTCGAGAAAAGTGATTATCGTTGCCGAAGAGTTGGTCGATACTTCCGTTATCCGCTCTGATCCAAATCGTACGGCCATTCCAGGCATGAAGGTCGATGCTGTTGTTATCGAGCCTTTTGCTGCACATCCCAGTTATGCCCAAGGGTATTATGACCGGGACAATCAATTCTATGTTGATTGGTATGCGATATCTAAAGACCAAATCTCTATGGAGCGGTATATCCATGAGTGGATTTATAATGTCAGAGATAGGGAAGAGTATAAAAAAAAGATCGGAGAAGAAACTCTCCAGAAATTAAAAGTTAAAGATCGCTATTCAAAACCTGTCAATTATGGTTTTTGATGGGTTTTTAAGTATGAAAAGATGGATAATGTAAATAGATAAGAGGAGAGGGGAGTTATGGCTGAATATTCGCCCAGTGAAATTATGGTTACCCGGGCTGCGAGAGAGCTTGAGAATGCGGAGGTTGTTTTTGTCGGTATTGGCCTTCCAAATCTGGCATGTAATCTTGCTCGAAGGATGCAAGCGCCCGATCTAATACTTATTTATGAATCCGGTGCTGTTGGTGCAGTTCCATCAAGGCTCCCTCTTTCCATAGGTGATCCATGTTTAGTTACAGACTCAATTTCCGTTTGCTCGATGGTGGAAGTTTTTTATTATTATCTTCAAGGCGGACTGATTGATATCGGTTTTCTTGGTGGAGCTCAAGTCGATAGATATGGAAATATCAACTCTACAGTCATCGGCGATTATCACAAGCCAAAAGTGAGGTTGCCTGGGAGCGGCGGAGCTTGCGAGATCAGCATTCATGCTAAAAAAATTATTCTCATTCTGAATCAGAATAAAAAGACTTTTCCTGAAAGCGTGGATTTTATTACTACGCCAGGCTTAATAAACGCTGATAACCCGAGGGAAAAGATGGGCATTCCTGGAAGCGGTCCAAGCCTTGTCATTACTGATTTTGGAGTGTATAAGTTTAGTGATGATACATCAGAGATGGTTCTCACCGAATTACACCCTGGAGTTTCTTTAGAGGATGTGAAGGGAACAATTTCTTGGGACATAAGAGTCACTGATGCGCTCAAAACAACGGATCCACCCACACACAATGAACTGAGAATCATCAGGGATGAGCTTGACCCCGAAAAAATTTATTTGAAGTAAAATATCAATAACTATTTGTTCGTTCATTGCGCTTAACATTATTATTATCAATGAGTTGAGAGATATGTCGGCATGCCGACATATCTATTTCCAATTTCTCCTTGATATTTCCTGTTAATTCCTTTATTGTACACCTCTGCACTGAAATTGGAGGTATGGTTTGATACTTGCTGTTACGAATCAGAAGGGTGGAGTAGGGAAAACCACCACAGCCATTAATGTATCTGCAGCGTTAGCTTTTTTAGGGAAAAGCACGCTCTTGGTAGACACGGATCCCCAGGCAAACAGCACGATATCCATTGTGGCTGATCCATCGCAGTACGAGAAATCTCTGTATGATGTTATGGTGGACAGCGGCAGCAATATCGAGGATATAATAAAAAGCACGACCGTTCCTGGCCTGGATATGGCCATTTCCAAGATATCCATGGCCAAACTGGAACCAGCACTGCTCGGGGCTATCGACAGCCACTATAGACTCAAGGATGTACTGAGCCACATCAAGAATAAGTATGATTATATCGTCATCGACACACCTCCGACCTTGGGGATGATCACTCTGAATGCTCTTGTGGCCTCTGATTATATCCTTATTCCTATTCAATCATCTTATCTGTGTCTCGAGGGAACAGATGACCTCCTTGAAACAATCGAAAAGGTGAAGAAGGTCGCGAATCCGAATTTAGAGATCATTGGAGTGCTTGTTACACTTCATGATAAAAGAACGAATATTTCAAAGGATGTTTTAGCTCGAATAAAGAGAGTTTTTGGGAAAAAAGTATTCAAAGACGTGATATCAAAAAGTGTAAAGCTTGAAGAAAGTCCGGCATACAAAGAATCTATATTTACATTCGCCCCAAATTCTGTGGGCGCTTCCCAGTATAAAAATGTTGTAAAGGAGTTATTGAAGCGTGCAAAAAAGTAAAAAAACTGGCCTGCCAGGGTCTGTTCGGATGCGTCATGACGGTCATTTTGTCGATCTGATTGCAACTCGTGTTGAAGGACCACGAATTCGGATGATACCTATAGAGAAAATCGATCCAAACCCGCAACAGGCGCGAAGTGAACTGGGTGATGTAAAAGACCTAATGTCATCAATAAAGGAAAAAGGAATTTTAGAGCCAATAATAGTGCGCCCAAGACATGGTAGATACGAAATCATTGCGGGAGAACGGCGATTTATTGCTTCAAAAAAAATAGGGCTAAAGGATATTCCTTGTATAGAAAAAAACGTGGAGGATAATGAAGCGATGGAGATCGCTCTTATAGAAAATTTACAGAGAAAAGACCTGGATGCTTTTGAGGAGGCCGATGGTTTAAATGCCTTGGCGGCGATGTATGGATACAGCCATGAAGATATTGCAAAAAAAATTGGAAAGGCGCGATCTACAATAACTGAAATCATAAATTTGAGCAAGATTCCAAAAGAGGTTCGTTCGTTGTGTCATGAAAATAACATAACAAGTCGGACGACTCTATTAGAAATATCAAAGCTTAAAGATGTCGAGCAAATGGAAGAATTGATCCATGTCATCCAAGAAAGAGATCTTAAGCGAGAGGACACGCGGGAGCTGTCCAAAAGAATTTTGGGTAAGTCTAAAAGGCCTAAGCTATTCGTTTACAATTACAGACCAGAAGGATCTGATTACAGAATGAGATTGGAGTTTAAAAGGCAAGACATATCCAGGGAAGACATTATAGCTATTCTCGAGAAAATCATTAAAGAATTAAAGGAAAAGAGCTAATATATTTTTTATTATGATGAGTTGACATAATATACCTTATGCGACACAATATTATCCCTGAATATAAGTAACTGATATCAAATAAGATGGGAATTTCCTCAGGCTGTGGATATCTTCCCTGCCCATATTTTGTGCACTTGTGGGAAAAATCTAGACGATATGTCTTCGCTTGAATTATAATAAAAAAATTAGAGGTTTTAATATGAGTACATGGGAACTGATCAGTGTGGCACCAAATTTATCCACTACCCAAGGTCAGGTGCTCGATAATAATTTCGAGCTAAAACAAAGACTAACAATTGGCCCGATTCCTTCTTGGGTAAAAGAAGATCGGATATTAGATAATCTTAGTTGGGCTGACAGAAGTCTGATTGAAAACTCAAATTATTCTTTCCGTTTCCTCTATGATTCACAAGGCATTGGAAGTAAACAAAGAAAAGCTGAAGAGTTATTGAAGTACGCCAGCCTTGCTTTATGGCTTACAAAGCCTGTTCCTTGTGGAATCAACGCTCATTTACACTTTGATCGTCCTGAAGGTAAAGGCATACAGAGATCAGCTACTTGGGGGGATCAACTTTTATCGCATAAAAGGGACAACCAAAATATATTAACTCAAGATGATTTATTAAACGCAAAAAATCTATTAGAGCAATTAATTTTAATTCCAAAAAGGCCGTGTACTTTGAGGACATCAATAAATCTGTTGTGGAGAGCGCTCATCGATCCTTGGTGGGAATCTAGGTATCTTTCAATGTGGGTTGCTTTAGAAGCGATGTATGGTCCTGATCAGCCACAAGAAATAACCTTTAGGATTTCATATCGTTGCATGGCTTTCCTTTCAAAAAATAAAAATGAAGCTCATCGATTGTTTAATATAATCAAGGAAGGATATAAATGGCGTTCAAAAGTTGTCCATGGCAGACAACTAAATAAGCTTACAACTGAAGTGTCAGAAAGAATTTCACACGATATAGAATCTGTTCTTCGTAGATCATTTAACAAAGTATTTTCTTCAGCAGATTATATTAACATATTCAATTCAGCAGAGCGTGATAAATATCTTGATGAGCTCTTAATTGAAGCACCTTGGATATAGCGATTTAATCTTTTTAAAATCAACCAGTTATGACAGTCATGTAAAGAACTGAGAGAATTTTCTCTCCTTCATTAAAGCTGGATAGGCAATAAATATATATATTTGTTATTTTCATGAGGATCTACAGACTGTAAGTGTGAAAGTTAGGCGTTAAAATTTTTAGGGCATTTCTGATTAATAATGGCCCTTCCCCTATTAATCTAAATATATTATTTTGATAAATCTCTGTAAAATTCTATTCTTTTTCTAAGAAACTCAGCACGTGGATTGATATCTAGATACTTCATCCCTATATTGATCATAAACTTCTTTCTACATTTACGAATAATTAATATTTCTAGATAAAGAAGGCTCCAAAAACAGAGCGAACGGAGAGCTTCAGAAAAATTTCTGATGTTAGATTCTGGTGCTTCAGATATAAATA
>CAYOSH010000070.1:0-9401 GCA_964406575.1 uncultured Eubacteriales bacterium | reverse complement strand
TATTTAAACACGGGGGCGATGTCGACAGGGATGCTCTCTAGGCCCTGAATGGTCTTTTCCAGGATGTCTTCGATCGTTCTGTATTTTTCAATAAAGGCTTTTGCCTTTTCGTAATCGCCGGCACCCTCCAAGATCAATAAATCCTGTGCCAGCTCTTTGACCGCTCCTTTTATCTTGGTCATATCGACACTGTATTTCTGCGTCTCATCATCATAGAGAAATGCACCCTTCTCTCTCATAAAGTTGTACTGGATGATCGTGCTTAACCCATGGGCTTCGTGTAGTCCAAACCTGAGCGACCGGAACATTCCCGCCAAGTAGGTCGTGTAGATCTCGCGCTCCCTTTCTCTGGGGATCCATCCTTTCTCCATCAGGAGATCGACGTTATAGATCCCGACGACAGTCGCCTTGCTTTCCTCGATTGCTGAATAGTTCTCTTGGAGAGCACGATTGACGGTTGTCCTTGAACCATCGGCTAATACCACATAATTTACGCCAAGCGCATGACAGATTTCATGGAGAGTTGTTTCGTTGAAATAAGCGAAAAATGAAACATGCTGGGCGTCCTCATCCGTAAGGACCTTTTTTGAGATCGGCACCAGGATCTTGTTGAATTTGGCTTCCATCATATTCTTGAGGAAAACCTTTTTGGTTCCTTTCTCTTCCCGAACTCTCTCGTCATTGGGAAGGACAAAAGCGAGCGTTTGCACACCCGCCTTCGTATCGCCAGCGGTGAACACTTCGATAACCACATTGAGCGGAGATTCCAATCCGGATACATCTTGATCTTTGTATTTTTGCTCTACGGGCAGGCTCTTCTGCATCTCATCCAGATAATCCAAATAACCCTCGATCTTTTTCATCTCTTCTAAGTCATTGATATAGACAAAACTTTCATATGCGGCCTTGTAGCCGTTGAGAGCGTCTTCATAGACTTCATACGGACCGATGACAATCTCCACCAGGTTGTCCCGCAGGTCGATCCAATCGACATCACTCTGGTAATAATCATTTCTCATCAGGTCGACGGCCCGCCGGCTCAGATATTTTTTGAGCGAGGGATTGGATGTGATCTCTGCCGCCTCCTTCAGCAGCTGGGCGATAGGCTCCAGCTCTTCTTTGTATTCTTCGTTGTACGGAACAGCGACAAGCTTATCATCTTTTTTCCGGATCACCGTGAAAGAATTCTCAAATACTTCTTTGACATCCGGATTCCCCGTTATGTAACCCTCGAAGTAGTCTTTGGTCATATCTTCCGGATAAAAACCAGCTCCCGGAGGTTTTGGATCTGCTCCTAAAAAAGGTTTGTTCTCATCCAGTCGATCGTATGGCCCAAAGTTGATGATCAAATAACGCAAATAATCCTTTACTGCAGGATCGTCCATTTTTTCCAGCCTTGCTTTCCATTCCAATCCCACGTGCGAGGCTTGCTTCCAGAAGATGTCATCGATGAGCTTTGCAGCCTGGATGAGCTTATCGAGAACCTGTTTTTGCTCATCATTGAGAACACTTTCGTCGTATGTGATTTCTGTGGGCACAAATTGGGCAAGCCTCTCCTTTATATCCGGCACTTTGACAATTTGATCAAAATCGGACACTTTTTGGCCCTCTTTTCCTTTGCAAGCCGGATTGAGAAAAAGACCCGCAATTATAAATCCTATAGTCGGAAATAATAAGAAAAGCTTTTTTGGATTGGTCATTGCGTCCTCCCTCCTTACTCTCAGTCATAAAATATCGACGTTCGGCGTCAAAAATTTACTGCCAGTCATAAAATTTAACCATTTGGCTAAAAAAATGACTCTCAGTTATAAAATCCTGCTCGGGAGCCTAAAAAATTGACTCCCAGTTATAGGCTTTCTCTCAAAGCTTATAAACGCTATCACTCATAAAAAAATAGGTGTTTCAGTTGAGATAGATCTTATCTTTCGCCCATGTGCTCGGATCATGAAAGTAATGGCCCACACCATTCGCCACGACATCCCCATAACGGGGGACATTCGTTATCACGATGGCCCTCTCATCATTTCTTTGAGAGTATTGTTTGGCGATCTCCTGGATGATTGAGCAGTGCTGGCCCACACGTTTTGCCATCGGCCACCCTGTCTCATCATAGGGAACAAAGAGCATTTTATGCTTGGCTAACTTCAGCAAAAATGGATCTTTTCCATCGAGGAGAAGCTTCTCTGTTTTGGGGCCTGTGGGCTGATCGAGGAACGGGATTGGTGCCTCTAACAAGAAAGGCAGCGTATCCGAATAATCGGCGATTTCCCTGTGCGAAAGCCCTCTGAATCCTTGCGGTGACGGCTCTACGTGATTGTCGAATCCTTCCGTCGCCTTTACGGTCAGCGTCGCCATGGTCGCGATCCTAACGGATTTTTCCGGCGCCACGATACAGTTTGTCACGGGAAACATGGTTTCTGCTCCATGAACATCCAGTGCCAGGTCCACGTTTTCGTTCCTCAAGATCTCCATGGCCGCAAAAGTCACTTTCTCCATCAAGGTCCCATTAGGCCTCCCCGGCCAGGTCCTGTTGGTGTTTCTGATGTCCAGATAAGACAAAAGCTGTTTATCAGGATAATGAATATAGACATCCGGGTCCGGCCATTGATCCAGCGGAGCAGCATCGCGATTTCCCATCCGGAACTTTTTAGCCCCCCATTCTGTCGGGATCTCGAAATAGAGAGGATAACCATCCCCCGGTCGTGTGCCCCGGCTCCCGCTGTTGTTGAACTGGGGAATGATGATGAGTGTGCCCTTTTCGACCACGGCGTTCTCCAGGAAAATGAGCGCAGTTAATCCTGCGGCAGGTTCGTTCGAGTGGGTATTCGCCATCAAGAGCATCTTCCCGCCTTCCTCTTTCCCCTCCAGCCAGAACACATGAGTATCGGCCATGGTGCCTTTAAGGCCCTCACAGTATTTACTCAGTTGTTCAACTCGAGTCACTCCCGGGCCTGCCAGATGCTCCAGTTGATAGTGGCGTTGCCTGTAGAGCTGCACGCCAGATTGGGTCATTATGGCAATAACAATAGCCATCATTAGGATTTTGATTGTCCATGTGCGCGACATTTTTATCTCCTATTTCACCCGCAGAAGGCGAAGAATGAGCGGAACAAGGATTATAAGATAAAGGATCATATCATCGATGTTTTTCTTTTCTTTGACAAAGTTCCAGATCAGCATACCCACGATGTAGGCCGTGATCACATAGTAGATGATCATGATTAAAGGCATATCAGACTCCTTGTATGCTTTTGATATTCTTTAACTGTTTACTTCTTACGGACTCCAAGTCGGCACTAAAGTTGTTCACGTTTTCCATTGTACTCTTTGCTCGCAAAGGCTACATGCTCCACCTGACAAGGAACGAAAGCTTAGCGCTGTAGATCACCATGAGAATTCCCACAGCTGTGATAACGATCCAGGGCAGCCAGGTGCTCTTCAGGAACGACCAGTAGGAGTCCTTATAGTCAGAAACCATAACACTGAGCCTCCCGATGAGTGCTGTGGGGGGTAGCCCATCTCCCAGAGGCCAGAGTAAAGTCAGGCCGGCAATGGCAACAGTCGCATGGAGCCCGATCGAGTCGAAATACCAGATCAACGGAATACCGAGAATAGCAGCTGCCCCATAGGTCAGAACCCCTTCTGAAATTGGAATGATGAAGATCAGCAAGATGTAGAGCAGAAGCAGCGGTATACTGATCACGGTGTAAGACAAAAGCCCCCGCACGCCCGTGGCCGTCATGATCTGCTGGAGCGAGCCCACTACAGCAATGGTCGCTAGCAAGGGGAGCAGCCGTTTGACCGTGTCTCTCGAAAGCACAAGAATGTTGATCTTTTTGGGGCTCACCAGGTACGCCACCAGTGCGGCCAGAACAAACTGCAGCGGTAGTCCCAGTATCGGCATATCAAAGGGCCATATCCGGTAGGCGGCTACAAGCCCGAAGAATACCAGAAAGGGCAAAATCACACGCCACCAGGTCATCTTTGCTGGGACCTCAGGCATATCTTCCAAAGCCTTTTGCCTATCCATGGTCCCCTCTTTTTTCCATCCAAGCGTGAGCACTGTGAATGTCCCGAGAAGGAGAACAGGAATGCCGAGGGGAAACTCAAAGCCTACATAAGGGATGGCCGTTCCGGCGCAGAGGATCATGGCCCAGATGTTCACCGGAGGTGCGGCAGCGCTCAGTCCCGCCACGATGAAAAGGATAGCGGCCACCCGTTTTTTAGGGATTCCCAGATAGCTAAGGGCCAAGGCGATGGGAGCTCCCACGACAAGCAAAGACACACTTCCCGCTCCTGTCAATGCCCCGGGGATTAGAATAATGATCATCAGTAGAATAAGGGCAATGATCCGTAAATTATAGAAGTATTTGATCGTGGCCCTGACCACATAATTCACTCCGCCGGACTCTGAGACGATCGCCATAAAAATAGTGGCTGTGGTGAAGACGAGGATGACATCCAGATAAGTGAAACTTCCCTCGATCAGATGGCGGCCCAAGGTGCTGATGGGAGGAGTGTTGATGAATGCTCCGGCCAGGCCTCCTGCCACCGCTGATGCCAGCATGCTGAGCTCTACGGAAAGTTTTTTCCACTTGGCAATGGCGTAGGCCACTACCATTATTGCCAGTATAATTCCGATCTTTAACTCCATGTCTTTTCTCCGTTACTGAATGGATCCCCGTTTCAAAACAAATCCGTGAGGCTTGAATCTTGTCATTACTCTCAATAATGTGCTAAATCGCACACTAGGTGTGCTCACTCACACAAAACAAGCTATGTACACAGGAAGGGATGCGTCCACATCCCCCTAAATTAAAGTGAAAACACTTTTCTTACAAATGGAACCTTATTCGAACACCTGTTTCATAATATCGACAACACCCAGGGCGTACTCCACTTCGGTCATCGGGATGTTGTTCTCTTTGGCAATTGTCGTGAAGCGTCCGTCTTTGTTGCTGTCTTGGGCAACGATGATGTAATCGGCAAAGGGCGCGACCGCGTCGATCATCCGTTCGTTGTCTCCTCCAGGAGCGCCTCTTTTGGATACGCCTCCGATATGAAGTGCGATGATAAAAATATTATTGGCCTTGCAGTGGTCGATGACTTCTTTCAGCCGCTTCTGTTCGTCTTCGATGGTGAGGCCGGAAGCACCCATGCCCTTTAAACTAGCTCCTATAGCAAACATGATCGTCTTGTAAGGCGTTCCATTCGGATATTTTTCCAGGTCAGTGTGGACCTCGACATGGAAACCGGTGTCTGTTGACTCTCTTCCGCCCAGGCCGACACCGTCATTGAGCATTTCCACTGTCGGCACATCACAATAATCGTATTTGATCCCAGCTTCTTCGGCGATGATGTTCAGTGTTTCCACGTCTGTGCTCTGGCCGGCGGATGTTGTCAACACCGGGTAGTGAGCTTTAGGAATATCTTGGGCGTTCAAGCCGGGCGAAAAGAGATATAGGATCACGGTGCAGCTAAAGAATGCCAGGATGCTGATTTTTTTTGCGTTTTTCATTTGCTATCCATCTCCTTTTTGTATTAAAAAAATAAAACTATTTTTTCTCCTCCGGGACCATTTGATTGTATTTAATGAGTTCGTTCAAGTACCAATCGGGGAACTTGAGAGGGAGTCTTTTCCTGGTCTTCGCGTCGTAGATCCAGAGGTGATTGTATTTGACAAGCATTTGGTCTCCCAATTCCCACCAGGCGTTGATGACTGCGTTGGCGTTGTTGATGCAATAATCTGTCAAGAATTTGATCGCTTTGGCCGGATCTTCTTGATAAAGCTCCATGGCAGCTTTATCGATAAGGGGTGTTCGTTCAACTGCAGCAAGTTCAAATTGTTTCTGTGCTTCTCGGACGTCCTGGATCGCTAGGGAATAGAGGGGTTGTGTATGATAGTCCACATAATCGAACGCCCATCGTGCGGATTTTCTGTCAAATTGCCAGTGGTCCCCGACCTCAAAAGACCTTGGAATCTTTGTGATCCCGTTGTAGAGGGGCATATAGCAGGAGGTGTCTTGAGCGCCGAAGCACAGCCAAACGATTCCTCCGATAGGATCGGGCATTCCTCGACGGCATTGGGTCACGGTGACGTATTCAGCGCGATTGACACTGACGACTCGTGGAGTGTTGTATTTTATTCCATCGAGCTCAAAACCGTACGGAAGGAAATTCGGGTTGGCGAAAGGTCCACCCTGTAGGCCTGTGGAGGGATCGAAGGGGGTTCCTTCGAATTTGTAGCGGGTCATCTCCATGATGTCATGGACAGAGTATTTTTTTTCGGCCTTTACCGAGAAGGGAAAATCCATATTCGGCATTTCCGGGCTGAATTTTTGTGATGGAGCAACAAGATTGAAAAAAGCCCACAGGCGTGCGCGTGATCCCTTGCTGCTCGCGGCGCTGTATTCGCTGGGCGAGTAGGCATGTTTCCAGCTGAAAGGTTTCCCGCTCTTGGGATCGTAAAAGCCGTTCTCTTCCGCATAAGAAATGACATTGGGAGAAGCCAAGAAGTAATCGGTATTTTTGAGGTCTATTTCGCCAATCCGGGACTCGTTCGGGCACACGCTGACGTGATCATCGGGGACTCTTTGCGCGCACCACACAGCGCCCGGTTTTCCGCTTTCCGGTGTCCACAGCGGGCCTACGGGCATGATTTCGAAAATCCAGACTTCATTCGGATCAGATAAGGCCAGCATTTCTCCGGTATCTGTGAAGCCGTATCCATGTTTTTCACCCAGTTCACCCATGATCTTGATCGCTTCCCGTGCTGTATTCGCTCTTTCCATTGCGATCAGGGTGAGCATCGTGATGTCGAATTGTGCAGCGGGCGTGGGATTTTCCATCTTTTTTTGAGTGCCAATCGTGGATTCACCGAGTGCGACTTGTTTGTCGTTCATGTAACCGAAAGCGCCGTGGACGTAACCGTATGTGTGCGGGACTTGAGGGATTTCAAGGCCTGTAAAATCGTCCGTGTACCGGTCCCACTTCAGGCCGATTTTCGGGTCCAACGTCCGGAACTGATCGATATGGTAAATCTTGCGCATGGAACCGGTCTCGTGATCGGCTGGAGGGATGTACCGCCAGGTCCAATCGCAGAGGCCGCAGTCACAGGTGTGTGTGGTCATGACCGAGCCGTCCGTGGATGCATCCTTGCCGACGATGATGACTGTGCAGCCATCCAGCTTCCAGTTTGCGCATGTTTGGCAATTTTCACCATCCAGCCCATCAAATGCAAAGCCATTGAAAAGGATCATAACAGTAAAGAGCAGGCCGAATAGGATCAAGAGTTTTTTAATTTTCATCCGTTTACCTCCTTAATTCTAAAGATTTTTTGGGATTATGCGGTTTTATAAATAAAAAGAGAGCTAGGAATTTTGAGATTTGGATTTTTTTTATGCACCCCATTGAAAGTTATTTATACAAACTAAATTGTGTTCTGTCAATTCACTCGAAGAGAAAAGGCAAAGAAAAGGGGAGAGCCCCCCTTTTCATCTAATTCTTCTTCTTTGGTGGTGGGGGTGGGGGAGAGGCTACAGGTTCTAGGTTATCCTGCTCGATGACCGCTCTGTTCCACCATTCCGGCGTTTGTACTCCACCGACTTTTCTGGTTTCCGGGTTGTACATGCGGAAATGATTGTACTTGACAAGCAGGTCATCGCCGAGCTTCCACCAGGCATCGACCACATTATTCGCATTGTTCACACAATAATCGGTGAGGTATTCGATCGCTTCTGCTGGGTCTTTCTCAAAGAGCTCCATCGCTGTTTTGTCGATGATCGGCGTTCTTTGGACGGCTTTGGCTTCCCATTTCTTCTGCGCTTTCTTTACGTCTTCGATGGCATATGAGTAAACCACCTGGGTGTGGAAATCCACATAGTCTGAGGCCCATCTAGCCGAATCTCTACTGAAAACGTAGTGGTCACCCACCTCGAAAGATCTGGGGATTTCTGTGATCCCGCAGTAGAGGGGCATGTAACAGGCTGTGTCCTGCGCCCCAAAAGACAACCACAGGATCCCTCCGATGGGATTGGGCAGCCAATCCCTGCACTGGGTCAGAGTGGTGTATTCCACGTTGTTCACGCAGATGCAGCGCGGGCCGTTATAGCGCAGTTTGTCGACTGCAAACCCTCTGAAATAGTTGGGATTTTCGAACGGGCCACCCTTTATCCCCACAGTCGGGTCGAATTTTGCACCCTTGTATTTATCTCGGGTGATGTCCATGATGTCCTGAACCGAAAGCTTCTTGTCCGGTCTCACGGAGAAGGGGAGCTCCATGCTTTCTGTTTCAGGACCCAGGTTCTGTGAGGGGGCCACGATATTAAAAAATCGCCACAGCCGACCCCTTCTGCCCTGAGTGCTGTCAGCGCTACCAAAACTCGGGGAATAAGCTCTCTTCCAGCTGAACGGCTTGCCACTTTCAGGATCATAAAGGCCCTGCTCGACAGCAAAAGAGATGGCGTTTGATGATGCCATGAAATAGTCTTTATTATTGAGGTCGATCTCGCCGATGCGGGATTCATTCGGCGTCACCCCGACTTGGTCGTCAGGAATGCGCTGCGCACACCAAACCGCTCCCGGCTTGGCGCTCTCCGGCGTCCACAACGGACCCACCGGCATGATCTCAAAGATCCACGCTTCATTCGGGTCACTCACAGCCAGCATCTCTCCGTGGTCGTTGAATCCATAACCGTACATTGTGCCCAGGTCGCCCATCACCTGGATGGCTTCTCTTGCAGTCTTAGCTCTCTCCATAGCCATAAGAGTCAGCATCGTGAGATCGAATTTTGCTGATGGTGTGGGATTTCTCATCTTTCGATTACAGCCTATCGTCGATTCTCCGAGAGCGACCTGATTTTCGTTCATGTAACCGAACATCCCATGGATGTAAGCATAGGTGTGGGACACCTGAGGGATATCCAGTCCTGTGTAATCATCCTTATATTTTTCCCATTTCAGCCCCTGTTCGGGCGGCCAGGTGAGGTACTGATTGATGTGATAGATCTTTCGCACATCTCCCTCCTTATGGTCTGCGGCTGGAATATAGCGAAAGGTCCAATCACATACGCCGCAATCACAGGTGTGGGTACTCATGACCGAACCATCCGTCGAGGCCTTTTTTCCCACAAGGATCGATGTGCATCCTTCCCAAGGCTCGTATAGTGCGGGATCATACTCTGCACACTCCTGCACGTGAGACACAAATGCGCTTACAACAGCCAGTGCTAAAAACAGCATACAAAAGAAAAGGACTGCTCTTTTTAGGTTCATCGTTCACCTCCCAAGATCACCTTCATTCCAAATTTCAGAAACCAAGATCTAAACACATCAAAATTTTTAGACCAAATAATATCCAAGTTCCAAATGTTTTAATACTAAATAAAATTTAAAATGCGAAT
>CAYOSH010000069.1:0-10170 GCA_964406575.1 uncultured Eubacteriales bacterium | reverse complement strand
AAGCTCTGAAATATTCTTATCAAGACCTCTTCGGAGCCTTAGCCGAATGTTTGGGCTCTTCAGGTAAGTATTTCCAAATCCGTGATGAATGCTATCCGAGTGTCCTCATTGCTGATTGTGCAAACACGCTCTGCTTCCCCAGCGAGGAAACTTCGCTCGGATCCGGGCTTCCCTCACATCTCCCATGGGAGATGTGCCATGCCCGTCCAGCCCTCCACACGGTTTTCTCCACCACACAATTGGGACACTCAATAATGACACTTGTGTTTATACGATCACGGATTTGGAAATGCTTCCTCTCTTCAGGAGATCTTTTGATTGACAAAATTCTTGTTTTGAGGGAAAATGATAGCGTAATTAAGGAAAAAGTTAGCAATAAGAGAATTTATTATCACTTAGGAAATTAATCCCGCCTAAAGTTCTAATAATCCTTCTCAATTATCTAACCATTTAATTTTTTCTTTAATTTGGACTGAAGATGAAAACAGCATTTCATCAGGTTTTTTGAAAAATCTTTGTTATGGATAATGGTAAATTCGAAGAATTGAAGCAATTCTTCGATACTAGCCTGATAGTAATCATTTTAACAGAGAAAAAATAAGATAAAAGGAGAGAAGAATGAAAGGAAGTAAGCTCTATGTCGGAAATTTTAGTTATTCGGTAACTAAGGAAGATCTGGGAGAATTGTTCTCGAATTATGAGATCAGAGATATCAGATTGATCGAAGGCAAAGGTTTTGGATTTGTTGAATTGTCGAGCCCAACTGAAGCTGAGAATGCAAAACAGGCACTCAATGGCAAGGAATACACTGGCCGTACGCTGAGAGTTGACGAGGCTCGCCCGCGCGAAGATCGCTCCTCCGATTTTAGAAGAGGAAGCGGATATAATCGATTCTGAATGGAAATACCCGTCACTGTTCGCTGAGGGAGACATTTAACAACCAAATTGGATCACCTGGATAATCGACCTTTACCTCAATTGCTTAATTGATTGAATAGGCCCCGTGCTGGAGAGGAGGATTTTATCTTCAGGGCCTATCAGGTGGATAAATATGGATGATAAAACCACTGCATTGCCGCATCAAAAAACACGAAGCAGTTTCATGCCAACCGAGCATTTGGATCAAACTGATGATCCTCTGAAGCTCTATTTCAAGGATATGGGAAGCATTCCGCTTTTAACCCGGAACGAAGAGCTTCAGGTGGCGATGAATATCGAAAGAGGCAGAAGAATCATTAGCAAGCAACTTTTGAAGATGCCCTCTTTTCATGAGCAAATTGTTTCTTTAGAAGAGGAGATGCGATCGAATCCACAAATTCTGCGCAACATATTTGACTTAGACAGGATGGATAGCTCAGAAACATCGCTTGAGGAAAAAATTTCCGATATTTCCGTGGCGTTAGAGAAACTCCGAGCGTTGATCTCTCAATTGGCGCATATCCCCAAATTGAAAAAAAATAGTTTCTCTCGTGGGCGTGTTTTGATCGAAATGAGCCGGATCATTCAGAGGTTGAATTTTAGTCAGGCATTCAGGGATAAAATCATTGAGGAATTCGAAGAAAAGCTTAAAGCCATCGCCGATCTTGAAAAGACCAAAGATAATTTAAAGAGATCGTTTTCTCGAGAGCCGGATAAGTCACAAAAGAATGAACTCGAACACAGAATTTTTGAGAGCAACAAACTTCTGAAAGCCTTGCGGAAAGAGGCCGGACCGAATCATCGAGAATTGCAAAAAGCTCTTTCTGAAATCTCCTCGGGGAAAAAAATTGTCGAGGAAGGAAAGAAGGCGCTTATCAATGCTAACTTAAGATTGGTTATCTCCATTGCCAAGAAATACAGTAATTTTGGCCTGCTTTTCCTAGATTTAATTCAGGAGGGGAATATCGGCCTCATGACCGCAGTGAATAAGTTTGACTATCGGAGAGGCTATAAATTTTCGACTTATGCCCATTGGTGGGTGAAACAAGGGATAACAAGGGCGATCGCCGATCAGTCGAGGACGATTCGAGTACCTGTGCATATAAATGATACCATCCACAAAATAATTAAGCTCTCGAGAGACTTTGTTCAAAATTTCGGCAGGGAACCCACTTGTGAGGAACTTGCGGAAAAAATGAATATGTCAGCCTCCAAAATGAGAAAAATACTGCAAATTTCTCAAACCCCGTTCTCTTTCGAAATGCCTATTGGGGAAGATGACAGCTCTCTAGGTGATTTTATCGAAGATAAAATCAGCCTGTCACCACCTGACGCTGTTGTTAAGGCCAAATTGAGAGAGCAAATTGAGAAGGCTCTGGAAAATCACACGGAACGAGAATCTAAAATAATTATGATGAGATTTGGACTGGGGGACGGAAATGAATACACGTTGGAGGAAGTCGGGCAAAAATTCAAGGTAACGCGAGAGAGGATTCGACAGATCGAAGAAAAAGCCCTCAGGAAATTAAGACAGTCTCACCATTCTCAAGTTCTAAGATCATTTGTCAGCAATTTCTGAGCAGAGTTGACTCCGGATTAGCTCTTCAGTGCAGACTTACACTCTAGCAAAACAGAAGATTGGCTCATCCGGTCTCTGTGTTATCGAGTCCTTTCCACGAGAGCCAGTCGTTGGACCAAAAGCGTAAATTTTCCTCGGAAGATGATATTCTTGACCTCAGCGTTGCTGTGCCTGGACCTCAGGAAGAGGATCTGGTCGATTAACCTGTATTCATCGGGAATGTTTTGACCCGGCTCAAGCGCTATGGCCAAAAAACGGGGGGATTCACTCAGGTCCTGATAGGCGCCCTGGTACCCCCGGATATCGGCTCCGGGGAGGATGAAACGGAAGACCTCGTAGCTCGCATAAAAGTTGGAGGGGAAGTATACCTGCTGCCCTGAGAGGTTCTGCCTGGCATTCTTGGAGAATGAATAAGAGAATGGCCTGAGAAATAAACTGAAGCTCAACAACAATCCGAGGACCAATGCTGGAAATAACTGACGTCCCAGAGACACACGGAGAAGACCCGATAAGGCTAGAAATCCCAGGATAGCCAGGACAATATAGTTGAGGGGCGTAAAAAGTGTTGCCTTTATACTTCGTTCCACCCCAAGATGGAACCATACTCCCATACCCACGATAAAGATCACCAATAGATGACTGAAGCGAAAGGCCCAGTTCGGGAGTCTGTCCCATCTCAAGGCCAGACAAACACTCAGCGCTGCACAAGTCGGGAGGATATAGTTCTCCTGACGCTGGGATGGGAAGGAATAAATGATGAGGAAACCGAGGAGGTACAGCCAAAGCCTCGTCTCGTCCGGGGAGAGGTTTCTTCTTCGCCTCAAAAGATCGAAAACAAGGGCTGCAAGTAGGAAGACATACAGTCCGGAATTAGCCAGATTCCCCAACCAGATCCGGAAAATTGTGTAAGGCCCCGAAAAAAGTCCCCTCACATAACCAGATAGAGATAATTTACTCAAGTTCTCCGCGATAAAAAAATCTTGGATTACCAGATCCGGCCGGGGGTCGAGCACAAACCAGAGGGAAAAAATACCAAAGGCCAGCAGAGCAGCACCAATAAGATAGACTGCGTGATTGTGAAAAAAATTTTTCACCTTCCACCTTGAATCCCAGGCGAGAACCAAGGCGAGAGAAAAACTGCCGGCGATAATGAGAAAAAAGGATTTGTAGAGAGAGGCCAAACCCAAAGACAGGCCGCACAAACACATCCGCCAGAGATTAAGGCGTTTGGCTCGAAGGATGATCACGAGCGGCATAAACAAAAACAAGGTCTCTGCGGCATGCATGAGAAACGGACGGCCCTGCTGGATGGTGGACATAAATCCCAGATAGATCACACCGCTGAGGATCCCTTTCTTTCCATCATCTGAGATCCTCCATGTGAGGAAAGCGATCAGACCTGCCACCAGCAAAGTGGTCAGGACGATAGGAACTCTGAGGTTCCAGAGTGTCCAGTGTTTTCCCCAGTCGGTGGTTACAATGCCCTGCCAAAAGAGGAGGGGAGGCTTGGTGTTGTTGATGCCCTCCTCTGTCATTAAGGGGAGCCAGCGGCCGTTTTCAGATGTCTTACGCACGATCTGGATGTATACCCCTTCATCCCCAATATTGGGAATATGGATGGAATCGAGAGCGAAAAAATAGACGAAGAGCACGAGAAGCAGACCTGAAGCCCCATATGCCAGTCCTGTTTTTTTGTCCATCTGTTGTCCCGTCCTTCCCTAGCATATCAGAAAGCGAAAATAATATTCAATTTGACAGCTTCGCTCTTACCTATGATAGATTTTTTTTGGGGGAATTCTTAGGGGGGATTAGGGAGAGACGAATATTTTTGCTCTATTTTCCGAGCTTTTCCTTTTTCATGTGGTAGTCTGTGGCCTTTCTTGCCTCGAAATAGAACCGGGAAAGGACCTTGTGCATCCGTTCCCTGTCGAGTTCTTCGAGGGAAGGAGCTTCTTTGGCTGTGGGTATGCCGAAGTCTTCGAATGTGGGGCCTTTGTATTCAGGGAAATAATGATTGACAAAACTGATGAAAGCAAGAGACAGTTCGAGTCGGAGGAGCTCTGATATTGTGAGGTCGTATCTCGCTGCAAGAGCTTCAAGATATTCATCCATCCAGTCCGGAAGCACGACCTGGAACTTTTTACTCATTTTTACTCCTCCTCGTTGTCTCAATCGCCCTCGATTATAGCATAAAAGAACTGACTTGACATTTAAATTTGATAGAATATAATTCATGCTCTAAATAAGATTCAAATATAGATTCTATATTAGATTATTTTGGTCATAAAATGTATTTTTGAGATGTGCAGGCTCTGGAAAAAGCGATCTGCCCAAATGAGGAATTGTTAAACCTGCACGGGCTAAAAGCTGTGAACACACAACCATCCGAATGGTTGGATGAAAATCTTTTGCACTGCATTAACAGAACGTGTGCAGAATGTAAATTTCAATAACCGGATATCCTCCCTTAGGGCGATGGGCGGTGAGGAAATATCACCGTTGGAATCATCCGTAAAGGCGATTGCTAAGCCTGATCGAACTCATTAAAGTAACGTGTTACAGGAAGAATAATGGAGAAGAATTTCCGTACCATGGTGGAACGTTCCATCCAGGGTATCGTCATCATCCAAGATTTTCGCATTGTTTATACCAATCAGGCCTTTGCAAAAATAAGCGGTTTTTCCAAAAAAGAATTGCTTTCTTTAACGCCTGCCCAGGTGGAAAAGATGGTCCATCCTGATCATCGCGCTCTTGTCTGGGGAAGAATGCGGGAACGCCTCCATGGCAAGAAGGTCGTACCCCGGTATGAGTTTAAAGGCTTTAGAAAGGACGGATCTGTCAGCTGGTTGGAAATGGTTGCCAATCGCATCGAATACGAGGGAAAACCCGCCATTTTAGGAGCTGTCATCGATATCACAGAACGCAAGGAGGCCGAGGAAGCTTTACAGAGAAGCGAAGCGAATCTGTCGGCGTTGATCGAGAATGCGCAAGATTCCATCTGGTCTATAGACAGGGACTATCGGCTTTTAACCATCAATTCCCACTTCAAAAAGATGTTCGCTTTAGCCTATGGCGTTAACCTAAAGGTAGGAATGAGGATCACAGATGGTGTCACTCCCAAAATGAGAAGAACCTGGATTGCTCGATACAAGCGTGCCTTAAGGGGAGAAAGTTTTATTGTCGAGGAAGATTACAAGGTTGCCAGCGAGACTATTTATGCGGAAATATCATTCAATCCCATCCGGAACAATGGAGAGATCTCGGGAGTCTCGGTCTTCTCTCGTGATATCACCGGGCAAAAAAAAGCACAGGATGAGCTCAGAGAATCAGAAGCGAGATTTAAAGTTCTGTTTGAGTTTGTCCCGGATGCCTATTATTTGAGTGATGTGAAAGGCAGATTCATCGATGGTAACAGGGCTGCAGAGAAGCTGATCGGATTTTCGAAAGCGGAATTTCTTGGGAAGAATTTCCTCAAATTGAAGCTTCTTAGCGCAGATCAATTACCCAAAGCCGCTGCCCTCCTGGCTAAGAGTGCGCTGGGGAAAGCCACAGGACCCGATGAGTTTGTGTTACGTCGCAAAGATGGCACCACAACCATAGTGGAGATACGGACATATCCTGTCAAGATCAAAAATGAGACCTTTGTCCTCGGATTGGCGCGGGATATCACAGCACGCAAAAATGCAGAGAAAGCTCTCAAAGAGAGCGAGAAAAAATTCCGCAACATCGTGGAATCTTCTCCGATGGGAATACACTTGTATGAACATAAATCAGATGGCTCTTTGGTTTTTATAGGTTCAAATCCGGCAGCGGATAAAATCCTGGATGTAGACAATTCACAATTTATAGGCAAACCCATAAAGGATGCATTTCCTCCGCTGGCACAAACAGAGATTCCGCAGAGATATAAAGAAGCGGCTGTTAACGGAAAATCCTGGAAAACCCATCAAGTCGAGTATGAGGATGACAAAATCAAAGGTGCCTTCGAGGTCTATGCCTTCCAGACATCTCCTCAAAAAATGGCGACTATGTTCCTCGATGTGACCGAGCAGAAGAAGGCTGAAGAGGCTTTGCGTGAGAGCGAATCGAGATATTTGGCTCTTTTTGATCGTTCTCTCTACGGTGTCTTTGTGCATGATTTTGAAGGTCGGTTTCTCGATGCGAACAAAGCGGCATTGAACATGTTGGGATATTCCACTGAAGACATTTCTGCACTTGATTTTTCATCATTGCTGAGTGAAGATCAATTGCCCAAGGCTTTCCAAGGAATCGAAGAGATCGTTGAATTCGGGTACCAAAAAAAGCCCTCAGTTTACCGGTTACGCAGAAAAAATGGGACCTTTGTTTGGGTGGAAACCGAGGCCACACTCATCTCCAAAGGAGGAAAGCCTTATGCCATCCAGGGGATTGCCAGGGATATCACAGAGCACAAACAGGCAGAGGAAGCGCTGAAAGAAAGCGAAGAAAAATACCGGGTGATATTTGAGTCTTTCCATGATGTCTACTACAGGACGGACCGCGATGGGCTTGTGACTCTGATCAGCCCTTCTGTCCGGACACATGCCGGTTGGGAGCCTGAAGATATTATCGGACATCCGGTCACAGATTTTTACAGCGATCCATCCGAGCGCGAGACGTTCAAGGAAAAACTCAAAGAATCGGGCGTGATTAATGATTATGAGTTAAAACTTTTGGCCAAAAACGGAAGAGTGATCGATGTGTCCGTGAGTTCGAAGATCATTTTAGACAAAAACGGGAAACCTATAGGGGTGGAGGGAGTGCTGCGCGATATTACCGACCGCAAACACTCTGAGGAACAGGTCAAGTCCTCCCTTAGAGAAAAAGAGGTTCTTCTCCAGGAGATTCACCACCGGGTTAAAAATAACATGCAGATCATCTCGTCCTTGCTTAACCTCCAATCCCGCCATATCGAGAACGATCACGTCAAAGATATGTTCAAGATGAGTCGGGATCGGATCAGATCGATGGCTCTCATCCATGAAAAGCTCTATCAATCGCAAGACTTTGCAAGGATCAATTTTGCTCAGTACATCCGAAGCCTCTCTGTTCATCTCTTGCAAACGTACAATGCTAACTCAGGAAGGATAAAACTTACCGCTGAAGTCGAGGATGTGTTTCTGGATATCAACAAAGCCATTCCTTGCGGCCTCATCATCAATGAGCTCGTGTCCAATTCTTTAAAACATGCCTTTCCTGAGAAGAGAAAAGGCAATCTCCATATTCAATTCGGCACACAAAATAACGGAAATTTATGTCTTGTGGTGAGAGATGACGGGGTTGGATTTTCCAAAAATGTGAATCTCCAAAAACTGGATTCTTTAGGGCTTCAACTGGTGAATGACCTTGTGGACCAGTTGGGAGGGACTCTGGAGCTCGACTTGAATGGAGGAACTTCTTACCAGATCACTTTTTCAGCATAGATTGTTATTTCTCATGTGTTGTATTCCCCAAGTCCAATGGGTTGTAAGCGATCTGTGTATAGCCAGAGGGAAGGTCGTATATTCCTTTGGAGGTTTTTGTCTCCTCTATACTGATAACTTCTTCCTGCGATATCGTTTCAACGCCTTTCACCCGCATTGAAATCTTCGTAATAACAGGATAACCTGCGATCTTTTGGATTTCTTCCACGAGATCTTTCGTGAATGGATTCATGGATAACAGCACGGCATAGAATTTGTGAAAAGTTCTTAGGTCTATGCCGGTCTCCTTGGATGCCCATATTTCCATCGTCATGGGCATGTCCATTCCCATCATAGAGATCGAAATATCTGCCAGGAATCTTTGACTCTTCCAAGCCTTGATCTCTCTGATCTCCCGAGTCTCAGTGACAGACGAAGAGATATTCATAACTTGAATGATTTGTCTGGCTTCGGAAGATAGGTTTTCTTCGAGCTTTACGGGCAAGTCCATCTCGGAGTAAGTTTTGTCAGCGTGGTCTATAATGTACAATTTCTTTTTATCCAATCGGATAATAACCGTTGAGTCCCCTTCGTCCTGCCGCATTTTGTTTTTCGAAAGCCATGTCGTGCCAGACGTTTCGTTTGAATTTTGGCTCTGTCCGTTTATTACTGTTTTGGTGGTTTGTTTGGTTTTTTTTACGATGTGATCTGCATGAGCGGTGTGAGGGAAAAGGAAAGCCAAGAGAACAAAAATCGTGAACAAAAGTGAAAATCTTCTGCTTCTCATAGCTTCTGTGTGGAATGAAGGACTAATTTAGCCTATCTTTCCAGTAAAATCAAATGTGTTTTTGAGAGCCCCTTGAAAGCGTCTCAAATTCTCACGCGTTCAACCCGGGGAGCTGATCCCACTTCGAAATTAGTGACGATCAAGTCGATTCCTCTTATTTTGTGTTTTTGAGATTCGGTCAGAATTGAGATAAATAACAAGAAGGATCCCTAGACTTAAAACAATAATCATCCACATTACTCTCTCATTCATGGTTGCCCAAACGCCGGCACTCACAGGGCTCTCATAAGGTGTCTCTGGATCGATCGTCGCCAAGACTTGAGCTATTCTGGAATCATCCCATTTGTAGGGGGATTTTTCGAGTGTCTGTCCGAAGTATTTTTCCAGGATGAGGTTTTCTTTATAGGCGATGAGATAGTTTTTCTGTCGGACGTCTTCGTCATCTGAAGAGAGGGCTCTCTCTAATCTCTTATCCCGTCGGAATATATGGACACGCATTTCATGAAGGAAAGGAGCGACACCTCCAGGAAATATGCGTAGATACTCTGCATAATCCTTGTTCTGCCACTCGAGCAGGACCTCGCCGAATTCTTTGGCCCTGTATCGATCGATGGTTCTTAACTCTTCCAGTGTGAGACGTGAGTAAAAGATGCCAATATCCGGGTCTTTGTGTTTAAACTTGAATTCGCTCATGGCTTCCTGGTTTTTTAGGCCGGAGAGAAAAGGGAACCAGTCTGCGTATTTCTTCACTCGCTGAGGAGTGTTAGACAGGCAAAGCCCCAAAAGGATTACGTTTGCTGCCAAAAGCACGGCAAGGATTTTTATGGATTTGGGTTGGATCTTTGCCGAGGGTAATTTGGGCCGCACTCCCTTCCAGAGGAGGATTTGATACAGTCCAGAGGAGAGCGCGTTGAGTCCCACATCTCGCAAGTCGAAATAACGTTGCGGGACGACCCACTGCAGGATCTCATCGAAGGTGCCCACTATGCTTCCCATAAGGAATGCCACCAAATAAATGCTGTTGTCTCCGATATGGTGACGGAGGGCCCGATAGAGGAAAAAACCCAGCAGACCATATTCAATAAAATGGATGGCCTCCTCCGGGTTTGCCCAGAGTTTGAGCGTGAAGTACACATAGGCTGCCGAAACAAGCACGAGCCAGATGTAATTTGGAACGGCACGGATCTTAAGACGAAAATAGAGAATATAGAAAAGACCGAGGAATGTTGCTGCTGCAGCGAAGAGCACAAAATATCCGAAAAAAGAACGCCCTGCGAGGGATGTGACGAAACTTTGAATCTTTCGCGCCATCGGAACTGTGAAGAAAATGGCGAATGCACAGAGGACGACCCATAGCCAATCGAGAACAATCCCGTGCATTTTTTTGGAGTTCATGCCTATTGTTTTATATAAAAAAACTTTAAAATTTGTTTTGACATTTTGATAATTCCTTCATTATAATATAA
>CAYOSH010000068.1:6229-10774 GCA_964406575.1 uncultured Eubacteriales bacterium | reverse complement strand
GCCTACTTCACCCTCTGGAAGAAAACAAAGCCCACCCCGGACTCTCCACGAGTTGTCCTCATCGGTGTGGATGGAGCCGGCTGGAATCTTATCGATCCACTCCTAGAGGAAGGTTATTTGCCCAACATCAAAAACATGAAGGATAAGGGCGGCTACGGTACTTTAAAGACCGCACGGCCTGTGAAATCTTCTGTCATATGGACTTCGATCGCAACAGGAAAATCGATGGTGAAACACGGGGTCGTGGACTGGACCTACATCAATAAGAACAATATTGAGGTCCCCTTTCGTCAGAGCGAGAGAAGAGCGAAAGCGTTCTGGAATATTCTCGGCGACCTGGGATGGAAAGTCGGCGTGATCAACTGGTTCATCACCTTTCCTCCCGAAGCCGTCAACGGATACATGGTATCTGAGGAGTTCAGGCATATCGCTCGCAGGGATTTTTCAAATGTAGTCGTGACCTACCCAAAATCGCTTTTGGGGAGGCTTGAATTTGCCCGGTTGGGAAAGGAGGATTTCCCGAAGATCCTGGAAGAAGAACACCTGCCGAACTACCAGGAGCGCTCATCCATCTACGGAGGTGAATCTAAACTTGTCGCGAACTATGACAATTTTATCCTCCAGGATAAAACGATCGAACTGGTGAGTTTATATCTCCTCCAGCGATTTCCTGTAGATCTCTACGCCACGTATTTTCGCTTGGTCGATGTCGTCAGCCATTTCGCCTGTGCGTATATCGCTCCTGAACTTCTGGCCAAGGGAGTGGAGGAGGAAAAGAACGGCAAGGTGACACCAGAGACTTTAGCGGAGATCGACAAGGATTTCAGCCGAGTGATGGAACCGGTCTATTCTTATTCTGACAGAATTCTTGGAGAATTTTTTGAACGGTTGAACTCTCAGAGCACGGTGATCGTTGTTTCCGACCACAGCTTCGGGTATAACAGAGGTGGATACGGGCACACAAATCTGCCCGAGATCCCGCATGGCATAATCCTGATCAAAGGTCCCAATATCAAGAAAGGCTACCACATCCAGGAGGCACATATTTTTGATATCCTCCCCACGATCCTTTATATTTTTGACCTCCCGGTGGCCAAAGACATGGATGGAAAAGTCTTGACGGAAGTTTTTGAAGAGAAAATCCTGAAGGAGCGACCCATCCGGTATATCGAGAGTTACGAGGGGGAAGCCCGTATAGAAAGAGGCCAAAAGGACAGGGAACTGGACAAAAAAACCTTGGAAGAGCTCCGCGCTCTTGGATATATCAAATAATCCTAAACTTGTTATTTCCATTTTCCGATCAAATAATTTTAACTACATGTCATTAATATGAGAATGGGATTTTGTAGAGTAAGGATCGACAGTTTTTATGAATAATCCAGTTAAGGATGGGTTATTCACGAGTCGAGGTTGGTGCAGTGGCGAGGAAGTGGCCCATGACGCTGTAGTTAACTACCGCGAATGGGCTGCGACGAAGCCAGTGTGATGAGATCGGCTCGCCCAGAGGGTAAAAAATGTCGATTAGGTGAGATTGGGATTTTGTAAAGTAAGGATCGACAGTTTTTATGAATAATCCAGTTATCGGATATAGCCGAGAGCCCTCATAGTCTCTTCCAACTCCTTATCCATTCCTTTTCGTTTTTTTCCTGCTTCTCTTGTGCTGGATTCGTAGACCGCATATATCTTACCGATGAGATCACTGACGATCCCTTCGTTCTCCGGAGCGATGTTGTTTCTCTCGAATGGATCGTTTTTGATGTCATAGAGCTCTACTTGGGCGATGGGAGGGGGCACGGGCAGATAGTGTTCCGGGGGTTGGCCAAAATCATTGTTCAGAATCAATTTGTATCCATTCCGGATTACGGTGATTTTAACGGGCAGTCTTTGCGTATTCTCCGGGGAGTTTAAATCAGCGACAGCCATCTGTTCCGGGTGCTGTTCGCCAATGAGATAAGGGATGAGGCTCACACCGTCTAGATCATAGGGAGAAAAATCGATGTCCAATTGATCGAGTATTGTGGGCATGATATCCACGATCCTTACGGTTTCGCCGATGCGCTGGTTTCTGTGTTCGAAGTGAGGGAATTTGATGATCAATGGGATATGGATGAGTTCGTTATACAGGGTGTGGCCGTGATACCAAGCCCCATGATCGAAGAATTCTTCGCCATGGTCTGAGGTGAGGATGATCATTGTATTCTGATAGAGATCGAGCTCTTTCAATTTTTTAATCAGAGGCCTGATCAAGACTTCGTCTGTATAGTGGATCTCTCCGTCGTAAAGAGCGGCAACATTCTCTTGCTCCAGAGATGATAAGTTTCTGAAAGGGACGAAGTTTTTCCTCTTTTCTCCAAAAAGAATTTTCTCCATATCTCCCTCTTTCCATGGCATGGGTTTTCCGTCGAAAAAGGCGGAGTTGAAGGGAGAAGGACAGGTGTAAGGATCATGCGTTTGATATGTGTGAAGGAAGAGAAAGAACCGTTTGTCCTTGTTGTTGTTCAACCATTGATTGAAATGGTGGAACAGCTTCTCTGCCGAGCGTGGCTGTTTTTGGGAACGCTTGAATTCCCGATAAAAATCAAATCCCTTGGAAAATCCAAACCTGTGACTGACTAATGCTCCTCCTGTGATAGCGTGTGTGAAATAGCCGTTTTTTCTGAGCAGATCGGCGAGAGTCACAATGGACAAATCCAAATGGGGATTCGCCTTGTTCACTCCATGGTTTTTGTTGTCCAGAGCTGTCAGCAGCGACATGTGGGAAGGAAGGGTCCAGGAAGTGCTGCTGGTGGCATTGTTGAACAGGACTCCATCCGCGGCCAACCTGTCCATGTTTGAACTCGTTTCCCTTTCATACCCGTAACATTTCAGGTGGTCAGCCCTCAGGGTGTCCAGGGAGATCAGGATGACATTGGGTGCAGGTGTTTTTTGAGTGTGGGACATTTGGGAGCGATAGACTACAGGATTTTCCCAGTAGGCAAACTCTACCTCTTCGGGAAAGGTGTCTTCAGTCGAGCTTCTATTGGGCGAGGAAGGGGGAGACGTCGTGATGAATTTTATACGAAGCTCTATGTCTGCATAAGGCGAAAGGTCGATTCTTTCCTTGAACACATCTCCGTAGAATTTCCTTGTGTACGGAATCACGTTCTTTGAAAAAAGGACCTCCTTTTTCCCCTTTCTCTCTAAAACGACCTGAAAATTCACCTCTTTCCCCGCTTCCTTCCTATATGCGCTGAAGATTCCATACCCAAATTCTAAATGTGAAGAGGGCGGGATCTTCAATTCAAATTGGAAAACAGAAGAGGGAGGAGCGAGAATCACATTCAGAGAATCTTCAAGGATCCTTATGGACAAATTTGGAGAGTAGCCGAGGGTAACCAGCTTTTTCTTTAAATTGTACGGATTCAACTCGATGGGCATGTCGCGCGTCATTGACTCTTGCTTCATTTTGGCAAGAAGCAGAACAGCATTTTTGGTCGACTCTTTGACAAGTATATCTGTGAGGTGAAAATGATCTTTTTCTGTTTGGCGAGATCCGTTGGAGATCAACAGATTGTGTTTCCCCTTTTTGTCCATGACTTCGAAGGCGTATGTATTTTGGCAATCCGAAGCGATATTTTCAGTAAAGATCTTTTGCCCATCGAGAAATACGCTGAGGTCGGAGTTTATAACTGGGGAATGGCCTATGATTTCCACCGTGTATTTTCTGTTGGACTCGAGCTGAATTTCATGCTTTTGTCCCTGAGAATACGAAGTTTCTCCGCGGATTCTGGTGATGCGTTCGACAGGTTCCCCGTAATACTCCGCGGTCAAACGATCTGATGCAGAAAGTGACGTCCCATCCGGAAGCGAGAAAAGGACAAGATCTCTCATGGACTTGATCGAAATCTTATCGACAAGAATGTCTTGTCCCGGCTGACCAGAGCTCTTATCTCCGCGTTCGACTTGCAGGGAGATGCTGTTCCAACCTAACCGGGCCTGTCCGGTCAGGGTATAGCGCTTATAGGGCCCTATGATTATCGTTCCGATGGAGTGGCCATCCAGCTCGACGCGCATGCGGGAATTCTGCGCTTCAGGATCCCTCTTCTCTGCCCATATCTGTATAAGGAAGTCTCCAGCAGGGAGGAGGACCTGTTGACCCCATTTTCTCTTCGCTTTGAGTATGAACAATTCGGCCTGATCTGAATCCTGCTCAGAAAATTGCTCGAATTCATATTCTCCTTTGTGGAGGCGCCAGCTCAACGCATCGGGATCAGCGGCTTCTTCGAAGGGAATATCTTTTCTTCCAGCGCGAATGCTCAAAATGCCTTGGGGCTTCTCCGTGTCCCAAAAGAGGACAGGCCTTTGCGTGCTCAATGTGTAGTATGTTTGTCCCTCAAGATCCAGCGGCACGAGATCCTTAACAGACCAGTTCTGTCTGACTTTTTGGAGCTTCTTTTCCAAAACTAAATAGGGAGAAGCCACAATGTGTTTTATTTCCAAACGGTCAATGAACCGATAAAGATCGAATTCTTCATCGTGTTTACCGGAACATGCGGCGTACACGAT
>CAYOSH010000068.1:0-6129 GCA_964406575.1 uncultured Eubacteriales bacterium | reverse complement strand
GCTGATGAGTTAAAACCAGAATATCCCATTCAGGGGAGAATTGTGTTCCAATCGGATATGGATGGGGACAGAGAGATTTATTTAATGACCCAGGATGGGGTGAAAAAACTGACGGATAACGACTGGGATGACGAATTCCCCAAGTGGTCTCCGAATGGGCAAAGGATCGCCTATTCGGCCAATCCTGCGGGGAATTATGATATTTTCACAATGGATGCGGACGGTTCGAACATCACACAGATAACATCTTCGCCAAAAGCCGAAGTCGAACACGCCTGGTTTCCCGATGGGAAAAAAATTGCCTTCACAATCGAAGAGCGCAAGAGACTCAGGAAGAGATTCTCGCTCTGGATGATCGATCTTGAGTCCAAAAGGATCACTCGGATCCTCTCCGAGTTTGAGGGATCGAGTGCGCTCCCCAATTTTTCACCGACCGGACTTTTGATCGCTTTTACGGGGAAGAAGACCATGGGATGGGATGTCTACATGTATGGGAGGCGGACAAAAGAAATCAGAGCGCTCACCGAGGGCGGAAAAGCCTGCCGTCCCCATTTTTCGAGAGATGGGCAAAGGATCGCCTACGTCTCTGCCGAGGCCGATGGGAACGGAGACATCTGGCTGATGAATCCCGATGGAACTGGCAAGATGCGGTTGACCGAAAGGGATGAGACCGCGGATTATTTCCCCTCCTGGTCTCCGGATGAGGAGTACATCGTCTTCAGTTCCTCTCTGGAACACCGGATCGACAGAGGCAACTGGACTCTGTTTCTGGTCAGAGTCAAGACCAAAGAGGTTTTTCCCCTTCTCGACAGCCCTGGACGAGATGTCTTTCCAGACTGGTACTAGGTCGATCCTTATCTTAGAAGTCGAAGCCCAAATCAAGACGAACCCAGAGATGGTGTTTGTTATGAAAACATAGACACAAAAGGACGAGAAGCTAGGGCATTTTACGAAAAAGGAATTTCCACAGATACTCTTTGGGGACACCCAGGAATTTTTCCCGCCACACGCGGTCGCACTCACGGCAGGTGTCGAATTCTTCGATGTCCTTTTTGAGGTGCTGTTTCCGCAAGTGGACCATTTTTTCGTTGTTCCAGATCTCGGCGAGTGACGTGTCTTTGACATTGCCTAAGATATAATAGCCGAAAAAATCCTGGCTGCAGGGTAGAACAGCCCCGTCCCAGAATATGACCATCGCATTCCAGAGAAACGTGCAGGGCGAGAATGTCTTCTTCTTGTGTTTCATTTCGACCTCGCCGGCCCAGTTATGAAACTCTTTGATGACGAGCTTATCCAGCGGAAAGTCTTTAAAATTTTCGAGGAAAGCCTTCTGTTTTTTAGTGTCAGACTTGATCGCGGAATCGGGAAAATTAATGAGCTCGAGGATAGTGTATGGTTTTTTGCTCTTCAGCTCTTTTTTGATCTCGAGAAATCTCCGGATGTTATTCACTGTTTTATCGAAGTCGCCGTTCACGCGGATACTTTCGTAGGTTTCCTTGTCATAACCGTCAAAGGAGAACGAGAGCTGGTCGATCCCCGTTTCGATCATTTTGCGGGATTTTTCCTCATCGAGTAGCGTCCCGTTAGTGTGCAGTTTGGTGCGGACATTCTTATTTGAAGCGTATGCGGCCATGTCGAAAAACTCCTGATGGAGGAGGGATTCCCCTCTGTGGAGGAGGTGAACATCATAGACCCAGGAAGAGGCCTCATCGATGATCTTCCGGAACAGCGCCATGTCCATGAATCCCTTGTCCCCTTTTTCGAGGTCCTTATTGGGGCACATGACACATCTGAGGTTGCAGATGCTCGTCGGCTCGATCCAGAGGCGGATGGGCATGTACTTCAGTCTTGTTTTTTTTGTCCTGTAATTCCAGTAGATCTGGAACAAGCGGTGGTAGTACCCCAATTTTTCCATGGCGGATCAGGACTCCATTATCCCAAAATTTTCGAGGAAATTGAACAGCCGAGCGAATTGTTCGGGTTCGATGTGTTCCGGCCGTACTTTTTTGTCGAGGTCAAGCTCGGCAAATACGTCTTGCAACACAGCGTCGTCGTATCCCGCCATGAGAAGGTTGTTGAAAAGTGTTTTTCTGCGGTGGCGGAACGACAATTTGAGGAATCGGCGGAATACATCCTCGTTCGATAATTCGAAAAGAGGTTTTTCCCGCTTCTTGAGCTCAACAAGAGCCGACCGGACTTTAGGGGGCGGGGAGAAGGACCCCGGCTCGACCACAAAACAAAGGCTTATGAAAAAAACTCTTTGGAAAAGGATGGAGATCGGTGCGAATTTTTTTGAGCCTGGGCCCGCACAGAGGCGGTCGGCCACTTCTTTTTGAAGGAGAAACGTGCATTCCTCAAAAATGGCCTTTTCATCCAGTACTTTAAACAAAACCGGAGAGGAGATAGAATAGGGAAGATTTCCTGCGAGCTTGACTGTTTTGTTTAGGCTTAGATCCTCTGTGACGAGCTCTCGAAAGTCAATTTTCAGGACATCGACATTGAGGATGACTACATTGGGGGGTGGATTTTTTTGGAGGGTTGGAAGCAGGATCCTATCCTTTTCGAGCGCGATGATTTTTCCGGCCTTTCTGGCCAGCGGAAATGTCAGCGCCCCCTTTCCCGCGCCAATCTCGATGATAACGTCTTCTTTATCTGGAGCGATCTGCCGGATGATCTTCCCTAAAACATGAGGATCTTTGAGGAAGTGTTGCCCTAGAGCCTTTCTCTTCGTTCTCTTCATCGGATCTTCAGGAGATTGCCATCGCAAGCTCTTTTCAAGGATGAAAAATAAGGGATCATTCGGGCCGCTTCACATTGGCCTTTGTATAGCGTTTTTTGAACAGCAAAGCCATAAGGAGCGTGTCGAGCAAGATCAGAAAATTCAGTTTGGTCTTACCTCGTGTCCGGTCGATAAACTCGATAGGGATCTCTGTCATCGTGAAACCTAAAAGGTAAACCTTGTACAGGATCTCGAGAACGATGGAGGGATTAACCGAGATGAGGTCATCCAGGTCGATCGCTACGAGGACCTCTCGTTTAAAACATCTGAAGCCCGAGGAGACATCGCGCACGGGGAGGCGGAATTTGCGCCGGATGAAGGCTCGCACAAAAAAGGTGATGATCCTGCGCACCACGTTTCGGTCCTGATCTTTTCCGCCTTTGACGAACCGCGAGCCGATGACAAGGTCGTAATCCCTGCATGCTTCGAGGAGTGCAGGGATGTGTTTGGGCTGATGAGAGAAATCCCCGTCCATTTCGACCACAAAGTCGGGTAAGAGCTTGAGCGCTTCTTTGAATCCGTCGATCCCTCCGGCCCCCCGGCCCCTTCGTTTTTTGCGGATGAGGGCATGGACTCTGCCATCCGATTCCGCCATTTTCTGGACGATCTCGCCCGTTCCATCGGGGGAACTGTCATCGGCGACGACTACTGAGAGGTCCATATCCACATCCAGCTCCAGGATTTCTTTGATGAGGTCCTCGATGTTCTCCCGCTCGTTATAGGTGGGGATCATCACGACGGCTTTTTGTTTTTGCGGGCCATTCATCGGATCATCAGATCAATCTTTGGATCTCCTCGAAAACCTGCACGGGAGTGATCTCCTCCATACACTTCATGTCGTCGCATGTCTGTTTGTAACAGGGAGAGCAGTCCACTCCTGCGTAGAGCTTGACACCCCGGTCGTAGAGGTCGATCTCCTGGGGACAGGTCGATCCGAAGAGGGCGATGACCTTTTTTCCCTGAGCGATGGCCAGATGCATTCCCAGCGTGTCTGAAGTGACGACGATCTCCATTTTGGAAAGAAAACCGGCAAATTCGAGGAGAGAATTGTCATTCCCCGTGTTATACACCTTGTGTTTCGAGTTTGTCTCTATGATTCGGTTTAATTCTGTCTCCCTCTTGCCTCCCAGCAGAAATATGTTGGCTTCGAAATTTTTGCACAAAAAATCAATGAGTTTTAAATATTTCTCGACCGGCCATTGTTTGGTTTCGAATTTGACTCCCGCGCCTGTGTTCAATCCAATAGCCAGAGTGTCGTCCTGGATTTTGTGTTTATTGAAAAAATCCCGGGCTCTTTTATTATGGTGATCTCCGATCTGAAATACATAAGGGTCCCTCTTGTATTCGACCTCGGCAGTTTTGGCAACGATCTCCTGATAGGTCAACGTGTTTTGTTTGAACTTAAGATCATCATCGATGCCCAGTTGATAGGCATATTCCGCTTCTGTGTTGAACGGAATAAGATTCCCCAAGGTGTTCATGCCAAATCCGAATTTATGAGGGCTTTTGACCAGAGTCGCTATTGAAGTTGACGGAGGCTCTTTGTCGAGGGAGATCAAGACATCGAACTCCTCCACAGCAAGAGGAACCAGATTTTCTAGCTTGTAGGGAAAGATCCTGTCGATCAACGGATTATTTTCAAGAAGCTCTAAACTCTCCTCGTCCACCAGCCAGGAGATGTGGCTCTCCGGGTATTTTCTCTTTACGCCATGAAGGATGGCTGTTGTCCTCAGGACATCTCCTTGTGCCCGGCATTTGATGATCAGGATCTTTTGGGGGAAAGCTTTGTAGTGGGGGCATCCATCGCAGATGATCTTGTATTTACAGGGCTTGTCTCCCCTGAAATATAAACAATCTGCTTTGATCAATTCACTTATCCTCGGGATCTCGTTTGATTCCTATTTATGCCACAAATCCTCCATAAAAACAACACTGCCTCTTCATCTCCATCCGAGGATTTTGTGTTGGAAAGGGAGATCTTGGATTTCTCCCAAGACTATCCTCCTGAGTTAGAAGGATATCCCTCACAGTCCCATTTTACTGCCTAGGTCTTTGAAACGCGGGTCGTTATTATCACCTCTGAGTTTGCTGAGACTGAGATAATCATTTGTGAGGGAAGAGTCAAATGGAATGATAGAGGTGAAGATTGGGTATGACGATGTACCCGGACGGATATGAACAACAGTACTACTGATGGGAAGCCGGAATCGCTAGCCTCTGTCTTGCCTCTTCAACCTCATCGATCCCCGGGTCCGCATCCTTCCATAGGTCGAGGAATTTCTTGTAAAATCCTTACCATGAATCAAAGTTTGAATCATCAAGAAATGTCCTCAGAGTGTGGATATTCATTGCTCTTAAGATGGCAAAAACTTCAGGGCAACAGTCCGCTCTAGCCTTATATCCTGTGCCTTGTAGACAACGCCCATCCCCCCTTCGTCCTGTGTTTTCCAGCGATTGTGCTATCAACTGCAACAGGGGATATTATTGTTTTCGTTACAGAGATGGAAATATCCTCATGTGAACCAAGACGGCTACAGCAATCTGCACAGAAAGAAGCTGTCTGGGGACTAGATGATTTGTACTCAGGGCATTTCATAGCCCCTCATTCCCCTTATATTCAGATAAAAAAGGGCAATATACTATCCTTTTTTCCAAAGTTCGCTCAGGATTTCTTCCTTTTTTTTCCCGAGATGCTCTACAATATCCTTTAAAATACTGCTTAAAGTCCCGATCTTGAGACTCTTGTGTTTTGGGATGGTATGTGATGCTCTTCTTCCGAGATTCTTGTCAAACGTAAATGGCTTCCTGTTTGTCTAGTGATTTTATAGTCAAACTTGTTTAGCAATCGAGCCAGTTCACCACCACGGATATCTATGGGAAACTTCATAATGAAAGAACTTCTTCTTTGACTTGGTGTAGCCTGATTATCCGGGGCATTGCATCCTCTTCAAAATGACAACGGATAGCGTCCTTCACGGCCTCTTTGAGTTCCTCCATGGTTTCCGCCTGAGTAAAGATTGAATGTCCCAGAGCTTTTGCTTCATATCCCCCTTCAAGTGACTCTTCAACTACAAAGATTATTTCATCGTTCATTCGGCCTCCCCGGTCCTTTATTATTCAATAATGGCACATCATTTTAGTGTGGCTTTTAATTATTATAGAAGAGCCCAGAAACGGCTGTCAATTCCAATTAAAATCTTCCAAGACATTTCCACTCCTTTAAACTCTTCCCCTCTAAATAAGACATGGCAATGAAGGTCTGGTCATCCGCCTCCTCAACCTCATAAACCGTGCAGATATTCGGATGATCCAGGGCAGCGGCGGCTTTGGTTTCGTGGATAAACCGCTTT
>CAYOSH010000067.1:0-10826 GCA_964406575.1 uncultured Eubacteriales bacterium | reverse complement strand
CCCCCCCACCCGCCACCATCCGACTCATAAGGACAGTGACTCCCTCTTTTTTAACTCTAATGCCCTTATCACGGAAATAAGGACGCTTACTCGTTGAACCGAATAATTGACCGGAGCTTTTGCGTGTGGTATGTTCATATTTTACTTCAAATAAAGGAGGATTGTATGAAAAGGTCAAAATTGTCTTTTTTATTTGTCATAATCTTTACATTTGTAGCAGTAAATCTTCTTCTTGCTTTAAATGTTGGTGAACAGGGAGCACCCGCAAAAACAGTCCTCACCAATTGTACGGTGATCGATTGCACAGGGAAAGAACCAATGAAGGATGTGTCTGTGGTGATCGCCGGAAATGTGATCACCGAGATCAAGAAGGGTATATATCAGATGCCGGCCCATGAAAAAAATGTCAAGATCTATAACCTTAATGGAGGATATGTTCTCCCGGGCTTTTGGAATGTGCATATGCACTTGGCCGCATTACTCCCCGATCCGAACAATATTGTAGACAACGAATCCCTTCCCTCGGCCGTCCTTCGGGCAGCTTTGAATGCTATGGATGGTCTCCGTCATGGATTCACGGGCATCCGTACGGTCGGCGAACGAAAATATCTGGACATCGCCTTACGAGACGCCTTCGATGCGGGTTTTTTAATGGGCCCCCGGATTTTTTGCTGTGGCGAGGTCGTGTCCATTACGGGCGGACATCGTGGCGACGTCAAGGAGGGTGCCGATGGGCCGTTTGAAATCAGAAAAGCGATACGAGAACGCGTCGTTCACGGCGTCAATTGGATCAAGATCATGGGCGTCGAGATGCTCCAGGATGAACTCGATGCTGCTGTGGAAACCGCCCATCATATGGGACTGCGAGTGGCCTCGCACTCTAAAGAACCCGCAACCTATCGGTCTGTCAAGTCTGGCGTGGACAGTATCGAGCACGGATATGGACTTAAAGACGAAACGATTCAACTGATGACCGAAAAAGGAACATATTATGTGCCGACCATCATCTGTAACTTGAGCGATCAGTACATCAAAGAGCGGGAAAGGAGGCTGGCCAAATTGGGATATGCCGATGATGAAAAAGTGGTTTGGGGCCGCACCATTGTTGCCTATGCGGACGAGCGGTCTCAAGAACATGCCGAGCATCAAAGACGAGCATTGAAAAAGGCGATCGAAGCTGGAGTGAAAGTTTGTACAGGCTCGGATTCGACTCCTGTAGGCGAGATCGGGATCTTGGAGATCGAACAATTCGTCCTTTCTGGCGTCAGTGAGATGGATGCACTGATCTGTACCACACGCAATTGTGCTGACCTGTGCGAAGTTCTGGACAAGTTGGGAACGGTCGAGGAGGGCAAACTGGCCGACCTTGTTGTTGTTGGTGCGAATCCGCTGGAGAACATCTCTAACATTCGGCAAGTGAAAATGGTCTTTAAAGATGGAGTTTCTGTGGACCTCGATCAGCCTCAGAGTACGGCCAGCTACTGGGATTACTTCAGCACCAAAGAATTCAGAAAAGGCTACATGGCTAAGGCCGAAGAAGCGGCTGGTTTCGATAGGGGCAAGGTCAAGAAATAATTGCTGAGAAATTCCTGGAAAGCCGATTTTTGCGATAATAAGATTTTTTGATCGGGTAAGAAAGGTATCCACAAGTGAGATTTGAGAGAGCATCCCGACTCGCAGCAATTCTATTGTTAGGATTGGTTTCACTCCCCTTCGCAACATCTCATAATTCTTTGGCTGATGTTTCGGAGGTCGTGGATAAAACAGCCCAAAGGCTCGCCTCCTATCCGGAGATGACACACTGGCAGGCCTCTATCCTGTCCACAAATTACGAAATGGATGGCGACTGGAATCCCAAGAAAAAAACAGTTGTACAGAAGACAGTTATCATGAAAGACAAGATTAGGCAGGAGAAAATCAAAGACGCTGTCGAGATAAAAGATGGAAAGAGCAAAGATGTGACACAGAAATTCATTAACGAAGCGTATAAAAACATGCAGAAAGCAGCAAAACGCAGAAAAAAAGCCAATGAAAATAATGGAGAGGAAAATGGAAGCCACCGGATGGATCTTTCACTCGATGAGATGTTTCCTTTTAGTGAGAAAAACAGGGAGAACTATGATTTTGCACTCCTAGATGCAACGACATTGGAAGGGATTCCGGTGGTTGTGCTTGAGGCTACAGCCAAACAGAGGACTGAAGACTTTTTCGAGGGAGTGTTTTATATCGACCTGGAGACTTGGGACGTTGTGCGCGCAGAGTTGCGATTGGCAAAAAATCCAGGTCCATTAAAAGTGATGGAGATGTCGATGGATTTTCTGGTAATCCCTGAGGGATACTTTGTTCTCCGGAAGATGACGGCTCGCGTCCATGTGGGATTGATCGTGAAAAATATCCGCAGGGAAGTCGTTGATGAATATTCGGACTATCAGATACTTAAGTAATAATCCTGAATAATCCAATTGACTTGAGTTTTTTGAATAAACGATATAAATTCTAAAAAAAAAGGAGGGAAATTATGGATGATAAAATATTGGATCTATACAAGGAGTACTCGAAAGGATCGCTCGACCGCCGTGAATTCCTCAAAAAGCTCGCTACTCTTACAGGTGGCACTGCCGCGGCCTTAGGATTGTTACCGCTTCTCGAAAATAATACTGCCAGAGCTCAAATGGTTTCAAAGGATGATGTGCGTCTGCACGTAGAGGACATCAAGTATCCGGGTGAAACTGGCGATATGCTCGCCCATTTTGCCCGGCCAAAGGGAGATGAAAAACTCCCCGCTGTGGTCGTGATCCATGAAAACAGAGGCCTCAATCCTCACACAAAAGATGTCGCCCGGCGTGTGGCGCTAGAAGGTTTTCTAGCTGTGGCTCCAGACGCCTGTTCACCGTTAGGGGGAACTCCAGAAGATGTCGATGAGGCTCGCGCGAAGATGCGAGAGCTTGACAGCCAGTCCACAATCAAGAATTTTGTTGCTGCCGTCAAGTACTTGAAGACGCACCCTCAGTCTACGGGAAAGGTCGGATGCATGGGTTTCTGCTGGGGAGGAGGAATGACAAATCAGGTTGCTGTGAACTGTCCGAGTTTAGACGCCGCGGTTCCCTTCTATGGAAGCCAGCCTGATAGTGATGATGTCCCTAAGATCAAAGCCTCACTGCTGTGCCACTATGCCGGTCTTGACGAACGGATCAATGCAGGCATTGAGACGTTTGAAGCCGCTCTCAAGCAAGCGAACGTAGATTACAAGATGTATATGTACGAGGGGGCTGGCCATGCGTTTTTTAACGACACAGGATCCCGCTATAACAAGGAAGCGGCCGAGCTTGCCTGGAAACGTACGATCGCCTTCTTTAACGAAAAACTAAAGACCTGATACTAAAGCTCTGTCTATTCAGTGAAACCTCATCATGTTACCAAGCATTAATTTTAACGAGACGCTTATATAAGCGCGGTAACAGTGCACGAAAAATCACTTGCCTAAACAACATTTTTTATACTTCAGGCCGCTGCCGCACGGGCATGGATCATTCCGTCCGATTTTCGGACCAGCCCGGAGATGAGCCCTATGTTCGGATGTTGTTTGTTGAATTAGGGTTTGCCTGCGCCATAAGGCGGCGACCTCCTCAATAAACGGCCGGCAATGGTTAAAAAAACGTTTATAGCCGGCACACAGATAGTTCAATCCTGCCTCCCCATCCGGTGTCTGGATAAAGCGATTCTTCGGGCACTCTCCGTTGCACATCGCCCTGACTTCACACTCCAAACAAAAGCGGGGGAGTGTGTCCAATTTGGACTGCCCAAACGATCTCTGTGCCGGGCTCTCGAGAAGCTCGACAAGGGGAATCTTGCCAATATTCCCGAGATGGTGTTCGGCATCCACGTAGTGATCACATGAATAAAAGTCTCCGTTGTGCTCGATAACGGGAATATCGCCGCAAACGGGCCGGAAGATACACAGAGAGTGCTCTTGGTCGAAGGCCGTTCGGGTGGCCTCCTCGAATATCTGCACTTTGATCTGGCCGATATCCTGGTCGACCCACTCGTCGAAGATGGTGCAGAGAAATTCCCCCCAGGCTTCTGGCCTCATGGTGTGTGGACTTACGCCGTTTTTAGCATCAGATTGCCGCTCGACCATTGGCAGGAATGTGATGTAAGGGGCATCTAGATGTTTAAAGAATCGATATACTTCCAAAGGGTGCAGGACGTTATGGGCATTCACCACACACAGGATATCGCAATGGATCCCGTGCTTCTGCAGGAGTTCATACCCGAGCATCGTTTGATCGAAAGTGGATTCTTGATCCTTTGAGAGCCTGAACCGGTCATGCATTTCCTGCGGACCGTCCAAGCTGAGCCCGATCACAAAGCTCTCTTCAGCGAAAACGCGGCACCATTCCTCATCCATAAGAGTTCCATTCGTCTGTATGCCGTTGAAGATGTGTTGATCGGGAGGCTGATACTTGCGCTGAAGTGCGACAATTTTGCGGAAGTAGTCCACACCCAAAAGGGTAGGTTCGCCGCCGTGCCAGGAAAAACGGATTACCGGTTCGGGGTAAGCATCGATGTGCTGCCGGATATAAGCCTCCAATACATCGTCAGGCATACGGAAAGACTCCCCCCTTGGATAGAGGTGTTCCTTCTTTAGGTAATAACAATAATGGCAGTCAAGGTTGCAGATGGCGCCGATCGGTTTGACAAAAACCTGAAATTCGCGCGACACTTTCTCCATGGATCACTTTCTCGATTCTTGTCCAGGACCAGACTCAATGCGTTTCGGCTTCATGGGTTAAGCTTTATTTCTTCGTGCGTTTCTCTTTTGATCCAGCTGAATCCCTTAATCCAAGATGAGCGATATTCGAGTGTCCCAAATGAGGATTGCGAAAAGAAACCGGCCTTGTGCTTATAGGCAAGGCTCCTGGGTTTCCCTTATAAAAAAGAATAGTCCTTACCGTAGCGCAGCATCTGTTTGACGTAATCATCCGGATAGGCGATCTTAACGTCCACGATCTTGCCGTCCTCCATCACAGGTGTGTAGACTGGATTCATGAAGCCCCCATAAGGCGCCAGATTCAGCTTCGCATAGCGTTCCAAAACCTCTTTGTGGAGTTCCGGATCGATCTGAACACCATAGGTCTCAACCAGATTGCGGGCGCCGTCGTAATCTCCTTCGCTAGTGATGCGCTGAACCTCGGCGAGCAGATCTCCATACAATTGGCGCAGTTTTTGGTAGTCGTTGATCACAAAATAGGTTTTTCCGTCTTTGATCTCCTTGGAGATCACATTATCAGGCAGCCCTTTTTCATAAACCCAGTGAGAGACGAGCGCACGGCTGCGCATGTGCGCCTGCTCGACGGTCTTTCCGAGTTCGATCCGTCTCAACTGGGTCATCAGTCCGTTTTTGATGTTTGCGTCATAACCCGCTTTGGCTGCATCCAGGTTAGGCAGGAGGCCGAGCTCAACCATTTTTTCATCCATGATGTAGTAAAAGGCAAACAGGTCGGCCCGTGCTTCCTCAATAGGGGAGTGATAATTCTTCAGCGCTTCAGCTGTAACACCAGGAAGTAATTGTCCAGACCCGTGTCCCAGAACCTCATGGAGGTCCGTAAGTATGTTCCCTGCTAGTGCCCCGTATTTTTTTGCTCGTTCCAATTCCTCTTCGCTGTATGTAAATTCTTTGCCGAATCCCGAATCCAGAGAAGATTGATTATACGCGTATGTGATATTTTCAAGGGTCACTGATTTGGAACCGTAGTTTTTACGGATCCAATTGGCATTCGGCAGATTGATGCCGATAGGAGTGTCAGGATAGCAGTCTCCTCCGAGCATGGCCGCTGTGATCACTTTTGCGGTTACACCTTTGACGTCTTTTTTCTTGAAACGCGGATCGACAGGCGAGTTGTCCTCGAACCACTGGGCATTGGCCGAAATGGTATCTGTCCGTGTTGTCGCCACAAGGTCCTTAAAATTGACCAAAGCCTCCCAACTGGCTTTTATACCCAAGGGATCATTATAGACTTCGATGAAGCCGTTCACAAAATCGACTCTTGAATCCGTATCATTCACCCATAAGATGTTATATTCATCGAAAGCCTCCAAATCGCCGGTCTTGTAATACTCGATGAGTTCGTCGATCACCTTTCTCTGCTGTTCGTTCTCTGCAACTGTGGCCGCCTTCTCTAACCAGTTGACAATCTTTACGATCGCGGGACCGTAATGACTATTGATGGAGGCGACCTCTTCAACAATCTTCCCGTCTTTCTTGACAACTCTTGAATTCAGACCGTAAGAGATAGGAGTGGGATCATCCTCATCCGCGATGCTTTTGTAATAATCCTCCACTTCTCGCTGGGTGACACCTTCGTAGATATTGACAGCCGAATGAACGACAAGGTCTTTTGTTGAATCCTGCGAAATTTTTTTAGCATCCACTGTCGGGTCGAAAATAATGGGATTCAGAAAAGCAGCGAGATCATCCAGAGTCTGACCTTCAGCCAGAGGAAATTCCACACCCTCGGATTCTTTGATGAGCGTGGTGAAATAATCCTCAGTGAATTCCGGGATGAACTTATCCGATGCATAATGGTGGTGGATCCCGTTCGAGAACCAAACCCTTTTGGTGTAGATCATGAATTTTTCCCACTGGGGGTCTGTACGGTCGCCCTTGTAACCTTCGACGATCGCATCGAGAGTTTTGCGAATGATGAGGTTATATTTATAATTCTGGTCGAAGATGATATCCCGGCCGCAGAGAGCCGCCTCACTCAGGTAATAGATGAGTTCTTTCTGGGCTGCAGGAAGCTCCTCGAAGCCGGGCACCTGGTAGCGCAGGATTCTCAGGTCGGCGAACTGGTCGACCTGCCATTTAAAATCCTGAACAGCAGCTCCTGCTTCAGGCTCTGGCTGGGATTTTTGGCATCCTCCCACCAGAAAACACAGAGAAAAAACCAATGTCAAAACAAGTGTTCTTTTGATGTTCATGTGATCTTCCCTCTCTTTTTCTATTTTTTGTACCATTGATACTCTATGCACCATAATATCCAAATTTACTTCCTGAGTCCACCATTCGCTGCAACTGCTTTTTATGTCTTTTGAGTGCCCGTCCAAGTGTGGCCGCTATCGAAAATTTTAAAAAAGCTCTACACACAGATCCTCATGGTCCTTTCTCTGAACTCCTGGGATTTTGACTATGAGAGTTTGTCCGGTCCCAGACTCTATTGAAGACCTCGGAGTGCATACATACGCCTGATTGAATCCATTAAATCCGATAGAATGCGATCTAAGCTTTTTGTCCCTTATTCAGCCGATCGCGCATGGCGACGCCTTGACTCCATGCTTTGCCCACATTTTTGCCGATCGACCAGAATTGGTTATCGGGCATGGTCAAGAGAAAGGGTTTGATCTTCTTGACATCCGGTTTTCCATCCGTCAGGAATTGCTCCTCTGTGTAGATGTTGATGATCTCTCCGATAAAGAAGTTATTCGTGGGAAGCTCCACTGTTTTTACCAATTTGCACTCCATGGTCAGAGGACAGGACGTGATCATTGGGGCAGCTTTGAGCTCTCCGTAGAATACAGGAAAAAGATCTGACTTGTCGACACTTTTTCCAGACACGATACCGGTGTAATCTGTAATCTCGACCATGTCTTCATTGGGAACATTCACGCTGAACTCTTGGGTGTCAAGGATAGCTGTGCTGGATGCATTGTTTCTGTTGACGCAGATTCCAAGCATCGGGGGCTGATAATTGACCCGGGTGAGCCAATCCAGGGCCATAAAGTTGACATTCCCCTCTAAGTGAGTGCCGAGTATGGTCTGAGTCCAAGGAAGACAAAATAAATCTTTTTTAATTGTAATTTTTTCCATCCGTTTACCTCAAGACAAAAAGTGAATCGAAAATATTTTCTCTTTTATAATTATTCCTGTCAAATCAAAACAGAAAAAGAGGTATCGGAAGTTGAACTTGATGTTTTCCGTATGATATATTCCTTTACAGATGTCAAAAAGACAACTCCTCAGGACTCATACACTTATCGATGGGCAATAGCTCCGTTTTTGATCGGGGAACGGAATTCTTAAGGAGCCATAAATGAAAATATTGAAAAAGGTTCTCCTCGCATTGGGGATTGTCTTGGTGATTGCCCTGATCATCGGGATCCTGTATGTCAGACAGCTCTCCCGAAAGGGGCTCCCGGATTATAATGCAGAGATCAAGCTCGAGAGGATGTTGGGTCAGGCCACCATCTGCCGCGATGCCTATGCGGTGCCGCACATCTATGCAGACAACCAGGAGGATCTGTACCGGGCCACCGGCTATATCATGGCTCAAGACCGTTTGTGGCAGATGGACCTTTTTCGGCGTGCGACGACCGGGAGACTCTCTGAGATTTTCGGATTGGACCTTGTTGAGACCGATCTTTTGATGCGCGCCCTGCGCATTCCGGAAAAATCTCAGATGGTCCTTGGCCATCAAGAGCCGGAAGTCCTAAAGGCTCTGGAGGCCTTCGCCGATGGAGTCAATCAATTTATCAAAATGCACCAGGATAATCTCCCTTTGGAGTTTTCTCTTCTTGGGTATAAACCGGAGAATTGGGCTCCGGAACACTCTGTGAACCTGATCGGATACATGGCCTGGGACCTGACCTTCCCTTGGAGAGCGGAGATTCTTCTCTTTAAAATCGCGCAAAAAATCGGTATGGATCATCCCAAGTTCAGAGACTTAATCCCCGATCTTTCTCTTCAAAAAAGCCTGGTTTATCCGGAGTTTCGGCTCGAGAAGGCCGAGTTGGATCTTAGCCTGAAGTTGTTCTCTTCCAGTCAAAAACTCCTTGAGCTAGGCCTCGAGGTTTTTTCAGGGAGCAACAACTGGGCCGTCACAGGCCAAAAAAGCGTTACAGGGAAACCGCTGTTCGCCAATGACATGCATCTCGACCTTTTCGTCCCCGGAATCTGGTACCAAATGCATCAGGTGATCAAAGGAAAATTGAACGTTACGGGCGTTTGTCTTGCCGGAGAACCCGCTGTCGTGGCAGGTCACAATCAGTGGATCGCATGGGGCATGACCAATGCTATGGTGGATGACATGGATTTTTATCTGGAGACGATCCATCCGGAAAATCCGGACTTGTACCTCTTCAACGGAGAGTGGCGCAAGATGGAGGTCCGGAAGGAGAAGATTTTGATCAAGGGCGGTGAGATCGAAGAGAGGACACTCCGCTTCACTCATCGGGGGCCTATAATCTCGGGCTTTAAAAATATAAGCGAACATGCCCTCTCCATGCGCTGGATCGGGAATGAATTCTCGAACGAAGTCCGCTCTGTCTACTGGCTCAATCGTGCCAGAAACTGGGAAGAGTTTAAGCAGGCAGCCAGGTCTTTCTTTTCCATTAGCCAGAACATAAATTATGCGGATGTCGAGGGGAATATCGGGCTGTATTATTGTGCCGGAGTTCCTCTGCGCAGAGGGGAAGGTATCTTTGTCGTTCCTGGCGACAGTGATGAATATGACTGGACGGGATTCGTCCCCTTTGAGGAGCTTCCCCATGTTTACAATCCCGCGAGTGGATATGTCTCCTCAGCTAATAATCGTCCTGTAGACGAGACCTATCCTTACTATATCAGTTACTGGTTTTTGCAGCCCCACCGCATCGACCGTATTCGTGAGATGTTAGAGGCCAAGGAAAAGCTGTCTATCGATGATTTCAAAGCCATGCACGCGGATTTCCGTTCTAAATTGGTTGAAGATATTTTGGAAGAAATTCTTGACGAATTGAAGCGCCTGGAGGATTTGAATGTAACGGAGAGGGAAGCCTTGGATCTGTTGCAGTCCTGGTCGGGAGAACTCACAGAGGACAGCGTGGCGGCCACTCTCTTTGAAAAAATGCAAATTCATCTCATCAAAAATCTGACAGAGGATGAGCTTGGTGAGGGACTCTTCGATGAATTTCTCGAGTGTTCATTATTGCATCGGAATCTGTTGGCTAAACTCTTCAGTTCCAGGCACTCGCCCTGGTGCGATGACATCACCACGGACGGCACGACTGAGGATTTTTCCTACATCATAGAGAAGAGCTTTAAAGAAACAGTCCTGGATCTTGTGAAAGAGCTGGGAAAGAAACCAGAGGAATGGGAGTGGGGCAAGGTCCACCAGCTTTATCTCGCTCATCCCATGGGGAGCGTGAAGATCTTGGACCTTGTGTTTCGGCTCAACCGTGGGCCCTTTCCAGTGGGCGGAAGTTATCACACTGTCTGTCCCTTCAGCTATGACTTCAAACTTTTCCAGTCCCGCCACGGCGCCTCCCATCGCCACATTTTTTCGCTGGCTGACTGGGATGAATCTTTGACAGTGATCCCCACCGGAGTGTCGGGGATTCCTGCCAGCCCTCATTACTGCGACCAGACCTCACTCTATTTGAAAAACGAATATCACAAAGATTTTATAAGTCGAGACCTGGTCGAAAAGTCCGCTTTTTATATCACCAAGATCGAATAATCATTTTTGTTCGTTCGATGTTCTGTATTTTTTCTTGATTCAATAAAAAATCCTTTTCCATACAATACAATTTGTTTCATCATGGCGATTCCAGTGATGGTAATGCGCTGGTAAAAATAAGGAAGTGATTTTAAGAAGTCTTCTGAATTTTGGGGGAGAATTCCCCCTTAATGATTAAAGAAAAAATCGAATTACAGCTTTACTTCGTTATTTCTTTTTTGCTTTGGCTTTTGGAGCGGCTTTCTTCTTTGCCTTTGGAGCGGCTTTCTTCACTACTTTTTTAGCAACCTTCTTCTTCGGTGCAGCCTTCTTCTTCGGTACAGCCTTCTTCTT
>CAYOSH010000066.1:0-10841 GCA_964406575.1 uncultured Eubacteriales bacterium | reverse complement strand
ATAATAATTATATACGTAATAATTATATATGATTCAGTTATCTAAGATTTATTCAAACATGGAAGCAAGGGAGATTTTCAATTGGGGATTTAGTCGAACGACAAAATAGATGCGGGTGAAGCTTTTTATTTCGGGCATAGGAGGAATTCATAATGAGTAAAAAATATCTTATTTTCTCGGTTTTGTTGGTCATAACCCTAATAGCTGTTGGATGCAGCCAGAATGATAACGGAGTCGCCCCGACCAGCCCTGTGGCTTCGTCAGCATCGACTGCCATCTTGACCGGAAATGTGTCCATAACAGGCCATAATATCACGCTCAGTGATGTCCAGTTGAGCATGCAGAGAACATCGAGCCCGATCGCCACAAATACCAGTGGAGACTTTCGCATGGATAACCTGCCGACAGGAAATCAGGTTTTAGAGGTGTATGTGAAGGGAGTCACCTCGCAGATCATGTTGGAGAATGTCCAGGCCGAAGAAGAAATTCAACTCAGGATCGAGGTCAAGGCCAATTACCAGGCTGTTGTGGCCCATATGAATCGCCAGCGCAAATCCCAGGGCGATCTCGCTCTCGAGATCCGGCCGGAGAAATGGAATCTGAGCTGGATAGAATGTGATAATTGTGATGACTGGGTGGTCGCCAAGATCAGCGGCGAAGAGCACGAGACGATCGATCCCGGAACAGTGGTTATGGTAGGGCCGGGCGGAGACACTTTGCCTCTAGACACCAGCGATCCGAACAATTGGGAAGTGGGCGGAACGTACTTCACCGCAAAGTTCCCCAAAGAATCTGCAATCCTCCTGATTTCCGACCCGGTTCCCAACGCGGTATACACCATCACGTTGACTTTTACTTATAATAGTAACGAAGCAAAGAATCTCACCGACACAATCCTCATCCACGGCAAGTTGCCGAAAACTGAGGACCTCTCCATCCAGCTCAACCCCGATAAGTGGAACACGAACTGGGCCAAAAGCAACGGAACAGTGATGGTCAAATTCTGGGGGTCGGGATATGAAACTGTGGACGTGGCCACCATCAAGATGATTGGCCCCACAAGCCTGGAAGCTTATCCTTCCTCCTCTCACTTGACAGACGATCATTTCATGGTCTTTTTCAAAAAAAAGGATGCCATCACCATCATCCCTGTGCCCTGGAATAAGGGTGACAAACACACAATCACCGTAACGGGCAATTACGGAGGCGGGAGTTTTTCCTTCCCATATGGGATAGAGATCGTCGGCTCCAAGAAATAAGCCGTTTCTCCTAGCAGATCGGCATTCTCGAAACCAACACCGATGCTGTCCGCGCTGTGGAGTCCCTCGGTTCCATGGAGACACGAGCGCCATCGTGGCGAATGGCCCTTGGTGACGAGGACACGCTAGGCATGTCCAACGAGTGCTACGCCATCGGCTCCGCAGCAAAAGGCTAATTTAGCCAACCCTTCGCTTGTAAAGTCAACCATACCGGATTTGGATGTACGGATCCGGACATCAGTTGTCGCGATTGTAAACAGTTTTTACATGGCCGATCCTCAGTGCTTAGTGTTAAATCTAATATGAGCATTTGGCACATTAGTTGCAGTCAAAGGCAACGATGAGAAGCAAAAAAGCTCGAGTGAGCATTCTGATTGTATGTGCAGTGAGATTGACCCGCAAGTATCAGGGAAGATTGAAAATGCTGCGGAATCATTTATGAATAATTCAGTCAATTAGCAAGGAGGCAGACATGAAAAAAGGACCGATTGTTGTTTGCGCATCAATTTTGTGTGTATTCCTTATGTTCGGATCAGGAATGGCTCAAGAGACGGCCAAGAAGTTTACCCTGAAGGTGAACGGCGGATACGGGAGAATTTCTGGGGGAGACCTGACAACCATTGCCGAAGGATTGAACGAGCAGCTCATGGATATCGCACGAGTGGCCGGAGCGACGACTTCTGGAGAGATCGGAAACGCGAAGTGGGGGCACGAGTTAGAGGGGGAGTTTATCTACAACATCACAGACCGATTCGGTGTAGGCCTGGGAGTCGGATATATCCGGAAATCGATAATTAGGAGAGCGGAATTACAGGTTGGAACTCTCGCCAGAGTTTCCTTTGAATGGGAGCCTGTATATAAAGTCGTGCCGATCACTTTGAGCGGATACTACACTCTTCCTATCGCATCGAAGATGAATGCCTATTTTAAAGCTGGGGGCGGATACTATTTTGCGACTTGGGACTATAAAATACGCGAAGAAAATGAACTGTTCGGCATCACCCTCTGGTCGGAAAATGAAGGGACGGCGAAAGACAGTGGGTTTGGTTTTCACGGAGGAGTGGGCTTAGAATACAGCATTTCTCAGAGTTTTGCTCTTTTTGTGGAAGGAACTGGAAGATATGTCAATTTGAAGAATTGGGACGTCGATAATCTGTATCGAGATGCCTTTGGAAGCCAGAAGGATACAGGAACTTTCTGGTACCTCGAGGAGTATGAAGAGGCCACAAGCAAGTATTATCCCAGTCTCGAACTGGGAGACGAAGAACCTTCAGGTCCCGGCATCAAAAATGCCAGAAAAGCGGAGATCAGCCTTTCGGGAGTGGTCTTTAAATTTGGAGTCAAATTCAGATTTTGAAAACACGTTTGGCGATGCGATTTTTTGGCTGGATAAAATTTCTCTTATTTCTTGGCGTCGCGGTTCTGTCGACGAGAAGCGCTGGTGGCGTCGTGTCATCCACTTGCGGAGCAGATGTTGAGCCTCCGCAAGGTGTTCGAGACAAATTGACCGCCAGTGATCTCCTGAACAGCAACTTCCAGGAACTGGTTCACAACGACTACTTCATGCCCATTGGTGATACCCTGCTACCGGCTCACCAGCTATCCGGAGTGATGCATTTTTCTGAGAAGGTTATGAATACCAGTCATCCCGACAGCACCTGGTTGGGAAGTGGCATGAGAACGTTTCCCGGTTTTTCCATTCCTGTGATCAGCTATGGAGAATATCTCCTCCCCCTGTACAGAGAGATCATTGTATCCGGAAACCAGCAGAGCAGCTACTGGAATATCATTGTGTCTCCGGGACGAGTGTGGCAGGAGCCGGGGGATAACGGTTATTCCAGAGGATCCTTTCCCTTTGTCCTCACGGATAACTACATAGGCCAGGCGCGGAACGGATTAGCCACTTTTGTCTACAACTCCTCTGGGATCTCTCCAGTGGCCATTCAGATCTCCCAGGAGACAGCTCCTGTCGATGGGTATGACATTGCCAATTTTATAGGAATCATTCCCGCGGTGTTTTCCCCTCAACAGTTTGAAAATGCTGAGCAAGAGATCCTCGATTTTGAAGAAGAGCTTGCCGCTAGACCCTCGGCAACGCCTTGGAGCGAATTGCCTCTGGCAGGATTGACACGGGATTTTTTCAAAAGCGGATTGCCTCCTGATGAGGTCAGCATGGCCGCACTCTTCCTTGATGGAGTGCTCTATCTCCAGCCTGCATACACACGGAGCGGCCCCTATCCCTATCCTTTAGAGATGCGCCATGGGGTGTTTTCTGTTACCAAATCCATCGGGATGGGTCTATCCATGTTTTTTGCGGCAGAAAAGTATGGTGAAGATATATTCGATGAAAAGATCGTGGATTTTGTCCCCGCATTGGCCGATCATCCCGGATGGCAGAACGTGACTTTCGAAGATGCTTTGTGCATGGTGACTGGGACACAGGGTGGGGAGACAGGGGACAATATTGCTGGTTTTATCTTAGCGCGAACGTCAGAAGATAAAATTGCTGCCATCTCCGCTCTCCCCGATGCGGCACCGGAACCCGCGACCGAGTTTAACTATGCGTCTACAAACACATTTACGGTCTCCTATGCGCTCAACCAGTATGTCAAAGCCAAAGAGGGGCCTGATGCGGACTTTTGGCTTATGGTCAAAGAGAACGTGCTGAAGCCAATGGGCATCCCCCACTTGCCGCTTGCCAGGACTCTGGAGAGCGATGGCGAATTAGGCACACCCATCATGGGATGGGGGAGTTACCCGACGGTTGTCGAGGCGGCACAGATCGGGCGCTTATTGCATGATGAGGGAGTGTACCGGGGAAACCAATTGTTGAATAAAAACAAAGTGAAGGAAGCGCTTCATCGGACATCCCGGATCGGCTACAGCACAGGAATGTCGTACGGGAATCCGGAGACTTACCTCCATTCCATGTGGATCCCTCAGGTAAGATTATCTACATGTCTGGTTACAGCGCCCTCTATGACTGGGCATGGGGGTAACCGGCTGGTTGTCCTTCCTGGCGGCGTGATCGCGATCCGTTTCAGTGATTCGAACCAGTATGATATCTCGTGTATGGTCGCAGTGGCCGAGTTCTATCACAGCGCTTGTTCAGAGCAGTGATCTGGATTTTTTGACTGTTGAGAAATAATGCGATTCCATTTTGTGCTGGTTTTGTGGTTGACCGAGATATTCAGTTTTGGGTTTGACTGGCTGGTTTGATAAATTTGACACCGGTGAGGTAATTATCCTGCCAGATGACCTCGGCATACGTGTTTATGGGCATATATTTTTTTCCGGGCAGTTCGAACTTAACCTTGAGTATCATTCCCGGATAGACCTCATTGTCCAGCAGGAGGCACATGCCCCCCTGGCTTATATCCTGAGTGAATATTCCATTTCGAGAAGTCTTGGAGAGCTGATAACTCGCCCTTCTTATAAAATCTACTCGTGGGTATTTACGTCGCTCTATTTTCTTTTTTGTTTTGTTTATGGAGGCGGTTTTCTTTTGTCGCTTCGTAATTATTAATCTAACATCATACATGTCGTAACAGATTGTAACAAAGATCAAGGCAGAGATTAAGAGAATATTTTAATTTTTTTCTTTACAAGAACTTAGAATGTTTGTTTAATAGAGGCAAGGGAAACAGAGGAACAGTCATGAGGATCAAGATTATCGGATTAGGGCTAGTTCTTTTGATGATGCTTTCATGCGCGTCACATCAGCAGGAAAAAAGGCTGGAATCCATATCGCAGGATACAAAATTCTATGCCAATCCCTCATTCGAGGACGTTTGGACAGCTTCGATGAAGGCTATTGAGGATCTTGGCTTTATGATCAGGGAAGAGATCAAAGATAGGGGACTCCTGGATGCTGTGGGCGAGATTGAATCCAATCCTGGTTTTTTGCCACCGATCCTGAATGTGTTGATCCTTCAGGAAGCCGGACAAATCAAGGTGAATTGTCTGGCTTTGCTTGTGGGCGACCACAACGATTTCCAGACTACCTTAGGTTATGTCCAACAATTTTTTGAGTCATTGGAAAAATATCTCAAGAATTAAGCTTTCATCCTGAGGCAAAAGGAAAAGGGGGACGAAAAGAAAAGAGAAAAGGGGGGAAAAGGGGTACCGTAAATAAGGTAAATAAAAGGGTATAAAAGGGGGACGGACCATAACATCTATTTGAAAATAAATAAGATATCGCTAAAAAAGGATGCTATTTTGGTCTTAGATTATCTTTTTGGGGGTGAAAATTAGAACTCTAAGAAACTTTATTTTCATCCAGTTTTAATTTCTTGTTTAGTTTTTACTATTTATTTTCCCTCCTAAGACAAACGATTTTTCCCCAAAAAATCTGCTTTTAAGATCCTTTTAGACCCCAAATATTGAGTTAATCTATTTAATAACAATAACATACTGTGGCCTGTCCCCACTTTCACTTTCCAAATTTCCTCAAGGAGTAAACCTTTTTTGTAATATTACGTCTATATAATTAGTATCAATTATTGATAGAAATTGAAGATCGGAGTGCTTCATGAAACTTTTATCCCGAGCAGAAGAGATCATATTGTTGACAATCTTAAAGCTTGGAGAAGATGCCTATGGCGTTGCCATTAGGGATCACATCAAGAGAGAGACAGGTACGGAATGGTCCTTTGGCTCGATCTATATGCCCCTCAACAGGCTGACGAACAAAGGATATGTGACAAAAAGTTATGGTGAGCCCATTCCAGAACGGGGCGGCCGGAGAAAATGCATCTACGGAGTCACAGAGAAGGGGATCGCCGCTCTCAGGGCTATCCAGAGGATTCAAGAATCTGTCTGGTCGGGAATTAGGGATCTTTTTTCTAAACAGGAAAATTGAATATGAAAAATTTGGGGGCCAAACGATCGAAAATCGCCGTGTTTCTGATGAAACACCTGCTTTTTCCGTTTGAGTGCGAAGAAAAGCTCGGCGATTGCGACGAAGTTTTTTTACGGGACTTCCGAGAGAAAGGCGCATGGAGGGCCAGATCTTGGTACTGGAAGCAAGTGTTTCTTGCGTTCCCGGCATTCCTTCCGAATCTTTTGTATTGGAGTATCGTCATGTTTAAAAACTACCTGAAGATCGCATTAAGGAGTATTCAAAAACAAAAATTAAACAGTTTTTTAAACATCATCGGATTGTCGGTCGGTATGGCCTGCAGTCTTCTCATTATATTTCACGTCAAACACGAGTTCAGTTATGACCGGCACTTTCCCAAAGCCGGTCGGATCTATCGATTGATCGATTCCGACTCCCCGACAGCTAGAGGATGGGCGTGCACATCTCCTGTGATAGGCCTTTCCATCCAAGATGATATTCCGGAGATTGAACAGATTACCCGCTTCTTTTACATGCAAGACCTGGTGGTGAGTTATATCCCTGAAAAAGGAGAGGTGAAGAGATTCGATGAGGACGGGGGATTTTTCACAGATCCAGAAACAATTGCCATGTTTGACCTGAATTTTCTCCAGGGAGATCCTGAGAGAGCACTCGAAGAGGTGGATGAAGTGATTATCACCGCTAGCTTAGCAAAGAAATATTTTGGCCGAGAAGACCCGATCGGGAAAACTCTGCTCAGTGATTGGCCAAAGCCCTGGAAAGTGACCGGTGTTATCGAGGATCTGCCATCAAACACACATTTTCGTTTCGATTTTTTGGTTTCCATGTCGACGATGTATAAGTATGTGAACAAGGGCGCGATGACTTCCCGTGGGTGGAACGCTTTTTATACGTATGTTCTCGTCGATCCCCATCACACGGGTGAAAACGTGGAGGCCAGACTTCCTAGCTTTATCGCTAACTTTGATAAGGGTGAGGGAGCGAACAAAGATCAATCGAGCACCAGGCAGTTGTATCTGCAGCCCATCACTGATATCCACCTCTACTCCCATATGGAAAAGGAATTTGGCCCTAATAGCAATATCGCTTATGTCTATATTTTCTCTGCGATCGCATTTTTCATCCTCCTGATTGCTGGAGTGAATTTTGTCAACATCACGACCGCCTATGCTTTTAAACGGATGAAAGAAGTCGGAATCCGGAAGGTTGTGGGCGCACACAAGCGCCAGTTGGTGAAGCAGTTTTTAGGGGAATCGATGCTCATGGCCATAGCCTCCGGGATTTTGGCTGCCTTTCTCTTCAGGGCGGCCCTCCCGTTTTACAATCAGCTCTCCGGAAAAAGCATGAGCTTCTCTCAGATTCTTGTGCCACAAAATTTTGCGATTCTTCTAGCAGCTGTCTTATTTTTGGGAGTGCTCGCCGGCCTTTATCCGGCGTTTTTTTTATCGGGTTTCAAACCTGTCGATTCGATCAGAGGAATAAAGGATCCCAAATCATTTGCGGCACGCATCCGTAAAGGATTAGTCGTCTTCCAGTTTGTGATCTCTGTGTTTATGATCTTCAGCACGGTCACCATCTACAAGCAGATGAAATATTTCCACGAAAAAGACCTGGGATTCGATAAAGATCAGATTGTGGCCATTAAGCTTTACGGTGACTTAAGGAGATCGTTTATCAAAAACGGTCAAGCCATCAAAGCCGAACTGATGCGTAATTCTGCGGTGTCGAAAGTTGGTGCTGTCTCCAAGCTCCCTGGCGAACGGTGTGGATATGAAGTGTTTAGACCCGAGGGCACACCTGATGATCAAAATCTTCCTAACTTGAGATATGTGCGGGTGGATGAGGACTATATCGAAACACTCGGCCTCACACTCAAAGAGGGCCGGAGTTTTGCGCAGATGTCACCGGGGAAACATGCTTTTATCATCAACGAAGCCGCAGTGAGAACTCTTGACCTAAAAGATCCCGTCGGGAAAAAAGCCTGGCATGCCGATGAGGGAAGGGTCAAAATTCTTGGAGTTCTCAAGGACTACAACTACGCATCGCTGCATAACAGTGTCGATCCTTTAGTTCTCGATTACAATCCCAGCGCCGCAAATTATATGCTCGTGAAGATCCAGGGCGGGAATATCCCGGAGGCGATGGAATTCCTGAAGGCCAAACTCGATGAGATCGCTCCGGGGCACCCGCTGATATTCACTTTTGTGGATGAATTTCTGAACACACTGTACCGCTCCGAAGAAGTTGTCAGCAACATTTTCAAGTACTTTTCAGTGCTTGCGATTTTGATCGCCTGTATGGGCCTTTTTGGGTTATCTATCTATTCTGCAGAACTCCGAGTTAAAGAGATTGGCGTGCGCAAAGTGCTGGGGGCATCCATTCCGAATATCGTATTGCTACTGTCAAAAGAGTTTACAAAGTGGGTGTTTGTGGCCTGTGTGATCGCTCTGCCGCTCGCTTACTTCGCCATGAACCATTGGCTCCGGAATTTTGCATACAGGACGAGCATTAGCATCGATATTTTTGTCCTCTCCGCATTAATGGCGGCTCTTATCGCCATCTTTACGGTCAGCTATCAGTCTGTAAAAGCGGCGGTTGCCAATCCCGGGGATTCGCTGCGGTATGAATAAGAGCGACGGATTAAAACGCAACAATTTGGTATAGTATATGAGTATATGGTATTATATATGGGGACGGGCCTCGACATCTATTTGAAAAAAAATAAGATAACGCTAAATATAGATACATTTTATGCCTTAGAATGCCTTTTTTGGGTATAAATGATCGTTTTAAGAAACTTTTTCTCCCTCAAATCTCATCAATTGTATCTTTTTTGCTACAATCTTAAATTAATTACACTGATTGGAAGATTTGGCACGTAGATTGCAATATTATGTTTTTGTTTTAAACAGAAAGAGAAACGAACAGGAATAAAATAAGATTAAACAGGAGATAACAAGATCCGATAAGATTAACCAGGATCATTGAGGATTTGGGAGGAGAGAATGAAAAAAATAATGATGATCGGCTTACTGAGTATTCTACTGATGGGAATTTGTCTCGATGAAGGATTGGCGAGCTCTAAAAAGAATCAACCCGCTGATAATTATTTGACATTCTCTTTTGTCATTAATCCGGTGAGGGTGGGCTATAAACGTCAAGTCGCACGGAATTTATATTTTACGGGGAATGTGGACTATGAGGGCTCCAATGGGGACCTCTATTTTCAAGGCGGGGCTTCCTACATGATCCCGCGCAAATTTTGGATATTCTGGTTTTATGGGGGAGGGGGTTGGCAGTTCTCCCGGAACAATGGGTACCAATTTCCTTACATGGCCCTCGGCACCAGAGTCTGGATTTTATCGTGGGAAGTTGTCTATCCGATACAAAGAGGCGAAGAACCGGGGTATAGGTTTGGCTTCAGTATCGCCTTCTAAAATGAATTATTCGTAAAAACTGCCGATACATTTCTTTTAAAAAATTATATATTCTTATTGTCGGCATTTTTTACCCTTCGGGCGAGCCGATCTCACTACAAAGTCTTTGTTGTAGCCCACTTACAGTGGTTCACTACAGTTTCGTGGGCCACTTCCTTGCCTTTGCAGCAATCTCAACTCACGAATCATCCATTTCACACTTGGATTATTCGTCCTTGATGTCTTCGAGGATATATCTGATCCCTTCAGCTTGAGGATGGTCGGGCGCAATTTCAAGGAATTTTTCGAAATATTCTTTGGCTTTGGGCATGTCGCTTTTGTTGAGGTAAGCAAAACCGAGTTTCATGTAAGGCTCCGGCCAGGAGGGTTTGATGTCAGAGGCGATTCTGTAGTATCGGATGGCCTCATCTATGTTCCTCAAAGAAAAATAGATCTCTCCCAGGTTGTAATTGACTTCTTCATCCATGGGATTCAGTTCATAAGCCTCGAGAAAGTAGTTGAGGGCAGTCTCATTGTCGTCTTTTCTCGCGCTGATCGTCCCCAAAGATGATAGGGCATCAGACTGCATGGGAATGCTGGTGGGGCTGTTCTCCAGTTTTGCCGCGCTGAGGAATTCTAGAAATTCCTTTTCTGCAAGGTCATATCGTTCCATCTTCATGTAGCAATTGCCGATGTCCTTGTGAACGAGATAGTTCTCAGGATTGTTATCTAAGACAACCTGGTAGAGTTTTATAGCATCTTCAAATTTTTCTTCTTGAAAATATTTTGCCCCTTCCTCCAAATACTTGGTAGTGTTTATAGATAATCCTTCGGGTTCAGGGAGTTCTGTCGGGGTTGCTGCTTTTTTCAGCTTGAAATTGACGTGAAAGTTTGGGTAGTCCTGCGAGATCTCAACTCTTTCTGTTTCAGGAAAATAGCCCTCGGCTGTGGCTGTCACGATAATATCGCCCCCCTGCACATGGAACATTATCCAAACGCCTTTTTCGTTAGTGGTGACCGATTTTGAAAAGGTGGTTAATTTCTTGGAGATATGCTGCAGCTTCTCCACCGTGATGGTTGCGTTGGGGATAGGATTCCCTTCTTCATCGACGACTCTTCCCTCAAGACGGCCATATCCCATGGCCTGGATACCGAACAGATCACCGGTGGAGACGAGACAAAATAAAGTCAGGATACATAGAGTCGAAATGAGAGATTTTTTCATTTTAACACCTCATCCACCGCATTAACACTCTATCCATAAACTTAACACAATGACACGAAATGTCAAACGTTCACTCCTGC
>CAYOSH010000065.1:9414-10854 GCA_964406575.1 uncultured Eubacteriales bacterium | reverse complement strand
GCCACCACAAACGGGCGTTTGATCGGAATGGATACCCTTGATGCGGGTGAAGCCGCATACGGAGTGATCATTTTGGCCTTTCCGGATATTGGAAATAACTATATATGCGGTGCTCAAGCCGGTGAGATCGGCGATCATTTCTTGATGAATAACCGGGGTCTTTTTGTGGGAAACAGCGGGGGAGGCGGTTCTCCCCGGGATGTCGATACGAATTATGGGCTGTCCTGGTCATGTTCCCTCACCCACATTGTGCGTTTTGCAAGCAGCGCTAATGAGGCCAGAGACATGCTTCTGCCCTGGCAGATAAACGTCCCGGAGAATTTTCATTTTGTCGATGTCAAAGGGAATGCCTGCGTGGTTGAAAAAACAGCAGCCATTCAGAGTGTCAGGAAACCCGGTGATTTCGGAGAGAAGGATTTTCTCTATTCGACGAATAACTACCTGAATAAAGAGATGATGCCCACAAAAAAAGGGGAATTTATCAAGCAGCACGGCGGATACGGAAATTATTCCGCCCCCCGTAACCTGATGATCTGGGATATGCTGCGCAATTACCACGGCCATATCGATGCGGAATTCATGAAAATGATGCTGCGTTTCCCGGGCGATGCCCCCCCTAATCCTCCGGAGGGGGGCTGGGATGCCAAAGTCTGCCGCCCGTCGAATTCTTGGGTTTCGGTTCTGTTCCCTGATGATGGAGATGAGGGTGTCGCCTATATCTGTACGGGTCCTGCCGGCCGCGTAATCCATTCTTCGACCGCATCAGACGGAGAAGAGATGCGCTCGAGCTACCCTTACATCGAAGGAACGCATACCTTCTATAAATTGACTCTCGCCGCCAATCCCATAGAGGCCGTCGAGGCCGTACAAAAGGCAGCCAGCATAAACATCGCCACTGCCTACAAAAAGCTAATGTATCTTAACTTCACAGATACCGGATATGCTGCCTTGAATGAGCTGTATTCGTTAGCCAATGCCGAATATTATCAGGGCAAAGTTTATTTCAATAAGGGACTGCTGGCCACCGGAAACGAAGCCCTTTTTTGGGTATCAAAAGCAGCCACGTCTTTCACCAGATCGCAGGCCCACGCCCAGCAGGTTTATGAAGCTCTAGTCCCTGCTCCCACCAGTCCATCTGACCTGGGTCTAAAACCATTCGGCGGCGATTGGGCCACCTGGGAAACCAGGGTCGGAAAAGCAAAATAAAAGGAACAGCTTGGAGAGGCCTACATGGGTCTTTATTGAAGGTCCATTTTAAAACAGAGAGGAGATCCATGAAAACACGAAAATTAATCCTGACTGTTGTTTTAGTGCTGGTCGTCGCACCGTTTTTGCTAAAGGCGCTTCAGGGCACAAGGGAAAGTTCTGTAGATGGCCAGCCGAATAAGGCGCTTTACTACAGTAATCCTCTCGATGAGAGACTGCGTTATGTTAATCCGC
>CAYOSH010000065.1:6714-9314 GCA_964406575.1 uncultured Eubacteriales bacterium | reverse complement strand
ACTGCGTTATGTTAATCCGCTTGTCATGGAAAACGCTGGACGGCTCGCTGATCCCACTGTCATTAAGTATCAAGGAAAATACTATTTATATCTAACCGGAGGGCTCATATCCGCCGGAAACGCTGCGGCAACTGTGTGGTCTTCTGATGACTTGGTGCATTGGCAGTGTCACAAGGTATCTATCCAGGGAGGCCGTAAGATCACAGCTCCGACAGCTTTCGATTATAAGGATTACGTATACCTGACCGGTAACGATATCGGGCTCTTCCGGAGCCACAGTCCGTTAGGTCCCTTTGAGTTTTTTGGCGATTTCATGGACGAACAAGGTCAGAGACTCGAGAGAGAGCGTGACCCCAGTCATGGATGGGAGGATGGGGGAGTGTTCGATCCAGCGATTTTTGTTGATGAGGATGACCGAGTCTACCTGTATTATGCTGGAGGCTCCACAGCCGGCATATACGGTGTCGAACTCGACTCTAAAGGCCTAAGGAAATTCCTCAACACTCCCCAACATTTTTTCCGCTTCGAAACTACCCACATCTGGGAACGTTACGGGAACTGGAACGAATACAGCGAGCAGAGCTGGATCGAGGGGCCCTGGATGACCAAGCACAATGGTACCTACTACCTTCAGTATGCTGCCCCCGGAACCGACTGGAAGACATATGCTGTGGGCGTGTACACCAGCAAGAATCCACTGGGACCGTATGCCTACTACAAGGGGAGCCCGATTCTCCTTCATCGCGGAGGTCTGATCAACGGCTGCGCCCATCACAGCGTCGTCGAGGGGCCGGATGGTAACCTTTGGGCCATATACACCCTCCTCTATCGGAACTGGAACCGCATGTTTGAGCGCCGTATCGGCATGGATCCGGTCGGCTTTGATGATCAGGGAAACATGTTCATCAGAGGTCCATCAGAGACGCCCCAGTGGGCACCGGGCGTCAAGTCCAAGCCATGGGAGGATAACGACAGCGGTTCATATCCGCTGTCAGAGGACAAAAACTACAGCGTAAGCAGCGAAGCGCCCGGACGAAATGCCCCTTACGCTGTAGATAACAACAACAGAACCTGGTGGGCGCCTGCCGAGAATGACACGGAACCATGGCTAACATTAGACCTCGGTGCCGAATCCAGACAAATGTACATTGTCGACTCTGCCCGGATTCTGTTCACGCTACCGGAGGGAGATCTGTGGGATGACTACAGACTTGGTGGGCAAGAAGGCAAGCCTAGAATTCGGCAATACAAGATCGAGGTTTCCTCAGACGGCAAAACCTTTACGACTGTCGTGGACAAGACTAAAAATGACCGGGATAATGCTGTGGAGTTCGATGAAATCACTCCGGTTAAGTGCCGTCATGTGAAACTGACTATTACCAACTGGCCAAAAGATCTTCCTCTTGGTGTGCTAGAGTTCACAGCCTTTGGCAAGCCTACGCCACAATAACTGGCGAAACAGGGCAGATCTGTTTTCCGTCTAATTGACATCACATTCCCTGATTTGAAAGTCTAATTACAGTCCAGAAAGGGATGGAAATGATTTGACAAGAATCCATAATGGAGTTATAATGGAATCAAATTGTAACCATTAAGGTATAATCATGGCCACGTTAACAATAAAAAACATTCCTCTTGATGTCTATGAGAGGCTGAAACGACGCGCCAAATCCAATCGCCGAAGCATCAATCAAGAAGTTATTGCCGTCATTGAACGAGCACTCGAGACACCGCCGATCGACGTCGATTCCACGCTGGAACGGACGCGGAAGATCCGTGAGCTGACAGCTCAATATCGTGTTCGGGATGAAGAGCTCGAACAGTGGAAGAATGAAGGCCGAAAATGATCGTTGTGGATTCTAACATTATCATTTATGTCCACGTCCATAGCGAAAAGACGGCGCTGGCTCTTAGAGCCCTCCAAAAGGACCCGTACTGGGTAGCACCTCCCCTTTGGGAAAGTGAATTTCGAAATGTGTTAGCGGGATATATCCGCCGCCATATTCTGAAGCTTGATGAAACAAAGCTGATCATGAGATCGGCCCTGCAGACAATGGAGGGTCGGGAAATCCTACCGCCGTCCGATCTTGTGTTGGACTTGGTTGCAGCGAGCGACTGCTCGGCTTACGATTGTGAGTATGTCGCTTTGGCCAGACATCTCGATGTGAAACTTGTTACAAGTGACCATAAAATTCTTCGAAATTTCCCTGAAACCGCAACGGATCTCGGTACTTTCTCTGGTTTTCCCTAAGAAAAAAGCGCTCCGGCTTATTTATCTGATTTGCCTAACAATCCTGCTCAATTTGGTGCGTCCATAGCTCAGTGGATAGTGCGGAGGGCGTCTAATTAGATTTCAACATTTTCTCCAACCTATTAGAAAAATTAATTGATCTCGAAAATTATCAGATATTGAAATGGACGATATGAAATGATAATGTCACAGTCGGAGGTCGAATGTCCGCTCGAAAATCTACAAATCAAGTTCTGATTTTTTTAGCAGCCGTAACGGTAATTTTTCTAACTCAAGCCCTTTTGAGTGCTCAGGATTCTATTTCCACGATCAGAATTCAAATTGTAGCTGATGTGAATCGGGATGGGAA
>CAYOSH010000065.1:0-6614 GCA_964406575.1 uncultured Eubacteriales bacterium | reverse complement strand
GGGTACTCGGAGATGCCGGGTCAGAAGATGAATGTGGTCCTCATCGCAAACCGGAACAGATCGCTCGATAATTATGCGAAGGATAACCTTTTAGGGCCAAATTTCGGTTGGATTCGCGTAGGAACATACCGAGAGAGCTATGGGGGTGGGAGAGGACGCAATCGCTGGTTGGACTGGTACGGAAATTTGGAGGTTACGCCTCCATTATCAGGGTATCCACTCGGCCGCATATACTGCGGCTACAATCCAGATGGGCCAAAGGAGGCATCGTTAAATCCTGAAATCATCGCTATGCTAGAAGCTCAAGGCGTTCAAGCACCAGCACTACGACTTGATACAGGTTGGTTGTTGATTAAACATGTTGATGAAATCCTTTCGTTCCTGCCCAGCAGTGATCCTGAGCATCCTTACAAAGTTCTTGTGGTCGATACAGAAGCTTCGATTGCCTTGCTTGAGAAATGGAAGGATGATGAATACGGAGAATTAGAGGTGCTCAATCTCGACTCCGAAAAAGCGACTGTTTCCTCTCTCTTGAAGAATAAAGTTTTAATGGATTTTAACAAAAAACTTCAGAGCGAACGTATAGAGCCGAATATTAACCTACTCAAAAGTGAACTTGGCCTTAGAGCAGAAGATTTTATCAGAGTGCCTTCGCTTTTTAATAAATTCGGAGTTTCTTTGGTCCCCAATATGGTCAACTCCACAGTTTTAAACGGGCATATCTTTATTGTTGCTCCAAATGGCCCTGTGATCGATGGTAAGGATCAACTGGAAGAAGAAATGCGGAGACTTATCTCTGGCCTGCCATTGATCCCACACTTTTTGGACGCACAGTTCTATCATAGACACGGTGGCGAAGTCCATTGTGCAACAAACGTCCGAAGAGACGGATTTAGCACCCCCTGGTGGGAGATGAAGTGAATTAGTGATATTCGCTAACCTCCTGAAAACAAAGTAATAGTCAATCTTTTCAAAAATTTAACTGATTATCTGAAGGTATATGGAAGTATACCTAAGTATATGGAAATATACCTCAGATGGTCATAATTCGGTCACAAATTAGCATGTCGTGAATTTATTTATTTAACAGCATTTCTCCTTCAATTCCATATTTGTTGATAAAACACTCCATCACTTCAGGCTCATTTTTTCTGCTTAACATCCCTTTCTGCTCCAAATTGTCCAGCAGGGATTTTTAATAAAGAGAATTTTTTAGGATGCAGTAATAATCGTATTCCTTCTCATTTGAGAAACTTTTCCCTGTCAAACACGTATCTCTTTAAGATGGGTTATCAGACAGAAATGTCTTTTTATCTATTCTAAATTAAAATGTGCAGGCAAAAATGAAGAAGGTTATACTCTCTGCGATATTGTTATCGTTTTTTCTTGTGAGTGATTTGGGCGCACGGGATAAAGAAAATCTCGTAAAAATCAGCCCTGAAAAAGCAGGGTGGTCGTCTCAAAGATTAAAGGAAGCAGCCGAATTGGCCGATACCCTGGGCTACTCGGCTATAACAATATTATATGATGGGAAAGAAATGTTTTCCTGGGGCAAGATAAGCGAGAATTATAAATGTCATTCCATTAGAAAAGCGTTCTTAAGCGCTTTGTACGGTATATATGTTGAAAGTGGCACTATTGATCTCGACATGACAATCAAAGATCTTGGTATAGATGATATTCCTCCAAAATTAACGGAACAGGAAAAAAAGGCTACAGTAAGACAGCTACTACAGTCCCGGTCCGGAATATATCATCCTGCAGCTGGAGAAACATCCGACATGGAAAAATCAAGGCCTGAACGGGGCAGCCATCCGCCGGGAACATTTTATTATTACAACAACTGGGATTTTAACGTTTTAGGAGTCATTTTTGAAAAACTTACAGATGAAAAAATATTCGATGCATTTAAAACGCATATTGCTGATCCAATAGGCATGCAGGATTTTGATCCGTCAAAGTGTTTTTATTATTGGGAACGGGAAAAGTCAGAGCATCCCAAATATGCTTTCCGGATGAGCGCCCGGGATATGGCAAGGTTCGGTGCATTATATCAAAAAGGCGGAGTCTGGAATGGAAAACGGATCATTTCGGAAAGATGGATGAAGGAAAGCACGACGCCATACTCTGAAAAAGATGGGGCAGGATTCGGTTATAGTTGGGGAATTTTGCTTAAAGATACCCCTCTGGCCAACTTAATTGGGGGCGTCGGATATTTCTTCTCCGGTCTTGGAGTTCATTCTCTAGCCATTATTCCAGAATTAAAATACGTGCTTGTTGTAAGGCTTGATACGGACAAAGATTTTGCATTTCCAGACCGTGCCGGTAATTTAAAAATGTATCAAATGATAGCGGCCTCGCGAATTAAGAAATAAGCTTCAAATCGGATGCGGATATATATTCAGCTATATTGATCTGAAAACGCTTTTAGATTCTAGTAAATTCCTCAAGCTATTGATAGTCCGCTGAACAGAATGTCGCTAAATTAATTATTTCAAGACCTTAAATCAAAGGATTTTAAGTCCACCGTTCTAGGATATCTTTATGATAACTAATTTTATTATATTCTGTAAGTTGCAATGCCATACATTTATGTCCTCAATACTTATGTGACCGTATTGTGTCTGATCAAATAACATAGAAGTATAAAGTTGAAATCGTTGATTTCAGGTTGTCATAATTGTAAAATAAGTGGTTATAATTTTGGTCACAGTCTTGAAAATCGGCAATAGAAAGACTTCTAACTCATTGATTCTAAACATGGTGCGCCCGTAGCTCAGCGGATAGAGCGGAGGACTTCGAATCCAAAACAAAGGGTTGAGCTAAATCCTTTAAAATGAGCTAATTATATTTAATATCAGAAACTTACATTGTTTCTGATTTAGATTCTGTCATGTGATTTTATGCCGTTTTCGATCTCTTATGGACACTATATGGACACCAGAATTAATTGTTTTTTATTTTCCGACACCATGGTTGTCAAATTATCCCTTTCATCGTCAACATCTGGTGACATTTTTACTAAGATAGCCTGACCTATGACAGAAGCATCCCAGGAGTATCGGGTCTTTGAGGCTTTTTTCTGCTTCCTGGCCCATTTCGTGAATCATCCTTCCTGCCATGGCAGGGATCTACCGCGAGCGACATCCGGAACACGCGGTGTTTTACCGGGTGTTTTTTTATTATTTCGAGCGATTCCTTCGAGAATATGAGGACCGGTTCGAGAAAGAGTACGGGTATTTCCGTTAGGGTCATCCGCCATCTCGAGCTGACCTTTGAAGCCGAACGGCCGCCTCCGCCTCATCATGTCCAGCAGGAACTCCTGCTGGCAGCCGGGCTTTCTCTTCTTATCGCCCTTATCACGGTCAGCTTTCAGTCCATAAGAGCTGCCACAGCCAATCCAGTTGATTCGTTACGGTATGAATAAAAATAGAAATGAAATTAGAATTTTCCGTTCAGATAATATTTTCCTCCACTTCTAAATGACAATGGTGGTTGCTCCACCGTGTCTTTTTTGTGTCCCTTTTCTGCATAGAACAATACAGACAATACAGATAATTGGAATAATGCAGTACACCCCAATTTTCTGGAACTTGTTGATTTTTCAGTAAGTTACTGGCTTTTAATGCTTTACAGAAAAACTCGAAATCTTTTCCCGGAGGATTTTAAGTCCCTTGCGTAATAAACAAAATTCTCCTCATTGATTCCCGGTCAGTATTTCGGTCAGTAAAATGTCACTAAAAATGACTTAAAATGACATAACCTGACTTAATAGCCGAAAATGCAATACTCAATTCTAAATTGTTGATTTTGATACAAAAGCCTGGAGAAAAGTGGCACGCCCAACTAGATGTGTTTATGAACAAAATGTTGACAAGGAAAAATGAGATTTCTTGTCAATTGCGTCAATTGTCAGAGTGGGTAATTTAAGGGTTGATCGAGAATAACCTCACTGAGGTAAAAACAAACGATAAGACGACTTTGTGTTGGGATTATATCACCCACTTTGTCAACTACTTAGAGATGATGTGTGGTAGCAGACTTAAGATGGGGAATATCACCCATATCTAGAGCAAAAACTGAAGCCTCCCCCTCGAATCTGCTACTTCGGATAAGTTTAAGGAAGAATCATAAAAGAATACGAGACATATTAATAAATTATACCATTAAGCTCTTTATATAAGCGTAATACTCCAATTGCTTCAATACGTTGTATGCTTCCCTTTACTTGAATTTTTCTTTTTCTCAAGGTGGATTTCTGATTCTTTAAATCAGGCCCTTCATCAAATTTGAGTAATCCCTCCACATCACTCTTTTTCGCACCATACAATAAAGTGTTGAGTCCAGACCAAAGTCTGACCCCTTCAGCCGACCCTATCTGCGAAGATCGTCAACATTTTCCTTTTCCGAAGGAGGCTCGGCGCGTCCGCCCAGATATTTCGCAAGAAAAGCTTCAGCAGCAGCGTAGAACTTCATGCGATTCTCAGGGCGGGCGAAGCCATGCCCCTCGTCGGGGAAAACGATGTATTCAACCGGCTTCCCGTTCTTGCGCATCGCCTCGACAATCTGGTCGCTTTCCGCCTGCTTTACCCGAGGGTCGTTGGCGCCATGTCCGATCAGAAGCGGCGCCTTGATTTGGTCCGCCTTGAAGAGGGGCGAGCGCGACTTCAGGAACTCCTGCTCAGTCTCAATGTCCCCCCAAGTCCTCTTTTGCCATGCCTTGAACGGTTTCAAAGGCGTGAGCCACGTAATCAGGTTCGAAATGCCCACAACATCCACACCACAGGCAAATTCGTCCGGCGTAAAGGCCAGCCCCACGAGCGTGGCATATCCGCCATAACTCATGCCCATGATGCAAACCTGATTGGAGTCAGCGTAGCCCTGTTTCACTGCCCAGTTTTTGCCATCGATCAGGTCGTCGTTCATCTTGCCGCCCCACTCACGCTCACCGGCATTGATGTAGTTCTTGCCGTACCCCTCGGAGCCGCGGAAGTTGATCTGCAACACTGCGTAGCCGCGGTCGGCCAGCCACTGGACTTCGTTATTTAGCCCCCACACGTCCCTAATCCACGGTCCGCCGTGAACCAGCAGCACCATCGGCAGGTTCTTGGGTTCAAGCCCGGCGGGGAGTGTGAGGTATCCATAAATCGTCATACCGTCGCGCGCCGTGAATGAAATGGGCTGCATCTGCGCTAACTTATACTTCTCGAGAGTCGGGCGGTCGTTGAACAGAAACGTCGCTTTCTTGCCGGCGCGATCGTAGGCATAGGTCGCGACCGGAGCGTCGGCTAATTCGTAGCTTACGATCCATGTGTTGTCCGCCAGGTCGCGGCTGTTGATGGAGAGGTCGCCATCGCAAACCTTCCCAAGAGTATCGAAGTCGGCCTGAAGGGATTTGTCGAAAACTGTCCGCTCCCTCCGCTCACGGATAAACTCAACGGCTTCGAGCTTGTGCGTTTTGGGGTGCGTTAGAATCGGACCTACGTCGAACTGTTTGTCCTCAGCCAGCACCTCGCTCTTGCCGGTGTCCAGATCAACCTCCAGCAGCCGGAGGGCATTGGCATCGACACTCGATGCCAAGTAGATGCCCGTATCGTCGGGTGTGAAGCCCTTTATGACGACATTGTCCTCCAGATCCCACTTCTGGAAGCTGCGCCACGGCGACTTCGCGTCGTCTCGAACGCGGATTTCCGTGCCGCCATCCGGCAGCCACACCCTCGCGGCACGCACCTGAAACTTGTTGTCCGCAAAAAATTCGGATTCGTCGCCCAGGTTCTCGGTGTCCATTTCTACCGCGCCATTCTTCAGGTTGATGCGATACATATCGTGGAGACGACGGTCCCGGATGTTCAGCGCTACAAGTATCTGGTCGGGAAAATCTGAATCAGTGATGGGACGTAGCGCCTGCACCCCTTGGAAGGGGGTGAGGTCGCGCGTGTTCTTGGTCTTCAGGTTAGTCTGATAAACGTGAAAGTTCTCGTCACCGTCTCTGTCCTGACCATATAGGATGTGCTCGCTGTCCTGCTGCCAGTCGTAGACGTTGATGCCCCGCTTCTGGTCGGCCGTCACCACTCGGTCGTCATTCTGGCCGAGAGTGCGGACCCACACGTTCATGACCCCTTTCTCGTCGGGTGCCAAGTAGGCGAGAATCTTGCCGTTGGGGGAGATCTGTGCCTGCGACTTTGCCGGATTACCAAACAAGACCTCGCGCGGGATCAGCGGCGGGAGTTCACCCCAAGCGGGGGAAGCCGCCAGAACCAGAGCTACCAAAACTACCGCAGGAACCAGGAAAATCTTAAGGCTATCCCGTGTCTGAATATTCATTATTTACCTCCTCCTTCAGGTCTCGCCGACTGAGTTATCACATCAATGCAGCTCATACTTTCACAGAAGGGGTTTTTACACTATAAAAATTTCGTTTTTTTGCTTACGGTAAATAATCTGAGCTATCTATGCTGCCGCGTAGAATATTGGCTGACTCCCAAAGATGGGATTTTAGTTGTTGTAGTGTTATAACATTTGACATCGTACACCTCTTAATGCTGATTATCTAACCTGGATAATTCATAAAAAAAGCTGTTTCCCTTCATAACGTATTGATATATAATACGTTA
>CAYOSH010000064.1:0-11724 GCA_964406575.1 uncultured Eubacteriales bacterium | reverse complement strand
TCTGACATCGCAGAGTTGGAATCCCATCTCAGGGATGAGATCGACCATCAAATCGAGAGAGGTCTCAATGAGGAGGCTGCCTTTTGTGTAGCGCTCGAAAAGTCCGCCCCGGCTGACATCCTAAAGCAGGAATACGAAAAAACTAAACTTTATGAGAGAAGATATCCGTTTTGGCATCCCTCTCGAGTTCTGCCCTCCCTTATATGGAGCTATATCAAAATCGCGCTCCGTAAGATCAGAAGACATAAGACCTATTCCTTCATTAACGTGGCCGGACTGGCGGTCGGTATGTCCGCTTGCATTCTGATTCTTCTCTGGGTCCAGAATGAGCTGAGTTACGACCGCTTTCATGAAAAGGCCGATCAGCTCTTCCGTGCTGTAGAGCACGAACGGATGTCAAACAGCAGGACTCTCTCTTATCCTCTATTTCCAACCGGCTTTGGTTCTGCTTTTAAAAGTGATTATCCGCAGGTCCTGGAGACGGTCCGTTTCAGACGATCCCGCGGAAGAATCGTTCGGGTCGGAGACAATAGCTTCTACGAGGACAATTTTGCTTTCGCCGATCCTGAACTTCTTAAAATATTTACATTTCCTCTCCTCCAAGGCAGCTCGGATACGGTCCTTTCAGCCCCCTCTTCTATTGTACTGACGGAGGGGATGGCCCAAAAATACTTTGGAGAAAAGGACCCTATCGGACAAGTCATACAAGTAGACGGAACGCATGAATTTCAGGTCACCGGTGTTCTGAAAACCATTCCGCATAATTCCCAGATACGATTTGACTTCGTGGTCCCTTTTATCGCCCTGGAACAATATGGCTGGGAGATGGACGATTGGGGAAGTTACGGGATTCATACCTATGTACTCCTGAATGAACACACAGATTATCAAAAATTCAACATACAAATTGAGGGCTTTTTGAAAAAATATGATGAAGATACCATCATGACCGTTTCCTTGCAGCCCTTAACAAGAGTCCACCTCCATTCAGCCGGGATCAGCGCCTCTGGTACGGAAGGGGATATCAAATATGTCTATATTTTCTCTCTGATTGCCTTTTTTATTCTCCTTATGGCCTGCGTCAATTTCATGAACCTGACTACAGCCCGCTCCGAGAACCGTGCGCGTGAAGTCGGAGTGAGGAAAGTGGTTGGGGCTAAACGCCGGAATCTTATTTTTCAGTTCTTCGGTGAATCCATTCTCCTCGCCCTACTGGCACTCATTTTTGCCGTAGGCCTCGCTCAGCTGACTTTACCCGCCTTCAACTCTCTCACCGGAAAAGAAATGACCTTTCAGATATTTACTCAGCAGGTGCTCGTCCTTGGTCTTCTGGGAATCGCCGCTCTGACCGGAGTGATCGCTGGCAGCTATCCCGCTCTTTTTCTCTCGTCTTTCCAGCCCATTAAAACACTGAGAACGAGATTTTCATCCGGAACCTGCGGAGGTTTGTTCCGAAAAACACTGGTTGTATCTCAGTTTGTGCTGACCATCTGCCTTGTTATCGCGACCGTGATTGTCAACCGCCAGATGCATTATATCCGGAACATGGATTTAGGAATCGAAAAAGACCATATTCTCTGTCTTGATCTGAGAGGAGGCCTGGAAGAAAGATATCAAGTCCTCAAAAATGAGATTTCGAGAAACATGTCAGTAATCGCGGTTACAGCAGCTTCCGATGCTCCCGCCGGCAATCATCGGTCCATGAGTCTGAATGACTGGGAAGGCCGGGATACAGATGCCCATTATTTGTTGGATATTCTATCCGTCGATCATGATTACCTGAAGGTTTTTGGCCTAAATCTTGTTGAGGGCAGGTTTTTCAGAGCAGAGGAAATAAGCGGGGAGCAAATTCCCATTGTCGTCAATGAAACTGCCATCAAAGCCATGGGCATGATGGATCCCATCGGAAAAAGAGTCCGCGGGTTTCGTATCATCGGAGTTATAAAGGATTATCACTTTGACTCCCTCCACCATGCCATTACTCCCCTCGGAATGATCTATGCTCCGGATGATTATGACAGCCTTCTAGTCAAGATCCAGCCGGGAAATCTGTCTGAGACTCTTGCTACACTCAAAAAAAGCTGGTTGGAGGTGGCGCCGGAATATCCTTTTGAGTTTCGGTTTCTGGATGAATCCATCGATGAGCTCTATAAAAATGACCAAAAGGTAGGCAAAGTCATCAACATCGCAACTGTTTTGGCCCTTTTTATCGCCTGCCTGGGACTTTTTGGCATGGCTTCCTTTTCGGCAGAACAGAGGACAAAGGAGATCGGAATTCGCAAAGTTTTCGGGGCTTCCATTCCTTCCATCTTTTTTCTTCTCTCCAAGCAGTTTTCCAAATGGGTGATTGCAGCCAATTTAGTCGCCTGGCCTGTCGCCTATTTTGTGATGAGTAAGTGGTTGTCAGGTTTTGCCTTCCACACCTCCCTGAACATTTTGTTTTTCGTTTTCGCTGCGGCTGTTGCTCTGATGATCGCGATGATATCTGTCAGCTACCAAACCCTCAAAGCTGCATTGGCAAATCCAATTCACAGCCTACGGCACGAATAAAAGTGTATGTCGTCGAATGATTCGGACACACCCTCAAGCGACGATGAGGAAAGCTGACAATTTCCTCTGGCGGGAAGGTGTGGAAGTTGACCTCAGAGGATGTTTTATGATCCCATACTGGGTTTGAAGTCCAGCGCGTTTTTCACAATCATTCATAGCGGAGGGAATTGACAGGGTTGGAGAGGGCGGATTTGAGGGCCTGGTAGCTGACAGTCAGCAGCGCGATTCCAATCGACAGAGCTCCCGCCAGAAGAAAAATCTGCCAACGCATGCCGACACGGTAGGCGAAATTCTGGAGCCATTTGTACATGATAAAATAAGCCACTGGCCAAGCGACGATATTTGAGAGCGAAACCAATCCTACAAACTCCCAGGTGAAGAGCGCGAAGATCTGACCTGTTGAAGCGCCTGCGATCTTACGGATGCCGATCTCTTTGGTCCTTTGTTCGGCGATAAAAGCGATCAGTCCGAAAAGCCCCAGGGCGGCGATGATAACAGCCAGGACAGCAAAGTAGCCGAAAATCAGACTTAATTTTTCCTCTGCTGTATACTGCCGGTTAAGGGTATCATCCAGAAACGAAAATTCAAAAGGATGGTCGGGATCAAATTTGACCCATATCTTTTTAATAAATTCAATAGTATCCGGTAAGTTATCCGGATTGATGCGGATGGCAAATACCCGGGTACGGTCAGGATCAATGTGGATAACCAGGGGATCGATATCGGTTTTTAAAGACTGGAACTGAAAATTCTTGACCACACCAATGACCCGACCCTTTTTCTCTTTTCCATGCCACTCTCCTCCCCAGGCAAACCGGGTTTTTAACGGATCTTTAAGCTGAAGTTCCTTTACCATCGATTCGTTGATGATAAAAGCCTCCATAGTATCTGTGAGAAAATCCCGGGAAAAATCCCTCCCCTTAATGATCTTCATACCCATAGTCTTTATAAAATCATGGTCTGTGTAGATCATCCTTACGGTCAGGAGCTGTTTCCCTCCCTCATCAAGCCAGGTGATGGCGTCAGTGGCCATCAAACCCCCTGGAACTCCGACAGTAATGGTTGCATTAAGAATGCGAGGATTCTTCTTCAGCTCGGCTTTTAAGGCTTCAGCGTTCTGTTTAATGGAATTTGTTCTAATGGGAATGATCAGGACATTGGATTTATCAAAGCCTAGTATCTGATTTTGAACCAGATTGAGCTGATCCAGAATAACGATAGTGCCGATGATCAGGACTATAGAAATCCCAAACTGGAAAATTACAAACATTTTCCTAATACGCGAATGCCCTCTGCCTAAAGTAAAAACTCCCCGGAACACCCGGGCCGGCTCAAATCCGGAAAGAATAAAAGCAGGGTAGCTGCCTGAAACCAAGCCCAGAAATATCATGATGCAAAAAAGGCCCCCGGGCACAACCAGGTTTGTCACCCCAATTATGGAGAAACTTTTCCCCGTAAGAGCAGCAAACCACGGCTGGATTAATTCAAAAAGCATGGCTGCGAATATCATAGCGATCAGGGAAAAGAAAAAGGATTCAAGCAGAAACTGCTGGATGAGGTGGGCGCGGTCGGCCCCGACAACCTTTCGGATGCTCACCTCTTTGGCGCGGGTCGTGGACCGGGCGGTGGTGAGGTTCATGAAATTGATGCTGGCAATAAAGAGAATAAAAAGCGCGATGGATGCAAAAATATAAATATTCTTGATGTCACTGTTGCGCTGGATTTCGAACTGTTTATCGGAATGCAGATGGATGCGGGTTAAGGGCTGAAGTTCCGTTGACAGGTATCCCCCTAGATCAGTTTTAATCTCCTCTTCGGAATATTTTTTTAAAAAAACCGGCAGTTTGGCCTGTAATGTGGAAGCGGGGAAATCTTTATGAAGGAGGAGATAAGTGTACATCTCATGGCGGGCCCAGGTCTGAAAATGGCCCTTTTGATAGTCGGGATTCTGCTCGAGGGTTTTCATGGAAGCGAAGATATCAGCATAAAAATGCGAATTTTTCGGCATATTTTTCATGAGGCCGGTTATGATGTAATCCTCTTTTTCAATATTAAGAATCTGATTAAGGGGGTCTCGGTCGCCGAAATATTTTGATGCAATTTCCTCGGAAATGACCACACTAAAGGGTTTGATCAGGGCTGTTTCGGGATCGCCTTTAAGGAATGGAAACGTGAAGATTTGAAAGATGGAAGCATCCGCGAAAAAAAGATGGTCTTCATAAAACAGTTGATTTTTGTGTTCCACCAGGCGGCGTTGGGGAATTATGCGGACGGCCTCTTCGATACCCATGAAATCTTTTTTTAGGGTGGGGGCGTAAGGGGCGGGGGAGGTTGCGAAATCCTGGCGGATGCCGCCGGGACCGTGGTAGGAGTCTGCCAGGCGAAAGATACGATCTGCGTTTTTGTGATATCTGTCAAAGCTGAGTTCATCCACGATAAAGAGCAGGATAAATAGAAAACAGGTCATACCGATCGCTAGGCTGAAAATGCTGATAAAGGCATAACCTTTGTATTTTATGATGTTTCGGTAGGCGATTTTCAGGAAGTTGTGCAGCATCACAAAAAATATTATCGGGAATCTGGGAAGCGTTTGCAAGCGGCCGCATCGAGTCATGCAAAATCTAATCCTAAAGTAAATATCTTGTTGTTTAAAAATCTAACCATAGTGGACAGGAGGAAACAATGTACGCATGAAGTACTGTGAAACTGTTTATCGGCGTTACTTAAATGCCTCCAGAGAATCGAAGAGCACGCCTGCCTCCTTGTAGTTTTTTGTGTCAAACATCACAGTGATAAAATCCTGATTAAAATATCATAGCTGACCTTTTGGTTGAAAGTTGCGTATATATATTTGTGTAACACAAATAAATGAAAAGAGATGAGAAATGAAAGAGATTAGCAAAGCAGAAGAACTGGTGCTCCTGGCCATCTGGCGTTTGGAGAATGAGGCCTACGGCGTGACTATCCGGAGACAGATCCGCAAGATATAGGCAAGGACTACACCTACGGAACGCTCTACGGCCTGTTGAGACAGATGGACCACAAGGGCTACATCAAAAAGATCAAAGAAGAACCTCTCCCCAAAAAGGGCGGTCGGCGCAAATCTTATTTCAAGATCGCTCCCGTGGGGATACGGGCCTTGAAAGACGCCATCGAACTTCACAAGCGCATATGGAAAGATATCAACAAATATTCCTTTGATGAATCATGAACTCTGACAGAAAAAAAGATCTAAATCCCCCTCGTTTGCCTGAGTGGTTAATTCGGAGATTGGCTTGGGAAGAGGACCAATTCTCCATCCTAGAGAATCTTCGTGAAGAATACACGTATATCATCACAACAAGAGGGTCCCGGTCGGCCGATCTCTGGTATTGGGGACACATGTTCCGATCCCTCTTTCCGTTCGTCAAATTTTCGATTTATTGGAGGTTTGTTATGTTCAAAAATTATCTGAAGGTAGCGCTCAGAAACTTTTATAAGAACAAAAGTTATTCCTTTATCAATATTTCGGGTCTTGCGATAGGGATGGCCTGCTGCATGCTAATCATGCTTTGGGTTCAGGATGAGTTGGACTATGAGAGATTCAACGAAAATATCGACGATATATTCTGCCTCGTAAATTATCCACCGGAAAATCCAAATAGCTACAACGACTCAGTACCAGCACCTTTGATTCCCTATTTGAAAGACAAATATGCCGAAATAAAAAATGCATCACGATTCAAAGCCAGCAGCGGGTAAAAGAGCAAGGGAGATAGGGCTAAGAAAAGTCATCGGGGCCAGCAAGCCGTCGATAAGAAGGCAGGTATATTCCGAGTTGGCCGCCATAGTGACCATCTCATTTATCCTGGCGGTCGTTCTGGTTTATCTTTTTCTTCCGAAATTAAATGCCCTTTCAGGTAAAACACTCACCTTGTCCATATCCGGGAATTTTGGATTACTGCTCTGCATGCTCGGTATCGCCTTCGTTACGCTGGTGATTTCAGGCACTTATCCCGCTTTCTATCTGTCTTCTTTTTCTCCCGCAAAAATAATGAAGCCGGGTGCTCCGGCTGGATCGGAAGGCTCTTCTCACAATCAGTTCCCAAACCATCAAAGCCGCAACAGCCAATCCGGTCGATTCGCTGAGGTATGAATAAAAAGATTTTCGACTGTGTCATTTTTGTGCCTCCTTTCTGCACAGGGCTGTACAGACAATACAGATAATTTGAAAGATATAAAATTCCTCTATTTACCGGAAGTTGTTGATTTTTCAATAAGTTACTGGCAATTAATGCTCTACAGAATAACTCGGAATCTTTTCACAGCGGATTTTAAGTCCCTTGGGTCCTCTTGAAAAAAAACAATGAATTTTCGGAACGCATTTGGAACGAAAAAAGGGGAAGCTTGGGATTCATGGGTTGTTAATTGATGGATAGAGATGATTGATCGTAGAATCAGCTCATGAAAGAGCAAGGAAAAAGCCAACCGGATAGATAGTAATTAAATATAGACAGACTAATCCCCATGCGCCAAATATGTGCCAAATTGTGTTTAATCCTGCTGAAACTACGGGTCTTAAGTATAAAAGACAAAAACAAAGAAAAGCCTAAAAATATGGGAAAACCTCTGGCACGCGGACAGATTCGAACTGCCGACCTGCTGATTCGTAGTTAGACGGCCTACATTTAATAAGCGTATTATAATCAGTGCTTTACGTCTTTTTAAAATTCCCCTTTTGAACAAATATTGACTACTTTTTTTCTCTATAGACCTAAAAAATGTGAATTTACACAACAGGGAGCCAGAATTTACGGCATATTCTTCAATCTAGGCAGCCTCTCCCCCGCATCGTCAACCTCAGCTATCCCTGGGTCAGCATCTTTCCATAGGTAGAGGAATATCTTTTTAGCCTTGGCAATTCTTATTCTTAGTCTGTCAGCCCTTCATTTGAAGCTCATTAGATAACGCAAAGTATCCAAGAGGATTTGACAAGTCTGCAATTCGTCCATCAAAGCCCACGCGAAAATGAAGAGCTTCCATGCTTTCCAAGCTCCCAGGTTGTGAAAGGGTCGCTAGCCACCATTTCGGGAGTAGGAATCAATCAGATAAAAACATCCAAGATAAGAAAAAATTAAAAATATAAACATTGAGGTTTTAATAAGAACTCTCTTTTCTAACTCCCTTTGCACCCAAGCAAACAACTGATAAAAAGCAAAGAGCTCTAGAGCAAAAGGCATAAATCCTGCGTAGCCAAAGACAGGCATTTGAAAGACTCGCCAAAAATTTAAATAAGGAAGAGAATATTCCCAGTGAGAACCTGAGAAGAAATTCCATAATTCCCAGAAGAAGCCTGACACAAGACCAGCCAGAATCCAACTCCAAATCCTTATCCAATTTTTTCTTTCTAAATCTGCAAGAAATGTTTCATTCTTCAACCGAAAATTCAAAGGCTCAAGCAGGAAGATAAAACATAGCCAGACTAAAGGAAAAAATAGTCGAGGCCAGCTGATGGTTAAAAAAATGAAAAGAATGCTTAAAAAGACACAAAGTTTCAGGAAATTGGGAGGGACTTTCAGCCGAAAAAGGGCAAGACTTTTTTTTCTTAGAAAGCCTTCTATAAAATGGGAGATCTCCCGCATGGCAGGAATCACAGAAGCAAAGGCAATGAAGTAGCCAAGCCACCTTTCAAATAATTGAGAAGGAAGATCATGGTAATGCCAATTCTTTAGCCTTAAATTGAAGAGTTCAAAGATGAGCCAGACAAAAACCGAGATAAAAGCTGAAAAAAGAAAAGTCTTTAAGGATTCAGAAAGTGGGGAGACTTTTCTTATCCTGAAGTTCAAACTGTCCATCACCAAAATAAAAGACCACCAGGCAAAACAATAAAACCACGTTTTCATGAAAGAAAATTGAATGCTGAGGAGAATGGCTGAAATTCCGAGGATAAGAAGACCCACATAGAGGTTAAAGCGGAGAATTCTTTCCTTCATCTCAGATAAAGTTAGCGGAATTTCCAGAAAAATGCAAAGCTAACTCTGAATGATTCTTCTGTATCTGTTGCCATCAGGAGTTCCCGCTGGATAATCTGGGGTTTAGGTGGCCTTTCAGCTGGAAAGGTGGGCTTAAGATGGCGAGATCCTATCCTCAACAGGATTATCCGTGATGAAAGTGATGATAGCGAACAATAAAATGTCGCGACCTACTGATACGTAGTCAGAGCTTCTAGCCTCTCCTTTGCATATTCTTCCCCAGCCATCCCAATGTAAGCACCTAAATGATCACAAAATATTCAATCTGTAACATTTTCATGTTAGAATTAAGGAGTGAACTGGGAAAGCAAGATCCAAGATCTTAAAAACATTCTTATTCAACTTCTAAAAGCTCAAATACTCCCCACAGAAAGCTACCTAGCGGGTGGAACTGCACTCTATTACTATTTACATCACCGTCTATCCGTTGATTTGGATTTCTTCACACAGACATCGTTTAATCCTGAAATGCTTGTTTTTAAACTGAGAGAAGAATTTAGCACAGCTGATGTGGAAATCATGGAAAAAGAAAGCTTAATTGCTTTTCTGTCTGCAGAAAAAATAAAATTTTCTCTCTTCTCATTTCCATACCATCTTTTGTCCTCTTTAAAATGCCTGGAATTGAGCGATGAAGTCACATGTCCTGCAGCCTCATTAGACGATATCGCAGCTATGAAGGCCATAGCTATTTCTCAGAGAGGCTCAGCCAAAGATTTCGTTGACCTTTTTTATCTGCTCCAACACACTCAAATTAAATTTGAGGATTTGTCATCTTTTGTCCAGCAGAAATATCGTCTTGAGAAAAAGTATGAATACCATTTGAAAACAGCAATGGTTTATTTCGATGATGCGGAACGGGAGCTCGATTCTATAATGCTTGTCCAAGAGGACGATCATCTCCACAAGTTATTAGAAACCGACTGGAAGGAAATAAAAGAGTTTTTCAGCAGGTTTATCCAATGAGAAAAGAACTGTTCTGGGACAGAGATCCAAAAACGATAACTCCGGAGATAGAGATCGAAAGAGCAATCAATTTTGGCGGATTTGACTACATAGAAGAAGTTCAGAAAAAGTATGGTCAAACGAGATTTGTTAAAGTTCTTATCGAGCGGCGGAACTTAAGCAAAAGAGCGGTAAATTACTGGTGTCTAGTTTTTGGAATTGACAGAAATACAACAGCGACCTTCAAGAATGATTATATTGTCTGGTCTCCTCTGAGATAGCCAGTTTGATCTGACCTGATCAAATGAACACCCATTTCAAAAAAGCAATTAGTGCTACGCCCCAAGGCAGATTCGAACTGCCAACCTACTGATTCCTATTCCGTGTGTACCGAGTGTGGGTAGGATCTTTTCTCTCAGTCTTATTCTTTTCCGATCTTGTTGTTTCTCTCGAGTTCATCAGCCACATGGCCCAACTCGAGGGATTCCAGCGTGCTTCGTGTGGGATAGCCTGAGCTCGTATCCCAGCCCTGGAGTCGATAGAATCGTGTTTTGAATTCATCGAATTTGTTCTTGTCCAGAGTTCTCTTGGAATAGCCGTAGTAATCCCATTTCCCATTCTCTTTACCCGGCATATGTGCATTACGGACATCAACGGGGAAAAGCGGTCTCTTTTCATATACGTTATCAACGAAATGGACCATATCCCTGTGACGGCCCTGAAGGGTCCAGATGGCATGGTCGAGATTCCAGATCTTGCGACCCAGATCTATTCCGTCTCGAAAGGAAAAGTCCTTTCCCGTTACAACTTTTATATATTTCGGTTCAGCAATACCGGTTGAGCCAATTTTATCAGGCCTGTGAATATTCACGAAATCGGGCCAACGACTGTCGCAGAAAAGCATGGATTGTTTCCAGAACCGGGTGTAATACCGCTGCCAGGAGACCAATTTGGCCATGTGTTCGGAATAGATGTTATTCTCACTGAAATCGAGCATATCAAGATCGCCCTGAAAGGGGACCATTTTGTCGGTGACAATTTTTGCGACTTCCTCAGCTGTCAATGCGGGAGTTCCGCCCTGGGCTCTTGCCTGCCCATATTCCCATTTAATAAAGTCAAAATCGTGCTCATTGATGTCCCTGTCACCGAGCAACGTGCCGTAGCCCCAGTAAACCTGGGCTCTTGGCTCCTTGTGTACAGGTATACCCCAATAGGGAAAGGCAAGTATTCCGCTATCCAGATCCTCTTTCCTTCTTCCCCATTTTTCGGCTGCCCTGACAAATCCACCGGAAATATCTCTGCCGAATTGGTTTTCATTGCCATTCCCATCGTTACCGTACGCGACCATCTTCACAAATTGCTCAACAAACTCCTTGCTTCCATACTTGCTGAAATCAAGAGGGCAATCAGGAATTTTAGCTGTCTTCAACCGACCAGTCTGTTGAAGAATACGGATATACACTAAACCGAAAAGCATTTCTACAGCATTGAGACCGTATCGATTGATCAGATCACTTGCAAATCGCTGGATATCAAGGTTTCGGGCATCCCCATAAAATACGGATGCAATGCATGACGCTTCATTACCCGAGGAGTCTTTGTATCTGGCCCGGCAGCCAGAATGGCATCCCATACAGGCCTGTGGTCTTTGGTCAATCTTCGGGCGGCCTCCTTTCCAATCTATAATAGCCGCAGGCGGGCTTTGAAATTGAAATGAGCCCCAGGTTTCTTTCAAATGAGCAAGATCAAAGGCGTAATTTTCCTTCTGCCATAGTCGAGTTGCTATGAGCATCTTTGGATTATTGATTTCCACCTGCCCGGTTCCGAGCACACTGACTGCCTTAAGATTTTTTGATCCAAAAACAGCCCCAAAACCACCCTGTCCCGCAGCATTACTGGCATCGTGTATCAGACAGGCCAACCGGCTCAGATTCTCTCCGGCCGGCCCGATGGCAACCACCGCCGGACGCTGGGTTGTCTTGCCACCTTCTTTCCTGGCAGGGCTGTTCCAATCGCCGGATTTCCCATCCGATAGCACATACTCCCAGATGGTTGTCTGGCAATCCCACGTTTCCTTACCCCAAAGTGATAGGGGAGCACAGTCCCTGATTTGGACATCGTCATCTCTAATGTCGATCCAGACCGGTTTATCTGCTTTCCCTTGGATAACAACCCCGTCCCACCCGGCAAACTTAAGCATGCCTGAAAATCGGCCGCCAAG
>CAYOSH010000063.1:0-11776 GCA_964406575.1 uncultured Eubacteriales bacterium | reverse complement strand
ATTAATGACGTATTCTATAATATGATATTTAGATATTGTGCTTTGGCTGACATAACTTAATGAAAATAAAGAAATTATTCAATTTAAATCGATCATTTTAATACTTAAAACGTCCTTTTACCACCCAAAAAAAGCATTCTAAATAAAGCACAATGGTTTATGGTTTATTGCTAGAGAATGAAGGATTCAGTGAGCAGCTCTCAGATTTTGTCTTAGAGATGCTTTTTTGACAGCAAAAAGTGTGTTTTAAGACAAATAATCCGGTTGAAATTAGAGTTATATTGTTTGAATTCAATGGTTTAGATCAGCCAGAGCATATAAAAAATCTTTGATTCTGAAGCAGATTGGGCTATGATAAGAGTGTCGAGACCACTCAATATGTGGCCGGCTCAAAATGGATAAAAAAAATTCGGAAGCTTCAGTGGATGCACTTATTCACCAAATCCGTTCCCATCTGCCACATGCCATGCTCAAGGATAGGTCTTATGTACGGCATAAGCTGACCCGGCTACAGAAAACCAGCCAGGAAAAGGAAGAAAAGCACGTCCTTCAGGAACTTATCAATCTCGAGAAGAAGCTTACCGCCTCCGTCGAGCAAAGGAAAGCTCGTGCACGACATGTCCCCCGAGTTTCCTTTCCCCAGGAACTTCCCATCAGCGCCCGCTCCAGAGAGATCATCAAAGCCATCCAGGATCACCCGGTGGTTATCATATCCGGAGAGACAGGATGTGGGAAGAGCACCCAGCTTCCGAAAATGTGCCTCAGGGCAGGCCAGGGCGTATCAGGTATGATCGCCTGTACTCAACCCCGCCGGATCGCGGCCATCACCATTGCCCACCGGATCGCCTCCGAAATCAACGAGAACCTCGGCCGTTCGGTAGGATACAAGATCCGCTTCAGGGATAGGACACCTCCGGAAGCTTTTATCAAGATTATGACAGACGGGATGCTTTTGGCTGAAACCCAGTCCGATTCCCATCTGTCTGCCTATGACACTCTGATCATCGACGAGGCCCACGAGCGCAGCTTGAACATCGATTTTCTGTTGGGCATCATACGGAGGTTGCTAGACATTCGCCCAGAGCTCAAGCTTATCATCACATCAGCGACACTTGATACAGAAAAATTTAGTCGTGCTTTTCGAAATGCCCCTGTGATCGAAGTGAGCGGCCGTCAATATCCTGTGAAGGTCGAATACCTCCCGGCCGAATCCGTTCCCGGCATGCCTCGCGATGCAGACTATGTGGACCTGGCAGTGGAAGCCGTTGACCATATCAAACGGAAGCGAAAAAAGGAGACTGGCGACATCCTGGTCTTTATGCCCACAGAGCAGGACATTCTCGAGGCATGTGAACGCCTGGAGGGACGACGCTATCTAGGAACGACTGTTCTTCCCCTCTATGCTCGCCTCCCCGGAACTCAACAGGGAAGAGTCTATCAAGTCAAAGGTGCCAAGATCGTGGTGGCCACAAATGTGGCTGAGACCTCCCTCACCATTCCCGACATTCGTTATGTGATCGACACCGGCCTGGCCCGTATCTCCCAGTATCAGCCGGAGATGCGGATCAACAGCCTGCCTATAAGCCCCATCTCCCGGAGCAGCGCCGACCAGAGAAAAGGCCGTTGCGGGCGGGTGCAGAATGGCATCTGCATCAGGCTCTATTCCGAAAAAGAGTACCGAAATCGGTTGGCCTTCACTCCGCCCGAGATCATGCGTTCGAACCTGGCTGAAGTCATCCTGAGGATGATCGACCTAAAGCTCGGCCATCCCTCAGATTTTCCCTTCGTAGATAGCCCGAAGCCCAAACACATCAAAGACGGATACGACACCCTGTTTGAGTTGGGTGCCCTGGAGACGAAAGTCTACGCACGGGGAATCCGGAAGGAGTACCGGCTCACAGATAAAGGACGGATCATGGCCCGCATGCCCCTCGACCCCAAAATCTCCCGCATGCTGCTCGAGGCCAGGGAGGAAGGATGCCTGCCTGAAGTGGCCATCATAGCCGCTGCACTCAGTGTGCGCGATCCCCGGGAACGGCCGCCGGAAAAAGCCCAACAGGCCGATGCCATGCACGCCCCCTTCCGTCATCCAGACTCGGATTTTTTGACTTTACTCAATATATGGGAGCGTTACCATGGTTCTCTGGAACAACTGACCTCCCGCAGCAAACAACGCCGTTTCTGTAATGAAAACTTCCTCTCTTTTTCCCGGATGCGGGAGTGGGTGCTTGTCCATGATCAGATCCTAGCCATACTAGAGGAGCAGAAGATTCTGCCGCTATCAAAGGAGCAGAAGATCCGCGCAAGATCACAAGGAGAGAAAATTCACCTAAGACCACAGGATAAAGAAAAGATCTCCAAGGACCATTATGCCGGGATCCACCGCTCCATCCTCAGTGGCTTTCTCTCCAACATCGCCGTGCTCAAAGAGAAAAACATTTACACGGCGGCAAAAGGCCGGGAAGTCATGGTGTTCCCCGGATCAACGCTTTTTGGAAAATCCCGTCCGTGGATCGCATCTGCCGAGATGGTGAGGACTTCGCGGCTCTTTGCCCGAACCGCAGCCCGTATCGAACCAGCCTGGCTCGAAGACCTGGGGGGCGACCTTTGCCGGTACTCTTACTCAAATGAGCGTTGGGATAAAGACAGGGGAGAGGTGATCGCTTCGGAAAGGGTCACCCTATACGGCCTGGAGATCGTCAATGGGCGACGCGTTTCTTACGGACGCATCCATTCAGAAAAGGCTCACGAGATCTTCATCCGATCCGCCCTCGTTGAAGGATCACTCAACAACCCGCCAGATTTTCTTCAATACAATCTTGACCTTGTAGAGCGGCTCGCCAACATCGAGGAAAAATTGAGACGGCGGGGGTATCTGTTCGGTACAGAGGTTCTAACTGCGTTTTATTCTCAACGGCTTCCCGGCATTTATGATGAGCGAAGCCTCAGGAAATACATCAAGGACAGAGGAAACGAAGACTTTTTAAAGATGGGCGAAGAGGATATCCTCAAACTCTTTCCTGATGATAAAAATCTATCTGCCTTCCCCGATCACATCGAGGTCGGAGAACAGATGTTTCCTGTGGCTTACCGTTTTTCACCTGGAGACGCAGATGATGGAGCGACACTTAGGATTCCTCTTTCATCTGTAGCCATCCTTCCTGGTGAGGCGCTGGAGTGGGGTGTCCCAGGACATCTTAAGGAAAAGATCACAGCTTTGGCTAAGGGGCTTCCCAAACGTTATCGAAAGCTCCTGGTCCCGGTCTCAGAGAAAGTGGAGATCATCCTCAAGGAGTTAAAATACCAGGAAGATTCCCTCTACAAAACGCTTTCCGATTTTGTTCGGAGCCGCTTCAATGTTGACATCCCCACATCGGCCTGGGCTCAAGCAGATATCCCTGCTCACCTGCGGATGCGGGTCGCTGTGATGGGAGCGGAAGGGAAAGAAATCGATGCAAGTCGCGACCTGGAATCTCTGAAGAAGAAAAAGTGGCCCTCTGAGGGGAGTCCCACATCCAAACAATGGACCGAAGCCCGAAAGCGTTGGGAAAGAGAGGGTTTAACCGAATGGGATTTTGATTCCCTGTTGGAGACGATCTCTGTAGGGCCCTTTGTGAATGCTTATCCAGCTCTTACGCCAAGAGAGGGGGGAGTCGACATCAGACTGTTCCCTACCAAATATCAGGCTCGACAGACGCATCCCAAAGGTGTTCGGGCCCTCCTGCATCTCCAGTTTAAAAAGGACCTGAACTTTATTAGGCGATACTTGGTTTTGCCGGAGGATTTACAGATGCTGGCACTCTATCTCGGCGGGAAGGAGGCGGTGGAAAAGGCCCTTATGGAGGCTCTTCAGAAGGAAGTATTAGAAAAAAGTATCCGGAGCGAAGTGGAGTTTTTTTCTTACACGGAAAATCTAACCCGGCTGCTTTTCGAAAAAAGCCATGCCCTGAGCGAAGCGGTCCGTCAGATACTCAGGGCTTACCATACAGTGCGGACTGTCCACAAAAATACTGAGAAGAACATGCGAGACAACAAATTAGTCAAAATCCTGTGCGATGAAATCGAAAAAGAACTTAACGCGTTAGTGCCAAAAGACTTTCTATTGATCTATTCGTTGGAGAGGCTTATACATATACCCCGCTATCTGGAAGCGCTGCAGATAAGACTGGAGAGAGGGCGGTATGATCTCGCTAAGGACCGGACTAAAGCAGAAAGCGTCTCTCCATTCGCCAAAGCACTCGAGTCCGTGCAGGAAAAATCAGCAGCGGACTCATCGCTGGAGAGAAAGGCTGAAGCCGATGAATTCCGCTGGATGGTGGAGGAGTTTAAAGTGTCTGTCTTTGCACCCGAACTCAAGACCGCCTATCCCATATCCGCCAAGCGCCTTATCGCTAAACTAAAAGCCTTGTATGCCCTAGAACCTTAAACATATGTTTTTGCACCTTAAATAGTACTCCTAAGGCCCAATTTGACTTAGTAAAATGGCATAACTTTTTTATTTTGAGATAGATGGTATGGCCTGACCTCGATTATATCGATTATACTGACCTCGATTATACGATTATATCGATTATCGATTATCCAAAGTTGGAAGAGAATTCCTCTCGCTTGTAAATATCTATATTTTTATGCTAATCTTATAAAAACAATAAAGTTACTAAGCAATCTCAAGAATGATGAATCGTAGAATTCTTATAATTGAGGATGACAGAAACATTGCCCGGTTGGTGGAAGCGAACCTCAAAGACCAAGGCTACGAAGTTTCTGTTGCCCATAATGGGAAATCCGGTCTCGATTTAGCTCTCACAGGAAAATTCCAACTTATCATCCTGGATTTGAATCTTCCAGGTCTTGACGGTTTAGAGATATGCCGTAAGGTTCGCTCAGATGCTTCTTATACTCCGATCTTGATGCTCACGTGTAGGACATCGGAATTAGATCGTGTTCTCGGATTGGAGATCGGAGCAGATGATTATCTCACGAAGCCCTTCAGTGTACGTGAATTGATCGCACGGGTAAAGGCGCTCTTTCGTAGAATCGATGCCGTTGAATCCGAAAAGAAATCGGAGGAATCACCCATTATTCACCATGGGGATTTGCATATAGACTTAGAAAAAAGAGAAGTGGTTTTGAAGGGGAAATCAGTAAATCTGACAGCCAAAGAATTCGACCTGCTTCACCACTTCGCAAGGCATCCCGGACATGTTTACACAAGAAACGAACTTTTGGATCAGGTCTGGGGGTATGCCTATAAGGGATATGAGCACACCGTGAACTCCCACATCAACAGGCTGAGAGCGAAAATCGAAGACGATCAAAATAAACCCCGATATATCGTCACGGTTTGGGGAGTGGGCTATAAATTCATGTCCCATTCCCAAACCGAAGAAGCTTAACACAATGTTCAAAACTCTCTACGGAAAGATCGCAAGCATCCTTCTCGCGCTCTTCTTGTCGATTTTGGTGTTGAATATGTTTCAAACCCTGGTGACCACAAAACTTTACCTTCAAGAAGTGAACCAACGTCTCCATCGGACTCTCTCGGAATACCTCATAACAGATACGTTTTATATTCAGGGAGGCCAGGCTAATGTCGAAGCGCTCAAACATACTTTCGAAACATTGATGCACATCAATCCAAACATCGAACTGTATCTTCTTGACCCTAAAGGTCAAATCCTTGCTTATTCGGCGCCTGAAGGTCGCGTGAAAAGGGATCATGTTAATCTCGCTCCTTTGTTGCGATTTCTTGAGGGGAAGGCCAGTTTACCCATACTCGGAGACGATCCCCGCGATCCCGAGCGAAAGAAAGTTTTCTCTGCCTCCCGCATCCCATCTGAAGGTCCTGTGGAAGGTTATCTTTACATAATCCTTGGTGGCGAGGAATACGACTCGGTTGTCAGTCGACTCGAGAAGAGTTATATCTTACGCCTCAGCACATGGATCGCGGTGGGAGGTTTGTTATTTGTTTTTGTCACCGTTCTGTATTTATTCAACCTATTGACCCGGCGGCTGCGAAAGCTTTCTCAATCCCTTTCGGCCTTTCAGCGGAGCGATTTCCAAGAGCCTATACTTTTGCCGGATCAATTCAATATTCACTCGAAGGATGAAATAGGGAAACTGGGACAGGGTGTCAAGCGTATGTCAGATCGGATCATCGACCAGATGGATACCATAAAAAAAGCCGACCGATTCCGCAGAGAAATGATGGGTAATATATCTCACGACCTCCGCACGCCCTTATCTTCATTGCAGGGATATCTTGAGACCTTATCTATGAAAAAGGACGATTTGAGTGCGAATGAACAGGTACATTATCTCGAAATCGCGCTCAAACAATCACATCGTTTAGGGAAATTGGTGTCCGATCTTTTCGAGTTGGCGAAACTTGATGCTCCCCAGCTAATGGTCGATCTCGAGCCGTTCAATCTCCGTGAGCTCATCCAGGATATCCTTCAGAAATATAGATTTTTGCTCGAGAATAAAAAGATTCGGATGAACGTCGAATTTCCAAAGGATCTTCCTTTAGTTCACGCCGATATTGGTTTGATCGAGAGAGCCATTCAGAATTTGATCGACAATGCCATTGTCTACAGCAAACCCGGTGGTTCGATCACGCTCCAAGGCATTCCCAACGAAGATCGGATCGCTGTCCGTATCGCCGATGATGGTATCGGCATCAGTGATGAGGATATTCCACACATTTTTGACCGATTTTATCGGGGGAAAAGACGCGAAAAAAGCGATGCCGACGACGTCGACAGCACCGGACTGGGACTTGCTATCACAAAGCGTATCCTGGATATTCATGAAAGCCCGATCGAAGTCGAGAGCGAACCGAATAAAGGAACGATTTTTACTTTTTATCTAAAAGTGTTCAATCCCACCTCTTAAAATTCTCTCCAGCTCTGGAGGATCATCCCTCTTTAAAGTCTCTCTGTTCCTTGAATATCTCTCCGCTCAGAACATTTCCTCACTGCTTAATCCATTTGTCCTCAAAAATTCTCTCTGCCTTATAATCTTTTTTGAGTATGAAAGCAACAATATCTCACAGGCAACATCTTTTATAAAAATATGACCTTTGCGTGATACTTTTGTGAAATTTGGGCTGTATCATTGAAAGAAATGAAAAAATCAAGAAGCCACTCAATCGGGTCTAGGCACCTGTAGGTTTTTTAGGGAGTGGTTTCTTGATCGAAAAATTTATCAGGTTTAAGGAGGTTCATCATGAAGATGAAAAGTGCGATTTTTATCGCAGGGCTTTTGATTGTTTTAGGACTGTCTGCCAGCGGTTTACAGGCCGCCGAGAGGTATGAGGTCACGTTCACCAACTTGACTCGCGGTGAGGTGATCACGCCTCCTGTGGTTTTCAGCCATGAAGAGACTTATGCTTTTTTCCATGAGGGCGAAAAGGCAAGAACTGCGTTGGTGAGGTTGGCAGAGATGGGCGAAACGGATCCACTCGTAGAAGTGCTGACGACGCGTGATCGCGTTTACGATGTTGTGGTGGGGACCGATGTGATTCCTCCGGGACATTCTCTAAGCGTCGAGTTGATGACGGACAATATGTTCGACAGCATAAGCGCATGCGGCATGCTGGCTCAGACCAATGATGGATTTTTTGCGATCAAGGATATTCCTGTTCCTTTGAATGGCGAGAAAGTTGTCTATGGGAATGCCTATGATGCGGGAAGTGAAGAGAATAACGAATTGGAGTCCTACGTTCCTGGCCCTCCTTTTGGCGGGACACTTCGTTCTCCTCAAAACGCCGAAGGATTCGTGCACATTCATTCTGGTATCCATGGCGATGGAAACCTGATGCCCTCAATGTACGACTGGAGAAATCCGGTTGTGAAAGTGGTCATCCGGCGGATCGACTGAGTATCTGTCTCCTGGGGAGTCGGATCCTTTGCGGCAATGTTGATAGGATGCGTAAATCCTCAAAACGGTTCTGATTATCAAGGGATCTGGTGTTCCTGCTCCGCCGCTCACGATGTCCGACTCCCAAGGATTTTATTGGCGATTTGAAATGAATCTGAAAAGTGATTTAGCTAGGGCGCTTTGAGCGATCACTGTAAGGAGAAATTAAATGAAAATTAAAAGATTTGTGATATTGGGGATGGCTTTTCTCATTTTCGGAATGATAAATAACTTGAATTCCCGATCTCTCGAGAAAAACAGTTCTTCAGCGGCGCCTCCATCATCATCCCTAAAAAAGGCAACATTTGCAGGGGGATGTTTTTGGTGCATGGAACCTCCATTTGAAAAGCTCGATGGGGTCGTCGAAGTGATTGCCGGGTACACTGGAGGTATTAACGAGAAGCCGACATATAAGGAAGTCTCCTCGGGTAAATCCGGTCATATTGAGGCCGTCCAGATCCTGTATGATCCTTCAAAGATCTCGTATAAAGAACTCCTCGATGTTTTTTGGATGCAGATAGACCCTACGGATGATGGGGGACAATTCGCGGACAGGGGATCGCAGTATGGGACTGCGATATTCTACCATGATAAAGAGCAGAAGAAATTAGCTGAGGAGTCGAGGAATGAATTGGAACGATCGGGCCGCTTTGAAAAAAAGATCGTAACTAAAATTCAGAAATACAATTCTTTTTATCCTGCAGAGGAATATCACCAGGATTATTACCGGACAAACTCCGAAAGATACAAGTCGTACAAACACTACTCTGGTCGAGAGAGCTATCTCGAAGAGACCTGGAAAGATAAGATGCATCAAGCAATCGATAAAAAATGGAAAGATTACAAAAAGCCTTCGGATAAAGAATTGAAGGAACTCTTATCGCCCCTCCAGTATGAAGTGACACAAAAAAACGGGACTGAGAGAGCTTTCAATAATGAATACTGGGACAACAAAAGGGAAGGTATCTATGTGGACATAGTCTCGGGAGAACCTCTCTTTAGCTCACGGGATAAGTATGAGAGCGGGTCAGGATGGCCCAGTTTTACAAAACCGCTCGAAGCTAGGAATATCGAGGAAAAGAGAGACAAGAGCCATTTTATTGTGAGAACAGAAGTCAAGAGCAAGTACGCAGATTCGCATCTGGGTCATGTTTTTCCTGATGGGCCGAAACCCACGGGACTTCGCTACTGCATCAATTCGGCCGCACTCCGTTTTATTCCTAAAGAAGACCTGGAAAAAGAAGGATACGGGGAATACAGAATTCTTTTTGAGGGCAAATGAATTGCGAATATCTGAACCCTCAGGAATAACGGCTTGATTACATATAATCCATTCGTTTCAAAAGAGGCGTTATCGGTTGATTGCGCTAGCCGATTTTATAACTTTCATCACTGCATCGATAATGAGCTCCGGCTGTCTCCAGGGGACCATGTGGCCGCTTTCTTCCGCCACGATCAGAATCGCCCCCTTGATCGATGCTGTCATTTGTTCGTGGGCCAGCCGCCATGCAGCCTGTTCTTCGGTTTTGGGGAGGAATGGCTTGCCGCTGGTGATCACAATCACGGGAATATCTGGAGGGACGGACGTCTTCTGCATGATCTCTAACTTGGGACCCAAGCCATCTCCAACCATCCGCATCAGAGCCCGTTGAATTTTTGTGAGCTTATCCGGCTGAGAGGTGTCAAACGGAAGTTTTCCTGTCATGGGGTGATTATCGAGATAGTCCACGCCGAGCAGGTTGACGAACTCGTTCGTGAACGGATCGACAAATACCATGCCCCGTGTGACTTCTGGGTGTTCGCTGGCAAATAAGCGGATCATCCACCCCCCGAATGAATGACCGACCAGGATCAGATTCTTGTCCAGACCGAGTTTCTGGAGTCCCTTCCAGAGCCAATCGATCTCTTCACGCATATTATATGGAGTTTCCGGCAAGTCGCTCTTTCCAAATCCGGCGCGGTCATAGGAAACAACTGTGGCTCCTGTCTTATGCGCAAGTTCGGGCGCCAGTTTGGTCCATTCGGCCGAGTGCATACCCCCACCAGCTTCGAGAAGTACCGTTAAGTTTCCACCCCTGATAACCTGGAAGTTGAGGCGATATTCTCCGACTTGAACCAAGGTCTCGACGGTCTCGCTTTCTTGATTCGACTGCGGGTATGCTGCCTGTAATGGTAACACCGTAAATGCCCAAAATGAAAATAGGAGCATGACAGTTAAAAAGTTAGTGATCTTCTGACGCTGAGGAAGATTTTTAATTATTTGTAGATATCGCATGTTTAATTTTCCTTTTTCTCTCTCACTTCCTTAATCATTTCCACAACGGGTGCGATCAAAGCTTCAGGTTTATCCACATGAATATTGTGTCCTGTCCCCTCAACGATAATCTGCCTCCCTCCTGGTATTAAAGCAGCCAATTTTTTATTCAAAGCAAAGTCCGATTCTGCCATTTTCTTTAACGCCTCATCGCTGAACATTGGCCCCATGGCTTTAGCCCGATCGGCGGAAGTCAGAACTACAAACGGTATCCGGGGCAGAGGTTTGCTTTTCCTTAGCTGTGCCCTAGTAATATCCCGATAATCGGCTTCGGTTTCGGGATTCTCGGGCGTACTGAACATGTCTGCCACAAGTTGATCGAATGCTTCGAGGTCTTTCCCTTTGAGGATTTTCCGCAGTTCGATCAGAACATCCTCATGCTGGGTATCCTCCAGAATCAATCCACCCATGTTATCAGGGTACATGAAGGCAAAGAGCCGGACAACACTTCCTCCGTAAGAATGACCAACCAGAATGTATGGCCTGGGAACACCCAATTTATCCAGCAGGACGTGAAGGTCTTTGGCGGATTGCTCGCCATGAGTCGGCAGATCATCGATTTCACTTTTGCCTATACCTGCCCGGTCATAAGTCACAACCGTCGTTTTTGCAGCCAGGTCTGGGATTACTGAATTCCAATATGCCTGGGGAGCTTCAAGGCCACTGACCAGTACAACTGTGGGCGAGCCTTTGCCATACAGGCAACAGTGTAATTTTCGCCCACCCACATCGATCATGTTTTCAATTTTGGGGGTTGAAATTTCTGGGATTCTAATTTGTTCTTGAGGAGATCCTGTGCTCGCGTGTGAGTCGGACCATAAATTGGAGTTAAGGCAGAAAAGGCTCATCAAAATTGGGCTAATCAAGAAAAGCCTTGTAAAAGATAATTTTTGATTCATTTTTGAGTCTCTCTTAATCGTCAAAAAGTTAATTTTTTGTGATAGTTCTGCTGTTATAGTTTTCAATTTTTTGTGCTTTAAATGACCCATTTTCTCCCTCCCTTATTTTTTAGTTCATTCTTTTCTTTGCATTTTTATATAATTGGCGTTTGTGTTTGCCGAACACCCAAGGCGTCTCGACCTGCTTGATTCCGGGATGACCACATTTGACCCTCGGGACCAGAGCATGAAGAGAGGGACAGAGAAATTTTGCTCCCTTGGGAAAATCAATTTTCAAATCCAAGCGTCCTTCTTCTTGAGAAAACCGAATATCAACAACTTGCCAGGGATCCAAAAGGCCCAAAGCCATTATAAAAAGGATAAGTTCATTCATCAAGACGATTCCTTTCTGTTGAGTTTTCATGGTGAATCTTATCACGCCCTGATGATATGATAAAAGTTCCTTACCCACACAATATAGAAGAGAACCTTTAAATTTAAAAATTACGCTAGCAAAAGCTTATTAATCTCTTAAAATCTGCGTTTCCAGATCACACCTTTTGATGAGGCTGAGAGGAAAAGAGAGAGAGATAGAAAATATCGCAATATTTTTTTATGATATTTTCTTGCCTAAGATCCCGATATAATGAAATTATTGGATAAG
>CAYOSH010000062.1:0-13549 GCA_964406575.1 uncultured Eubacteriales bacterium | reverse complement strand
AGCCATTTCCATCCACGGACTCACGTCCGTGGAATTTAAACAGGTAGTATTAAATTCAAAAACTACTTAACAAAATCACTCTAAGTTGTTATTATATAACAAGATAGAGGATGATAATGGCACAAAAAATGAAACATTGGCTGTTCTTTGACACAAAGTTGATATGGGGAATATTTATTTCTGTTCAGATGTGTACATAAATTGTTCGAGAATGGACATGTAGAGTTGAATAAACATCCGAAAATCCCAAGAGGTAAAATTGGCACAGGATTTGCATCACAAAATGGAGAATAGAGGCTTAAGCTCTATCTGGAGGTTTGCCTATGTGGATCCATCACCTTAAAGTCACCATACGGAATATAATCCGGCACAAAGGTTATGCTTTTCTGAACATTTTTGGCCTTGCCGCAGGGATGGCCTGCTGTATCCTGATCGCACTCTGGCTCCTGGATGAACTGAACTTCGACCGTTTTCACGAAAATGCATCTGCGATCTGCCGGGTAGAATCCAACCAGGAGTTCAACGGGAGGACACTGCATATCTATTGGACACCCCATCCCCTCGGGCCGGCCCTCGAGGCCGAAATCCCAGAGATCAAAGACTCCACTCGAGCTCTGAATTTGAGGGCACAACTCCTCCGCTACGAAGACAAGGCCTTCGAAGAGTATGATATCTGGTCTGTGGACCCCTCATTTCTCGATATGTTCAGCTTCCCGATGATCCAAGGAAATCCAGAAAACGCCCTGTCTGGAACTTCATCCCTAGTGATGACAAAACGCTTAGCCACCAAGTTTTTCGGTGATGAAAACCCGATCGGCAAAGTGATAAACGTGGCCCAAGAGGCCGATTTTACTGTCACCGGCGTTTTAGAGGACATCCCCAAAAATTCCTCACTCCAGTTCGATGTTCTTGTTCCTTATAAGTACCTCGATTCGATCGGCCAGACAGATGACAATTTCACCAACAACCAGACCTACACTTGGGTTCGATTGCATGCGGGTGGTTCCGCAAAAGAGATCGGTTCAAAAATCAGCGGGTTCGTACAAACGAAAGTCCCCCGCAGCTTGATGAAACTCGAGCTCCTTCCGCTGACAAAGATCCACCTGTACACCTACTCAGGTTACGAAAAGAATCTAGCCGTCCAATCCGTGTATCTGTTCTCGATTATCGCCATTTTTGTGCTCATCATCGGCTGCATCAATTTTATGAACCTGTCCACAGCTCGCTCGGTAAACCGGGTCAAGGAGGTCGGCATCCGGACAGTCGTCGGCGCCTTCCGCTCGCAGCTCATCCGGCAGTTTTACGGCGAGTCTCTGTTTTTCGCGTTCATAGCTTTAGGACTAGCCGTGGCAATAGTTTCCTTCGTTCTCCCTGCCTTCGGTAATCTGGCCGGAAAGGAAATGTCATGGAACGCTACAGGGGCCGGCGTGCTGGTGTTGGGACTGGCCGGGATCGCGTTGTTGACAGGCCTTGTCTCCGGAAGTTATCCCGCCCTTTTTCTGGCTTCCTTCCAACCTGTCGATACCCTCAAAGGGAAATTTAGATCAGGAAAGGGAAACGCGGTGTTTCGCCGGACCCTTGTCGTGGTCCAGTTTGTCCTATCGGCCGCCCTCATCATCGGAACAGGCGTTGTCTCCAAACAGATGAAATTCATCAAGAACAAAAACCTGGGGTGGAACAAAGAGCAAGTCGTGGCCATTCCTATCCGCTCCTACAGCCGGACATCCCTGGAAACCCTCAAAGCCCAGTTGGCTAACGCCCCCGGGATCTTGAATGTCGCCGTCGCCACTCAGAAGCCCTCTTTTACCAGCTGGAGCTCCAGCGGGTTCGATTGGGAAGGCAAAGACCCGTCCTTGAAGGTGGATGTGACATACATGGAAGCGGACGATGGTTATGTGGACACCATGGGGATGAACATCATCCAGGGACGCAATTTATCCAAAGAATTTCCGACCGATAAAACAGAGAGTTTCTTGATCAACGAGGAGCTTGCCCGACTCATGGGGTATGAAGACCCGATCGGGAAGTCATTCTCGTTCTGGGATCAGAAAGGGAAAATCGTGGGGGTGATCGAAAATTTCCATTTCCAACCCCTGAGAAGAAAAATCGAGCCTCTCGTCATGCGATGGTCTCAGCTAAACTGGACGAATTTTCTGTTCCTCCGGGTCGCGCCAGAAGGGATTGCAAAAACCTTAGGAACTGTCCAGGGAAATTGGGAAAAAATCATGCCGGATATTCCGTTCAGCTACCAGTTTTTGGACGAGGATTTTGCCACGATGTACAGGTCGGAAGAACGGACGGGCACGCTACTCAAGATCTTTACGGCCATGGCCATCTTGGTGGCTTGCCTGGGGCTCTTCGGCCTTGCTTCCTTTGCGGCTGAACAGAGAACCAAAGAGATCGGGATCCGCAAGGTTTTAGGGGCTTCGGCTCAAGGGATCGTGGCTCTTATGTGCCGGGAATTCCTGGTGCTTATCGGATTGGCCAACCTAATCGCCTGGCCAGTCGCTTATTTTGCCGTCAAAGGCTGGCTGAACAACTTTGCCTACCGCACACAAATCCCGGTGGTTTTTTTCATCGGAGCTCTGGTTACATCTCTGGTCATCGGGCTGATGACCGTTATCTACAAAGCTGTCCGGGCCGCTTCAGCCAATCCTGTGGATGCTCTGAAACACGAATAAACTAGCCGACGAGGACTCTGGTGGGAAGCGTGAATAATGCCTTGATGAACCTGAAAAGATTACAAAGACCAAATTAGGATTGATTACTGGCGCTGGGAATACAGCTATGCTTGATGCTGTACGAAAAAGACTAAGAAAGGAAGAACCAAGGAGATCAGACAAAATTTTAGAAATAATAGAAGAGGAAGGATTGCGTCTTATAAATCTAGTAAAATATAATGAATTGGAATTTTGCTTGAAAATGATTGAATCAACTGGATGGATTTTTTCTTATATAACGCCAAGGAAAGGAGTTTTATAGATTTGATTCATCCAAAATATCTTAGTATAAGCTCACCAAGCCAGTTTGGAATCCATGCTTTGGAGGGGACTTGGATTTCTCCAATTATACGGGCTAGAGAAAAAACAGAATTAGCCATAAAACTTGAGAATTAAAAAAAACGAGTTCTTAAATAATTAAATAACAATCAATGTATAACAAAGGAGAGGACATGAAAAAGGCATATTTTGTGTTAGCTCTTGTGGCTGTGGCTTTTCTGAATTCGTCCCTTTGGGCGGGAAGTGCTGCATTTGAGGAAAAGAAACTTACACAAAAAATGAAACCGGCGCTGCTGGTTATCGACATCCAGAATGCATATCTCCCCTATATGTCCGAAGAGGACAAGGGGATCGGCATGTATATGATCAATGCCGCTATTGAGCTTTTCCGCGAGAACGGCTTTCCGATCATCCGCGTTTATCACATAGACCCAAAAGAGGGCCCACCTCCAGGAACAGAGGCTTTCGAGTTCCCAGAGACGGTAAAGATCAAGCCCGACGACCCGAAGATCATCAAAAATTATCCCAGCGCTTTCAAGAAGACCGATCTGGAAAAGTTTCTCCGCGAGAACGAATACAACACGGTTTTCCTCTGCGGGCTGAGTGCTGTGGGCTGCGTGATGGCCACATACTGGGGTGCCAATGACCTGGATCTTAATGCCTTCATGATCAAAGACGCCCTCATCAGCCACAACTCGACTTACACCGATTTCGTGGAAGACATCTGCGAAACAGTGACATACACCGCGTTGAAATTGATGCTGGAAAACGCAGAGAAATAGCCCCGGCTTCATAAGATAGCCTTAGAGTTCTCGCCAGTCAGTACGACTGCCTCTTGAACACATAGATGCCGAACAAAGAATTGAGGATGAGGATCGAGCCCGAAACCAAAAACGGCGTGTGAAGGCCAAAGCTGTACCCGAGCGAAGAGAATATCAAAGCCCCCACCATGTGCCCCGAAACCATTATTGTCATGAGCATGCCCGCGCTTCCGCCTATGCTCTTCCGCTGAAAAAGACGAGAGATATAAAGAACGATCAGGACTCCCAGTATCCCATCACCAATTTCGTGAAGGACTCGGAAAAGAAATGACACCAGCACAACCCTGTTTACCATGAGAAAATGGCCAGCACCGGAGAGAAACATGGCCAGGATAAACAAATTCCGGTTGGCAGCAGGATTATATTTTCGAAGGCTCATGAAATAGGAAGCAAGGGCGAGCGCAAAAAGCGAAATGGATATAAAAAGCGCGATCTGAGATCTCTCCAGACCAAGGTACTCACGCAGAAAAGGGCTGTATACGGTGCCTTCCACTCCCCAGTGGAGCGACAGCGTGAATATCATCACCGCAAAAAAAATGGTTTTTGTGTTGATAAGTTCAAGCTTGTAATCCTTCATAGAGACGGCCTCGAATTTTTTTTCATCGAGATATCTGGTAGGGACAAGAGTGATCACAAGAAGGATAGCGTAGATGATAAAAAGAGTGGTAAAGCTCGACACCTCGATCAAAAATCCGCCGATCAGCGTGCCCAGCGCAATCCCGAATGCAAGCCAAAAATTATAGATCCCATACTTCTTGTTCTGATCGATGACAGCCTCATCCTTGTAATAAAGACTGTTCATCGACATGTCGATGGCGTTGTTGGCGATGCCCAGGAAAAGAAACATCGGCGCCAAAAAAAAGACATTCTGCGCAAAACCGAGAAGTAAAAAAAGCAGACATTGCAGGGAGAGAGCCAGACGGACTGTCCTCCGGATGGGAAAACGGTCGTTGAGCCAGCCTATAAAAAAGGAGAAAAGGAGTGGAGCAGCCGCATAAAAGGAGATGATCAGACCGATCTCCCACCCACTCAATTGGATCTTCAGAAAATAGAGCGGGATCAGGAAAAGCAGAGAGTTGACAGTGAGCTTGCGAGAGAAATTGATGAAGTGAATGATTTTATGTGAGGGCAGCATATGACGCATTTTTTATCTTGGGGATATGAAGAAGTCAACGAGGTGTGTTTAGTCCATCTCGAAAACGGAGCATGCTTCTCTAGGCTTGGTCTTCTAGCGGAAACATCTTTATTTCATGAACGATTTGAGATAAAGTGATTTCTATCCGGCATTCTGGATGGAATCCCGGAGCGGCTTATATGGACACCCCAACAATGAGGTTCTTTTTATTCCAAAGTGAGGAGGAAGGCTCGATGCAATTCAAACTTTTTAAGAACAATGGCCTGTTTTATTTTTTTTTGGCGATGTTCGTGTTGTTCTCAGTAACAACTCTAGGATCTGCGACTCAGAAAGTTCCCATACGCTTCGATGACTACCACGGCTACACAGGAACAGCGACTTACATCAAAGAGGTTGCTAAGGCTTATCCGGATATCACAACACTCCTTGAGATAGGTAAGAGCACTATGGGAAGGCCGATCTATGTGCTGGTCATTTCGAACATGAAGACGGGGACGACGATCGATGCACATGTGACCCTGCGCAACATGCGGAAGGAAGGAATAAAGAATGTCACACCTATGAACCCTTATCAGGGAAAACCCGGATTCTGGCTCTGCGGAAGCACACATGGAAATGAGTACACGGGCACAGAGGTTTGCCTCTATTGCATCGACAAGCTCGTCTCAGGCTATGGCTCTGACGAAGAGATTACCCGGGTTGTGGATGATCAGACATTTTATATCTGCCCTGTGGTTAATCCGGACGGCCTGTACAACAGCCTTGAGAGGGGCATCTCACAGCGGCAGAACAGTATGGAAAAAGACGATGATGAGGACGGAAAGGTCAACGAGGATGGCCCCGATGATCTTAACGGAGACGGCCACATCACCCAATTCCGATACAAAGACCCTAAGGGCGAGTATGTGATCGATGAGCAGGATCCTCGTTTGATGGTACGTCTGAGAAGAGACGAAAAGACCGAGAAAGAGCTGTATTCAGTCATCAGGGAGGATAAGGATAACGATGGTGATAGCAAACGCGGTGAGGACTCAGAGAGTGGGATCGATCTGAACCGCAATTTTCCAGAAGGTTGGTTCAAGGGAACGATAGCAGGCGGTCAGGGTGATTATCCCACATCCGCGCCCGAAACTCATGCCATTGCGGAGTTTTTCACCAATCACTCCAACATCCTGATGGCCCAGAACTATCACACCTCAGGAGGATTCACATACAGGCCTTTGGGAACAGCACCCGATTCGGAGGTTCACCCCAAAGATGTTGCCGTCTTTGATATGATCATGGGGAAAAAATACCTTGAAATCATCGGGGAGGAAGTTCCCGAGGCGTGGCAGAATCCTGAAAAGTTGGCAAAACTCAAGGCGGAGCTCGAAAAAGCGTCAAAGAACAAGTATGCTAAAGCTCGCGGGTATGAGCTGCCCCGGGGTTGGAGAGTGAGCTACGACGAAGAAAAGGACGAGCCGTACAATTACGGAATGGCCACGGATTGGATGTATTTGCAACTGGGAATCTACGCCTTGACTACCGAGCTCTGGAATCCGATGAATGATATCCCAGGTTTTCCCCAGTATGAGGGTGAGGATGCCCGGATCAATGTCCAACGGGCTTTACTGAAGTATCAAGATGAGAAATACGGAGGAAATTTATTTCTCCCCTGGAAAAAATTTCACCATCCAGAACTTGGAGAGGGGGAGATAGGTGGATGGATCCCCAAATACAGCGGGAATGCATTCCCTGGAGAGCCCTTGATCAATGTCTGCGAGAAGCACTGGCAGTTCGAAAAATTCAGAGCTGGGCTGCAGCCGCAAATCGTGATCACTGAGGCCAGAGCGAAGGCTATCACAGAAAGCAGCGCTAACGAGGCCAATACGACACAGAAAGGCGACCAGGTGACGATCCAAAAGGGAAAATCTAAAGGTAAATATAAAATTGTGGAGGTGACAGCGACGATCGAGAATAAAGGAATACTGGCCACACATGTCGCCCGGGGCGCGACGCTGGCTGGAAATAGGGAGGACATCGTTTGGCTGATCGGCGACCGCGACAGGATCGCCTACCTTCAGGGGTCGCCTTTCCAAAAGCTGGGCGTCATCGAGGGGACGCAAAAGATCCCTGGATATACGCCAAGAGGGGCTCCCCCAACTGAGGAGCCGCAGAGGCAGCGCATGATGTTCTTTTATCCTGGATTTCCAATGTTCCAGAGAGGGCCAAGCTACGGTCCGACCGAAGTCAAACAGAAGGGTCCCAAACGGGCAGTGAAATGGTTGGTCGCCGTTGAGGGAGATGCCACACTCAAAGTTATTGTGACATCACAAAAGGGCGGAACCGCAGTCAAGAACCTGGACATTCAATAAGGGAGGGAAGCGATGAGAACAAATACATATCTGAGATACCTTTTGGTTGCGATTTTGGGAGTTATCTTCTTGACAGTATCGCTGGCTCCGGTTATAGCCCAGGAGAAAGAGCAAAAGAGTCCAGGGGGTTATCATGGGGAGCTTGACTTTCCTCTCAGCTGGAAGAGGTACTACTCTTATGCTGAGTGGACAGAGATCATGTTTGACATCCAGAAAAAATATCCGCACCTCTCTGACATCCAGAGCATCGGCAAAAGCCGGATGGGTCGCGATCAGTATCTGATAACGATCACAGCGAAGTCCACTGGCAAGCATCAGGATAAGTCCGCTATGTGGGTGGACGGTGCCATCCATGGAAACGAGGTCAATGGGATCACCTGTTCCCTTTATCTTATGTGGTATCTCCTCACACGTTATGAATACGACACCTATGTCCACGAGTTAGTGGATGACTGCACGTTCTACATCCTGCCTGGATTGAATGTGGACGCCAATGATTCCTTCGTTCGATTTCCCAACACACCGAATAATCCTCGCGAGCCCTTCCGGCCGGAGGACAATGACGGGGATGGCTTGTATGATGAAGACCGGACTGAGGATGTGGACGGGGATGGCGAGCTTTCGATCATGTACATCGAAGACCCGAAAGGGGACTATAAACTTTCTCCTGATAAACGACAGTTTCTCCGCGTAGAAGATGAGCGAGAGGAAGGCCCGCGTTTCCGCAGGATCGGAGATGAAGGGTATGATAACGACGGCGACGGCATGATCAACGAGGATGACATCGGCGGGCCGGACCCCAACCGGAACTATCCCTATGGGTGGAACCTTCGGGATGGGAACCCCTACCCGATGTCCGAACCTGAAACCCGCAATGTGTTTGAATTTCAAATTGCCCATCCTAATATCTATGCCAGTTTTCACTTTCACAATACCGGACGGCTGATCATGTTTCAGGCGCCGCCGGAGAGGCCAAGCCGCAATCAGACGCCCGAGATGAGGCAGCGCATGCAGGAATACTATCAGAGGCGCCTGGAGGAGATGAGGAAGACGAATAAGTACGCACAGCTTTTCGATCGCCAGGTGGACGAGGAATACCAGCACGACATGGATGTTCAGACGGATATCGTGACTATGGGGGCGAGGATTTTGAAGAATTACAGACCCACTATTGCAGGGTTGAGCGGCCAGGCCCATGCAGCCACGTATTATATGCTTGGTGCATACGGCTACCTGATCGAGCTTTGGGGATCGCCGGATTTTGAGGCGGATGAGAATGAGGATGGGAGAGTCTCTGACGAAGAATACCTCAAGTGGATCGATACGGAGTTGACTGGAGAAGGCTGGATCATGCCGCATAAAGTCAATCACCCCGATCTGGGAGCGATATGGATCGGCGGCTCACCCAAAAAACATCTGAGGAGAACGCCGCCTGCCCGATATATCGAAATGGAAGCGCTGAAAAACGCCCAGTTTGTGATGTACTGTGCCAGCCAGTTTCCCAAGGTGGAGATCGAAGATGTCAGTGTTTCTCCGCTTACAGATGAGCTGTTTTGGGTAGAAGTGGCGGTGACGAATGACCATGTCTATCCGACTTTGTCCGATCGCGCTATTCAGCTCAAAAGGGACGTGAAGGATAAGATCTCGGTGAATTCGTCGAAGAACATATCCGTTGTCGATATTCCAGGAGAATCGACGGTCGTTGAGCAGACGAACAGGTTGGGAACCAGCCAGCCGATCACTTCTAAACCTGCGGAATTCAGGCTCAAAGGGAAGGAAACAAAGAAGTTCTGTGCCCTTGTCAAGATGGATGGCTCGAAGGGGTGGGTGGAATTTCAGGTCGAATCCTTCCACGGCGGCAAAGATACAAAAAGAATAACAATGCAAAAACAGTGACCAAAAAGGGAACAGTCGCTAATGTCAACCTGATGTGATCAGATGGACGAGTGAATTGTCGATCGAAGGCAGGCTCCGGACAAGGATGGGCAAATCCAAAGCTTTCAGAGAGTAACCAAGAACAGACAGAACCAATCCAAAAAATTTCTCTCTACGTTTTCACCATATTTAAGGCTTTATCCCAGTGGATGATTTTTTTCTTATCGATCGAAAGATTGATCATGTGAGCGCAGGAAGCTGAGTGATGTCCAACCACAGCATCTTCTTTGGTGGGCGTTCCGTTTCGGACGGCTTCAAAGAATTCGGCCAGATGAAGCGTTGTCTCATCGACTCCCTCTGAACGATAGGTTTCAGCACCTGGAATCACTTTCGGATCTCGAGTCCTGGGCATTTCTTCCTCTCGAATTTTCGGATCATTGTAGTAGTCCTCCTCAAGTTTTGAAGGCCAACTGTTGACGATCCATCCATTATCCTCGTTGACGATTTCGGGAGTGAAGATGAGCTCCCCGCCAGCCAATTCTAGAGATCCTTCTGTGCCCATGAACTGGATACCGCTGCCCCCTAATTTTTCATTATTAAACGTGGAGCTGATGCTGACCATAAACCCCTCTGGATACTCAAGAGATGCATTGAGCGTATCCGGCACATCCCGGCTTTCTTTCCAGCGGTATAATCCTCCCATGGCCATGACACTCTTGCACATTTCAACGCCCATGATGTAATGGATGGTGTTGCAGAGATGCACAAAAAGGTCGGTGGCTATACCACCCGAATAATCCTTGTAACAACGCCATCTGAAGAAGCGTTCCAGGCTAAAATTTCGTTTCGGAGCCGGGCCGAGGAACATATCCCAGTTCACTGTTATGGGTGAGGCGTCGGGTGGTATTGGATAGATCCACGCCCCGCTGGCGGTGTTCCGGTTGTAGTATGCACGGACCATTGTGACCTGTCCCAATCGACCAGAGTCCACGATTTCTTTCGCTTTTTGGGATAGGATCGAACTGCAACCTTGGCTTCCGACCTGAAAAGCCCCTCTGTTGTTTTTGGCTGCCGTAATGATCTCAACGCCCTCATTCACGGTATAGGTCATTGGCTTTTCTACATAGATGTGCTTCCCGGCATTTAAGGCATCGACGATCTGGTGTTTGTGCAGATGGTCCGGCGTCGAGATGACTACCGCATCGATACTTTTATCGGACAGAATTTCCTTATAATTTTTGTATTCTCTGGCTCGGCCATCCGTCCTCTCTATGGCTCTTTCGACTCTTCCCTGATAAGCATCACACACTGCGACAATTTCTATTCCGTCTAATTCCTTAATGTTCTCCATGAGCCCTTGAGCCCGTGCGCCGATAGCAATCATCCCTGCATTGATGGCATCATTTGGACTCGGTTTCTTTTTTTTGTTTTTCTTCCTGTCCGGAGCTGAAGAAGCGCCTGCCGTTCCCAAAGTGAGAGCTGTCGCTCCTAAAGAACTCATAATAATGAATTCGCGTCGGTTCAGCTTTTTTATATTGCTCATGACTCCCCTCCTCTCATTCTTATCATATAGATGACTTCTTCCAATCCTACTATTTCTTTCACATAAAAATCTAGAATTAGTTTAGTATTGGAAAATAATTCTGACTCCACCAGGAAAAAGGACTAGATCAAAAATAAGAGTCTGATCTTCTTAGAATGGTTTTTATCGGGGAAAAATGGGGCTTCTAAGGCTATTCTTTAAGGTTGAATATGGGATTATTTATTTATAATCAATAAGTTAGTATGGCTCGTCCCCAATAATTCGCCAATAATCCCAATAATCATAATCAATAATCATAGAGGATTCTTGACTTACTCCTTTTTAATCAACAGGTTGGCCTGGCCAGAGCGATATTTAATATTTACTATATTCAATGATTATTTGTAGTTGCTCTACTTTTTTAATAGACCAGTTCGGGTTTGACGTAACGGAGTGGCAGATATCTGGGTCTCCACATGGCGTTAGTGATCATCGCGAATAAGCGCTCGTCATCGGCTCTAAACCCCAGCCCGGATTCTCTGGCCACCTTTGCTACCGCCATCGCCACCTGCACAGAAACCTTCCTTATGTCCGTTATCCTTGGCAGCATTTGGCCTGCCTTGAGCTCATCCTCTTTAACCATGGCGCTCACAGCTCTGGACGCAGCCATGAACATTTGATCTGTGATAAACGGAGTGCCCGAAACCAGTGCGCCCAGGCCCATGCCTGGAAACACAAAAAGATTGTTGCACTGGGAAATAACTCTCTTTTTGCCGTTCACATCGACCGGAGGGAAGGGGCTCCCCGTAGCACACAGAGCTTTTCCTTTTGTAGCCTGCAGCACAAGTTCGGGTGTGCACTCCGATTTCGCAGTGGGATTGGATAGGGGAAGAACGGCCGGAATCGGAGTATTATTCGCCAGAGCAGATAAAATTTCTTCCGAAAAAGCTCCCGGTTGTCCGGTTGCCCCAATCAGGACAGTTGCCTTGGCGTTGATAATTGTATCCAAAAGTGAGATGGAGCTGTGGCTCTGGAGCTTCCATCCTGCGACAAAATCTCGCGATTTTCGCCACGGTTGTTGCTCCTCGGTGACATCCATTCCTTCCAAAAGAAGTCCGTCTTTATCAACTCCAAAAATGAGGTTTCTGGCCTCCTTTTCGTGCAGCCCTTCCTCCTTAAGACCAGCCAACAATTGATTGGCGATGCCAACTCCGGCCTGGCCTTGCCCCAGGATAACGATTCTTTGGTCTCTCAATCTCTCCTCTTTGATCATCATAGCAGAAAGAAGCGTAGCGGTGGCCACTGCTCCCGTGCCTTGTATATCGTCATTAAAGGAGCAAACACGATTCCTGTATCGCTGGAGCAAGGTGTACGCGTGGTGCTTTCCAAAATCTTCCCATTGGATGACCGCGCTGGGAAAGACCCGCCGGACGCCCTGGACGAACTGTTCAACAATCTGGTAGTATTCATCACCCACAAGCCTTTTCTGTTTAACGCCGATGTAAAGCGGGTCTTTGAGAGCGTCATCATTGTTGGTCCCGACGTCGATCAGAACAGGAAGACAATAGGCAGGGTGTATTCCTCCAGCGCCGACATAGAGAGTGCTCTTTCCAATAGGAATACCCATCCCCCCGGCGCCCTGGTCTCCCAGCCCAAGAATCCTTTCCCCGTCTGTAACCACAATAAGCGATACGTTAGAGAACGGGGCACTGGAGAGCACCTTATCGATCTTATGGATATTAGTCGGTGTGATGTACAAACCCCGCGGACGTCTATAAATATGGCTAAACTGCAAGCAGGCCTGGCCGACAGTAGGAGTGTACACAATGGGCAACATCTCTTCGAGATGATCTACCAGCAGGCGGTAGAAAAGCGTTTCTATCCGGTCCTGCAAAGAGATCAAGTAGATGTACTTTTCTAGATCCGTCGTCTTTGCACAAAAGTGGCCGTAGCTCCTTTGACATTGGAGATCCAGGTTTGAAACCCGTTCGGGGAACAGCCCTAAAAGTTCGAAGGTCTCGCGTTCCTCCTCTGAAAAAGCCGTACCTTTATTGTACATGGGATGCTCGACAAGTCGCCTCCCCTTGAAGGGAACTTCAATGTATTCTTCACCTGTAAAAGGATCTCGTTGTTGGATGTATTTTATCATGCTTCCTCCTAACCCAGAAAAATATCTAGGCTGCTTCACCTGTACGATCAAATCAGCATTCAAAGCAACTCGTACTGGATAGACCACTCCACGGCAGAATCATAAAGACAGACCTTCTCTCCTCACCCGAAGTCTGCTCAATGAATGTAATGGAATTTCACTGGAACTGTCAAGATGATTGAACCATTTGGGGGATTGGGAATAGATAGATTAAATCACAATTAATTACAATTGATGAGAGTGATGACTTTCTGACAAGAGCAAAAGCCAACTTTCCACATATGATCAAAAAGATAAATTCTGTTGGGACACATACCGCACAAGATATCCAATTCTTCAATCTTACGTCTATCATATTTGACTTTATCAGACGTAAACTCAGACCCGAGCGCCTCAGAGCATTTTACTGGTTCGAGAGAAAGTGTGTCACACCGAGTAAAAATAGCCGTTACCTGTTATTTTGTATCATTCCAGTAAAACTTTCCCCAAGAATAACACTCCATCAAAAGCCCTTTTACGCTTGGCTAATTCTCTTTTGCATCATTGATACGCCTCACATTTTCATCCCAACAGAACGGATATATTGTATCTCCTATTTTTACCCCCACTGTTTTTAGTCAAGAACAAATCCTCCGACATCGTCATGGTGTGTCAATTGGGCTTTAGTCCAATACTTAGAACTCGAATTTCACCA
>CAYOSH010000061.1:0-13788 GCA_964406575.1 uncultured Eubacteriales bacterium | reverse complement strand
AGCCTTCGACCTGATTCTGCTCGATGTCATGCTGCCGCGAAAGGACGGCTTCGAGGTCTGCCGCGAGCTGCGCCGGGGCGGATCGAAAACGCCAGTCATCATGCTGACCGCCAAGGCCCAGGAGGCGGAGAAAGTGATGGGGTTGGAAATCGGAGCCGACGACTACGTGACCAAGCCCTTCAGCCCTCGCGAACTGCGGGCCCGGATTAAAGCGGCACTCCGCCGAGCTGAGAAAGACGATTTGCCTGTATACCGTTTCGGCGATGCGGAAGTGGATTTTGACCGTTGTGAGCTGCGGCGCGCCGGCAAACCGGTGGAACTGACCGCCCTCGATTTCAAGCTGCTCGCCGCTTTTATCCGCCACAGCAGGAAAGTGCTGAGTAGGAATCAACTTCTGGATCTCGTTTGGGGGCGCGGCATGTTCGTCACAGACCGTGTGGTCGACAATCACGTCGTCACCTTGCGAAAAAAAATAGAACCGGAACCCTCAGAACCGCGTTACATCAAGAGCGTCCGTGGCCTGGGATACCGTTTCGATGGCTGAATAAAAACACAATCGTGACAATAGCACGGATACTCTCCTGACAATGGAGCCGTAACATAAGGGGCAGGAGGTGATTACAATGAAACCAACACAGTTGATTCTTTTGACCGGGCTGCTCTGTGTGGCTTTGTTTGCCGGACCCCCCATGAATCAGACACAGGATCAAAATGCAGAGGTGGCGCTCCAGGCCGCTATAAAAACAGAAACCATCGATGGAGACTTGAGGGGCGCCATCGAACAGTACCAGAGGATCATCGCATTGCCCGGCACCGGCCGCGCTACGGTCGCGACCGCCCTGCTGCGGATGGGCCAATGCCACGAGAAGCTGGGCAGTGCGGAAGCGACGAAGGCCTACGAGCGGGTGGTGCGCGAGTTTTCTGATCAGAAAGAAATAGTGGCCACTGCCCAGGCGCGTCTGGCTGCGCTGGGCCGGGGGCCAGGCTCGGCGCCAGACGTAACGGTCCGTCGGATCTGGATAGGGCCTTGGTATGGAGGTATGGGCGCGCCTTCCCGCGATGGCGCCTACTTGAGTTTCCGAACCGAGAGCGAAGACCTGGGGATTCGCGATCTCGCCACAGGGCAAATCCGCCAGCTCACCAAACACCAAAGTGTTATTCAATCCGCCTATTCATCGGTGCCATCGCCGGACGGCGAGCAGGTGGCCTACTGCTGGTATCGAGACGACTATCGCGAAGAACTACGTGTTGTCGGGCTGGACGGTGCCGAGCCTCGCGTTCTTTACAGCAATGCCAAAGTAGAGGAAGCATCCCCCACCGATTGGTCCCCGGACGGCAAGAGTATTTTGGCTGTCCTTAGCCGAAGAGACGGGACCAGCCAGATAGCCCTGGTTTCCATAAAGGACGCTTCCGTTCGCATCCTGAAAAACTTCGATAAACGCAAACCTGGACGCCCTCGGTTCTCTCCGGATGGCCGTTACATCGCATACGCTCTTCAGCAGGTCTCTGAATCAGGAGAGTACGACATCTTTGTTCTTGCCTTGGACGGAGGCCGCGAGATTCCGCTTGTTCAGCACCCGGCCCAGGATATCTATCCGGACTGGACGCCGGACGGCAAGAGAATCCTATTCCTCAGCAACCGTACCGGAACCATGGGCGCCTGGTGGATTCAAGTTGCCGAGGGCAACCCCCAGGGAACTCCAGAGCTGGTCAAGCCTGACCTGGGTTTGGACATCGACGCGATGGGATTTACCCGAAACGGTTCGTACTACTATAGCGTGCGTATGGAGATGAACGACGTGTACATCGCCGAGCTCGATCTTGCGACAGGCAAACTTATTTCCTCGCCTCGAACTGCCACCCAGCGTTTCGTGGGTTCCAACAGCAAGCCCGACTGGTCACCGGATGGCCGGCAGCTGCTTTTCCTTTCGAAACGAGGGGCGGGATATTGGGGAGCCAGGGCGCTCTGTATTCGCTCCACCGAAAGCGGAGAAGTGCGTGAACTGGTCTCAAAGCTCGAGCGTGTGCCCTATGCTCGTTGGTCACTTGACGCAAACTCCCTGCTCGTTATGGCAATGGATCCTTCCGGGATGATCGGCCAGTTTCTCATTGACGTCCAAACGGGCGACTTTGTCGCCGTCCCCAGACCCGCTGGGAGTTATGGCATGCTCCCCGTCACGTCTCGCGACGGCAAGGCTATGTTCTACCAAGCGGCGTTCAAAGAGCCCAAAAGGAGCTGTTTAATGGTGCGGGACCTTGAGACCGGAGAGGATAAAGAGCTCTACTGTATTGCTGATCCTGCGTACTTTCCTGGGTTCGCAGCTCTCTCACCGGACGGGCTGCAATTGGCCATTGTGGAGGTCGCTGACATGGAAAGCCCGATGGTCTTAAAGGTTATTCCGGCTGCGGGAGGAGAATCTCGAGATTTGCTGCGCGGAGTGCAGCTACCATTTCCTGCTCAGACGGCCTGGACGCCCGACGGCTCGAGTCTACTCTTTGCCAGGCAGTCCAGCCCCCATAACTCGAAAACCGAGCTGTGGCTGATCTCCGTCCAGAGTGGCGAACAGCGCAAGCTGGATCTTGCCGCGGACGGGATGAGATATATTTGCCTCCATCCGGACGGACGGCACATCGCCTTCACTGAGGTCAAGAACAAAGACGAGGTTTGGGTTATGGAGAACTTCCTGCCGCCACTGAAAGACGTCAAGTAGTTTGAAAAGATCGTGATGACAATCTAGTGGTTTCACGAAAATCTAGCACCCATTTTGGACCAGGATCCGAGGAGCAAATCAACCCTGTCAGTCTTAGAGGCTCTTGATTTTAATCGCAGACGGGGTATATCATCATTTTGCGATGGGAGACCGCAGCTCCAAGCCCTATGGCTAGCGGAGGGACGCCACTCGAAAAAAGTATTTCTTATCTGGGGGACCACTCTAGTCGAAAAAAGACCAGATGTCTTTAGAAGGAGGATCCATGCAAATCCTTAGGAAACACGATCACTCAGCTTTGGGAATTGTTGCCTTGTTATTACTTCCGCTTCTTATTGTCCAATGCTGCATCAGGCGCGGCGCGTCCCTGGAACTTGAGTTTCATGAAGGCACGGATATGGAAGCGTCGCCCTCGCCGGACGGCCGCACAGTATGAATCTAAGTTTGAGAAAAGGTGATATAGTTAAAGTACTTCGAGAAATTCCTCTCCCTCTGGAATGCCTAACTGAAAGACGCTGACCCTTGGATAGCTGAGGTGGACGATGCGAGGGAGAGGCTGACTGGATTGAAGCAGTAAAAATGTAACAAAATCCATTTTTGAATACTAACCTAAGCACTCTACATTTCGCTGTTACATTTTATAGGTGTAGAATTAGCTTGAAATCGTGAATTTAGGTGATTCCTGAGACTAGCAGATGTTATCTAACTACAGGGGAAATACGAAAGGCTGTTTTTTCTCGTGACACAAAGAATCCAACGGGCGTAGGCTTAGGAGTCTTGGGAGCTTCATGCCCTCCTCATGCTGATAATAACAACATCTCAAGCCATTTTGCTTGCCTGAGCCTTAGATCGCTGGCCTGTCACGCCAGAGGTTGCGAGTTCAAGTCTCGTCGGCCCCGCCACTTTTCCCCTGAAATTCCTGCTTTTCGTTTTAGCATCCATACGCAGAATTAGGCGATTTTAAGCATTTCTGGTGACTAGTGACAAATTTGGATACAAAGGGATCCTCTATCACGAATATCTCATTGCAGCTTATTACATTTTAATGCCGGATTATTTGCTTTCTCGATCTCCATCATCCTGATCGTTGCGGTTCTCAGCATCGCTCGCCAAACCATCAGAGCGGCTGTTGCAAATCCTGCCTCGAGTCTCAAACAGGAATAAAGAAATTGTGCTTTGGCTGATGTAATTCCTTGTAAATAAATAAGTTCTGTAAATTTAACTGCCTAAAAAATAGCTTAAATACATTATTATGTGGATAAAAACAACCGTTTAAGCGGATAAATATAGCGCGATTAATATAATTATCGTTAGGTATTACTTTTGACCCCCAAAAAAGTGCTTCTAAGGCCTTATTTAATCCAAAAAAATGGCTTAACCTTCTTATTTTGAAGCAGTTGCGTCGGTCTGAGCGCAATTAACTGAACAATTAACAATTAACAGGATAAGCAGTCAGGGAGTAATATCTTTGAACTTCTCCGCGGCAGGTTCGCCGCCAATCCCCCAGTGAGATTTCTGGATTTCATGCACAATCACTTGGACCGCCTGAGGGGGGATCCCTAGATCAACAAAGACCTTTGTTATATTTTGGATCGTAAGTTTGGCTTTTTCCTGGCCGTAACCTTCCCAGACATTTACATGGATAACAGGCATTTTTGCCTCCAAAGTTATATCGAAAATAGATTAGATACTCATAATAGTCGAATCTTATGATTCCGAACCAATAACATTCTCTTATTTAATCAACCGAATCTCCCGGGGCGGAGGATAGAAATACTCGACTCCGCGCTCGGTAACGAACGCGCCGTCATGCAGTTGGATGGATAAATATTTCCCATCCCCCCATTCGGGCATCGGAACATAGACCCAGTATTCAAAATAGAAGTGGTGATTGAGCGGAAGCTTCATCTCCCTCTGCCAATCCGGACCCAAAGGCCCGATCCTGGGAGCATAAATTCCTGCTCCGGCATGCATGTCGAGTGGAACCTGGGTTTTTTCAGGATCCAGATCTTTTTCAAAAATTTGTCGATTGACATAAATGTATCCTGCTTCTTCGATTTTTTGCTTAAGAATTTCAAAGGTTTCTCCGGCAGTACGCCCCACTTTAATGTTATCTTCCAAAATTTTTCGGACTTTCAAAACATCTGCCCAGGCTTTTTCGATCTTTGGAGGCAGTTCAGTCTCTCCTTCACGGAGGATATAACCGTATTCGAACGAGATATCATAGAAGTTTCCGTATTCCCATTCGGGATCCACATGGCCGCCGCTCTGTTTGCCTCCTGCCAGACAGAGCAGGTCGCCTCTCTGGAGCACATAATCACGTCCGCGTCGATTTCCGTGCATGTCAACGACCGAACGCCTTCCCTCGAGATCACCGAATTTTGTTTCGCCCGGCACAATGCTCTTAAATTGTTTCTCAAAAGATTCTGCAATTTTCTCACGGATTTTTCTGTAAAGGACGATTTCGCTCTCAACCGGTCTGGACAAAAAATCCGTGATCAGATATTCCGCCGATACAATTCTTTCGGAATATTTTTCACCGATAGCTTTAACCAACAAGTTGTAGTCCGTATGTGAAAGGCCATCGGATCGTAGCCTGGGAATTTCATACAACACGGGAGATCCCAGCTTTTCCAGGTAATTGACCCCGATTCGTTTTGGGTCGCGTTCAGCTACAAATTTGCCGACACCCTTGAACCTGAAGTCTAATTCTGTTTTCGGGCCTCCAGGCCACTCGGTCCCTCCCTTTCTATAAAATGTCCCTAAAGGCATCCTGTATTCCGGAAAAGCCGTTAAAGGGATCTTGATGTCTGGTTGAACAATGATATCGTAGGCTCCGCATTCTCGAACCAAATCCGAACTGTGACCGAAAACTGCCCGCTCGATCCTGTCACCGCCGCGGTCCGTAAAGATAAAAACGCCGTATTCGCTCCCCAATTGGGATGAAAGGGGGTCGGGATTTCCTTCTCTGAATACATGAATCCACATGTCGATATTGTTCTCGCGCATGACTTGAGGCAGGATACGGTCAAACTTTTCCCGGCGGATCTGATTCAGCAATTCCTGGAGATTATCCTCTTCCTGAGTTTGTGCGTAGAGTCCCGGAATGAGGAAAAGAACGCAAATGAATGCGATTAAAGCCCTTGTTTTATTCATGATTTTACCTCCTTACCCAATCACGCAAAGAAAGATTGGGATTTTCTTTTTCCACTGCCCACAAAATTCTCGAATTTATCTTTACTCCCTAACTGTCGAGGAACGGGAATGAGAGTATCACAACCAAAATGGCAAGTTCAACAGAATATTAATAATATCATATGCGTATGCAAGGGACTTAAAACACTTCGGAAGCATGTTCCCGCGGCGGTTCGACTCCGGATTTCGGCACTTTTATTGCCGCTAAAAGCTTTGAACAGAGTCAATTATCGTAGTTGTCTCATTATCCTCAAATTTGTTAACTCTAACTCTAAAGATGGTACAATAAATTGACGTCGATCACTTTAGCCAATAGAAATTGAAGAAATTTATTAAAAAAAGGAAAGAATATTCACATTTAAACGTCAAAACTTATGATAGGATTATTCTATTTAAAGAGAGGAGATCGATCATGATAAACCGTGTCTCAGCGGGATTATTGATTTGCATGCTTTTTATAACCACAGCAACCTTCGCCCAGCAAAATAAAAAATCCCTAACCCTCGATGATTGTATCATCGGAGCCTTAGAGAATAACCTTCGTGTTGCTGTCGAAGTGGTGAATCCGCAAATCGCGGATGTGTCCGTTACGCGGGCTAAAGAAAAATACATGCCCTTGTTATCCCTCGGGTACAATAATCGGGAGACCAACACAGCGTCCTATTCCTGGATAGATGCGGCTGATATCGTCCGCACAGCCTACAGCGAATACAATTTATATTTTAACCAACTCATCCCGACAGGAGGGGTATTCAACATCTCCCTCAACTCCTACAAAAACGATACAAACAGAAGATTACAGACCATCAATCCGAGATTCGGCAGCACCCTGGCCTTTACTTTCACCCAGCCTCTCTTAAAAAATTTCGGTTTCACGGTCAACCGCAGGGAAATACTCATCGCCAAAAATAACCTGCAAATCTCCGAGAACGAGTTTCGACAAACCCTCCTGGATACAATTTTCAGGGTTGAGGAGGCCTATTGGAATCTTGCCTACAGCATTGAAAACTTGAATGTCAAAAAACAGTCCTTGCAATTGGCCCGGGACCTTCTGGAAGAAAACAAGAGAAAGATCGAAGTGGGGACCATGCCTCCGATCGAGATCTATACGGCCGAATCCGAGGTCGCCAACCGGGAGGCCGATATCCTCCAGGCAGACCGTTTGGTTAAGAACAGCCAGGACCGTCTCAAAACAATTCTCAACCTCCCCATTTTCGAAGAAGGGGAGCCCACCGAGATCATCCCATCCGATAGGCCGGTCTTCGAACAAAAGACGATAAGTATCGATGAGGCTTTAGCCGCGGCTCTGGCCAACCGTCCCGACTTGAAAGCCATGAAGTTAGACTTGGAAAACCGGAAGATCGATTTCAGTTATGCAAAAAATCAAATTCTTCCCTCCCTGAATTTGCAGGCGTCTTATTGGAGTCCCGGGATTTCAGGAACTCAAATTCTGTATCTTGACAATAATCCTTTGACGGGGGTCGTGATCGGAGCGGTTCCGGGAGGCTCGACAGATGCGCTCAAAGATGCATTAAAATTTAATTACAATAACTGGTCGGTCGGTTTGACTCTGGACATTCCATTCAACACGGTATTGACCCGGGCCCAATATGCAGAGGCAAGGCTCGATCTGGAGCAAGCCCAACTGAGACTGAAAGATCAGGAGCAGCAGATCCTTCTGGAAATCAAAGTGGCTGTCAGAGATGTCGAGATCAATTACGAGAGAGTTCAGGCCTACAGGGCGGCCCGAGAGTTGGCTGTCAAAAAGCTGGAAGCAGAACAGGAAAAATTCAAAGTTGGAAAATCCACAAATTTCTTTATTCTTCAGTATCAAAGAGACGTCGCCGATGCGCGAACCGCCGAACTCCGATCGATGGTCGATTACATCACATCACTGGCCGAAATGGATCGGGTTTTGGGAACGACCTTCAAGACAAAAAACATCAATTTTTCTGGTATTGCCTTAAGGTAAGGATGCGAACGATGATGAGAAAAAAAAGAAAAATCATACTGACAGTCGCTGTGTGCGTCGTTGTTGGCCTCATCGGCTGGAAGGTGATCCAGGCGATTTTAAAATCCAGCCAAGGATCCGGCATTAGGCGGACGTCCGCTCCCATAGCTGTGGAGATCGAGGCTGTGAGAAAGGACACTATCCGCGACTTCGGGAATTTTACGGGAACATTGACGCCCAAATCTCAATTTGTGGTTGCACCAAAAATTTCAGGAAGATTGGAAAAGCTGCTGGTCGATATCGGCGACACCGTCAGTCGCAATCAGTTGATCGCCGTTCTTGACGACGAAGAGTACAGGCAACAGGTCCGTCAGGCAGAGGCAGATTTGTTGGTGACCCAGGCCAACCTCGAAGAATCCAAAAGCTCTCTGGCTGTCGCCAAAAGAGAATTGGAACGAGTCGAAGAGCTTCATAAAAAAGGGATCTCGGCTGATTCAGAGCTTGACGCCGCTAAAGGAACAGCTGCCACACAGGAAGCTAGATTTAAGGTCGCCCAAGCTCAAGTAGCCAACCGCGAAGCCGCCCTGGAAGCAGCCAAGGTTCGTCTGTCCTACACGAAAATTTCGGCTTCCTGGAAAGAAGGGGCCAATTCCAGGGTCGTCGGAGAGCGTTTTGTGTATGAAGGAGCCATGCTCACTCCCAACGCACCGATTCTTTCTATCTTGGAGATCGATCCTCTGTTGGCTGTCATCCACATCACAGACAAGGACTATTTCCGGCTAAAAACCGGCCAAAGCGCTCTTATCAGTTCGGATGCCCTCCCCGATCAAAGAGCAATTGGGAAAATTGTCCGCATAGCGCCTTTGCTCAAAGAGACTTCCAGGGAAGCCAGAGTCGAGATCGAGTTTGCCAATCCGGAAGGATTTTTCAAACCCGGCATGTTCATCAACGTACAGATCGAATTCGCCACCCATAAGGAAGCTACTGTGGTGCCGATAAGCGCAGTTGTCAAAAGAGACAACCGGCAGGGGGTCTTTTTAGCCGATAGGGATAACGATGTGGCGCATTTTATCCCGGTTGAAGTCGGGATTTCCACTAGCGAATTGGCCGAGATTGTCAAACCTTCAAATTTCTCTGGCTTTGTGGTGACTTTAGGACAGCATCTTCTGGCTGAGGGAAGCCCTATCATTCTACCCGAATCTCTTTCTTCAGAAGATTCCGCTGATAGCGAAAAAGGGAAACGAGGAGAAAATAAATGAAAATTTCCCAATACTCAGTGCATCATCCCATATTCACGGTCATGATCTTCTTGATCGTAATCATTCTCGGCTTTATATCTTTCACCCGTCTTCCGATCGACCTCATGCCGGACATTACCTATCCAACTCTCAGTGTTTCCACATCCTACGGAAACGCAAGCCCAGAGGAGATGGAAGAGTTGATAACCCGTCCGGTCGAGGAAGCCCTGGCCGCCGTTCCTGGCGTGGAAGAAATCTCATCCACCTCCTCGGAAGGCAGCAGCAGTGTGCGTGTTTCTTTTGCCTGGGGGACTGACCTGGATGAGGCTTCCAACGATGTTCGGGATCGACTGGATCGTATGATTACCTCTCTTCCGGAGGAAGTCGAACGACCCAGGTTGCGCAAATTCGATCCATCTAGTTTTCCGATCCTCATTCTCGGGGCATCGGCTGACCTGGATCCTATCCAGACAAGACGGCTCATCGATACTCAGATCAAATACCGTATCGAACGGGTTCCGGGAGTGGCTTCCCTGGATATCTGGGGAGGACTCGAGCGAGAAATCCATGTCAATCTATACACAGACAAGATCAAAGCACTGGGACTTCCTATGGATCTAATCCTCAACAAAATAAGATCCGAAAATGTGGATGTGCCGGCTGGGACCATCGAGCGGGGGAACTACGAGGTGCTCATCCGGACACCCGGAGTGTACACAAACCTCGATGAAATTCGGGACACTGTCGTAGCCATCAGAGATGGCGTCCCGATTCAGGTCAAAGAGATCGCTTATGTGGAGGATTCCTGGCAAAAGATCAGGCGGATCGTCCGGGTCAACGGCAAACCCGGCATACGGCTCTCTATCAGCAAACAATCCGGCAAAAACACAGTGGAGGTCGCCCAGGCCGTTTTGAAAGAGCTTGAAAACGTTCAACGGGACATTCCCCAAATCACCATCACTCCCATCATCGATTCATCGAAGTACATTCAAAGCTCGATTTCAAATGTCGGTAGAGCCGCCCTTTATGGAGGATTGTTGGCTGTTGTGGTGCTGCTGTTTTTTTTGCGGAATTTCCGGAGCACGACGGTTATCGCCACAGCCATTCCTATCTCGATCATCGCCACGTTCGCTCTGATTTATTTCGGCGGATTCACTCTAAATATCATGACCCTAGGAGGACTTGCACTGGGAATTGGAATGCTGGTGGACAACGCCATTGTCGTCTTGGAAAACATATACAGGCTTCAGGAGACAGGTGCACCCCCTGAAAAGGCTGCCATCGACGGAAGCGATGAAGTCTCCTCTGCCATCATCGCCAGCACATTGACCACTCTCGCGGTTTTTATTCCGCTGATCTTCCTCAGAGGGATGTCAGGGATTATGTTCAAGCAGCTGTCCTATGTCATCGCTTTTTCGCTTTTCTGCTCACTGCTCGTGGCTCTCACTCTGGTGCCTATGCTTTCGAGCAAGGTTCTCCGTGTCACGAAAATCGATAACCTGAAAAAGCAGTCCATGAAGCTACAGATGTATAGCGCAACCGGGCGATTCTTCACCAACTTGGAGAATAAATACAAAGAACTGCTCCATTACGCACTTGACCACCGTATCGTTGTCCTGGGGATAGCTGCGGCAATGTTTATCGGAAGCCTTTTCCTCATCCGCTTGGTGGGCAGCGAGTTTATGCCGGCCGCCGATGAAGGAGAAGTGCGAGTCAGCGGAGAAATGGAAGTGGGAACCCGCCTGGGAATCATGGAAGAAAAATTCAATACGGTCGCCGCGATCGTGCAAAGGGAAGTTCCGGAGAAGGAGAGTGTTGTCGAAAGCATCGGCGGGTCAGGTTTCCGCTCATCCGGCTCGCATATCGGAGAAGTGAGAATATCTCTTGTGCCCCGATCGAAAAGGTCGAGAACCGCTGATGAAATTGCCGACGACCTCCGCATGAAACTCTCGAATGTCCCCGGCCTCATAACACGCATTAGATCAGGACAGGGATTCTTCCTTCTGAGGATGGGGCAGAGGGGGGGAGACCGGGTTCAGATCGAGATCAGAGGATATAACCTGGAAATAGCCGATTCCCTTGCCAGACAAGTGATGCTATTGGTCGAAGAAGTAGATGGTATCACCGATACCCGATTGAGCCGCGAGACCGGCACGCCTGAGGAAATCATCGTTATTGACCGACAAAAGGCTGCCGACATGAAGCTCACCGTCTCTCAGATCGCCTATACGCTACAGACCTTTCTTACAGGCACTCGGGCGAGCAATTACCGGGATGGTGGTGATGAATTCTGGATTCGAGTCAAGGTTCAAAATGCCGAACAGATGAGCATGGACGACATCCTGGATCTGACCCTTACTAATACCGATGGACAGCCTGTGATGTTGAGAAATGTAGTCAACGTTCAGCCGAGTAAGGGGCCAGTCCTTATAGAGCGCAAAGACCAGGAACGTATTATCACGGTCTCTGCCAACATAAGCGGGAGAGATATGGGATCGATTATCTCCGACATCCGAGAGAAGCTCCGTAGTATTCCCGTTCCCAGGGATTTTCTCATTCGCTTTACCGGAGACTACGAGGAACAACAGAAGGCCTTCCGGGAACTTTTTTTTGGTCTTATCCTGGCTTTGATGCTGGTCTATATGGTGATGGCCTCCCTTTATGAATCACTCCGTGATCCTCTCGTCGTTATGTTTTCCATTCCTCTGGCCGCCATCGGTGTCATCCTCATTCTGTTCCTAACCAATACCACTTTCAATGTGCAGTCTTACATCGGCTGTATCATGCTCGGCGGGATTGTAGTCAATAACGCCATTTTACTGGTGGATTACACTAATCTTCTCCGCCGCCGGGATAAAATGCCGATGCGCGAGGCCATCATGGAGGCCGGACGCAGGCGATTGAGGCCTATCCTGATGACAGCCAGCACCACCATCTTTGCTCTGATTCCATTGGCATTAGGCCTGCAGGAAGGCGGAGAGGCGCAGGCGCCCATGGCCCGGGCCGTCATCGGAGGCCTTCTCAGCTCCACCCTGATCACCCTGGTGCTTATCCCGGTCGTGTACTCTGTGTTCGAAGGATTTGGAAAAAAGAAAAAAGCAGCTGTCGAATCGACCTAACATCGAGGAGAAGGAAACTTTCGATCCGTAGGCTTCGATGGATTCCGAAGGAGAAGGCATTCGTCATTGGGCATTGGGGGGAGGCATTGGGGGGACGAGCCATACGTGTTTATTGGTTTATTGGGGACAGGGTTTATTGGGGACAGGCCGTGGGAACTGTCTGATTTTAGACAAGTTCCATTATAAAAATCTTTATAATATCCGCTTAAAATGATCATTTTACCCCTAAAAACAGTATTCTAAAGAACACGGAGAAGAGACTCGAGTAATTCTCGATTCTCGCTCTAACAATCTTTTTTATTATATAAATCTAAGCAGAGAAACACATGAAGAATTCCGATTTTCAGATTTCCGATTTCAATTTGACTCTTCCGAGGATAATGATTATTCTATTTTCGCCAAGGCGAAAGGACAGAAAAGAATGTTGTGTCCCAAGTGCAAGAACGATAATCCCGCAGATTCCAAATTCTGTAAAGAATGTGGAACACAGTTGATGCAAACCAAAAAGCCGGATGCCTCCTTAACAAAACCCTCGAAACAACGAAGGAAGATCTCACCCGGGGGACCGTATTTGCAGACCGATATGAAATCATCAAGGAGCTGGATAGAGTTCGTTCAGATCCAAGGTTCCGCTCCCTGTTGAAGAAAATGAATCTGAGTTAGCATTTAGGAGCTCTTTAGAAGCATTTAAAAAAACCTTCCCAAAATTTGAAGAGAAAAAATGCCTTATGCCGCAGTCTCACTATTTTTCATTGAAAAAACTTGTCCGGTTTCCCCTGCCACGTTGCGAAGGACCTGACTTTATCAAAGCCAATCAAATAATTATATTTTTTGGTAAACCGATTTGTCCAACAAACGTATACATATATTGAGAGGAAAAAATGAGGCTGATATCACGGATCGAAGAGATCATTCTTCTTTGTATTTGGCGTCTTCAAGAAAATGCCTATGGCATAACAATTCAAGAAGAAGTTATAAAAGCAACGGGAAAATCCTGGTTGACAGGCTCAATCTATGCAGCGTTAAGTCGATTGCTGAAACATGGCCTTGTGGAGTCCATCGAGGGAGAGCCCACGGCCGAACGTGGCGGCCGGCGCAAGATTTTCTATAAACTGACTCCCAATGGGAAGAAAGCATTAATGGAAATAAGACGTGTCAATTCCACTATCTGGTCCGAGCTACCAGCGTTTGATATCGATGAATAAGATATTGCAGAAGAATAATTTTGTGCTGATAAATGAGTTCATTAAGAATCAATTATGTAATGCTAAGAAATGAGATTTTAAAGAGTAAAGATTAGATCTAAAAAATGAGAAATTTAAATACGCCCAAAAAAGCAGCAAAAAAATTTAGTCCACCCAAGATTGCCGCTTGGATCATTGAGTACCTGCTCGATCCGTATGTGCGCTATTCAGCGATGGGGGATTTGGAGGAGCGCTTTCAGACCATCTCCAGGGAGAGCAGCCTATTCAGAGCTCACGCCTTTTATTGGTTTCAGATTATTCTCATTTGTCCCTTTTTTATCAAAAATCTTATCCACTGGAGCTTCGAAATGTTAAAGAATTACCTCAAAATTA
>CAYOSH010000060.1:0-15099 GCA_964406575.1 uncultured Eubacteriales bacterium | reverse complement strand
TTAAATGCGGCTTCGTCCTCTCAAACTTCGCCTTCGCCATTGCCCTTTACCTCCTCAGATATGATTTGCCTTATCCTTATTCTCATTTGAACTCGCTCGATAGTTGATCCATTGTTTGCGTCCCGATTAATGAAGAGGCACCCGCCCCTCTATTCTTGCGATGATCCCCTTGCTTACTTTGGGGGGGACGGTCTCGTATTTCAAAAACTCCATCGAGAACACCCCACGGCCCTGAGACAGTGTTCTAAGGATCGTCGCATACCCAAACATCTCAGCCAATGGGACATGCGCTCTCACCAGACGAGACCCCGCACTTATCCCCATTTCCTCGATCTTTCCTCGCCTTGCATTGATGTCACTGACAATATCTCCGAGGTATTCATCAGGGCAGAGGACGACGAGACTCATAATGGGCTCGAGAAGTGCAGGCTTGGCTTTGGAAGCAGCGTCCTTAAAAGCCAGTGAACCGGCAATTTTGAACGCGATGGGTGTGGAGCACTCCTCCTCATAGGATCCATCCAAAAGAGAAACCCTGACATCCGCTACAGGGAAACCGGCCAGGATCCCTGCTTCCATGGACTCTCTGACACCATTCTCAATGGAGGCAATAAATTCGTCGGGGATCACGCCCTCTTTTATTCGTTCTTCGAATTCAAAGCGCTGTCCTCTCTCCATGGGTTCAAGACCCAAGACACAATGGCCATACTGCGCTTTGCCCCCAACTTGGCGGGTGAATTTGCCTTCGCCCTGTGCGGGGACTGTGATGGTTTCCTTATAGGCCACTTGTGGTTTGCCCAGGTTGACCTTCACTCCGAATTCCCTCGCCATCCGCTCCATGAGGATCTCGAGATGAAGCTCTCCCATCCCGTGGACGAGATTTTGACCTGTCATGGGATCGGGCATCACTTTAAAGGTGGGATCTTCCTTGGTCAGTTTTGCAAGAGCTTCGGCCAGCTTCACGTGTTCACTCCGCGATTTTGGCTCGATATGAGCGGAAACAACAGGCTCCGGAAATTTTATGGTTTCAAGCACAATGGGTCTATTCCTTGCACAGAGGGTATCGCCGGTGGATAGGCTTTTCATAGAGCCTAGAGCTGCGATATCGCCCGCATACAGCTCCTGGATGTCTTTTCTCTTGTTCGCATGCATTTCCAATATTCGGGTGATGCGTTCTCTCTCATCTTTTGTCGAGTTGTACACAGAGGTGCCCACTTGGACTTTCCCCGAATACACCCGGACGAAAGATAGGGTGCCCACATAGGGATCATTCATGATCTTGAACACGAGCGCAGAAAAAGGCTCTGCATCCGAAGCCTTCCGAGTCTCTTCTTTTTCAGTTCGTGGATGATGGCCCACGATAGGAGGAACATCCACGGGTGATGGCAGATAGTCCACAACCGCATCGAGCAAGGGATGAACGCCTTTGTTCTTGAACGACGCGCCGAAAAGAATGGGCACAAATTGGAGCGTGATGGTTCCTCTCCGGATAGCTCTCCTGATTTCCTGCGGAGAGATGTCCGATTCATCCAAATACCGCTCCATCAACGCATCGTCGATGTCGCTCAGCCGTTCTAACATCTCACCGCGTTTCTTCACCGCTTCTTCCCTGTTTTCTTCGGAAATTTCTCTAACATCATAGGTCGAGCCCAAGAGATTTTCTCCCCAATCGAGCTCTTTCATCTCAACAAGATCGATCACACCCCTGAAGCTCTCTTCTCTGCCCAGAGGCATCTGGATAACCAGAGGGTCTGCCGAGAATTTTTCTTTAATCTCTTTAACCGCTTTCTCTGGGTCCACACCGATTCGATCCATTTTATTCATATACACAATTCTAGGAATGTGATATCTGTCAGCCTGTCTCCATACAGTTTCAGACTGTGCTTCCACACCTCCCACACCGCAGAGAATGATGATGGCACCATCGAGGACACGCAGAGAACGCTCAACCTCGACTGTAAAATCCACGTGACCGGGGGTGTCGATGATGTTGATTCGGCAGGCGTTCCAGCTGCAAGTGGTTGCAGCTGAAGTTATTGTTATTCCCCGCTCCTGCTCCTGCGCCATCCAATCCATAACAGCAGTGCCTTCATCCACCTCTCCTATCTTGTGAGTAATACCCGAGTAAAACAGGATGCGCTCTGTAGTGGTAGTCTTCCCCGCATCGATATGCGCCATGATACCGATGTTTCTGACCTGTTCGATAGGTATTCCTCGTTCCAACTCTGCACTCCATTTTGGTCTTCAATAAAATCTTTAATAGGGAATCTACCATTTATAGTGGGCAAAAGCTCTGTTAGCGTCTGCCATTTTATGTGTATCTTCTCTCTTTTTTATCGCTCCGCCGCGATGGCTTACGGCATCAATGATCTCCGCCGATAATTTGTCGATCATGCTCTTTCCCGGCCTTTCTTTCGCATACCGGAGTATCCACCTGATTGCCAGGGTGGTGGCACGGCTGACCGTGACTTCCACCGGTACCTGATAAGTGGCTCCTCCTACTCTCCGTGATTTTGTCTCCAGGGCAGGTCGCACATTCTCCACGGCTTTTTCGAACATTTTTAAGGGATCTTCCTTCGCTTTCTGCTTCACCTGCTCCATAGAACTGTAAACGATCCTTTCAGCCACACTTTTTTTTCCCATCACCATCACAGCGTTGATAAACTTTGAGATAAGCGTGCTGTTATAGAAGTGATCGGACAGCAACTTCCTTTTCTTGATTGTTCCTCTTCTAGGCATGCGTGGCTCCTCTAACGAGTGGACCTCTTTTCTTTGGGCCTCTTGCTTCCGTATTTGGACCGGCCCTTCATCCTCTCCTGCACGCCTTCACAGTCCAGGGAGCCCCGAATAACATGATAACGGACTCCAGGCAAATCCTTAACGCGGCCTCCCCTTATAAGAACAATCGAGTGTTCTTGGAGGTTATGACCAACTCCTGGGATATATCCCGTAACTTCTATATTATTCGTCAGCCTTACTCTAGCGACTTTTCTCATTGCTGAATTCGGCTTTTTTGGTGTTGTGGTGAACACACGCGTGCACACACCTCTCTTCTGGGGGCATCTTTCTAAGGCCGGAGATTTCCCTTTGTATTTCTTCGGCGTTCGGCCTTTTCTTACCAATTGATTGACGGTCGGCAATTCACTCACTCCTCTTCAACATGGTTGTATTTTTCATCCATCCCACAATGATAAAATGTCGCGAGACGAATGTCAGGATAATAGCAAAAACCACCTTGCTATGTCAAGGAAATTAAAACATTTAGCTCAATTCTGAATCACCCAGCTGAATGTCGATTTCCTCCCCGATTTCTTCCCGTTGATCCTCCTTGATCTCAATGTCACGGTAAAATTTGTAACCCGTGCCTGCGGGGATGAGTCTCCCCATGATGATATTCTCTTTCAGTCGACGGAGATAGTCGACTTTTCCATATAAGCTTGCTTCCGTTAGGATCCGTGTCGTCTCCTGGAAAGATGCCGCTGCAATGAAGCTGTCGGTGCTCAGGGCACTCTTTGTGATCCCCAAGAGAAGTGGCCTAGCCTTGGCGGGCTTTCCTTTCTCCTTCAGGGCTTTTTCATTCTCATCCTGGAAGTAGAACTTATCCACCTGCTCGTCCACCAAGAGTTCTGTGTCACCCACTTCCTCGACTTTGACCCAACGCAGCATTTGGCGGATGATGACTTCGATATGTTTATCATTAATGGAAACGCCCTGCAGTCTGTAGACTTCTTGGACCTCGCGCAATAGATATTCCGCCAGTTCTTTCTCTCCCAGAACCTTCAGGATGTCATGAGGGTTCACGGGGCCATCCATAAGAGGGGTGCCGGCTCTGACCCTTTCCGTCTCCCCTACACTCAAATGCGCTCCCTTGGGAATGAAATATTCCTTCTCTCCCCCGCGTTCGTTATGGACCGTGATCTTCCGATGGCCTCTCACCAAACCCCCGTACTTCACAACGCCATCGATCTCGGAAATGACGGCAGGAGCCTTGGGACGGCGTGCTTCGAAAAGCTCTTCTGCTCTGGGCAAGCCACCCGTGATGTCCTTTGTCCGGGCTGCTTCTCGCGGGATTTTTGCGAGGATAGTGCCCGCAAAGACCTTGTCCTCATTCTTGACCTCGAGATTTGCGCCTGAAGGCAAGAAATATTTCCTGAGAGTCTTATTATTCTTATCGGTGATAAGGACCTGGGGCTGCATCTTCTCATCTTTAGGATCGATGACGACTTGGGTGATCATACCCGTCCATTCATCCTGGACCTCTTCCATAGTAGCTCCGAGAACAACGTCATGGAATTTGACGATCCCCGATTCCTCACTGATGATGAAGGTGTTGAAGGGATCCCATTCAGCAAATTCCTGCCGAGCCTTAACTTCTTCGCTATCGCTGACAAGAACTTTTGCTCCATAGGGCACCTGATAGTGTTCGATCTCTCTCTGCCGATGGTCAAGTATAGCTATACTCGCGTTCCTGTTGACAACGATTATGGAACCCTCTCTGTTGACAACAGACCTGAGGTTGTCACTGAACTTCACGATGCCATCATTTTTGGCTTCCAGTTTGGATCTTTCAGCCCCGCCCATGGCGATCCCACCCACATGGAATGTTCTCATAGTGAGCTGTGTACCCGGTTCTCCGATGGATTGAGCCGCAATGATGCCCACGGCCTCACCGAGCTCAACGAGAAAACCTGTTGCCATGTCGCGTCCGTAACAGAGCTGACAGACGCCTCTCTGAGATTCACAAGTCAGGACGGATCGAATCTTGATCCGCTCTATGCCTAGCTGTTCCAACTTCTGGGCGACATCCTCGGTGATCTCCTCATTCACATCGACAATCAACTCATTGGTGTCCGGATGAAGGATCTTTTCCAAGGAGATACGGCCCACTATCCTGTCAATAAAAGGTTCGATGAGCTCCCCATTTTCCACAATGGCCGTGACGTTTACTCCCTTCAATGTTCCACAATCATGCTCATCGATGATCACTTCTTGGGCCACATCCACCAGCTTTCGCGTGAGGTAACCCGAATTCGCTGTTTTCAGCGCCGTGTCTGCCAAACCTTTTCGTGCTCCATGGGTGGAGATAAAATACTGAACGACATTCAATCCTTCACGTAGATTTGAAATGATAGGCATCTCGATGATCTCACCTGACGGCTTGCTCATCAAGCCGCGCATCCCGGCCAGCTGCCGGATCTGCTGTTTGTTTCCCCGTGACCCAGAATCTGCCATCACGAACAACGGATTCAGGTTATCACTCTCAAAGCTCGCCTTGCGCATCTGTTCGATCATCGCGACGGACACTCTGTCCGTCACCCCGCCCCAAATTTCGACAACCCGATTGAATCGTTCTCTGGATGAGATGACTCCTTCTTGATACAGATTTTCGATCTTCTGGACTTCTTTCTGTGCTTTATCCACTAGGCTGACTTTTTCTTTAGGAATAATAAAATCATCGATCCCCAGGGAAAAACCAGCCTTGGTGGCGTAGTTGAATCCCAACTCTTTCATCGCGTCCAAGATCTTGATCGTGGACTCGTGTCCCACCTTGAGGTAGGCATAGTAAACAAGACTCTCCAGGCCTTTTTTCTTCAGTTTGCCGTTCACGAAGGGAATCCCCTCAGGAAGGATGCTATTAAAGATGATCCGTCCCGGGGTCGTCTCGATGACCCGGTTGTCGATGTCAGCAATCGGACACGTCAAAACAGCTTGGTCATCATAATACGTGGCCAGATTCATGAAGGGACCCTTGAATTTGACCTTGATGCCCGCATGGAGTCCGACTTCTCCGCTTTCAAGAGCTAAGAGCACTTCTTCCGAAGAAGAAAAAGCTCGCCCCTCTCCATTCTGTCTGGGCCTTTCCAAAGTCAAGTAATAGCAACCCAAGACCATATCCTGGCTGGGGATGGCCAGTGGCCGTCCATGTGCAGGGGAAAGGATGTTCTCTGTGGAGAGCATCAACGTTCTTGCTTCCACCTGGGCTTCAACAGAGAGAGGGATGTGTACAGCCATCTGGTCGCCATCAAAATCTGCGTTAAAGGCTGAACAAACCAACGGATGGATCTGAATAGCCTTCCCTTCGACCAAATTGGGTTCAAAAGCCTGGATTCCAAGCCTGTGAAGAGTGGGTGCACGATTAAGGAGAATAGGATGCTCCTTAACCACTTCTTCGAGGTAATCCCAAACTTCGGGTCTCTCCTGTTCATGCCACTCTCTAGCGATCTTCACGCTGGGCACCAGACCTTCTTTTTCCAGCTTATGGAAGATAAAGGGTTTGAACAATTCCAAGGCCATCTTTTTCGGCAGCCCACACTGATTCAGCTTAAGTTCTGGCCCTACAACGATCACAGATCGTCCCGAATAATCAACCCTCTTGCCGAGCAAATTCTGGCGGAAGCGTCCCTGTTTCCCTCGCAGGGCCTCACTCAAAGACTTGAGAGGTCGCCTGTTCGCGCCCAGATGAACACGGCCGCGTTTCCCATTGTCAAAGAGAGCGTCCACCGCCTCCTGGAGCATTCTTTTTTCATTTCTTATGATGAGCTCTGGGGCTTTGAGTTCGATAAGCTTCTTCAATCGGTTATTCCTGTTGATGACTCTCCGGTACAAGTCGTTCAAGTCCGATGTCGCAAAACGTCCCCCGTCCAGCCGAACAAGAGGCCTGAGGTCTGGCGGAATAACGGGGATCATATCCAGGATCATCCACTCAGGTCGGTTTCCTGAAAATTTAAGAGCTTTGAACACGCGCAGTCGTTTGGCATGACGGAGTTTCCGTTGCTGGGATGTCTCTGTTTTCATCAGTTTCCGCAGTTCTTCGCTCTCTTTGTTTATTTCTATCCGTTCAAGAATCTTTTTGATGGCCTCAGCTCCAATAGACACCTCCAGCTTGTCGCCGAACTTTTCTTGAGCCTCTTTGTATTCTTCTTCAGTCAACAACTGTTTCACCCGATACGGGGTATCTCCAGGGTCGATCACGATATAGGACTCAAAATAGAGGACCTTCTCCAGATCCTTGATAGAGAGATCCAGCACAAGCCCTATGCGGCTTGGCGTCCCCTTGAAAAACCAGATATGCGCCACAGGAGAAGCAAGCTCAATGTGACCCATGCGCTCACGTCTGACTTTTGACCGGGTGACTTCGACACCGCACCGTTCACAGATAATTCCCCTGTATTTCATCCGTTTGTATTTCCCGCAGAGACATTCATAATCATTGATCGGTCCAAAGATCTTAGCGCAGAAAAGGCCGTCTTTCTCAGGCTTGAATGTTCTATAATTGATCGTTTCAGGTTTGGTCACTTCTCCCCAAGACCAACTCTTGATCTTTTCGGGTGAGGCAATAGAGATTCTGACTTGATCGAAATCAATCTTAGGTTTTCCTCCCAAAGCATGACTGGTATCCATCACTGATCTCCTTTTAGGATTTGGGGGACATCGATGCCCCAGGGCAATATTTCTTCCTTTTCTGCTTTTTCCAATTCCACATTCAAGCACAGACTCTGGAGTTCGCGGATGAGGACATTCACTGATTCAGGGAGACCTGGAGTAAAATCCAGGTCGCCCTTAACGATGGATTCATAAATCTTCGCTCTGCCTTCCACATCATCCGACTTGGCTGTCAACAATTCCTGAAGAGTGTAGGCTGCACCATAGGCTTCCAAAGCCCAGACCTCCATCTCACCAAAACGCTGTCCGCCGAATTGAGCCTTACCACCCAGAGGCTGTTGCGTGATAAGCGAATAGGGCCCTGTGGAGCGTGCATGAATCTTATCATCGACCAAGTGGTAAAGTTTCATGATGTAGATGTAGCCGACAGTCACTTCATGGTCTAACAACTCTCCCGTAATCCCATCGTAAAGAGGCACCTTTCCCGAAACCGGAAGATTGGCTTTCTTCAGGAGCCCCTTGATCTCATCCTCTGAAATGCCATCAAAGACAGGTGTAGAGATCCACAGGCCGAGCTGCCTTGCAGCCCAACCCAAGTGAGTCTCGAGGATCTGCCCCACATTCATCCTAGAGGGAACTCCCAGAGGGTTCAGAACGATCTCGACAGGTGATCCATCGGGCATCCGGGGCATGTCTTCTTCTGGAACGATCTTGGCGATGATTCCTTTGTTGCCGTGTCGTCCTGAGACCTTATCACCCACAGAAAGTTTCCGCTTCATCGCCACATAGACTTTGATGACCTGGATAACACCTGGTGAAAGTTCATCACCCTTTTTTAATGCATCCGTTTTTTCCTTATGTATAGCTCTGAGCGCTTCGATCTGCCGCTTGACCTTCTTTTCAATGTCATCTATTTTTTCATCTCTTCCTGAGTTTTTCTTGAGCTTGAGCTTGAGTTTTTTAAGCTCACTGAGTTCTAATTCATTCAGTATCTTATCGGTAAGTTTTGCGCCTTTTTTTAACTCGATATCCTCATGCTTGATGTTCTTCTCTACCGTCTCGCCTCTGAGGACACCCTTGATCTTGCGCGCCTTCTCTCCTTCAAGGATAAGAATTTCATCGTCCAGATTTCTTTTCATCTTGGCGATCTCGTCTTTTTCGATAGCCTTGGCCCGCGGCCCTTTTTCTATTCCTCTGCGCGAAAACACCCGAACATCGATCACTGTCCCTTCTATTCCAGGGGAGCAGTAAAGAGAAGCGTCTTTGACATCCAGGGCTTTTTCCCCGAAGATTGCCTTCAAAAGTTTTTCCTCAGGGGATAACTGAGTCTCTCCTTTGGGGGCCACTTTGCCCACAAGGATATCTCCGGATTTGACTTGAGCGCCGATACGGACGATCCCGTTTTCATCCAGGTTGCGCAGGAGATTCTCAGGGACATTGGGAATATCTCTCGTAATCTCCTCGGGACCCAGTTTTGTATCTCTGGCTTCAATCGACTCCTCGACGATATGAAGAGAAGTGAATATGTCCTCTTTGATCAGTTTTTCGCTGACAATGATGGCATCCTCAAAGTTGTATCCTCTCCAGGGCATGAAGGCACACAGAACATTTCGTCCGAGAGACAATTCACCACTGTCTGTACAGGAACTGTCTGCCAAAATCTGCCCCTTTTCCACTTTGTCGCCTTTTCTTACGATGGGCCGATGAGTCAGACAAGTGTTCTGATTTGTTCGTAAAAACTTTGTCAGCACGTAGAGATCGGTGCCCACATCGTATCCTTTGGAATCATCTTTCTCATCCACGCGGACCAGGATCCTTTCCGCATCAACAAACGCAACAACTCCGGCTCTTTTGCATATAACCACATCTCCAGAACCCTTGGCTACCATATGCTCAAGACCTGTTCCGACAAGGGGAGCCTCAGGCTTAAGTAAGGGCACGGCCTGTCTTTGCATGTTAGAGCCCATCAAAGCACGGTTGGCATCATCGTGCTCCAGGAAAGGAATCAGAGACGTGGACAGAGACACGAGTTGTTTTGGGGAAACATCGATGTAATCGATCTGATCCCTGGGAAGCATCTTGAAATCACCCAACTGCCTGGCGCTGATGAGATCCTTCGTGAAATTACCTTTGTCATCGACAGGTGCGTTCGCCTGGGCAATGTTGTATTTTTCATCTTCCCAGGCAGTGAGATAGAAGCAGTATGGCTCGACAGCAGGGAAGTGTTTGGCGCCTTTCTTCACAAGTTTTTTGAGTTCTTTTTCCAGATCATCCTTTTCCACAATGTCGCCAACATTCAGAGCACTGTCCCCTGGATGGAGTATCTTCACATAATCAATCACTCGCCCTTCCTTGACTTTCCGGTAGGGAGTCTCCAAAAAACCGAACTCATTGACGCGGGCAAAGCTGCTCAAAGATGAGATCAAACCAATGTTTGGCCCTTCAGGGGTTTCGATCGGACAGATCCGGCCGTAGTGGGAGGACTGAATGTCCCTGACTTCAAAACCCGCCCTCTCCCGACTCAACCCTCCGGGACCCAAAGCACTCAGCCTTCGCTTGTGTGTCACTTCAGCCAGGCTGTTGATCTGGTCCATGAACTGAGAGAGCTGAGAGCTCCCGAAGAACTCTTTCAAAGCGGCGATAACGGGCTTGGAGTTAATGAGGTCTTGCGGCATCGCCGCCGCCAGGTCTGCAGCAATAGTCATCTTTTCTTTGATAGTTCTCTCCATTCGGGTCAAACCTATTCGGAATGCATTTTCGACAAGCTCCCCAACGGAGCGGACACGACGATTGCCCAGATGGTCAATATCATCCACTTCCCCTTCACCAGCGCGAAGGCGCAGCAGATATTTGATGACTTCGATAAAATCCATGGGAGTTAGAGTTCTTTCATCGAGAGGCGTATCCAGACCGAGTTTGATATTCATCTTGAGGCGGCCGATTCGGGAAAAATTATACTTCTGGGGATTAAAAAAGAGGTTATGGAAAAGGTTGTGCGCGCTCTCCATCGTATGGGGTTCACCAGGCCTGAGTTTTTTGTATATCTCACCTAGCGCCTGGTTGGTATCCTTGTTAACATCCTTACGGAGCGTGTTGGAGATGATCTCCCCGATCTTGTCTTTTTCGGGAAAAAAGACATCAAAGGATTCCCCAGTCCCGATGAGTTTTTCCAACTGCTCTGCGTTTATGGTCTCATTGGACTGGACCACATCTTTAATCTCAGAAACGGAAAACGCACCATCAAATTCTTTCCTGGCAAGGGGGATGCTTTTTATCTTAAGCTCTTTCAACTGGAGAAAAAGCTCTTTGGTTAATTTCTTCTTTGCCAAAATCACTTTTTTCTTGGTCTTAGGATTGACAATGTCCTCATTCACAACTTTTCCGATCAGATTCTCGTTAAGTTCCCACTTGAATGTCCCTTTTCCGGGGATAATCTTGTAAACATCATAGAAGAGATGCAGAATTTCCTCATCTGATCCGAACCCGAGAGCTCTCAAAAAGACACTGGCTAAAAATTTTTTCTTCCTGTCCAACCGAACAAAAAGCACGTTCTTCGAATCGTACTCGAACTCGACCCAAGCTCCTCTGTAAGGGATAATTTTCCCGATGAAAAAACCCTTGCTCTCTCCAGGCCTGAAAAACACACCCGGCGACCTCTGCAACTGCGAGACCACAACACGCTCTATTCCGTTAAAAATAAAGGTTCCTTTATCCGTCATCAGAGGGAAATCTCCAAAATAGACTTCTTGCTCCTTGATGTGTTTCAACCGCTTCGCCTTTGTTGCTGCATCCTTCTCCCAGGAGATCAACCTGACTTTGATCCTCAGAGGTACAGAATACGTGTACCCTTTCTGGAGACACTCGATGGCGTTATACTTCATCTTCAACTCAACACGATCGCCACAGTGTTCACATAAAGGGATTTCGATCTTTTTGATCGCACTGCAGTAGGGACAGATCTCCTTTTCTGTGAGCTCCACATCTGGAGGCAAAAGAGTCCCGCATACATTGCATCGGCGCCTGGAGTTTTCCACCCCTTTCAGCCGACCGCATTTGCACTCCCAATTCCCTATGGAGTAGCTGATAAAATCCAATTGTGTCGTTTCTTTAAAATCAGACACAGGAAAGATATCCTTGAATGCAGCCTGCAATCCGATTTCCTTCCTTTCATCGGGCAACAGATTCATTTGAAGGAATTCGGCATAGGACGACTTTTGGATATCCAGCATGTCAGGCATGGGAAACGTCTCTTTAATTTTTGAGAAATTTACTCTTTCACGATATGTGTTCATTGATTCATTTGGCATAATCGTTCTCTCAGAAAGGTTTAGATTTGTAAGACAAAATATTCAAAAAAAATCGCATTTGTGTTTACTGCAATTCGATAATTGCCCCTACCTCTTCGAATTTTTTCTTGATTTCCTCTGCTTCGTCCTTTGAAATACCTTCTTTGACGGGCTTGGGTGCATTGTCTACCAGATCTTTAGCCTCTTTTAATCCAAGGCTTGTCACCTCTCTCACAGTCTTGATGACATTGATCTTTTTCTCGCCGATCTCTTTCAAAATCACACTGAATTCGGTCTTTTCTTCTTCGGCTTGTGCTTCAGCGTGGGGCGCTGCAGCTCCAGGAAAGGCCATGGGCATTGCAGCAGCTGCTGCGCTGACGCCATATCTTTCTTCGAACTCCTTGATGTAATCGGCGAGTTCCAAGACTGTCAGATTATCCAGATGTTCGAAAAATTGTTCCTTTGTCAACTTCGCTGATGTTCCTTTGACCTTCGTGGTTTCCTTAGTTTCATTTGTTTGTGCTTTGGCCATTTTAACCTCCAACCCTATTTTTTTGATTTTAGTTGACTTAACATGCTACCTAAACTACCAAAAGGGGCTTGCCAAGTCTTTAATAACTGTGTTAATGGGTACGCCATTAAAAATCCTAGTTTTGCCAATAAATCTTCTCGTGAAGACAGATTGGCGACCGTATGAAAATCTTCCTCTGGAAGATATCGTCCTTCGACAATCCCTGCTTTGACCTTTAAGAGCTTGTGTTTGAGAGAAAAATCCCTGATCAATCGAGCCAATCCCACAGGATTTTCTTGAGCAAAAGCAAGAGCGGTCGGCCCAGTGAATTGCGTTTTTAGATCCTCGGGAAAATCTTCCATTAGGGCTCTCAACGCTAGCCGATTCTTGACAACTCTAAACACATAAGAGTTTTTCCGTAATTCTCTCCGCAGCTCTATAGCACGGGAAACAGGCATGTTCATAAAATCTATCAGATAGAATGATTCATAGCTGTTAAAATCAGCACGGAGTTTTTTCACTAACTCTTCTTTTTTTCCCCGGTTGATATTCACTTTCGCTTCTCCTATTTTTCAACGATGCTTTCAGCCATCTTCAAAGAAGGCCCCATGCTCGAAGAGATGGTAATGTTTTTGATGTATTTTCCCTTGGCTGAAGGGGGCTTCGCGTGAACAATCGCCCGAATGAATACTTTAATATTTTCGATCAGTTTCTCATCAGTAAAAGATACTTTTCCGACCGCTGAGTGGACGATAGCGGTTTTATCCACGCGAAATTCCACACGGCCTGCCTTGATCTCCTCGACGGCTTTTGGAACCTCAAAGGTTACTGTTCCGGATTTGGGATTCGGCATGAGCCCTTTCGGCCCTAGGATGCGACCCAGCTTGCCCACGCTACGCATCATATCAGGCGTGGCTATGAGAGCATCAAAATCCGTCCACCCCTTGGAAATTTTATCGATCATCTCTTCCCCACCAACAAAATCCGCACCTGCTGCCTCTGCATCTGCAATCTTTTCCCCCGAGGCGATCACACACACTTTTTTTGTTTTTCCCGTTCCATGCGGAAGGACAACTGTTCCGCGCACCATCTGCTCCGAATGTTTAGGGTCCACCCCCAAACGAATGGCGATATCCACGGATTCATCAAACTTGGCGAAACTGAACTTCTTCATAAGGGCAATACCTTCATCCAAAGAATATTCGTCCTTTTCCCTCAGGCTTTTGGCATTCGTATATTTTTTTCCTCTTTTAGTCATCGACAATCTCCAACCCCATATTTTTTGCAGTGCCTTCAATGATTTTTTTGGCCGCCTCAATGTCATTCGCGTTCAAGTCCGGCATTTTTAGCTTGGCGATATCTTCCAACTGTTTCTGTGTGACCTTCCCTACCTTCTCCTGATTAGGAGTCCCCGATCCCTTAGCGATCCCACAGGCTTTTTTCAGAAGATAAGAAGCCGGGGGCGATTTAAGGATAAAGGTAAAACTCCGATCTTTAAATACGGATATGAGCACAGGGATGATCGTCCCGGCTTCCATCTTGCTCGTCCTGTCATTGAACTGACGCACAAAATCCATTATGGCAACATTGTGTTGACCGAGAGCTGGCCCAACAGGGGGTGCGGGGCTGGCTTGACCCGCTTCTATTTGCAGTTTTATCAACGCTACGACTTCTTTGGACATTTTGCCTCCTATATTTTCTCCACTTGTAAGAATTCCAGCTCCACAGGAGTCGACCGACCGAAGATGGTGACAAGAACTTTGAGAGTGTCTCTCTCGTTATTCACTTCTTCGACAATGCCGTTAAAATTAAAGAAAGGGCCGTCGATAATGCGAACAGCCTCACCCTTCTCAAAGGAATGTTTGGGCTTGGGCTTTTCAGAGGTCGTCTCCATGTGTTCCACGATCTGCGTCACCTCGCCCTTGCTCAACGGAGAAGGCCGTTTTCCAGAGCCCACAAACCCAGTAACCTTGGGTGTCTCGCGGATGATCAACCAGTTCTCATCCGTCATTTCCATCTCGATCAGGATATAACCAGGGTAGGACCTTTTTGTAGAAACAACTTTTTTCCCTCCCTTGATCTCGACAACACCTTCAGTGGGGATGATGATCTTCCCTATCTGCTCTTCGATGTTCAGCTCAATAGCCCTTTGACGGATAGACTCTGCCACAAACTTTTCAAATCCCGAATACGTATGCACAACATACCAATTTTTTGCCATCGTTCAACTCAACTCATCAAAATATTGATTGTATCTTAGAAATCACCCAGGAAAAAATCAAATCCATAAAAAAGAGGTAGAATCCAAAAAATAGGGTCGCAATAATAACAACAATGGTCGTGCTGTAGACTTCGTTTCTCGAAGGCCATGTTACCTTTTTTATTTCTGCTCTGACTTCCTTCAGAAACGGACCGATTCGCTTGTACCACCTAACTTTTTGACTCATTCTATATCCTCATAGATGATTTACGGATTGACTCGTTGACCTCCCCCGGGGGATTAATTTCAATACGAGATATCAATCTTATTATTATCTGGCAGGTGAGGCAGGACTCGAACCCGCAGCCTTCGGTTTTGGAGACCGATGCTCTAGCCAGTTGAGCTACTCACCTACCCTTATGTCTTTCCTCCTCGTTTGTCACCTAACACTTATGATAAGATCTTTGCTTTTGGCGGAAACGCAGAACCTCATCGGCCAAAAACAAAAAACCGCGCCGAGTATTATTTGACCTCCTTGTGCAGCGTGTGCTTTCTGTCGAATTTGCAATATTTTTTTAACTGCATCTTTTCTGTCTGTTGCTTTTTATTCCGGGTTGTCGAGTAATTCCGTCTTTTGCACACCGTACATTGCAGAGTCACTATTTCTCTCATTTTTTTTCTCGTTTATTCTAATTTTATTTCTGCTTCTTTCTCTGTTTGGC
>CAYOSH010000059.1:0-15804 GCA_964406575.1 uncultured Eubacteriales bacterium | reverse complement strand
GGGTGAGTGAGGGGTCTCGAACCCCCAACCTCTGGATCCACAGTCCAGTGCTCTAACCAGTTGAGCTACACTCACCACAATTAGGATTTCAAGATTTTCGCATCAAACGTCTTTTATGTCAATACGTTGGCAGGGATTGGCAGAACACGTATCTATTGTCTCTCTATCAAATCAAGGACATTGGCTTTGTCGCGCCAGCGCTCTTTGACTTTGACCTGGAGTTCGAGGAAAAGCTTCGCATCCAGGATCTCCTCCATCTCTCTTCGGGCCTCGATGCCGATGGCCTTGATCAAAGTGCCGTGCTTTCCGATGATGATCTTGCGGTGGTTGTCTTCTTCCACAAAGATCGACGCCTTGATGTACTTTAGCCTTCGTTTTTTTGGGTGATTTTCCATGATGCCACGGTCTTCGATGGCATCAATGTAAACAGCAGTCACAAAGGGAAGCTCTTCTCTGACATGACTCAGGATCTTTTCGCGAATGATCTCAGACAAAAGAAAACGCTCGGATTGATGAGAGATCTCTGCGTCGGAGTAGATCTTATCAGCCTCGGGTAAATAGTGGAAAATTTGTTCTTCAAGCACATCGACATTCGTGCCCTTCAAAGCCGAGATAGGAATGATCTCTTTAAAAGGCATGATGTCTTTATACTTGTCAATGATGAGAAGGACCTTTTCTTTTTTAATGATGTCCACTTTATTGATGAGCAAGAACACTGGAGTTGTGATATCTTTCAAGGTATCGATAACAAATTGGTCACCGTGTCCGAATCTGAGAGTGGCATCGATGAGCAAACAGAGCAGGTCAGATGTCTCGAGTGAGGAATATACGATATTCATCATCCGTTTGTTCAGCTTATGAAGGGGTTTGTGGATACCAGGATTATCGACAAATATGATCTGGCCCTTTTCTGTTGTTTTGACGCCTAGGATCGAGGTTCGTGTGGTCTGAGGTTTATCGGATATAATGGCCACTTTTTGGCCGAGGATATTGTTGAGCAATGTAGATTTCCCCGCGTTAGTGCGTCCGATCAAAGCTACGTAACCGACTTTCATTGGTACATGTTCTCAAACACCGGTCAGCTCTGGGAGCTGACCCTACATTTAAGAGCCTTCTTGTCCACAACTACGGTCCATTCGTCAAAAAGAGGACAGTCCCCTTTTTCCAGACCCTACAAATCCTTTTCTTTTATGCGGAGTTTGCGGATGCGTTTCGGGCCGACCTCGAGGATCTCCATCGACAGTCCCTTCAGCTCTACGTGTTCTCCGTGTTCCGGCAATCGTCCCAAATGATGCGTGATGAAACCGCCGACCGTGATGTATTCATCGCCCTCCAGCTCAACATCGAAGATATCTTCCAGGTCTTCCACATCGGCATCTCCCCGGACTATATAATCCAAAGGCCCCTGTTCTATGAATTGAATTTCGTCCTTATCGTACTCATCCTGGATCTCCCCGACGATCTCTTCCATCAGGTCTTCCATGGTGACGAGTCCGGAAACGCCGCCGTGTTCGTCCACAACCACAGCCAATTTCTGTTTCCTTTGCTGAAATTCCTTGAGCAGCTCGGACACTTTCATGGATTCTGGTACAAAGTACACTTCCCGGATCAAGGGCTCTATGGAGCTTTCTTTATGGATATCCTCCGAGTATTCCAAGAGATCCTTGGCGTTCACGATCCCATCGATGCTATCGACTCTGTCCTTGTACACAGGGATGCGCGAGTGCTTTTCCTTTTTTACCAACTCGCGGAGAGTCTCGATGGAGGCATCCCTTCTGGCACAGGCCATGCTCACTCTGGGCGTCATGATCTCTCTGACGATAGTGTCGCCGAATTCCACGATGCTTTTCAGGAGCACACCCTCTTCTTTCTCGATGATCCCCTCTTCTTCGGCCTCCTCGACAAAGGCCTGGAGTTCCTCATCCGAAGCTTCCCGCTCCTCTTCCTCGATTTCCTGGTGGAACACTTTTGCCCTCAAGAGAAAAAGCAGCGGCTTGGAAAGGACATAGGGGATTTTAAAAGTTGAAAGAAAGAAAAGGAGTACACCCCGATTGTTCAAGGAGTTTATAAGACGCGGAAAAAGGTCGAAAAAGATCAAATAAACTGCGAATGCTAAAAGGAGATACGACAGAGGCCAAAGAGTCAGCGATGGAAATACCACAAAAAGGTAAATCAAGAACGAAATGATGAAGAGAGTGCGCATGATCTCGATAGAAATTCTCAGATCATCATAGATCTCCAATATCTTCAGACGGTACGACTTTTCTTTATCTTCGAGGATGCGGCTGATGGAAATTTTCGATGTGGACCACAAGGCGACATAAAAAAGCGAAAACAGAAATGCGATCAAGAAGCTCAGGCTCAAACCCGCCCACTCTACGATTTTAGTTTCCATCTTTTCCTTCGAATAAACGGTTTTTTACTTTGGCCTCCTCTTGCTCCATCCCCTCGAGGTGTTCATATCCGAGAAGATGAAGGAAGCCGTGGATCGTCAGTTCCTCCAATTCCCGCTCCAGGTCATGTTTTTTTCCCAGACATTGCTTGTTAGCCTGGGGAACTGAAACAATGATGTCTCCCAAATAGTATTTGCCATCGGCCCCTTTTTCCCTGATGGGAAAGCTCAGAACATCTGTCGGCGTATCTTTATCCAGAAACCTGCGGTTCAAATCCTGGATGGCTTTGTTGTTCACAAAAGCCAGTGTCAACTCCGGATCTTCCACTTTGTAAAACTCGGCCAATCTTTGGAGCAGTCTCCTGAATCGTTTGATGTGTATTCTATGTCTTCTCTGGTTGTTTAGAATTTCTATCATTGGATGCGTTAATTTTTTTTATAGATTTCTTTTTTTTCATCTCAAAATCGAAGCCGGGGTATTCCACACGATGATGGTAGATCGTATAGAGTGTCTCCATAAAAGAAGAACCGATCATTCTCAATTCTTTCAGAGAAAAATTACAATCATCAAGCTGGCCATCCTGGATGTAATTATTGAATAATTCGGTGATGAGCCTTTTCAGATTTGTCTTTGTTGGGGATTTGAGACTTCGGCTGGCTGCCTCAGCGGAATCGGCCAGCATGATCAGGGCCGCCTCCTTGGTTTCTGGTTTCGGCCCGGCATACCTGTAGCTTTCTTCTCCGATCTTCTGCATTTCCGGGTCATATTCTTCCTTGGCCTTTTCGAAAAAGTATCTCACAAGAGAATTCCCATGATGCTGTTCGATAATGTCTCTGATCTTTTTGGGAAGCCTCAATTTTTTCGCCCGGTCAACACCCTCTTTGACATGATTAATGATCACGAGAGTGCTCATGCTGGGTTTGAGGTCTTTGTGCATATCCGGGGTTCGGCCTCTATTCTCGATAAAATACTCGGGTCTTTTGATCTTTCCGATATCATGGTAGAGAGCGCCCGCCTTTGCTACCATGGGGTCCAGTTTTATCTCTTCGGCCGCATTTTCTGCCAGAGATGCAACGATCAGCGAATGGTGGTATGAACCCGGAGCTTCCAGGGCCATTTCCCGGAAGATGGGAAGGTCCGAATTGGTGAGTTCCACAAGCTTGCTCTGTGTGGCAATATCAAAGAGGTTCTCGAAACCAGGAAGAAAAACAAAAGCAAGAGCAGCGCTGAACAAACCTCCGATAATCCCCATAAAGACTTCGCTGCTAATTATATCTACAGGTCCGAGCCGCTCTCTTATGAGATGGAAGGTGATGATGACGAAAAAATTGACAGGAGCGACAATAAAAAACCCTGCTTTGAACGTGCTGATCCTGTTCTGTTTGCCATAGTATTTGATCCCATAAATGGCAGCGAATCCGCCGATCAAACTGAAGATTAAGAGGGAGAAATTCGATTGGAAGAGGTATCCCACAAGCAGGCTGCTGACGACTGTGAAGACAAGAGCAATGGGTATACTCGTGAGAAATACGAAGAGGAGTGTGCCGAACTGATAAGGCAGGGCGTAATAATAGCTCTCTGGGTGAGAGAAAAAAGAGACATTGGAACTCTGGCTGAATGTATCGACCAAAAAGATGGAAAGTTTATAGAGCAAAATGCTAATGATCAGGATAAAGCCCATCATCAGGAAATATTTGAAAGCCTTGTTCTCTTGCACTAGCGATTTCATGTAGTACCATGCCGAAAGGATAAGGAGTGCGAACAGGAGGAATATTCCAGAAAAATTTGTTAGCCAGCTTGGTTTGGCCTGAAGGTTCTGATTGATGATTTCTATTTGTTTAATGACATCTGCACTGATTTCATCACCCTTGCGGACGATGACTTTCCCTTTTTTGAGCGTGTAAAACACGGTGCTGATCCCTTCCCGTGCTGCTTCCTTACGCTGCTCTGTGGTCATCCTGTCATAAGTGATATTCGCCTGGATAAAAAAATGGGAAAGTCGTATCAAGAGCGCCTTTTCGGATTGAGGGATCTCCAGCTGGTTGATTTCCTCGGTCAATCTGTCCTTGCTTTCCTTGAAATCCAATATTTCTGTTGTTTGTATTGTCTTTTCCGTGCTTGAGGTACTTATAAGAACCATGCCTTTTTCTTGTTCCCCGTGGATAAAAAGATTTTTAGAGACGATGATTCCGAGTTCAGAGACTTTGACGATGAGGTTGATCAAGCTTTCTTCCAGAGCCTCTCCGAAATCCGCCTTGATCAATGTGTTCAAATCCGTCGTGGAAAGTTCGAGGCCAAAGATCTCTTGCATCTGGGTCTTAAAGGCGTTTTTCTTTGCCTGAGTCACAGTTTCTGCAAGCATGGCTCTCCCGGAGCTGAAAAACTCCCGGATCTTTTCCTCTGTGTTCAGGGTGACATTCGGGTCCTGTCTGTACACCGGGAACACTGCTTCAACCGCATCGTTCTTTCTCTTTTCGGTCGTCTCGTCGTCCACTATCGTCAAATCCATGGGCGCAATGATATCTGAGGTCGCGATCTCTCCTTTGGTGAGTTTCTCGGGGAGAGATTGTGAGGGGAGATAGGCGATGAAATAGGCAAGGATGGCCACAAACACAATGAGAAAAATGAATGGATTCCGGAGGATGTTTTTCCCAAATGAGACGGCTTTAGTTTTCCCTCTAAGATTTGAGTTATTTTTTACCCCGGGTGCAGAAGGCTTTTCGCTTGTGAAAAATTTTATCTGTTTGAAGAATTTGGAGCTCATTGATTTTTCCGCAGTTTGGCTTCTGCCTTTTGGTACGCTTTGATGATCTTTTGCACTAGATGATGACGGACAACGTCTTTATGGTTGAATTGGATAAAAGAGATCTCATTGATATCGGACAGGATCTCTATTGCCTGTAAAACTCCTGATTTTTTCGGGTCTGGCAAGTCGATTTGAGTGATATCCGCGGTGATGACGACTTTGGAGTCAAATCCCGTTCGGGTGAGGATCATCTTCATCTGCTCTTTTGTTGTGTTCTGGGCTTCGTCCAGAATGATGAAGGCGCTGTTTAGAGTTCTCCCGCGCATGAAGGCCAGTGGTGCGATCTCGATAATGCCTTTTTCAATGAGGTTGTTCGCTTGATCGGTTCGAGCGAGGTCGAAGAGAGCGTCATAAAGGGGACGGAGATAGGGATTTATTTTTTGGTAGATATCCCCAGGAAGAAATCCCAATTTTTCGCCGGCCTCTATGGCGGGCCGGGTAAGGACGATCCGGTTTACAGCTTTGTCCTGCAAAAAAGATAAAGCCATGGCCATGGCAAGATAGGTTTTTCCTGTTCCTGCAGGACCTATCCCGAACACCAGATCGTATTTTTTGATGGCTTGGATGTATTGCTGTTGGTTCAGGCTCTTTGCGGTTACGGATTTACGGGAAAGATTGAGCGGTTCTGATGAGAGAAAATCTTCTATACGGTGTGACATCCCTTCTTCGAGCAGGTCGAGGGTGACGTGAAGGTCCTCTTTTCTGAGCGAGTACCCCTTTTCCTCCAGTTCCTTGATCTTCTCGAAGTAATATTTGGCGAACTTCATGTTTTTCTCGGGCCCATCGATGAGAAGAGAATCCCCTCGGGCAGACAGCGATATCCCCAGCCGTTTCTCCAGGCTCCTTAAGTTTTTATCCAAAACGCCAGAGAAGGCACTTTTCTGGGCATAAGGATGTTCGATTTTCTCCATATCAGAAGGCAGGGAAGGGATTTTGCGCCATTTTAAGTATTACTAAACACCAAATGTACGGGTTTGTCAACCAAAAAGGGGACTGCAAAAAGGGGACTGTCACCTTTTTCCAGGGGTGAGGCAAAAAAGGGACTGTCACCTTTTTGTATAGGGTCACTTCCCCGAAGTGACCGAAACGGGATTCGTTCCCCTAACGGACCCTTCCAGACTACCGGTCTGCCACAGAGCTGCGCACAGAAAAATGATTGCAATCAACAGGCTTTTAAGATATAAAATCATTCTTGAATATAATTTACAGTATCATGAACAATCGTGAAAGGGTGAACGAATGAAGCTTGATAAAAACGTCAATTATATCGTTTCCGGATTGGAACGCTCCGGAACTTCGATGCTCATGCAGATCTTGGATGCAGGGGGCATCCCTTCAGCTTTTGACCAAAACTCAAGGCCTGCGGATGATGACAACCCTCGAGGGTACTATGAGCTCGAGGGGGGCAAGATCATCAATAAACTCATGAAAGAAGAGTTTTCCTTCGAGCCTTATAAGGGCATGTTCATAAAAATAACCGCATACGGTCTCAAGTTCCTGCCCAAAGGGGACTATAAGATCATCTACTCGCAGAGGAATATCGAGGAGATCCTGGATTCTATGGAAAAAATGGCCAAAATCAAGGACGAGAACCGGAATGATACTCGCGTTGTATTCACCAAACTCAACGATATGATCATCCAGCGCATCAAGGAGAGGGAGGATGTAGAGGTGCTTTTTGTGAACTACAATGAGATTGTATCCAATCCTGCGGAAAACGTGACAAAGATCTATGATTTTCTCGGCTCGGAAGAATTTGACCTGGATAAGATGATCGCCTCGGTCGATAAATCCCTTTACCGAAAACGCCGAAACTAGTTCATATAAAATAACGGAGGATTCAAATGGAGAACAAATATGCTGAAATTTCTATTCCGGCAGAGCTGTTCAAGGCAATTGAAGACAAGATAAAAGACACAGATATCTCTTCAGTAAAGGATTATGTGGTCAAGGTCCTCAAAGACAGTCTGTCGGAAGGCCAAAAGAAAAACCAAAGCTTGAGCAAAGACGAGGAAGACAAGGTCAAGGAGAGGCTAAAAGCCCTGGGCTATATGGACTGATTTCTCCTCAAGGGGAACCCGGCCTTCAGGAAAAGTCAGGTGTCGGAAGACTGCCCTATGAAAAACTTCAAAGTGGTGGTTGGGTAGATTAAAGGAGATGGGGCGGAAAGAGCGATGCAAAGATATTTGGTGACAGGGGGAGCGGGATTTATCGGCTCTCACATTGCAGAAGAGTTGGTGAGGGAAGGCTTTTCTGTCCGAATCGTGGATAACTTCCTCACAGGAAAGGAAGAGAACATCGCCTCCTTCATCGATGATGTCGAGCTCATCCGGGGAGATGTTCGGGACCTTGAGCTCTGCAAGAGGGCTGTGAAGGATGTGGATTATGTGCTCCATCAGGCTGCGCTTCCTTCTGTGCCCCGTTCGATCGAAGACCCTCTGCTGACAAACGCCATCAACATTGAGGGAACATTAAATGTCCTGCTCGCCGCAAAGGAGATGGCTGTCAAAAAGGTCGTTTTTGCCTCATCGTCTTCAGTATACGGAGATGACGACCGCCTCCCCAAGAAAGAAGGGGCGGAGGGAAATCCTCTTTCCCCTTATGCCGTGAGCAAGCTCGTTGGAGAAAAATACTGTCAGGTCTTCAGCGCAATCTATGGCCTGCCGACAGTCTGCCTCAGGTATTTTAACATTTTTGGCCCTCGCCAGGACCCTTCTTCTCAGTATGCGGCCGTGATCCCGAATTTTATTACACGACTTATTGCCGGTAAGCCCCCCATTATTCATGGGGATGGGGAGCAGTCCAGGGATTTTACGTATATCTCCAATGTCGTGGAGGCCAATCTCAAGGCAGCCCATGCTCACGGTGTTTCAGGACACGTTCTAAACCTGGGGTGTGGCCAACAAACAACTGTGAATGCTCTGGCCGCATCCATTGCGGCATTAATGGAGAAAAACATCACACCTATCCATGAAGAGGAACGCCCTGGGGATGTGAGGCACTCTTATGCTGACATTTCTAAGACTGTGGCACTTCTGGATTATGGGCCCCGGGTCTCTCTCGAGGAGGGCCTTTTAAGGACGGTCGATTGGTTCAGAGATCAGAAATAGGGGTAGCGAAATGAGCTTGGATAAAAAAATTAGGGAGAGAAAATCACTGGTTTGTGTGATCGGCTTAGGGTATGTGGGGCTCCCCTTGATCAAAACGTTTTTGAAAGAAGGATTCACCGTTTTCGGTTTTGACATAGACAAGACAAAAGTGGACCTTCTCAACCGGGGAAGAAGTTACATCAAACACGTCACGGGGGAGGATTTGAAACCCTACTTGGAGAAGGAGAAATTCAAGGCCACTACAGATCCCAAGGCACTTGCTCAGGCCGATGTGATATTGATCTGTGTGCCTACGCCTTTGGATGCGCATAAGAATCCCGACCTCTCTTTTGTCTTGAACACGACCAGCCTAATTTCCGATAACATGAAGAGAGGGCTGTTGGTGGTTCTTGAGAGCACGACATATCCAGGCACTACCGAGGAAGAGATGCTCCCCATCCTGGAATCTAAGGGATATGATGTGGGAAAAGATTTTTATCTGGCCTATTCCCCGGAGAGGGAGAATCCAGGCGATCCCGTGTACTCAACAGCAAACATTCCCAAAGTTGTGGGAGGTGTCACCAGGGATTGTCTGAAAATGGCCAAAATTCTCTATGACCAGATCGTCGTCAAAACAGTGCCGGTCAGCTCCACTAAGGTTGCTGAAGCCACAAAACTCCTGGAGAACATATTCCGCTCGGTGAATATTGCATTGGTCAATGAAATGAAGATGATCTTCGACCGGATGGGTATCGATGTTTGGGAAGTGATCGCGGCCTCATCCACCAAGCCCTTTGGTTATATGCCTTTTACCCCCGGCCCAGGCTATGGCGGACACTGTATTCCTGTGGATCCCTTTTATCTGACATGGAAGGCCAAGGAAGTGGATTATCCCACGCGTTTTGTCGAACTGGCCGGAGAGATCAACACGCTTATGCCATACTATGTGATCGATAGAACGATCGCAGAACTCAACGAGAGGGGTCGCGTGATAAAAGGGGCCAGAGTGCTCGTTCTGGGGATTGCATACAAAAAAGATGTGGATGATCAGCGGGAATCGCCCTCTCTCAAGATCATCACCCTCTTGAAGCAGAAGGGAGCCAGGGTGGACTACAATGATCCTCATGTTCCTTTTTCCGCAGGACACAGGGATTATCCCGGGTTGAAAATGAAATCGGTGAGGCTGAATGAAAAAAACTTAAAGAACTATGATGCCGTGATCATCGCGACCGCCCATTCTGCCTATGACTATGAATGGATCGTGAGACACTCCCACCTGGTCGTTGACACGCGCAACGCTGTAAAGAAAAGACGCAAAAATGTTGTGAGGGCCTGACCGGGATTGTTCATAAAAGTGTCGCCAAAACACAAGCTGGTTTATGCAGAAAAAATAGATGGGAAATGTTAACGATGTTGAACAACACACATGCGGTAGATTTGTTCACAGAACCCGGGGAAGGAGGATTTGATGAAGATAGGAGTCATTGGAACAGGATATGTCGGTATGGTCACTGCCGTATGTCTGTCAGATCTGGGTCATGACGTTATAGGCACGGATATTGACAAGGAGAAGATCGATAAAGCTTCCCAGGGGAGCTGTCACATCTACGAGCCCGGACTCGAAGAGCTCTTGAAAAAGAACCTGAAGAACGGAACTCTCTCTTTCAGCCATGCCCTCGAAGACACGATTCAAGCCTCTGATGTGCTCTTTGTGTGTGTCAACACCCCACAGCGTGAAGATGGAAGTGCGGATATGTGTTATGTGGAGAGCACCTCTCGAAGCATTGCGGAAAATCTCAACAAATACAAACTGGTGGTCGAGAAAAGCACGGTTCCTGTGCAGACATCCATGTGGATCAAAAGGACCATTAGCCTTTATAAGAAGGGCAACGGGGAATTCGATGTGGCTTCCAATCCTGAGTTCCTAAGAGAAGGCACGGCCGTCTCGGATTTTATGCATCCTGACCGCGTGATCATCGGGGTAGAGACAAAGAAGGCCGAAGAGATGCTGGTCAAAATTTATAAGAAATTCAAGGATAAGGTTCTGGTTACGAACATCGATACCGCCGAACTCATCAAGCACGCCTCCAACTCTTTCCTCGCTATGAAGATCTCCTTCATCAACCTCATCTCCGATCTCTGTGAAAGGACGGATGCGGATGTTGAGCTTGTGGCAAAGGGTATGGGGCTTGATCCGAGAATAGGAAAGAGATTTTTACGGGCGGGATTGGGCTACGGCGGATCCTGCTTCCCGAAAGATGTGCGTGCCCTCATCAAGATCGGGGAAGATTTGGGTGCTGACCTCTCGCTCCTCAAGGAAGTGGACAGGATCAACACCGATAGGATCCAGAGTTTTTTGGGCAAGATCAAAAAAGCCCTCTGGATCGTCAAGGATAAGAAGATCGCTGTTTTGGGCCTCGCTTTTAAACCCGAAACAGACGATACCCGCAATGCCCCCAGCATAAACCTCATCAAAGAGCTCCAGAGCCAAGAGGCCTTGCTCAGGCTCTATGATCCGAAGGCGATGGATAACATGAGGATTCACTTCCCGGAGGATCCACCGAAGATTATCTACACACAGAATCTCTTAGATGCGGTAAAAGAGGCAAACGCATTACTCATCGTCACGGAGTGGGATGAATTCAAAGACCTGAACCTCCGCAAGATCAAAGACATGATGGCCAACCCCATCCTCATCGATGGCCGGAATGTCTTCGATCCCGATGAGGTGCGAAGTCTTGGTTTTGAGTATTATTCTATTGGACGAAAATAATACACGGTTGTTCGTCAGCAGGATGAGAATCATCCCACATGGTGGACAAAAAGGAATTGTTATTTATCTAACGAAAAAATAAGATCATGAGAGAAAAAAAAGGGATGAAAGAAGATTTTATTGAAGAAGACTTTTATATAATCGTAGTGACTCCTCGACAGTGACGCTCCACAGTGGGGTCATTTTAGACTTTTCTCGAGCTGCTTTTCCCATTTTTTCTGTGAGTTCTGAGTTGTTAATTAAATGGATGAGCTTGGAGGTTAAATCTGATAGATCTTCATGTTTGAAAAGAAATCCGTCAATTCCGTGCTCTATGGCTTCACGATGAGGAGGGATATCACTGGCTAGACAGCAGAGGCCATAACTTTTTGCTTCTAATATGACTATGGGATATCCTTCGAGTCTAGAGGGCAGAGAAAACACAATAGCATTGCTTAAAAGCTCTTCTTTCTCGCGGCCTGTGACATATCCTGTAAAAATTATCCTGTTATCATTTTTACTCATGTTTTGGAGTTTTTTAACATATTCGTGCGTTGCACTCGAGCCACCTGCAATGACCAATTTTAAATGTTTTGGAGCTGCAGGATTTTTGATCAAATCTTGAAAAGCTCTGATGAGCCAATCGACACGTTTCTCGGATGTGAGTCTCCCCATAAAAAGAACATAATCTTTCTCTTTGAGGTCATATTTCTCGAGGATTAACCGGGGTGTTTTGAGTCCTGGAAATTCAGTTCCGTGATGGATGTATATTGTATCCTTTGCATATTTACTTTGGAAATATTGTTTCAGGTGATCTGAAACGACAACTGTCCTTTGGGGGATCTGAATGGATATATATTCCCCCAGTTTCAACAAGCTTTTCGCTATTGTTCCCCATTTTTCTATATCCCAATCTAGTCTATGAACTGTCACCACAATGTTTTTGCCGAACAATTTTGGGATTAAAGAGAAAAAAGCTGGGCCAATTCCGTGATAATGGATTATGTCATAGTTCTGGAAAAGTGCATGGACAGAACACAGTAAGCTGTGAATAGATGCATCCAGATGTTTACTCTTGATTGTAGGGATGTGGACAAGACGCACTCCTTGATAGTTGTCTAGCTTTTTGTTGGTGTACCAGTTTCGAACATAAACACTCACATCATGCCCTGAAGCGGCCAAACCTCTGCTCAATCTGTCCACGTGGTGCTCGATTCCTCCATATGTTGCGGGGATGCCTTTTTGGCCGATGAATGCGATTTTCATTGTTCTTTCTTGATCATCCGCATCCACTTATTTTTAATAACCCAAAGGGTTGGAATAAATATATTCTTTTTCATCGCAGGCCCTGCGGTGCCTATCATCCAGCAGTTTTTTGAACAGTTCTTTACCAACCCTCTGACTTCTTGGGCTTTTTGTGAATTCCAAATTTCCTCAAAGCTTTTCTCGTGCAGATTCCCCAGACTTTCGAACCACAAGTTCTCTTCCATCCCATTACAAGGGCGAATTTCTCCCCAGGGATCTAAAAAAAACACATCCGTTCCTGCTATGCAGGGCAGAAGTCGCGGATTTCCTCTGATGTATTCGATTAAGCCGTGATTAAAATAGGCTCTAAACCAGCTCTTTAACTTCCTTGTTTTTAACAATTCATGTATGAGCTCTTGGAGTCTATTCACGACCTCATCTGTGTTATAGATTTTATTGTCAAATTTGTGGAAATAGAAGGAATTGTGGACGAGTGCAGTTGCAAATTCGACCTTAAGGTATTTAGCCAGGGCATAGAGTTCAAGCATATCTCTGGCATTCCTATCGGAGATAGTTATTCCGAAGCCTATATCCTTCAGTCCCATTCTCTTAAGTTCCAGCAGTGTTCGCAAGCCATGGTCGAAGCCATTTTTCATTCCCCGTAATTCATCGTTGATTGATGGAAGACCTTCTAGACTGATTCTTATCCCGATGCTCTTGTGCCTTTTTGCCAGATTGACAATTTTTTCAGTAAAATATCCATTCGTAGAAATCACCACACGTCTGGCTTTTTTTTGAAGTATGTTGACAATCTCCTCCACATCATCTCTTAAAAATGGCTCCCCTCCAGTCACATTGCAGAAGGACAATTTAGGGAGTTTTTTGAGTAAAGAGGGTTTAAATTCATCCTCCTCTTTGGTTGGGTATTTCCATATATGACACATCTGGCATTTATTGATGCACCGATATGTCGTAATGATTGCTGCTTCCATTTTAATTATGTTTGCTGATTGCCAAGTTGTAAATTTTCATCAATTCCTTGTAGTGATATTCCTGATTATAATTTTGTTCTATAAATCTTCTGGCATTCGCTCCTAAAGTCATTATTTTTTCAGAATTGTTCAGCAAATACAAAACGTTTTTTCTCAGTTCTTCTGCATTACCTGGTTCAAAAGTCAATCCCGTCTCATGATCTTTGATTAGCTCCGGGATTCCTCCAATCCTGGAACCAATCACAGGTTTGCCCATTGCGAACGCTTCGATTACAGCATAAGGATTGTTCTCATACCATTCTGAAGGGAGAAGGACGAACATCGATTTTTGTATCTCTCTTTGAAGCTGTGTTTGGGAAACATGGCCACAAAGGGAGACATTAACAATGTTTTCTCTTTTCACTATCATTTCCAGATTGTCTCTCTCGGATCCGTCACCAAAAATTTGGCATTCGACGGGAAGTCCTTTTACCGCTTGCAGTAGAGTATAGATTCCTTTTTCTTTCGATAGACGGCCAGAATAAACGATAGTATTTTTTTCCCAGAGTTTAATGTTTGAGTAGTCTTCTATTTTGATGCTGTTCGGAAGATAGAAAAACTTCCCTTTGAATCCCATTTCAATGACCTTGTCTATCAAGAATTGGCTTGGGCTTATGAAGGCATCCACCAGTCTATAAATTCTCAAAATGCTGTGATGAAAGTACATTTCCAGCGTATTCAGAATACTTTTTGAAAAGGAATCCTTGCAACAGCGTTGGATCGAACAATGGTAGAATTTCTTGCCTCTGCATCTTTCACACAGTTGGCCGTGACTTAACATTGTATAAACCGGACACACTATCTTGTAATCGTGCAGAGTCTGAACAACGGGAATATTGAAGTTTTTAAGAGTATGAAGGATTGAGGGGGAGATCTGGTGGTGGATATTATGCATGTGAACGATATCAGGTGATTCTTCCTGCACAAGCTTTTTCAGTTTATTTCGGGCTTCCCCTGAATATAATATCCTGAAAAACGCCCTCCATATGTCTTTAACAGCATTGATTCCTTCAAAATCGATCTCGGAAAGGAAATATCTTGAGAATTGAGATTCAAAGTTCTCTGGATGTGACATGGAAAAAAAGACAACGCTGTGTCCCTTCTTTTGAAGTAGATTTGCTGTGTCAAAGAAGGCCTTTTCTGTTCCACCTTTCAAGAAAAAAAACTTATTGATGAGAAGAATCTTCATGATTGTCCACTTGTACAAACTGTTGAAGCGATGGTCTTATACAGGAATCTATCATATTCCGCATATGCATGACATTTTGTTGAATCTTTCTTCGAATTTCTTCAGATTGACTTATTATTTCCCTCCCCATGTTGATGACTTTTTCTGCGTCAAAATCAGAAATATCCAGGTTGAAATCTTTCAAGCCTAGAGAATTCATAATTCCGGAACCTTTATGTTGATAGGAAAGGGAGATCACAGGGATTCCTGCAAGTATTCCATATATGGCTGAGTGCAATCTCGTTGCGATCAGAAAATCGACATTCTTAAGAATATCGATGATTTCTTTAGGGTGTGTTGTTTCTGGGAGATCGATGAATTGCACATATTGGTCTGGGATGGTTTCTTGCAGGCCTTGCACAAATTCCTTTGTGATTATCCGGTCATCCTCAAATTGACCAGGTCCCCGTGATTGGCAGAATGTTATTATGGAACCACCCCAATCACGATAAATGTTATAACAGGTTTTTATGAACGTATCCAGGTACTCCCTTTGTTTTCTTTTTTGGTCCCGCTTCTTCCTCACACCTGGGAAGTCCCATTGTCGCAGGGTGACAGCCACGATTGGATTTCGTCGTTTGAAATTGGATTGTGAATTTATTGTGTGATCGGCATCAAGGAGGAACGCCATATCAGGACAGAATTTCACTTTGTTTGCTTCCCCCATTACCATGAATAAACAGTCCATAGAATGTTGTTCTCTAACAAAAATTCTCTGTACTTGTTCCTTTTCTAATAGCCCTTTCAAAAGATGAGCCGCTGTTTTATTGTGGAGGGGATCGAAGCTCTGAGGGAAGAAAATGACCGGTTTCTTGAAAGCTACTGCCAATTTGATATGGAGATAGTTCTGAATAAACATTGGGCCTGGGAAGAGCTTTCTGTGAGACCAGAAATATCCACCACCGCTGCTGATCACGAGGTCGCTCTGTTTTATCTCCTTTATTAGTGTTCTTTTTGATCGAATGTTGAAGAGATTTTTAAAACTCTCGGATATCTTTTGTGTTTTGCCAATAAACATGCTTGGGGCAGGAATAATAGGAGGAAAAATTTTAACTCCCAAAGGATGGTAGATTTTTTTATCCAATTCTGGAGTTCGCGAGGAGAGAGAGAGATGTAAAGAAGGGAAGAGTGCTCTAAGAAATTGAATCTGAGCAAGGACGATCCCGGCATCGCCCGAATTCAGAATAGAGTGGGTATTGGCGATGAATATTTTCATAATCGTTGTATTTTTATGAAGAGCACATCTTGGTTATCTGAAAT
>CAYOSH010000058.1:0-17413 GCA_964406575.1 uncultured Eubacteriales bacterium | reverse complement strand
CGGGCAACGACTCACCCGTCAACGCGGACTGGTCCACTTCCACCGGATCACCCTCCAGCAATCGCGCATCCGCCGGCACAATGTCGCCCAGGCGCAAGCGGATAACGTCGCCCGGCACCAATGCGCGAGCCTCAGGGGTGATCCACTTCCCATCACGTTTCACTCTCGCTTTGATCGCCAGCTTGGCTTTCAGGGCAGCAATGGCGTTACCCGCCTGGTGTTCTTCCCAAAATCCGACCACAGCGTTGGCCAGAAGCAGAACGAGGATGATGCCAAAGTCCGGCCAATGCCGGGCTACCGCCGAAAGGATTACGGCCGCTTCGATCATCCACGGGATGGGACCCCAAAAATATGTGAGGAATTTCAGGAACGGGTTGGCCTTCTTTTCTTCAATCTCGTTCGGCCCATACTGGGTCAGCCGTTTCTCTGCCTCGGCTTGACTGAGTCCGTCCGGCGACGATCCCAATTTGGCCTGCAGCTCCGACATGGGAAGGGATTTCAGATCGTCCTGTGCATTGGGCATCGCTCCCGGATCTAATTCGTGTTTATTTTTGGTTGCGGATTCGTTTTCCTTCATAAGTATCTCTTGTTATATTCTCTGTGGCTTATCATCTATGCAACAACTCCTTGGATTTCCTGTAGCGCCGGAGCAGAGTGTTGGTTGAGCTGTCGTGCTCAAGCAGGCACTTGACTCCGGTCTCAAGTTCGCGGATGATGCACACGGCGCCCACAGCGGGCATTACCGCCGGCTGGCTTGACGAAACGGATGACATCGGATCTTTGCGGCGCTGCATTCCTTTCGGTTTTGTCGCCATTTGCTTCGGGTCTTTTTTATTCATTCTTTCACTTTTCGAAATCGAATCACCGCTGCCACAGAATATGAGCGTCTTCCAGAGGAACCGCAAGACCAGCAAAGTACGGAATCACTCGCGCTGCATAGTCCATCGCAGGGCGGGCCGAAGACACCACCCCGCTGAAAACGTAACCGCCCGACGCGCCCGCCAGCTGGCGAATGCATTTCAACTCCTGCCGCACCGGACTGCCGCCGTCAACGCCGTCGGCATAAAGCTCTACACACACTGCTTTTGGGGCGAGGTCGTTGAGATAGACTTGAACCTCGAATACATGCTGCTTCCCGTGGCTCTCGATCTTCACTTCGCCGAAATGGAGTTTGGCCCATTTTCCTTTCACAGTATGTTTCCAATTGACTATGTCCCCACCCACTGCGCCTCTATCAGCGATGCGCTCACGGTAGGCAGTTGCCGCCGGAAGGTAATGCTGCTCGGTGTATTCGCGCACCGTGCGGTCGGCGGAGAAACGCGGTGTCAGCCGCGCCATGCTTTCACGCATACGCGCTACCCAAGCAGTGGGGATTCCCTTCTTGTTGCGGGAATAAAACTCGGGGATCACCTTGCATTCGAGCAACTCGTAGAGCGCCGAGGCTTCGGCGGCATCCCACGCCGGATCATCACCATGTTCCTGGCCGTCCCCCAGCGCCCACCCCAATTCAGGCGTATAGGCTTCTGCCCACCATCCGTCTAACTCCGACAGATTGAGGCCTCCATTGACGAGTACCTTCATGCCGCTCGTTCCGCAAGCTTCCCACGGCCGTCGTGGCGTATTGATCCAGACATCTACCCCCTGCACGAGGTGCTCGGTCAAATGCATGTCGTAGTCGCTGAGGAATATCACTTGGGGGCGTGCCTCGGGTCGCCTAATGAAATGGCCCCATTCCTGAATTAGGGCTTGCCCCGCCCGATCCGCCGGATGGGCCTTGCCGGCAAGGATGAGTTGCACAGGCCGCTGGGTATTGGTTAATAAGCGAAGCAATCGTTCCGGGTCGTGCAGCAGCAGGTTCGGCCTCTTGTATGTCGCGAAGCGCCTCGCAAAGCCCAGTGTCAATGCGTTAGGATCAAAGAGCTGTTTCGCGCCGTCAACCGCCTCGAGTGACGCACCTGACGCGGCCAGTTGCCGGGACAATCGTTCGCGGGCGTATTCAACTAGAGACTTGCTGGCGACGGTGCGAAGTCGCCAGAGCTCGGCGTCTGAAATGCGGCGAAAGTCCCGCTCTAACGTTTCCACCTTCCCCAGCCAGCGGCTTTTTCCGCAGGCTTCAGTCCACATATCGTCAGATTCTGCCGAGTCCCAGCTCGGCATATGGACGCCGTTTGTAACATGGCCAATGGGCACTTCCTCCTCCGGCCAGCGTGGAAAGAGAGGCGTAAATATCCGTCGGCTCACCTGCCCGTGCAAGCGGCTCACGCCGTTCACCGCTCCGCTCCCCCGGATTGCCAGATAGGCCATGTTGAAACTTTCCGATGAGTCGTTCGGGTTCTGGCGGCCCAGAGCCAACAAATCATGGAGTGTTAGGCCTAGCTTCTGCTCGGCATAACCACCGAGGTATTGCTCAATGAGAACCGGGGTGAAACGGTCAAAACCATCAGCCACAGGTGTGTGCGTGGTAAAGAGATTCCCCGATCGCGTTGCGCACAGTGCAACTTCAAAAGGCTGCGCGGTCTCTTGCATGAAACTTCGAGCGCGTTCCAACACGGCAAAGGCCGCATGCCCTTCATTCAGGTGGCACACTTCGGGTTTGATCCCGAGCGCATGGAGCAGGCGCCACCCGCCGATCCCGAGTACCAGCTCTTGATTAAGACGTAATTCCGGCCCGCCTCCGTAAAGCTCGCTGGTAATGCCTCGGTGAGCCGGAAGATTCGCAAGGTCGTTGCTGTCGAGCAGGTAAAGCTGCACTCGGCCAACCTGGACCTGCCAGGCGCGCAGCCAGACCGGATAGCCGGGCAAGTCGAGCTTTAGCCGCAACCATTCCCCGTTTGCCTGGCGCAACGGAGTGATGGGCAATTGCCCGGGATCGTTGTAGGGAAAAAGGGCCTGTTGCGCTCCGTCCTTGTCGAGCACCTGCCGAAAATAGCCTTGCTGGTAGAGCAACCCCACGCCGACCACCGGCACTCCCAGATCACTGGCCGCTTTGAGCTGATCGCCGGCCACATTGCCAAGCCCTCCTGAGTAGATAGGCAGAGCTTCGCTCAACATGAATTCCATGCTGAAATACGCAACACAGGTCAGGGGCGGCTCTGGATGATTTTGGTGAAACCACGCTGGGGCTTTCGCTGCCCGACGCCTGGCTTGCATGAGCGCATCGACCTTCTTGCGGAAAACGGGATCGGCTGACACGCGCTGGAGTTTTTCCCTCGAGACAGTCTGTAGCACTACCCAAGGGTTTTGGGTGAACTCCCAAAGCACAGGATCAAGCTGCCGCCACACTTCGTCGGTCGCATGATTCCATGACCAGTGCATATCCAGGGCAAGCTCGGTAAGAGAATCAAATCCATCCAATTCTGTTGGTGGGAAAGAGGACGGCGTGCTCACTCGTGTTCGTTTGTTCACGGTGTATCCTTTATATTATCCTTTACGGCGTTTCAGGCTGGTGCCTGACTGCTATTGCATTGTTAATAATTATCTGGGTTTCCTATTTTATAAGGCTGCTTTCGTTTTCTTCCAAGCCATTACATTCTGCCCGATTTATTCGGGAACTGGTCTTTAATACTATACTTTCATCCTTTCACTACCATGACAGGTATTTTTATATCCTGATGGATCACACCATAAGCGATGCTGCCAAGAAACGTGGCTGCTAAAGCACTCCGTCCATGGGAACCCATAATAATGAGACTTACCTTAGATCTCTCTGCCTCTTTCATAATCTCCTCGATAGGATGCCCTGTTGTTATTACAATCTTCGACCCGACATCATTTTTATCGCAGTGTTTTTTTATCTCTTCGGTAAACTTTTCGGCAGCCTCGCGCAGATAATCCTCAATCGGCTCCATGACATGCCTCACATTACCCGAGGCGGGAATTGTCTGGAGTATAAATGAGCGCTGATCAATAACGCTCAGAGCAATGACCGTGGCTTTTAGCTGCTTTGCTAGGTCAACCGCATACCTGGCTGCCTTTTGAGCTGCCTTTGACCCGTCTGTCGGCACAAGAATTTTTGAAATCATATGTCCTCCTTTGAATTTGTCTTGACCAGAAGGCTTGACCGCTGTGGCGCCGCAGCCAAGGCATCGTTGACGATTGTCTGCGCTTCCTCCAGGATGCTCTGCAGATGATCCGCTCCACGAAAGCTCTCCGCATAGATCTTGTAGATGTCTTCCGTCCCTGACGGACGCGCCGCAAACCATCCGCTTTCCGCTATGACTTTCAACCCGCCGATGGACGCGCCGTTGCCCGGCGCGTGAGTGAGGATAGTCCGGATCTTCTCCCCATCCAGCTCGGTAAGCCGGACCTGCTGCGCAGAGAGTCTCTCTAGCAATGCCTTTTGCTCCGGAGTGGCCGGGGCCTCAACTCGGTCATAAACCGGCTCACCGAACTCGCGGGTGAGCTCGCGGTAGATTTCGCCGGGATCTCGGTCCATCCGGGCCATGATCTCCGCTGCGAGCAAAGCCGCGACGATCCCGTCTTTGTCTGTCGTCCAGACGCTGCCATCCCGACGGACAAACGATGCGCCCGCACTCTCTTCCCCGCCGAAGCCAAGCGAGCCGTCGAGCAGGCCATCCACGAACCACTTGAATCCGACTGGAACCTCGTAAAGCCTCCGCCTTAGCTTCGCGGTGACGCGATCGATCATCTGGCTGCTTACCACAGTTTTGCCAACAGCTGTTTCCATGCGCCACTCCGGTCGGTGTTGGAAGAGATAGAAGATGGCAGCCGCAAGGTAGTGGTTGGGCGGCAGCAGTCCTGCACTCCGGGTGACAACCCCGTGCCGGTCGTGATCAGTGTCGCAGGCGAAGGCGATCTCGAAGCGATCCTTCAGGCCGATTAACCTCTGCATCGCATAGGGTGAGGATGGGTCCATGCGGATTTGGCCATCCCAATCGACCGTCATAAATCGGAAAGTCGGGTCGACGGCCTCGTTGACGACAGTGATGTTTAATCCGTAACGTTCGGCAATCGGCGCCCAGTAATGAACCCCTGCGCCACCGAGCGGATCGACTCCTAGGCTGATCTTCACAGCGCGAACGGCGTCCATATCGAGCACATTGACGAGATCAGCAATGTAAGTATTGAGATAGTCGTGTCGGTGCGTCGTGGGGGCGCGGAGAGCTTTCTCGAAAGGAATCCTCTTCAAACGCAGAAGGTTATTCTCGAGAAACTCGTTTGCCTTCCCCTGGATCCATTCGGTGACGGCGGATTCCGCCGGCCCACCGTTTGGAGGATTGTATTTGAACCCGCCGTCATGTGGCGGATTGTGTGATGGGGTGATGACGATGCCGTCGGCGAGTCCTGTCTTGCGCCCGCGGTTGTAGGTGAGAATCGCATGGGAAACGGCAGGGGTTGGGGTGTATTCACCCCCCTCCGCGATCATGACTTCTACCCCGTTTGCCGCCAGCACCTCAAGCGCGCTGGCATGAGCCGGAGCGGAAAGGGCATGCGTGTCCATGCCGAGAAACAGTGGGCCATCGATCTTCTTCTGCTCCCGGTACAGGCAAATAGCCTGACTGATGGCAAGGATATGTCCTTCATTGAAACCCTTTTCGAATGCGGAACCCCGATGTCCTGAGGTGCCAAAGGCAACCCGTTGTCCCGGCACTGAAGGATCAGGCACCCCAGTATAGTAGCTCGTGACGAGTTCGGGTACGTTCACCAGCATCGATGGTTCGGCCGGTTTACCTGCATAAGGACTTACTTTCATGACTCTCTCGTCAAGCGCTGATGTTCGCCGCTGGCGAAAAGATCTCGCCGTCCTGCGCCCTTCTGTTATCGGATGAGGCGATGGACTCGGAAGAAGCTACATGTATTTATTATTAATGCAATTTTATTATTAATGCAATTTCTATACCAAATTCTATCCATGTTCTCGGCAGGTTGAAGATCACGCCTTTTAAATCATGGGCATCCCGGCCATATGAATGAGATCGTCCTATAAAATAAGTAATTGTCCTATAAAAAAGGACAAGTTCCATAAAAGAGCATATTGCCTGCCGAGCTATCCCGAAATGATTGTTAGGACTGGGCCATTTTTTCCAACCCATGTGTCGTGGTTGTCAGGGCTTTGAAAACAAGCCTTATTCATGAAAGCGGAGAGGTAATAACGAAAACGAATTTTCTGGTTTTATTGATTTGGCATGTTTTTTGCTTTTAATTCAGGTGGCATAAAGAGAAATGGCGCAAATTCGTTTTTAAAGGGACGTTTTAATCCGATGCAGCTGCTTTTATATTCAAGTAAGGATGATCAAAATGCAAAGAGACTTAAGGCAGCAGTTCATAAGGTAATCCCAGAAAGCAAAATAGAGCTCTTTAAAAGACTGGATGACTTCAGGGAGAGACTCCGGAGGCCAGTAGAACCGAATTCTATCGCAGTTCTCTCGGTTCCGAACCGAGAAGAGCTTCAGCAGATGCAGCTGCTCCGCAGGCTGCTCACGGAGATTTATGTCGTCCTTGTTATCCCGGATCGAAAGGAGAGCACGATCAAACTCGCCCATCTCTTGTTGCCGCGATTCTTAAGCCAAAGAAATAATAATTTCATAGAGCTCAGCAAAGTCCTTAACAAAATGTATATAAATTCTCAATATTCCTTTGATGAGGAATTATTCCAGGAGTCGTAAAATGGGTCGACAAATCGTTTCAAAAACCGTTGTCAAAGCCATAGTTGTCGTCCTTATGGTTTGGGCCGTTTCCTGCGCCATAAATCCGGTCACCGGTAAAAGGGAACTCATGCTCCTGTCTTCAGCTGACGAACTCGCAATGGGACAGCAGTCGGATCCACAAATTTTACAAACCTTCGGCAAATATGAGGATGCCGATCTGGCTCGTTACGTAACCGCCCTTGGAAAAAAATTGGGAGCTTTAAGCCACCAGCCGAATCTGACCTATACCATCCAGGTGCTGGATAACCCGGTCGTTAACGCTTTTGCCGTGCCCGGGGGGTATGTTTATTTGACCCGGGGCATATTGGCCTACCTCAACGACGAAGCCGAATTGGCCGGCGTCTTGGGCCATGAAATCGGCCACATTGCCGCGCGTCACAGCGCCCAGCAGTACAGCAAGGCCCAGTTTGCCCAATTGGGATTGGGCCTGGGGTCCATGTTATCAAAAACGTTTCGTAAATACGCCGGCGTAGCCGAATTTGGGGTCAGCATGCTATTTTTGAGCTTCAGTAGAGATGACGAACGCCAGGCGGATGCCCTGGGAGTCGAATATTCCTCCAAAGCCGGATACGACGCCAATCATATGGCGAATTTATTTGTCTCATTAGAGCGGCTCAATCCGGGAGAGGCTCAAGGCGGAATTCCCGGGTGGTTCTCCACTCACCCCAATCCGCCTGATAGAATCGCCGCCGTCAAACGAGACACTCAGGAATGGCGGGCCAAAATTCCACAAACCCAATTCGCTATAAATCGCGATCAATATTTAAAGCAGATCGATGGAATTGTCTTCGGCGAAGATCCGCGCCAGGGTTATGTCGAAGGCAATATTTTTTATCACCCTGAACTCAGATTTCAGTTTCCGGTCCCTGAGGGCTGGAAGGTCAACAACACCGCATCTCAAGTGCAGATATTCAATCAGGAACAGAATGCGGTCATCCTCTTCTCAATGGCACCCGAAAAAACTCCCTCTGCGGCAGCCGATGCGTTCCTCAAAGAAAGCAAAGCCGTTGTCGTAAAATCAGAAGAGACCCAAGTAAACGGAATGCAGGCTCGTCGAATAACCTCCGACGTCACAACGGAGCAAGGGGTCATTCGCATTTTGTCTTATTTCATCCAGAAAGATAAGACCGTGTATGTTTTTCTCGGATATACGGAACAGGCAAGGTTTGATAGCTATTCCTCCGTATTTGACCGGACCATGAGTCGATTTAAAAAATTAACCGACTCTAATAAAATCAACGTCAAAGCCGCTCGGCTGGCGGTCAGGAAAACTTCGAGACAGGGGAGCCTTCGGCAGACGCTCAAGACGCTCGGCGTGCCCGAGGATAAGCTCGAGGAGCATGCGATCCTGAATGGGATGGAGCTCGACGATACCCTGCCCGGAAGCACCATCATAAAGATCGTCGTGAAATAATCTCCTGGATGTCCTCTACCGCCAGGTGGTCTTCACCATCCCGAGGACGCTGCGCACTTTCTTCAAATAAAATCGCCGGCTTATGGGCTCACTCTGCCGAACGAGTCGGCAAATACATGGTCCGGCCGTCCCTCACCTTGTCGATTCCATTTTTATACGGGGCGAGGGACCTTATATCTGGGATCACAAAGACAGACGTTTTCTCGATTTCACCAGCGGAATCGGGGTGACCAACACCGGACACTGCCACCCCAAAGTCGTTGCAGCCATACATGAACAGGCGGATCTTCTCCTGCACACCCATCAGAATACCGCCTTTCATGCGCCCATGCTCCGCTTGATCCAGGGCCTTCGTGGAATCCTCCCTTCACAATTGGACACGTTCTTTTTCACCAACAGCGGGGCGGAAGCCGTGGAGAGTGCAGTCAAACTGGCAAGGCAGGCAACGAGGAGACCCAACATCATCGCTTTCCAGCGGGGCTTTCACGGCAGGACCGTGGGCGCGATGTCATTGACCGCATCAAAAACAATCTACCGGGCAGGATACCAGCCGTTGATGTCGGGCGTGTTTTTTGCACCCTATGCCTACTGCTACAGATGTCCGGAAGCGGAGGCAGACCCGGAAAAATTCGGCTTTGATAAAGATTGCAAATGGGCACTCGAAGAGCTCGATTTTATCCTGAACAGCCAGACAGCTCCCGAGGAAACAGCAGCTATGATCGTGGAGCCGATCCTGGGAGAAGGAGGCTACATCATCCCTCCGAAGCGGTTTCTACGGGGATTGAGGAGAATATGCGACAAACACAGGATCCTGCTCATCGTCGACGAGATACAGAGCGGATTCGGGCGCACCGGCCGCTATTTCGCTTACGAGCACTCCGACATCATGCCGGACATCTTGATCATGGCTAAGGGGATGGCGTCTGGAATGCCTCTGAGCTGTATCGTCTCCAAGAAGGAGCTCATGAACAGCGCGGCTCCCGGATCTCACGGCGGAACATACGGAGGCAACGCCGTGGCCTGCGCCGCCGCAGCAGCCAGCATCAAGGTTTTAAAAGAAGAGAACCTGCTCGAGAATGCGACAATCCTGGGTAAAAAACTGCGCGACCGCCTGCAAGAATTTAAAAGCAAATATCCTAAAATCGGGGACATCAGAGGGCTGGGCTTGATGGCCGGCGTGGAGTTCGTAAAACCCGGAGGAAAAATCCCTGATAAGGAAAAAGCCGGAGCCGTGAAAAAAGCCTGTGTGGAGGGCGGGATGCTAATCCTGACCTGTGGTACCTACGACAACACCATCCGCTGGATCCCCCCCCTAATCATCAACGAAGATCATTTGGAGCAGGGATTGACCATATTTGAGCGAGCCTTGGAAAAGACAGCAAATATGTAAAAGGGTAAGAAAGTGGCTTACGACTCGACAGAAAGAAAAACCCTGGCCAAAGCCATGAATTTCAAAAACTATTTGGGTTTGGGAATCGGCTCCATGATCGGCGTCGGATGGGTGGTTGTCGCCGGAGACTGGCTGGTGAGAGGAGGCCCTTTGGGTGCCATCACCGGATTCGTTGTCGGAGGGCTGCTGCTCATATTTGTCGGACTCTGCTACGCCGAACTGACGCCGTCCATCCCGGTAGCCGGAGGAGAAGTCGCCTTTTCTTTCAAGGCCTTCGGCATCGGGCCCAGCTTCCTAACCGGATGGTTTCTCTCTCTGGCCTATATCATTCTCTGCCCGTTCGAAGCCGTAGCCATCGGTTGGCTGATAGAATATCTTGTCCCGGCACTGAGGACGAAATCTCTCTACATGATCGGCGGCTTTCCGGTCAGTTTTTTATCGATCGGCACAGGCGTCTTTTTAACTTTGCTCATCATATACATGAATTTCCGGGGAGTAAAAACATCCGCTCAATTCCAAACCATCACCACGGCCATGATTTTTATTTGTGTGGTTGCGTTCACCATCACTGCTCTTATCAGAGGGAGCTTTTCCCATATGGTTCCTCTCTTTGCCGGAGGCACTTCCCTGACGGCCATAGGAGCTTCCATCATCGCTGTGCTCGGAATTGTGCCATTCTATTATTCGGGTTTTGACACCATCCCCCAGGGAGCCGAGGAATCAAGAGTAAAACTCAATCCAAGGGATTTGGGAAAGGCTGTCATCGTCTCCATCCTTGTGGGCGCCGCCTTCTATGGTATCGTTATCCTGGCCCTTTCTCTCTGTATGCCCTGGCAGGAGACCATCAAGTACGAAATGCCGACTGCCAACGCTTTCCAGGTCGCCTTCGCTTACACATGGGCGACGAGGTTGGTTCTCTTCGCCGCCTTTTTAGGGCTGATCACTTCCTTCAACGGATTTTTTATCGCGGCGACAAGAATTATCTTTGCTGCAGGCAGAGGGGGTCTGCTGCCCAAAAGCCTGGGCGACGTTGAACAGAAGCACCAGACTCCTAAGAACGCGATCCTCTTTGTGGGATTTCTCACGCTCATCGGGCCATTCGTCGGCAAATCCAGCCTTCTCCCTATGGTCAACGTCGCTTCGCTGGCCTTCATCAGCGGATGGTTCATCACTTGCCTCTCAGCGGTTCGGCTGAGAAAGACGGCTCCGGATATGCCAAGACCGTACAGAGTGAAGCATACGGCCTCACTCTATCTGGGAGCCATCATCGCCGGACTCCTGGTCGTCCTCATGATTTTTCCCGGTTCCCCGGCCCAGCTCGAATGGCCGCTGGAATATGCCCTTTTCGTGGGATGGATGCTTCTCGGCTTGCTTGGCTACAGACTGCGTCGCTCAAAAAAAGATATGAGCGATGAAGAGAGAGCATACCAAATTCTTGGAGACTATAGGTGAGATACCGAAAAATCTGAGATAAGACGTTTCGGACGAAAGCAGAGTTACAAAGTGGATATTACAGAAATTTATGAGGGCTTTAAGACAAGCCTAAACAGGAATTACTTATAAATAGCGCCCCCGATCGGAATCTCGTGAGAGAACGTGTAAGGACCTTTTACAGGCTTGACAGCCGCCTGCCATCTAAATATAAATAGAGGTCAGGCTGAAGTCATGAAGATGGAGGTCATTCCGAGTCGTTTCATGCGATACTTCCTTTATACCTGGAACGCTTGGTTATGATCAGAATCGAGTTGCGAATCTAGCCTGCGGGAAGGACGCCTTGAAGTGTCACGTTCTAAAGAAAAAAGGGAAGAAGGTGGCTGCGGACAGCGTCTAAATAATGAAATATTCGAATTTTCGATGCAGCGCCTCATTTCTTGGCAATGGAGGAGAAGGATGTGGGTCTAGAGAATAGCAGGAAGAAGAGCTCGAGACTTGTATTTTTTGCTTTCATCGTCCTGTCTGCAACAACCTGTGCTAGATTTCAACCCAAACCAATTTCCCCGGCTCAAACTTTGGACGACTTCGAGGCGCGAAAGTTGGACGCTCCCGAGGTCAAAGATTATTTCCAATCCAAACCGGAAATAGGAGAATGGCCGCCGCCGTCTTGGGATCTTCACAGCCTCACTTTGGCTGCCATGTTTTATCATCCTGACCTAGACGTAGCCCGTGCCCAATGGAACGTCGCCCAGGCTGGCCGGATTTCAGCCGGTGAGCGCCCCAATCCGACAGGAAGCATCCTGATGGGATATAACAGCACCACACCCGCCCAAGAGATCACGCCTTGGATTCCAGAAGTCGCTCTGGAAATCCCGATCGAGACCGCCGGCAAACGCGGTTATCGGATCGCGCAAGCTCGACATCTTTCAGAAGCAGCCCGGTTGAATATTCTCTCCGTTGCCTGGGAAGTCCGGAGCCGGTTGCGTCGGGCGTTCCTCGACCTGTTTGCTGCCCGCGAAACGGCGTCGCTCTTAAACACGCAGCAATCTCTCCAGTCCGAAAGCCTCAGGATTCTCGAAGCCCAATGGGCCGTCGGAGAAGCCTCTCTTTACGATGTCACCCAAACCCGGATCGCACTCGACAACACCCGGCTCACCTTACTCGAAGCTCTTAAACAGAGATCTCAGGCAGTGGTCAAATTAGCCGGCGCTATAGGACTTCCTGCGAAATCCTTGGCCGATGTTGCCCTCTCTTTCGAAGAATTCCTTAACGTACACGATGATATTCCACAGGATGAGATCCAACGCCGCGCCTTGCTCAACCGCGCAGATATCCTCGGGGCTCTGTCGGAATACGAGGCCAGTCAATCTGCCCTGCAGCTCGAAATTGCCAAGCAATATCCAGACATCCACATTGGCCCAGGCTACCAGCTCGACCAGACCGATTCTAAATGGACGCTGGGATTGAGTCTCATCTTGCCTATTTTCAATCGAAATAAAGGGCCAATCGCCGAGGCCGAAGCCCGCCGCACGGAGACTGCGGCCCGGTTTCTGGCGCTTCAAGCCAAAGTGATCGGAGATATTGAGAGTGCTGTTGCAGCCAGCCAGTCCGCTGTCGATAAAGCCAAAGCCGCGGATGAGCTTCAAAAGAGCCTTAAAATACAGGAAGCGATCGCCAAGGCCAGATATGAGATCGGAGAGATATCGATGTTCGAGCTCCTCAGCGTTCGGTTAGAGCTTGCTTCGAGTGCTCTCGCCAAGCTGGATGCTTTGGTCAAAGCCCAGCAGGCAATCGGAGAGCTCGAAGACGCCATGCAGAGTCCGCTCGACCTGAAGGATTGGCTCATGGAGCCGGGAAGAAATTCCCTTGGACAAACAAAGGAGCGAAAAGATGAGTAAGCGCCGAACAGGAATAGCTTTAGTCGTTCTGGCTGCAGCAGTGTTAGCCGCTCTCATTATCATAAAACTCGTTCATCGCGAAGATGGCGGAAAGAATGAAGAGGGCGCTGTGGAAATGTCCGTCCATACCGGCAAGATCCAGCGCGCGACGCTCCATCACCTTGTCACGGCCTACGGGTTTATAATGCCTGAACCTGCGGGCTTGGAACGTCCACCAGCCGAAGCTCAAGTGGCCTCGCCAGTAGCGGGTATTGTGGCCCGCATCGAGTGCCTTGAAGGCCAGAAAGTGGCCAAAGGAGCCGTTCTCTTTCAACTGGACAGCCGCCTCGCTGATGTTGCCTATGAAAAGGCGAAAAAAGCCATGGTTTTCGCTGAGGAAAATTTTGAGCGGCAAAAGAAGCTTCTGCCAGAGGGGGGAACATCCAAGAAGACTTATCTTGAAGCAGAGCAGCAGCTCAACGATGCCCGCAGTGGACTCGCTGCAGCCGAGACTGATCTTGCCTTTTTGAAAATCAAGGCTCCGCTCGCCGGAACAGTGGTCAAGATTAATACCAAGCCAGGCGAAGCCGTGGAGCTCAATACGGTGCTGGCTGCGATTGTCGACCTCGACCGGCTTGTCGCTGTCGTGAATATTCCGAGCCGGGAGGTCATGTTGGTCAAAGTTGGCCTACCGGTACAGTTCGAAACTGTTAGCAAACTTCCAGGCTCCGTAGTCTATATCGGTTCGAAGATCGATGAGAAGGCCGATACAGTGCAGGTCCGCATCTCGCTCCCTGCAGGCGCCGACTTCCTTCCGGGACAATTCTTAAGCGTCCGTATTGTCTGCGATGAGCACTCCGGCTGCCTGGTCGTCCCGGAAGCCAGCATTATCGCAGATTCTGTAGGAAGCGATACCGGCAAGATTGTGCTGGTCGAAGATGACAAAGCCATCTGGAAGCCGGTCAAAATCGGCCTTCGGGAAGGGGGACTTGTCGAAGTAAGCGGGGACGGCCTTAGAGAAGGTCTGGTCATCGTTACAGAAGATGCCTATGCCGTTCCTGATGCGGCCAAGATTCATATTATTTGAAAGACTCATGAATAAAAATTCCGCTTTAGGCCAGTTTGCCACTCAACATTCGCTTTCGATCGTGTTCATCTGCGCCGCCCTCTGTCTGGCCGGAGTTTATTCGGCCTTCAACATACCTTCGTCGGTGTTTCCCCGAACGAATTTTCCCCGGGTTGTCATCCTCGTGGACAACGGTGTCATGCCTGCCGACGAAATGATGGCGACCATAACACGCCCCATCGAAGAGGCGATGAAAGACATTCAGGGTGTGACCACGATCCGCTCGGCTACAGGGCGCGGTTCGGCGGAAATCAGCGTCTTTTTCAATTGGAAGGTCAAGATGATCGAATCCGAGCTATACGTGCTCAGCCGGCTTTCCCAGATTCGCAGCGGTTTGCCTGCGACCGCCGAAACGAACGTCTTCCGGCTGACCTTTTCAGCTTTCCCGATCATCGGCGTCAGCCTCACCAGCCGGATGCGCAGCATCATTGAACTTTGGGAAACGGCGCGCTATAATCTCAAACTCCGCTTCCTGCGGATTCCTGGCGTCGCCCGCGTGGACCTCGTAGGCGGCCGCACTCCCGAATACCACATTGTGGTCGATCCTCTTTTGCTGAGTGCCGCCAATCTGACCCTAACTCAGGTTACTGACGCCTTAACGAATAACAATTTTGTGGCATCGGCTGGTATGCACGAAGAGAACCATACACTCTATTTGACCGTGGTCGACGGTCGAGTCCATTCGATCCGAGATATCGAAAACTTCTCGGTGACAGTCATCGACGGCCATCCGGTCCGCGTCCGCGACTTCGCGCGTGTCGAGCGCGGGCCCCAGCCAGTCTTTAATGTAGTGACGGCCGATGGAGAGAATGCGGTTCTGCTTAATGTCCGCAGCCAGCCCGACGGGAACACCCTGGAGATCGCCAAGGCCCTTAAGAAACAGCTGGCAGAACTGAAGCAAATATTGCCTCCGGACATGAAGCTCGCATTTTTCTATGACCAGTCAGAGATCGTCCGCGCTTCGGTCGATAGCGTATGGGAAGCGATCATATTCGGCCTGATTTTGTCCGTATTTATCCTCTATTTTTTTCTGAAAAATTGGAGCACAACGCTCGTCGCGACGATGGTCATCCCCATAACCGTCCTGACCACGCTCCTGTCCATGAAGATCACCGGGCTCACCTTTAATTTGATGACTTTGGGGGGAATCGCCGCCGCCATCGGCCTGATCATCGACGATGCGATCGTCGTCGTCGAAGCTATCCATACCAAAAGAATGTCCGGATTGGGACGGGTAGAGGCCGTTCGAGAGGGGATCAGCGAGATCTATCGGCCGCTGGTCGGTTCGACACTGACACCGGTCGTCGTGTTTATTCCTTTGGCTTTTCTTCAAGGGATTACGGGAGTCTTCTTCCGTGCCTTGGCGTTGACCATGGCTGTTTCGCTGCTCATGTCGCTGGTTCTGGCCGTGACCCTGACCCCGTCGCTCGCCGCCTCGTTCATCCGGCCGCGCCGGGGAGAGAAGTTTGCGCCACATGCTGAACAGGGCGGCTTCCTGCTTCGCCGCCTGATTCGAATCTATGAAATTGCCGTGCGTGCTGCCCTTCGGCATCGTTGGCGCACTCTGGGCGCCTGCGGGCTTGTCCTCCTCGCCGGGATATTTGTCTACAAGCAGCTCGACAGCGAATTCCTGCCGCCCATGGATGAAGGAGGGTTCGTCATTGATTATTTCACTCCGCCCGGGACGAGCTTGGCGGAGACACATCGCCAGCTTCTGAAAGCGGAGAAGATTCTGCGGACTATCCCAGAGCTAGAAAGCTATTCACGCCGCACTGGAGCTAGGCTGGCGCTGGCTATCGCCGAGCCAAACACCGGAGATTTTCTGGTTAAGTTGAAAAGGAATCGCCGGAGGAAAACCGCGGATGTAATCTCCGAATTGCGCCGGAAGTTTAATACTGAACTCCCCGGCCTGACTTGGGAGTTTCCAGGAATCCTGGGCGACCTGATCGGCGATTTGATGTGGGCACCTCAACCCATTGAAGTGAAACTGTTTTCGACCGACCAGGCCTGGCTCAAGAAGAAAGCGCCAGAGGTCGAGGAGCAGATCAAGAAGATTCCGGGCGTCGTGGATACGTTTGACGGATTGGTCTATACAGGGCCGACGATCAAACTCCGCGTGCGGCAGGAGGAAGCGGAACGCTTCGGTCTGACCGCGGATGACGTCGCCGCTGCCATGAATACGGCCATGCTGGGCCGAACGGCTTCCTCGGTTCTGGAAGGAGATCGGGTGATCGATATCAGGGTGAAAGTGGAATCCTCCCGGCTCGACCGGCTCGCCAGCCTCCGGGACCTGCCGCTGCGGACGCCGGGCGGAGCGCTCGTTAAGCTGTCACAGATCGTCCATATCGTGGAAGAACCAAGGCAGCTCGAACTCCGTCGGGAAGACTCGCGGCAGGATGTCGCCATCACGGCGAGGCTCGAGGGCCGCGACATGGGAAGCGCTATGGCCGAGATCCGTAAAACACTGAGCAAAGATAAATCCATCCCCCCGGGAACGATCGAATACGGAGGTCTCTACCAGCAGCAGCAGGATAGCTTTCGGAACCTCGTGATCGTGCTGCTTATGGCTATTTTTCTCGTCTTCACCGTGCTCCTTTTAGAGTTCGGGTCTTTTTATGAGCCGGTGGCGATCGTCTTCGGCGCTGTTCTTGCCATGTTCGGAACGGTCCTAGCTCTGTGGACGACCGGGACGTCTTTGAACGTCGTCTCTCTCCTGGGTGCCATCATCGGCATCGGGATCGTAGCCAAGAACGGCATTCTCATGCTCGATTTCGTGAAGCATTTGCAGGCAGAGGGATTAGACCTGGCCGAAGCGCTCGTTCGGTCGGGACGTCGCAGGCTGCGGCCCGTCTTGATGACATCCCTAGCCGCAGCGCTCGGGATGCTTCCTCTGGCTTACGGCATTGGCTCCGGTGCGGATATGCTCAAGCCGCTGGCCCTCGCCGTCATCGGATCACTCTGCATTTCCGTGCTGCTCTCTCTCATCGCCACGCCGACGGTCTACTATATTCTTCTAAGCCATCGCCAAAAAGCCAAAGCTCAACAAGGCGTCACCTGAATTTTTTCCAAATAGTTCTTAAGTGGGTAAGTTTTTTTCCTTTGCTTTATGATAGATGCCTTGGAGGAATGTCGTGTCGGCTCCGGGTTGGGTGCGATACTCATATTTCAGGATATCAGCCGGTGGATATTACAGAAATTTGTGAGGGATTTGAAGACAGCACACCCGATAGACTCAGGGCAAAGCACACCGATTCGCCGATCGATTTCGACGGAGTGCTGGATGAGGAGGCCTGGACTAAGGCTCCGCGCATTTCGAACTTCACCCAGCGGGAGCTCAAGGAGAACATGCTGGCGACGGAGAATACCAATTCGGAGACACGCTGGATCATCCCGGACGGATCCGGACAAACAAGACCGTGGCCATGATCAAGTTCGTCTGGTATTTCAACACGAAGTGAAAAGATATTACAATTTCATCCCATTTGGATGCCAGCTTAGAGTAAT
>CAYOSH010000057.1:0-17485 GCA_964406575.1 uncultured Eubacteriales bacterium | reverse complement strand
CAGGAGGAGGTGTTTCAAACCTTGGAGGAATGGCTCGGCATGGAGATCGAGCAATAAAAAAAGTACCCGGTAGCTTTTTTGAGGGGAGGATTGAGCGGATGATTTTATCTTTGCGATGGTGGGTATATGGACACAAATCTAGGGAAAGAGCGAGCAGGGATTATATGGCGATGTCATGATGGAGATTGATTGGTCGGTCGGCGAGATCCTTAACGCTCTCAAAAACACGAGTTAGAGAAAGACAGCTTAGTCATATTTGCCCGCGATAACTGTCCGTGGCTGAATTTCGGAAATCACGCGGGCTCTGCATATCCTCTCCGCGAAGCCAAAGGCACGGCATGGGAGGGAGGCGTCCGCATGCCCTGCATCATGTGCTGGCCCGGCCGGATCCCTGCGAACACAGTCTGTGACAAAATAGCTGCGACGATCAACATTCTGCCCACATTGGCAGCCATGGTTGATGCCCCACTCCCTGATATGAGGGCCCGGCACATTCGTGTTAAAGCAAGGAATGTGGGGATTTGTCCTGACTGGCACCTTGGAGCAAGAGGAAAGGCCTGGCTTTTTTGTGACGAGATCATCATCGACTAAAAGAGTGAGCGAGAGGCTTTATAAATATGGAGGCCATTGTGCATTTTGGGATGATAGGTATTGTTCATTCGCAAAAAGCTCTGGAGAAAAAATAAAAACTCCGTCTGGTTTCTACAGGATGTAAATCCTACTTTTTCTTCGAGACACGGTCGATAGGCGCTGGACGAGGTGTGTGCTTGAACGGATTCTGCTCGAGGAGCCTAAGCGCTTCCTCCACAGCTCGCTCGAGCTGGGGGTCCTTCCCCTGGATCACCAACGCGGGTGTCATCTCGATCTCAATATCCGGAGCGACACCCTCATTCTCCACATCCCATTCGCCCTCGATGTTGTAAAATGCGAGATTCGGTGATGAAATAAAACCTCCATCGATCAGGTCCACGCCTCCGTGATGGCCGACCAAGCCGCCCCAGGTGGTCTTCCCGATCAGCGGCCCGATCTTTCTGAACCGGAAATAAAAAGGAAGTGCATCTCCACCAGACCCAGCATACTCATTGATGATCATCACTTTGGGTCCAAAGATTTGAGCGGCTGGTGTCGTAAATTCTTTCCCGTCTCTTGTGGCGAAGTAATTCATCAGCGGTCGTGACATCAAGTCCACAAAGTAATCGGCCGCTGAACCTCCGCCGTTAAACCTTTCGTCAATGATCGCCCCTTGCTTATTCTGCTGAGCGAAATAATACCGGTTGAAATTGACATAACCATCCTCTGCAGTGTTCGGCAAGTAAACATAGGCCAATCGTCCTTGAGACAGCTGATCCACCTTGCGGCGGTTGTCTTCGATCCAATCCCTAGTTCTGATCTCCCACTCGCGCCCGATCGGAACCACGGTGATCAGGCGGGATCCTTCATTTGAAGGTTTATCATTGATCCTGAGCGTCGTCTGCTTGCCTGTTGTACCTTCGAACAATTTGTACAGGTTCGTCGGGGCTTTTAACTCGCGCCCATTGACTTCGAGGATGAAATCTCCTTCTTTCACATTCAATCCGGGCGCTGAAAGAGGTGCCTGCAATCCTGGATTCCAGTTCTCCTCTGTGTATATTTTGGCGATCTTGTAGTGTCCATCGGCGATCACATAGTCCGCTCCAAGAAGGCCCACTGGAACTCTGTCTATCTTGGGCAGCGCGCCGCCCCCGGCCCATGAGTGGCCGATGGTCAACTCACCGATCAAATTCTGCAGGATATAGCTCAGGTCCGAACGGTGGGCCACATGCTTCAGGAAAGGTTCGTACTTTGTGTACATCGCATCCCAGTCCGCACCGTGCATTTTGGCATCATAGAGATAGTCGCGATTGATGCGCCACGCCTCGCGGTAGATTTGGCGCCACTCGGCCATCGGGTTCACTCGCATCTGGAGATCTTCTGTCTTGAGCTTTCCGTCGCCGACTTTTGCCTCTTTTGAGGTTTCGACGATTCCGAAAGTGTCCCGGGCGAAATAGAGAAGTTTCTTTCCGTCTGCGGAGATTGTGTAACCCGTGATTCCTGACATGAATGGGGTGGATTCCCGTTTTCTGAGGTCATATTTATGGAGAGATAGAGCCTCTTGATTGGGGATACTTTCGGCGTAGAAGAAGACTCCTCCCATCGCAGTGTTGAGCTGGCTGTAATTGCGGAGTGGGATATCTACAGCCAGAATGCGTTGGGCGATGCCTTTGAGGTCGATGCGCACATTGACTTCTTTTTTCTCATCCTTTGTTTTATCTTTGTCTTTATCCTTTTTTTCCTTTCCTGGCTCGATTGTGTTTTTGTCTTTGTTTTCATTTTTCTCTTTTTCTGCCCCTTCCTCATCGCTCTCGGGAAGTAGAGGAGAAGGGTCTTCACCGTTGAGGACAACCAGATACACGCCGCGTGTGAACGGGCGTTCATAGGAGGACATATCCAGCCACCCCGTGTTGAGCCCAAAGTTAGTGCTGGCGAGAAAATAGAGGTACTTACCTCCGGCATCGAATGCAGGGGAGATAGCATCAGAGAGTCCATCGGTAAGCTGGAAAGACCTTCCTTCTTCTAAGGAGTAAAGAAACAGAGCGTGCATGTGGTTATCCAGACGTTTGGAATAGGAGATCCATTTGGAATCCGGCGACCAAACATGGTCGAGAGAACGGTAAGGGTGGTCGTATGTATCCTTGTCAATCTTTGCGGTTTTTTTGCTATCCACGTCTATGAACCAGAGGTTGAGGCGTTTGTCGGCGAAGGCGATTTTTTTTGAGTCCGGCGACCAGACAGGCTTATAATAGAAAGAAGGATTCTCCAGCGTTATACTGCGGGCCTGTTTTTGTCCTTTCTGGTCGATAATTTTCAGCTCGTATTCGCCACTCTCATCAGAAAAATAAGCGATTTTAGTGCCATCAGGAGACCAATTGGGGAAGCGGTCATTTGCACCGGAGCTCTGGGTGATGTTACGTACGTCGCCCTTTTCTGCGGGAAGGGTGAATATATCACCTCGAGCCTCAATCACAGCTCTGACGCCTGAGGGCGAGATGTGGGCACTTTTGATTAAATCGGAGACATTTGCAAAATGGGTCCTTAGTCCAGGGAGGTCTCCTTTTATTTCCATGTGAAGTTGGGTGGATTGCCCGGAGGAAGGTTCATAGACATGGAGAAATCCGGCCTGTTCATAAACGATAACACCTCCACCTGCTCGAGCTTCTTTGATGTCGAAATCTTCATGAAAGGTGAGTTGTTTGACGTCTTTGCTGTTCAGGTCATAGGAAAATAAATTCACGGTGTGATTGCGGTCAGAGAGGAAATAAACTTTATCGCCGATCCACATGGGGTCGGTGTCGTTGCTGTTGACGCGAGAGATTTTTTCCAGGTCGAAGTCGTCCAGATCGATAAGCCAGACAGATGTTGTCTGTCCGCCCCTGTAGTGGCGCCAGGTCTGTGTAGCATCCTGCAAGCGGACGTAAGCCATTCGTGTGCTATCGGGGGAGTAGACTCCTTTGTCGGCCATGGGAAGGGGCAGGGATTCCGGCATTTTCCCATCAATGGAGACTGCCCACAATCGATTGAAGGGAACAGGCACTGTATCTCGACCCGAAGTGAAGAGGATTCTCTTCCCATCTGAGGTCCATCCTCTGACAATGTCGGCATAGGGATGATAGGTCAAACGTTTGGGCTCTCCGCCTTCCGCGGGTACGATGTAAACATCGGTATTTCCGTCATACTGTCCTGAAAAGGCAATGGTTTTCCCATCTGGAGAAAATACTGGACTTGTCTCAGTTCCAATATGTGTGGTTAGCCTTCGCGCTTCGCCTCCGGATTTGGGGGCGATCCAGATATCGTTGGCATAGACAAAAGCGATCTGCTCAGCACTCGCTGTCGGTTGTCGCAGCAATCGGGCTTCCTCAGCCTGTGCTGGATGCGTGAACCAGATCAACATAAATGCAAACAAAAATAAGACCTGCCATTTTTTCATGGGGAGAATCTCCTTAAAATAATCAAGCTTAAATAGTGCCATTAGGCTTTTTTCCTTCTTGCAAATGAAAAAGGATACATCATAATCGATATTTCTGAGAATTACAAAAAAGAATAGCCTGACGTAATTTCCAATTCAGGAATGGATATAGTGATTTTATTATGCCAAGAGATCAAAGCTTATCCGAGCAATAAACCCTCCTCCCAGCCGTAATTTTCGACTTTGATATCGTCCCAGTTGCTCGTGCCCAATCTATAGACTTTGTCAGCGGCTTCAACACACAGGGGAGGAGGGGATAAGGGCCATGGCTCTCCTCGCATCTCTTTCCTTTTTTCCATGATGATGCGGAGGCAGACTGTTTCTACTGCTACGGGATCTGTTCCGGCGATCAATCCATTGTAGGCCCATTTGTATCGGGGATTTACCTGAGGGCCTTTATCACCGAGAGGATGGAGCGCATCGACCAACACCAGCTTGGTCTTTCCTGTGACAAAAGGATAGTTCCAAATCTCTCCCAGTTTGGCGCTGTTTTCATCATGATAGTTTCTGGGAGCTCCTGAGTACATGATGTAGAGTTTCATGACGGTGCCGATTCCGGTCAGCCAGTGGGCTTTGAGTCCGGGTAGTCCGATCAGAGCCGTGCATGCCTTGGGTTTATCGGGCCCACCCTGGGCATTCAAGATCTTTCCTTCAGAGAATCCGGCCTCCATGAGCGAACGCTTCACTGCATCCACCAACTCTTGATGAGTGGGATTAAGATGTGGAGTGGGCACAAGACCTATCGTATCGTTAGGCATCAGGAGGCGACCCCAGGCGTCTTTGGCCGTCTTTTCTCCTGTATATTTGATCAGCGTCTCATCAAGCATGGCCTTTAAAACAGCAGGATCGACGGTGTTTGCTGCATCCATCGCTTTTTGGTCGCGGACAATAGTCACTTGACTCGCACCTGCCGGCGCGCGTCTTGCCATAGTAAACTTTGGGCCCAGCATGGACGCACCAAGAGTTGCCCCAATAGTCCCGCGTAGAAAATCTCTTCGTGTGAGGGCTTTTCTCTTGTGATGCATATCTTGCCTCCTTTTCGTAGAGTTCTATTCCATTTGATTTATGATTTTCTTGGATGATTCCTGATCAGGACATTCAAAAACAAACGATAGTCTGTTCTTATGCAATCGATAGCCTAACCATCCGTCTTCGACGGGAAATGTGTTTTCCATATCCTCTGAGGGCTTGGAATCGACTGGGACCGGATAGTCAGACAGATAAGATTCATGGAAGTGGGAGAGTGCTTTGAGGGCATGTTCGTGATTAGGATATAAGACCGTAAGGAACTGGATGCGGGCATGGTTCCCTGAAGGGTCCTGTTGTTCATAGGAAGCGGTAACCGCTTCAGTTGAGTGATTTAAGTCAAGGATGTTTTCATGGCTGAGGTAATAGAGAGAATTCAGCACCAGATGGGAACGGAAATAGCCGGCCCTGTCTCTATGAACTTTCCAGTTTTGCAGAAGGGCATTCGGGAGGGCCTTCATCATTTCAGGTGCAGGTGGTTTGCTCCGGCCCTTAACAATCGCTCTTCCGAGTTCGAGAACCGCCTGTTTTGATTCTGGCGTCTCCTGGTAAGCCATGACTCTTGCATAGACGTTATCCGACCAGATGCGCAACAAACCCTCCCCATAAAGGGCCCGTGGCCACAGAGATTTATCATGGGCTGTGCTCTCTGAAGAGGATTGACTCAAATCAACGGATTCGCCTCCCCAATCCAGGGATAGCAAGCCAAAAGCATCCTCTGAAGCCTTCATAAAATACAGCTCAACAAGGATCTCCTTTTGAGTTTCAGCCTGATATTCGATGGCTTCGAGATGATCAAATCGGTAAGCGAGATAGAGCTCTCCTGCGCCATCCATGTAATCAAATATAGATATGGCGTCTATAAGTTTCGGTGAATTGGGTCTTGTCCAGATCCCTACAGTTTTTGGGAGGAGAGGCTTAGATTCCATTATATTTCCCCCAAGTTTTTCGTGGATATTGAACAGAGAAGAAGTGGGTGACGGGGCCAGATATAAATACAAGAGCGAAAAAAATGTGAAAAAGGCCAGGAAGGTCTTCATTTTGAGATATGAATTTGTCTTACATTTTCCCTTTCCATTCTAGCTAATAAAACTCAAATAATCTAATTTTTTGTTAGCATTGGATTTCTGCTATTGAAATTCGACTTCTAAGGTATTTTTTTCTGTATTAAATTAGCATAATCATAAAAATATCAATAGCTTCGCGTGGCCCGTCCCAATATTTCATATTTGATATTTCTGAAATTGTAAAAAAATATTACAATTTTGGTGTGCACATATAAATTCGCCCCTTGTAGGAACTGGCACAATATTTGCTTCAATAAAACTTAAAATATAACCAAAACATGAATCTAACTTCGGGGAGGACCAATGAAACGGTTATTCTCTGTCATTTTTTGCCTTTTGGTTTTAACAGGATTTCATGCGAGTGATCTTTACTGTACGCAAAACCAGACCATCCAGAACGAAGCTGGATTTATGGACATCGAACCCATAACATTCAATTTCCAGTATGGGAGCTATTTTAACAGGCTGGAATTGCAGTCATCCCAAGCCCGGATTTGGTACAGTTTTCATGCGGCCGACAAACTCAGTGAACAGAAGCCTCTGTTTGTCTTTTTTAACGGCGGTCCGGGGAGCGCCACATCCTCTGGTCTTATGAGCATGTACACGAGCCGGTACACCCTGGATAACAGCATCAACAGTGGGGGAGGAGACCATTACATTCCCAATCCTGTGTCTTGGACGACAATGGGAAATCTCCTCTACATCGATGCCAGACAGGCAGGTTTTTCCTACAATCAGATGGCATTAGTGAATAATTTTAATGCCAGGTTCAGAGAGTTCAACTCCCAGAATTTCAACTGTTTTTTCGATGCCGCCGATTTTATCCGTGTGATCCTGCGTTTTCTGGCCGCCCATCCTCAACTCCAGGATAATCCTGTAGTCATCGTGGGCGAGAGCTACGGCGGGACGCGCACGCTGACCCTGCTCCACATCCTGCTCAACTATGCAGACTATGGAAACGGACGGGAAATGTTCCAAGACCAAGCATTGAGCCAAGAGATCCAGGCCCATTATGATATCGTTTTTCCCCAATATCAAGGCCAGGTTGTCCCCCCTGAAGTCATTGTCAACCAATTTGGCCATCAGATTCTCATCCAGCCAACGACCTCCTTTGGCTACCACTTACAGATGATGGAAGAAGAGTTTAACAGGCCTGGGTCTGTTATCTATCAGATCGGAGAGGACGTGGGAATACCTTATGACCCTGATGTTTATGAAGATGTCTACTATTTTGTCAGTGAAGTGGCTGGACGCGATCCCTATATCTACACCAAGCCCAGCGATTGGCTCGACGGATTTTTTGGAAATGCTGCAACTCTCCTTCGCTATACTCAAAACCTGAGTTTGGTCACGGATGTGGATGTGACTACGATTCCTCAAATGTATGCATCCGCACGTACAAACGCCTACCGGATCTATGACACGGACTACCAATTTGGCCTCATGCCCGAGTCCTATGCAGATCCTTTTGTCAAGTTCCATTTTTTGCGCTCGGCGCGTCTTGAAGCCAGTTCGGTGAGACAAGAACCTGGTGACATGACGGCAGTATTCGGTACGCTTCAACCATGGGACCGCTATTTTCTATCCACAAACTACCACGCCAATTGGGCCTATCATGTTTTTAACGTCGCAAAAGTTCGGGGATATGATGTTCACTATTATGATAATCGTTTTGGCCGCATGTTTTTACAAAATGTCGTTTACGTAGACACCTTCATCACCAATGCAGCTTATGATCTTGTCGTGTATACCGCCGTCCTTCCTCAGAGCCTGGCAAAACACACTGACATCTTGGAATCTGTCCAGCACATAAAGCGCCCCACAAATGGGGAAGAGCGCCCAGGAAGGATCATCCTTAACTACAGGTCATCGGCATTCCCGGATTCGCCAGAGATTGGCACGCGAAGCATAAGATTTCCTTTGTATAAAGACAGCTGTCATGCGGTATCACTCACTCAGCCTAAAGATTTCTTCACCGATGTTTCCGATTGGCTTAAGGAAAATGGGATCTATATCGATTAAGTGGACGGGGAGAAAAAAATGAATAATTATTATCAAAACAGCAGCCGAATAAGAGGAAAAAGCACTCCAAAGATTTTTGGGATCTTATTTCTTTTGGCCCTGATCCCTTTGGGCGGATTGGCAAAAACCAATGATAAGAACAGCCGCAATCTTTTTACGTTTCGCACCGAACAACAGGAGGAGGCCCGCTCTCTTTCAAAATTTAAAAAGTTCCAGGTGGAGCTCTATGGCGGGATCATTTTTCTCAATCCGTCAGACCTTAACCTTTTCGTCGGCCATGACAACAGAATGCAGGAGTTCTTTTATGATTCCTATTTCGACTATCTTGTCGCCACCGGTCAAATCCAGTCATGGAGCAAAAATCAGGCAGAAGAGCGCCAGGAAATTCGGCGATCATACCCTATTGGAGGGCGAATCAAATATTATCTCAGCCAGTCGATTGCCCTATCTATCGGGTTTAAGTACATATCGAGTCAGCAGTCCTCAGATCTCAATTTTCAGTATTTCCGGCGTGAATTGTCTGGTGAATGGTATAATGAGAGCATCACATACGCCCCTTACTCGCTCTCTGCGAAAGCCTATATCCCAACGCTTGGATTTCACATACAGAAAAGATTGATAAATGAGTTGGTGTTGGAGGGATTTTTGACGGGGGGGCCCATGTTTGCTCAATGCCGATACTTCTCTGAATGGCGTTATGAATGGGAAACCGAGGGTCCCGACTACCGATATATCACCTACAGCAACACCGGAGCTCTCGAAGAGAATGGGTCAGGGACAGGGATTGCTCTCGACCTCGGAGGACGGATCAGCTATCCCATTATCAAGAGTTTCGCAATTTTTCTGGAGGCCAGTTATGCCTATCAGGTTGTGAAGTCTGTCTCGGGTGCCGGACGTGAAGAACGGGACGGGAGGAGTGCGACCTGGGATGGGCGGTGGGGCATTAAGAGCGAAACAGTGGCCGCAGCGTGGGGAGCACTCGAGACAGAATTTCCCACCAACTATTGGCCGAATAGTTCAGAGGAAGACAAGGTCAGGGATTTTAAACTCGACCTCTCCGGTTTCCAGCTGAGGCTGGGACTATCCTTCCGTTTTTAATAATCGGCGTACCGAGTTCATTTTTCCATGTATTACGAAAAGGGGAATCTTTCCTTTTAATAAAGGATTCGTCCCCGATCGGACCGTGTATTGGGTGCCATTTTATTATTCCCCTGGAAAAATGCATGCGGGACATCTATACTATGTAATCAAGTTTGAGTGCTCGGTTTTTGAATGAGAAAAGATAACTGGTGAGCGATGCCCTTGGAGGCGAAAACGCTTCGATTTTCTCACAGATCCTGAGTTTTTCAGACTGGGCATCAATGATAAAAATGAAATCAAAGGATGATTCTCGTGGCAAACGTTAAAAAGAAAAAGGGCGTTATCGGAATTTTGACAGGGGGGGGAGATGTCCCGGGATTAAATCCCGCCATACGGGCGATCACAATCAGGGCGCTCCGTGAAGGCTACAAAGTCATCGGCATTCGCCAGGGTTGGGCAGGACTTGTCGAGATGTCCCGTGATGATGAGATGCCACATGAGGACCACTGTCTTTCTCTAACAGAAGAGGTCGTGAACAAGGTGGGACGCACCGGCGGAACTTTCCTCCATACCTCCCGCACCCGGCCCAGTCATGTCCCTAATGACAGTCTTCCTCATCACTTGAAAGATAAATACGGAGAGAAAATCAACGACTTAACATCGGAAGTGCTAAAAAATATCGACCATCTCGGGATCGATTATCTTATTCCCATCGGTGGGGACGACACTCTGAGTTATGGAGTCCGGCTTCATCATGAAGGTGTCAAAGTGATCGCTGTACCCAAGACCATGGACAACGATGTCCCAGGGACGGATTACTGTATCGGCTTCAGCACCTGCGTGACCCGCACGATAAGCATGACACATGCACTCCGGACCACAGCTGGATCGCATGAGCGCTTCCTGGTTATCGAAGTCTTTGGACGTTATGCGGGCTTCACTGCCCTTCTTCCCACTATGGCCGGAGCAGCCAATCGTTGTGTTATTCCTGAATACAAGTTCGACATCGATCAGCTCTGCGGGCTGTTGGCCAAGGATCGCATGACCAATCCCAGTCGCTATTCTGTCGTTCTGGTCTCTGAGGGCGCTATGTTCAAGGGTGGTGAGATGGTCTTCGAGAATGATGACTCAGATATGTTCGGCCACAAAAAGCTAGGTGGGATTGGGGACTTGATCTCGCGTCAACTTAAGGAGATATCTCCTGCCTATAACCGGGGCCGGCCCATCAACATCATCAATCAGCGCCTCAGCTATCTTGTTCGCTGTGGCGACCCTGATGCCATCGACTCCATCGTTCCAATGGCTTTCGGGAATCTTGCCCTGGACCTCGTCCTGGATGGTAAGTCTGGCCGCATGGTCTGCCTCCGCAACGGACAGTACGACAATGTTCCCATCGAAGTCGTAACCGGGACAAAGAAAGTGGTGGATGTGGCTAAATACTACAATACAAAGAGGCTACGCCCATACTACAAGAGTTTCCTCCACAAACCGCTCTTCATAATGACCTCAGACTATTGATCCTCAGTTTTCCGCTATACTAGGTGAGAAATTCGTAGGGGATGTCTTTCAGTCGCGCGATGTCCAGGATTTTGCTGCGGACATCGAATCCCACGGAACAACGGACGCTGCAGTTCCTACAATCACTGCAGGGAAGAGAGGATATCTCCATGCTGCTCAGAGTCTCTTGCGCCAGGCCGGTATTTCTGTATCCATATGCATACATATAGCTCCGCATAAACGTGGGAATGTCCACAGCTTTTGGACACTGTCCACGGCACACGTCGCACTGCTGACAATAGAGCCCGGCGCTGGTTTCACTTTCATCCAAGCGCAGGTCCTTCCTCTCCTCTGGGGTGAGGGTTAGGTCTCCCATCACAGAAAGATCGGCTTCCAGTTGGTCGAACGTTGTCATCCCAGGAATAGTCGTATGGATATTCTCGTTCTGGAGTGCCCATTTGAGTGCCGCTCTTACATTAATCGGTTGTTGTTTTTCTTTATCCCAGTACACACCAGCCAGAGTTTTCATAGCTACAATCCCTATCCCTGCCTTTGCTGCATCGGTGATGGCTTTCTGGAGTTCCACCCGATTCTCCTGCTTGAAATTGTAGGCGGTGAGGATAACATCATAAGCTTTACTCTCAACAGCGGCTTGAATGACCTCATGCTCGTTTTTGTGTGTGCTCAATCCGCCGAACCGGGCCTTCCCTTCCTTTTTGGCCTTTTCCAGAAACTTTATGGCCGGCGCGCAGTAGACGGTCTCTCTGACCGAGACATTGTGGATATACAAGATATCCACGTAGTCTAATCCCAATCGTTTGAGGCTGATCTCAAATTTTTCCTGGAACGACTCCACACTCGTCTCCGGGAGAAACATCTCAGTTTCTCGATCCTTTGGGTAGGGGATCTTTGTCCCTATAACAAAAGAGCCGCGATCGCGGTTTTTTATGACATGGCCGATCATCTCTTCATTTTTGCCCCTCTGGTACCCGTGAGCCGTATCCAGATACACGATACCAGAATCAAGCGCTGCCGCCACAAGATTGGGGTTATCAGCATTCATCACACCCATGCTGACGATAGGGAGCTCAATGTCCGTTTTTCCCAACTTCCGGTATATGACATTATCCTTCTGCCCTGGTTTTTTTACAGTACTTATGTCTTTTCCTCTTAAAAAAGCAGGAAGCACTGCTGCCCCAACTAGACCGCTCGTACTTGTCTTGATGAAATTCCGTCTCCCAATGTGAGTTTTTTCTTTCATCTTTTCACCTCATTCTTGAATTTTAATAACATATCTCTGGTACACATAATATTACAGTAGATTGATATTTTCTATTATTTAAATAAGATTTATGCTAGTCAATATAAAAAAATTCTTTTACATAAAAAAGTTTTGATTTTTCTTTCTGAGGGAGCTACGCGAAAAAAATCTGCAACAAGACTTGACGTCTCTATCAGAGAATGTGATATATATTTAATGAATAATGAATATAATTTAAAAGGTAGGTGTTCCAATGACTAAGACGCACAAATTATTCGTTTTGGTATTGTTTTGTGGTTTTCTCATGTCTTTTGTGCACAATTTGAATGCCCAGGGTAAATTGAGAGTGGCCGTCGTAAGATTCGATAATAACAGTACCTGGCGTTGGTGGGGCGATCAATTGGGAGAGGCTGCGGCAGATGTTTTTGTAACTGCCCTAATGGATTCGGGTAGGTTCAGCGTGATCGAAAGGCAGAAGGTTGATGCAGTTCTTATTGAACAAGACTTTGGAGCATCGGGACGAGTGACGCCTCAAACGGCCGCACAGATCGGCAAGATGCTCGGTGTCGACCTTCTTTTGACCGGATCCGTCAGTGAATTTAGCGTCAGCACCACCGGAGGCGCAATCAAGAGCCTGGGTGTTGGTGTGACAACTGGAAAAGTTGTCCTGCAAGCAAGATTAGTCAACACAACTACAGGCGAGATCGTAGTTGCTGCAGAGGAGGAGAACAAGAAGAACTTGGTGGGTGCCCGTTACAAAGGCATGAATTTCAAACAGAAATATGATTATGGACTTGCCAATGAAGTGATGCATCCAGCTGTAGAAAAGATAGTGTCCGAGATCGTCGAAAAATCCAAAGGATTGTCTTCCTCCACAAATTCGGGGAGAGTCGTAAAAGTTGAGGGGACCAGAGCGTGGATCAACGTCGGCGCGGATGCAGGAGCAAAAATCGGAGATGAGTTCGAAGTCATCCGTCAGGGAGAAGAGTTGATCGATCCTGATACTGGACTCTCACTGGGAGCGGAGGAAGAAAAAGTGGGCAAAGTTGTCATCGTGGAAGTTAAGGATAAATACTCGATCGCTACCATTCAAAGCGGAAACGTTCAGGCTAAAGATTACCTCAAGAAGTTGTAGTCTTTTAAAATCATCTCAAATTTATCGGATGAAATTTTCTCTTAGGCGATTGCTCAAGGTTTGTCTCGGTGTAGATCCCAGCAATATATAAATTAATGTCCTGCGGCACAGAACACGAATAGAGTCATTGCTTGATGAGTTTTGCCCGAAGCGGAAATTTATGCTCCTGATCCAGAAAATGAATTTGGCAGGTTATTCCCCGACTGAATTCAGATTATATCGGATTACTCGAGTTCGAAAAATTCATTCGGCGAAAGCTTAGACCACATAGAGCTTGTGGGTGGCCGTAAAGGCTCAAACTGTCGTAATTGCTTTTCTGGTAAACGCTCCATCGGTCCTCTCGTGGGAGGTTTTTGTGTTGTCGGTTTGATAAGACCCCCGACGGCCTGCTCAGAGAACAGGAAAGGATCGCCGTTATGGTCTATAATCCATCCCTCATGGCGCCATCCCAAATGCCGACCAGAAAAAGAATACACACAATCCCCCTCGAAGTAAGCCACCGGCTCTCCGGAATACAGGAAGAGATGAATATAATCCTCGCAGTAAGCGACCGCTAATCCCGACGAATCAAAAAAATCCATGGCCGATCACCCCATACGCCTGATTTCGTACTGTTGTAATGAGCTGTCTCTCTTAATTTAGTCGAAAATCAAATGTCTTGCAAGAGAGAAAAATGGGACCACGAGTAGAGTCTGTCGCCATTTGGAGCATAATCAGGTCAATTTTTATTTTTTTCAACAATTTAACCGCAAAAGGATTTCTGTCATCCGATTGACTCATATGGGATCATGTGTTAAAAATGAGGATATTGATTTGGTCTATTTCCTGGAGAAGATGAATTGTCGAAAGCTTGGTTCACAGTGAATGTCAACGGTAAAAAACACAGGGTGAAAGCCGAGCCCGATGAACCCCTGCTCTGGATCCTCAGAGATGACCTGGATCTGACAGGGACAAAATTTGGATGCGGAGTGGGTGAATGTGGGGCCTGTTCTGTGCTCATCGATGGTGTGGCGCGCCGTTCCTGTCGTGTGCTCGTCCAGAATGTGTCCTCCGGACAAGAGATCGTCACCATCGAGGGTTTGGGGACCAAAAATAACCTAAATCCGCTCCAGAAGGCTTTCGTAGAATCCACGGCCTTTGGATGCGGCTTTTGTACGCCAGGAATGATCATTGCAGCCACAGCGTTATTGGCACACACCCCGAATCCGACCCGGGATGAGATCGTTCAAGCGATGGATAACAACCTCTGCCGCTGCGGCTCCTACCCAAATGTCATCGAAGCCATATTGGAATTCACGAACGGATCAAAGCCATAGATATCAAAATGAGTTAAAACAAATGCAAGTCACACGCCGAGAATTTCTCAGATCTTTAGGGAGTTCGTGTCTCTTGTATGTTGTCTCTTCTGTCCCGGGTTCAGGTATCCAGAAAGTCTACTCCGAACCCTGGCCAGCTGACGCTGAGGATATCGAATGCCGGTTTTATGCACTGGACACGGACTATCTCGATTGTTTTGCCTTTCATGATGATGGCCGTGTGACAGTGTTTGCCGGCCGGACAGAGATGGGACAGGGATTGCGCACTGTCCTCACAGCTCTTGTGACCCAAGGGCTGGATATTCCGGGCGATCGTTTAACCATCATCCTGGGGAATACAGATGTCTGTCCCGACCATGGACCTACTGTCGGCAGTTCGGCAACAGAACAAGTCGCATGGGGGATATGGCAGGCCTGCCTCGAGCTCCGTAAAGATATCATCCGTCGGGCGGCAAAAACACACAACTTGCCCGTCAAGGATCTGATTTATCAAAATGGAGTCGTTCGCTCAAGGAGTGATCCGAAACAGATCATAAAACCACATGAGGTCGATAAGAGCGAGATAGTCTACATGATGTTGGATCCCAAGGTCTCCTCCTCGGAACGAATAACGTTGGCATACAAAGATATCGGCCTTCATAATGTCGATGCCAAATCGATCGTCACGGGGACCCTCAAATATGCCGGCGACCTTAAACTCCCTGGTATGGTTTATGCAGACTGGCATATTTCTCCCTATCATAAAAAACTCACAAGGCTAAAATCTGTGGATTTAGCGGAAGCGCAGGCCACTTCCGGAGTCGACAGAGTGGAAAGAATCGGCCCCAAAGTTGTGGCTATAGGCCAACGATATAACGATGTCTGTAAAGCCCTTACTCGAGTCAAAGCCGAATGGGAAAAGCCGAATCGATCCAAAGACCTGCGAGTTGAGGAAGAAATTCGGGCAGGAGCGGTCTTCCAGGAGATCAAAGAACAGGCAGGGGATGTGAATGCAGGATTGGCCGCCAGTTTTAAGACTGTCTCTGAGACATACAGGACGCATTACACAGCATGGGCGCCGATCGAAACATACACGGCCCTCGCAAAGATGGAGCCGGGGGGGAATGAAGTCACTATATGGTCCGGTTCTCAATATCCCCATCGGGTGAGAGAGCTTGCCTCGCAGAATCTAGGTCTTCCCGAGTCATCCATTCATTTCATAAACACTCCTATTGGAGGGGCCTTTGGTGGGAAGGTTGCCCCTCCTGTCAGTCAAGAAGCGGCCGACTTGTCGAGAAGAGTGGGGGCTCCGGTCAAAATCATCTACAGCCGGAAGAATCAGTTTCAGAAAAGAGGCCTCTACAAAATGGCTTGTGTCTTCGATTTTACAACGGGTGTCGGAACGGACGGGAGACTTCAAGCACGAAAACTCGATATCTACCAGGATCTGGGGGAGGGGACTCGAGAGACATACGCAGCGCCCCACGTCCTTATCAAACATTACAGGACTGAGATGCCTGTCGATCAAGCCAACACACGCGGCACGAGCTATGTCCAGCTTGGGTTTGCACAGGAGAGCCATATGGATATGGTTGCTGCGTCCCTTGGCCATGATCCCTTTGCATTCCGCCGCAACAATGTGGTACTGGAATCTTTTGTTCCGTTGATCGATGCCTGCGCGGATATGATCCAATACCCGAGGAGTTCGCTTCCGGACAATGAAGGGATCGGGATCGGCCTCTGTAACCATGGCGCCAGACAGTTGGGGGTTGCTGCTGCTCATGTGAACGTCGACCGAAAAACAGGGAAAGTCAAGGTGAAAGAGATCTGTGCGGCATTCGACATCGGCACGATCATCAACCACCGTACAGCAACGGCCTGTCTTCGCGGGGGGATCATTTGGGGGCTTGGCTGGGTTCTCCGTGAAGAAATTAAACTCGACGGGCACAGTGTCTACACAGAGTATCTGAGAGAGTACGGGATTCCTCGCTATTCTGATACTCCTGAGATCAAACTCCAATTTCTCGATAATCAGGAGCCCGGGTCACCGAGAGGTTGTGGTGAGATGCCCGTCATCCCCACAGTTGCTGCGATCGCTAACGCTGTCTACCATGCGATCGGAGTTCGTTTTTACATCACTCCGATCACACCGGAAAAAGTCCTCAAAGCTCTGGGAAAATCTTAGGGGCGCTCAGGCGGCAAATCAGTTTTCAGCTATTTTGATGTCATCATCATCATCATCATCATCTTCTTCTTCTTCTTCTTCTTCTTCTTCTTCCTGATCTTCCGCCTCGGTCTTATCCGCATAGAGGACGCGGAGTTTGGCGTCAATCAGCTCGTCGTGCCTCAACCGCAGGAGATCCGCTAGAACATGCACATAATGGTCCTCGTATTTGTCCAGTTTATCGTCAGCGTATATGATCTTCCATGCTGCTTCGATGATCTTTATTTTTTCTTCTCGAGGAAAATTCTGATTGATCACGTTGGTGAACTCCCAGATGTCGACACTGTCTTCCCTTTTCTCCTCGGCGATTTTCATCAGGTCTTCGATGGAATCCTCCGGAATCGAGAATTCCTGTTTCAATATTGCTTTTGTGGTTTCTTTTTCGATAGTGCTGAAATCAAAGTCGAATTTGGCGACTTCGAGCAGAATAACACAGGTCGCGACCTGAATCCTGTCGAACCTTTCAGATTTCTCTTGCTCTGGTTGCACTATGAGACTTTTAAGCAATCGTTCCTTCCAGCTACTCATGATTTAACCTTATCCTTCTGGTGGAAATCGTAATAATCCATGATAGTAGGAACTCAATCCTCAGTCAAATTTTTCGAAAGATATCAAATCTGTGAAAATTCATCCTAGACTTATCAATTGAGTGAGCAGTGATTGTAATATGTTTTATCCTGGGGCAAAAAGATTTTTATACCGCACTCCGGCAGGTTATTTCGGTTTCCATTTCGGCGCATTTCCCATTTCGGGGACGGGCCTCATTAACTTCTTGATAATAAATTAGTAAACCTGGATTTTGATGCAAGAATTAACCTTAAAGGCCCCATTTTAAT
>CAYOSH010000056.1:0-17652 GCA_964406575.1 uncultured Eubacteriales bacterium | reverse complement strand
TTAGCTGCTCTTGAATCAATTTTTCTTGTCCTTTACAATTTATGAATAGATCAGGCTTATTAAGATGAAATAAAATACTCCCTTAAATCCCTTAGCCACTTCTTATTCCTGTTTTGCATATCTTTTGTTTCACTACTTACGATAGATAGTTATTTCACATCAAAACAGCACAAAAATGAACAAATCTCTCGTACAGGATATGAACTTACAGAAAACAAAATGTTTGACATAGGTTGGGCACGACAAAGAAAACGAATTTCCTGCGTTTATTGCTTTTCGATGCTTTTTTTGTGGGACTTATATTGATTAAAACGTCAATAAAGTAGAATGGACATTAGAAGGAGCCAGATGCAGTGACAGGACAACAATAGATAAAGCTTGGAAGGGCTGTTGCCTGGCATGTCAAATCGGCTATTCCTGTAAGCAAAAAAGAAAGCACAAGTCATGAAGGGTCCTAGGCCGATTTTAATCTCCATGTTTAATATCGACATGATTTATTTTCCCGCTCTTTTCCTTAAAAACAAATCTCATGGGACCCTTTTCGCTTCCCTCTATCCATTCATGAATGACTACGGATTTGAGAGATTTTATTTGTGAGAAATATCCATAGGCTTTGGCTGTCACCTCTTCTAAAGAATCATAAGATTCACTCTCATCGACTTGGAGAGCTGTAATACAAAATTTTTCTTTCATCTTGCTCACCTCACCCTTTTAAAAAAATTATCTTCAATAATGCCGTGATTCAAAAAAGGACAAATGTACGATTCAAGGCTTCATTGGAGATATGATTGAAGTTGAAGAAGTTTCTTGAAAAAGATAGCCGTAGAAAATTTAAGACTTAAAATTAATTTTTTTAATATGGTCACTTGTAAGGTTTTTGTATTCATTTAAAAAGTGTTCAATAATTTCATCTCCTGTAATATCAGAGATATCATAGTTCTGAATACCTGTTCTTAATAATCCCTCGACTCTTAATCTCCTACTGCTTGCCCACTCTGTATAATGAATGACTGGACGAGGAAATGCAAGACCTGGATATAACATCACTTCTATCGAATAATCGAGCTCTTCCTCACCCTTGAACTGTACAATAATGGATGCGAAATCTCTTCTTTCGGTATATACATCGACTTCTCTTCCGTGTTTTTTTAATTCAGACTTAAGTTCCTCAAAAGCGGGATGCACAATCGTTGAATAAAATTTCTCAACTCTCAGTTTTTCGTGACTATACTTTTCTTCTTTTTCCTCTTTTTGTTCTTTTTGTTTTTCAAAAAAGCTTGATAATTTATTTTTCCAATTTTTCATTCGATAGCTCCGAGCTGGATCGACTTTGTCCCCCAATGGGGACTCTTTGACTTATATCATGAAGAGTCACTCGATTCAAATGTTATTTCTCGACGTTATCTCTCGACGCAGCTTCAAGGATGACATAATCAACTCAACATATCATTCTCTTGATTGTTGAGTGAGTTATGTCGTAAACTCTCTTTTTCAATCCTGTATAAGTTGTATTTTTGTATCTTGGAAGATATGCACACATTACAATGCAATTGTGAGTGACGATATGAACTGGAAAGGTATTCTTGAACAACTTTTGCCGAATCCCAAAGAGAATACTCTAAAAAAAGAATATCCTATAATGAGGAGATCCTGCTAAGAAAAGGATTTATCAGTGGCCAAACGAGAGTTCCAGGTCGAGAATGAATACAAGTACAGGCGAAAGGGAGCGGTCCGCTGGATCCTCTCCCACGTGGTACGGTATCCCCTTCTCCCCTTGATGCTGATCGTCAGCGGTGTGGTCAACAACTATGCCTACAGTAACATCCAGGTCTACGTCGGCAGGGCTTTCGATGTAATCTCGGCGGCAGGTTTCCAGCTCGCCGAACTCATGATTCCTGTGATCGTGATCCTCGCCTCTGGCCTGGGTGAGGGGCTCGCAGGGCTGTTCCGCAACTTCTCCGCTGAATTTCTGGCGCAGAGGATAGAACGGGATTCTCGAGAGGAGCTTTACCTCAGTCTTCTGGGGAAGAGCCAGACATTCCACGGAAGGCAACGCATAGGCGACATCATGGCCCGGGCCACCAACGACGTGCGTGCGCTCAACGTGATGTTCAGTCCCGGACTGATGCTGATCATCGACTCCGCCCTGGCTCTCGTGGTGCCGGTGATCATGATCGGGTTGATTCATACCAAACTGCTCCTCGTCCCTCTGATTTTTACAGTCCTACTAACGATAACGGTCATCGACTACAACCGCCGTCTCAAGCCGGTCAGTATTGCCCAGCGGGAACAGTTCGGCATATTGAATGCCGGGCTCACCGAGGCCGTCGCCGGAATCGAGGTAGTCAAGGCCAACGTCCAGGAGCGGTACGAATGGAACAAATTCACAGGTGACGCCCGTGCGTTCCGCGACTACTTCATACGCCAGGGGCTTATTCAGGCCCGCTATCTGCCGATGCTCATGTTCAGCCTCTGCTGGGGCGCCGGATTTTTCCATGCCCTCACACTCTGGCGGCAGGGCGCAATAACTCTCGGAAATGTAGTCGCCTTTATGGGACTTTTCGGCACGTTGCGGTTCACGACATTCATCTCGATTTTCACCTATAACCTGGTCCAACTGGGAATTGCCAGCGGCGAACGGATCCTGAACATGATCAAAACAGAGACCGAACTGGATGAGAATCAGGAGGGGGTACGTGAGCCGATCCGCGGGGAGGTCGCCTTCGAAAATGTAAGTTTCAGATACAACGGAGCGCCGGTGCTCAAGGACATCAGTTTCCGGGCTCTTCCGGGAGAGACAGTTGCTATCGTAGGCCCCACCGGTTCTGGGAAGACGACTCTGACCAGACTGATCAATCGGATCTTCGATGCCAGCTCGGGCCGTGTGCTGATCGATGGGATGGATGTGCGGGAGTGGAGCCTGGAAAGCCTGCGCTCTCAGATCTCCACCATCGAACAAGACATTTTCCTCTTCTCCCGCACGCTGAAGGAGAATATCTCATTCGGTCTAGCCGAAGCTTCTCAAGAAGCTGTCGAGACAGCGGCCCGCGAAGCCCAGGCCCACGAGTTCATCTCCGCTTTCCCTGATGGTTACACAACACAAATCGGTGAGCGGGGCGTCACTCTTTCTGGGGGACAGCGCCAGCGCATTGCGATCGCCCGTGCCTTTCTCACCGATCCCCGGATCCTGATCCTCGACGACTCGACAAGCGCCATAGACAGCAAGACAGAGGACCAGATCCAGCGGGCCATGCATCGGATCTCCAAAGAACGCACCACTTTTATCATCACTCATCGCCTGAGCCAGATCCGCTGGGCAGACCGCATCCTCGTTTTGCGCAAGGGGGAGCTTGTGGATCAAGGCAGTCACGAAGAGCTTATGGCCCGTTCGCCCGATTACAGCCGAATCTTCGCCCGCTATGAATAGACAGATTGAAAAGGAGGGATAGATGCCGTTTATTCTGGACGGCCTGGACAGTGAAGACTACGATCGAAGCTATAAGGACCTCGAGCTTCTGCGTCGAATCGTCGGCTACTTCCGTCCTTACAGAAGGCAGGTCATATTAACATCCCTGATGCTCACCCTGAACTCCATCGCAGGTACGGCCGGTCCGATCCTGATCTCCAAGGCCCTGGATCTGGTTAAAAAGGATTCCTCTCTTCACGTTCTGCTGCTCCTCTCCCTCGGTGTGTTGATGCTGGGAGTTTTTGCCTGGGGATTCAACTACATCCGCCAAGTCTTCTCCGCACGTGTGGTTGGAAACGTCGTCCTGCAGTTGAGGGAGGATGTGTTCAACTCCGTCGTGAACAACGACCTCACTTTCTTTGACCAGCATCCTTCAGGAAAGATCGTCAGCCGGGTCACTTCAGACACTCAGGATTTTTCTGACGTTGTGACTCTTGTTTTGGATGTGATCAGCCAGCTTCTCCTTGTGGCAATTCTGGCCGGTTGGCTGTTTGCTATCGATGTCCGCTTGACTCTGCTGATTCTGGCCATGAGTCCGGTGGCCTTTATCATCGCCTTGAGATTCCGGAAGATCGCCCGCAAAGTGACCCGCAACGCCAAACGGGTCACAGCCACGATCAATGCCGAGATCCAGGAGTCGATCAGCGGTATCGTCGTGGCCAAGAGTTTCCGCCAGGAACAGGCCATCTTCGACCGTTTTCTGGAGAACAACCGAAAGGCCTACCGAGTGGGCCTGGCTCGTGGCCTGACGATGAACAGCATTTTCCCCATCCTCAGCACCGCCTCCGGACTCGCTGCAGCGCTGCTCGTGTATCTCGGCGGAGCGGCTATCCGCACTGAGAACATCACGCCTGGAAATTGGTACCTCTTCATGCAGGCAGTCGCTTATTTCTGGTGGCCTATGATCAGCATCGCATCTTTCTGGAGCCAGTTTCAGGACGGGCTTTCTGCCTCAGAGCGGGTCTTCGCCCTGATCGATACAGACCCAAAAATCATCCAGAGCGCGTCTGATCCTGTGCCAAAACTCAAGGGAGAGATCGAGTTCCGAAACGTTTCTTTTGCCTACACGGAAAGGGAGCAGGTGTTAAAGGACTTCAGTCTGGTTGTCCCATCCGGTCAAAATGTAGCGCTGGTAGGTCACACCGGAGCCGGAAAGAGCTCGATCGCCCGTCTGATCGCCCGGTTCTACGAGTTTCAGGAAGGAGAGCTCAGGGTGGACGGGAAAGACGTCCGCCGGTTCGACATTAGCAGCTACCGAAGGCAGATCGGACTTGTTCCTCAAGACCCATTTCTCTTTTCCGGTACGGTAAAGGACAACATCCACTACGGACTGCCGGAAGCTACAGATGAGCTAATCTCTCAGGCCGCTATGCGCATCGCGGGCGGTACCTGGCTCCAAGCCCTCTCCAGCGGACTGGATACCGAGGTCGGAGCCCGGGGAGCAAGCCTCTCCATGGGACAACGGCAGTTGGTGGCTCTCGCCCGCGTGCTCTTGAAAGATCCGGCCATCCTGATCCTCGACGAAGCCACAGCCAGTGTGGACCCCTTTACGGAAACCCAGATCCAGGAAGGCCTAGAGCTGGTGATGAAGAACCGTACCTCCATCGTGATCGCGCACCGCCTCTCGACGGTGCGTCACGCCGACCGGATTATCGTCCTGGAGAATGGCCGCATTATCGAGGAAGGCAACCACCAAGAGCTACTTGCACGGGGCGGACACTATGCCGAACTCTACAATACCTATTTCCGCCACCAATCATTGGAGTACGTGGAGAGCTTCGCCCGATAATACAGCTTAATTTGAATTAGGGGGACAGCATACTTAATCACAAATTGTATAATATCTGGAATTATGAGAAATCATCGTGTTTTCAAACTTCTTAATGTCCATCCGGAACCCAATTAAGGACCTGCCGAATAAATGGATTGACAAGTCTCTTCCCAGTTTGATATAAAAGTCTCCGCACATGAAGGGTATGGATGACGTCAGCAGAGAAATATCTGTTTTCACTCCTTTCTAAGGACGGATTCTACTCCCTTTAATTCACAAAGGAGGGTTTAATGAAAGCCAAAGTTTCATGGGTTTTAGCGGTCTGTTTTGTCTTGGGCCTTTTACCCTTGACGATGAACGCACAGGAGCCGGAGAAGCGGTATCAGTTGTTTTGGGTTGTCGATGAGGTGCTCAAGCCATCCATGGTCGAAGAGTATTACGAAGCCGGGAAAAAATGGGTGGCGCTATTGGAAAAGAACGAATTTCCCTATATTTTCAATACCTATTGGACCGGGGATGATCACGTCATGTGGACCATTCCGATCGAGAATTATGCTGATATCGACAAGCTCATGGAAGCGGTCAATAAATTAAAAGAGAAATCGCCCGAAGATTATCAAGCCATGGAAGACGCATTTAAAGGAACTTATTATTCTTCTCGAGCTTGTGGCTATGCCCTGGATTACAAGTATTCGATGATCGCCAAAGGTGCAGAGAGCGAATCCGAGGAAGACAATTTCGTCTTCTTCGATATTTACTATTTCGAACCGGGAATGGAGGCTGAAATAAACAAAATATGGGACGAATTCAAAGAGTTTATGGCAGATAAAGATTTCGGCCAGAGCTGGTACTTCTACTGGGGAGTGATGGGTACCGATAATCCTGTCCTTTGGTCTGCGGCAAGTGCAAAGAATGTGACGGCATTTTGGGAGGAGAATGCAAAGATGTGGAAGGTTTTGGGAGAAGAGGCCGGAAAGATGAAACAGAAGATGATGAAATATGTGACAAAAGAAGAACAAAAAATGGCTTGGTATCAGAAGGAACTCTCATACACGCCTGCTAAAGAAGAAGAATAAATAATTCGGGGGACAGCATACCGAATTACTTAAGCACTAAGTTTGAAGAGCAGCATACCTAACTCGGCTGACAGAATTCGTGGCAATTTGAGGGACAGCATACTTATTTAGAGAAGTGCAAATTCTAGATTCAACATTGAATTTGTAATTAGGTATGCTGTCCCCTTATTTCCCTTATTAAAGCTGACATAGAGTTCTTATTATTTTAACTAAAGACTTATCTTTAACAGGGTCCAGGCGATAGTCAATGTTATTCCGGCTCCTATAAGACAGCCACTCATTTTTCCTAGAGAGGAACTCAGAGGGGTTCTCGCTTCCTCAATCCCATGTTTTCTTAGATATTCGGCTACCTTTCCTTCGAATAATCCCGCAAATCCATCGGTTATTGAATCACCAACCGCTCCGCCGATGATCGCCCCAAGTACTCCCGCAAAATTCGCACCTATGATTGCAGCGACTGCAAGTATGCCTGTATCAACGGCCCCAAAAATGATATCCGCCCCCGTTGATTTTATCGATCTTCCGAAAATCTTTAAGGGAATCCACGGAAGGAGTCCAAGCAAAACGATTACAGGCCCAATCAACCGTGTTTTGTAAATCACGAATGAGATAGCGCTAATAACGACTATTGATAAGACAACTAAGCTTGTTACAGCTGGAACAACACCCTGTCTATTCATAACCATAAATTGTGACAATCTCTAATAAATTATCGAAGCTGGACAAGAACTACAATTTTAGTCGGACTCAATCCCCTGCAGCTTGTCAGACAATCCGATTATTATTTCAGGATTACTCTATTTGATCAAAGCTCCATACTTATCATCATCTTCGTCGTTCTCTCCCCATTCCTCATCTTGGTCTTCATCATCGCCGTGATCTTCATCATCCTCATAATCGGTATCCTCATCGTCATCATCACCACTGAATTCGGATTTGAAAGGAACTTCGTCGATCCATTCTTGGATATCACAGTTTTCGTCGCGCGATCTCATTTTTGGCCTCCTCTATAACTTTCTCCAGCCTATCTTCACTGTGTTCAGATTGGATAAATATTACACCAAAAATCGGGAAATAAGCAACTATTTTGTCACTCATACTTCAGGGTTTTTACCGGGTCAGATAGCGCTGCCCTGATGGCCTGGAAGGCGACTGTGAGCAGGGCAATCGCCAGAGCCACCGCGCCGGCCAGGACAAAAAAACCCAACTGGGCATTCAGGTTGATATGGTAGGCAAATCCTCCCAGCCATGAGCGCGTGGCGAAATAGGCTGCCGGCCAGGCGAACAGATTTGCAACGACAACCCATCGGGTGAACTCTCTGGACAAAAGAATTACAATCTGTGGGGAGGAGGCGCCCAGGACCTTGCGGATGCCGATCTCCTTGGAGCGCCGCTCGGCGGCATAGGACGCCAATCCCAGCAATCCCATACAGCCGATGAACACGGCCAAACCGCTGAAGTACTCGAACAGCCTCTTCAAACTGGCCTCGGACCTGTACGTCCGCTCGAATACACTGTCGAAGAAAAAATAATCGAAGGGCGCATCCGGAAAGATGCGCTTCCACGTCTCTTCGATGAATTTGAGCGTTCCGGTTAAACCCTCGCCCCGGATCTTCACAGACACGTATCTGTTATTGTCCGTACTGAGGAAGAGCTTCAAGGGCTGGATGGAGTTCCGCAGGGAGCTGAAATGGAAGTCTTTGACCACCCCGATCACATTAAAATAGGACCTCTCTGCGCCGTAAATCTGAATGACCTTTTTGTTGATGGGGTCTTCCCAGCCGAATTGACGCGCGGCTTCCTGGTTGATAATGATGGAACGGGATTTCTCCGGTCCGCTTTCATCGGAACCGGCGCTTGTATCCACAGAAAACTCGGGAGAAAATTTGCGGCCGGCGACCAATTCGATCCCGAAGGTGTCCAGGAAGTCATAATCCACCCTATTATGCATGATGCTGATCTCCTGGTTGTTGGTGGCCCCTTCCCAGGTCACATTGTTATACATACCGATGGCGCTGGGAAGCATGAGAGAGCCGCTCACTCCGAGGATATGGGGGTTTTTTAAAAGCTCTGTTTTCAAAGGCTGGAGGTCCCGGCGGTACGTGCTTCTGTCGTTGCGAATGACCACGATTCCGTCCTTTTCGAAGCCCAAAGGCTTGTTTAAAAGAAAATTCAGCTGCCGTCCAAGGACCATGGTGGCAATGATGAGGATGATAGAGATCGCAAACTGAGCGACAACCAGGATCTTGCGGAACAAAACGCCCTGTGTTCCGGCCTCAAAGTGTCCCCGCAGAATTCTCGTAGGTTGAACAGCCGAGAGGAAGAGGGCGGGATAACTCCCCGACACAAATCCCACCAGTATATAAATCCCCACCATGCCAGCCAGAATATGTGTTTGAAAAAGATCACCGAACTCTATAACTTGCCCGGTCAGGTTGTTGAGAGATGGAAGAAAAGTATATGCCAGAACAAGGGCAAAAAGCATCGATACTGCGGAATAAATCAGACTTTCCCCGATAAACTGACGGATAAGCTGCTGCCGCGCTGCTCCCACCACTTTGCGCAAACCGACTTCCTTGGCCCGCTTGGCCGAACGCGCTGTGGCCAGGTTCATAAAATTGATACAGGCGACCAATAGGATCAATCCTCCCACCGCCAGAAGAATCCTTAAAGAGTTGATATTCCCGGTGGGCTGGGTATCTGAAAAAAGGTGCATCCGCTTCAGTTGGTCGAGGGTGAGCACACGGCCGTCGTCTTCGCGGACATGGCGGTTGAACGCATCCTGGATCTTGTGTTCCACAGCCGCCACCGAGTGATCCTCGGCCAGCATGACAAAGGACTGAAGCTGCTGGCTCAGCCAGTTCTCGAAGAATCCGTCACCGACCAGGGGTTTTAGCGTTTCGATAGGCACCATAAAGTCGGGGCGGATATTCGTGTATCCCGGATGATTTTTCATGACGCCGGTCACCTTAAGGGATATCGAATTGACCAAGAGCAGGGATTTCCCCAGCGGATCTTCCTTCCCGAAGTATTTTGTCGCCATGTCTTCTGTTATCACCACCGAATTCGCATCTTTGAACGCTGTCGTTTTATCTCCGGCTACGAGTGGAAATGTGAACATCTCCAGAATTCCAGGGTCGACAAAGAGAACGTTCCCCTCATAGAATTTCCGATCTTCATAAGCCACTTGGATCTGCCTTAGCACAGCGATCCGGGCAAAATGAGTGACTTCGGGGACTTCTTCGCACATCGCCGGCGCCAGCGGGACCGGAGAAGATGTGGATTTGAAGGTCCGCTCCAGTTGGGTGTGCTCGACATTGATTCGGTAGATTCGGTTCGCATTTTCATGGTTGCTTTCGTACTTAAATTCATACTGCACGACGAGGATGATAAGCAACGCGCAGGCGATGCCGACCGAAAGCCCGGCGATGTTGATAAAGGCGTATCCCTTTTGCCGTTTCAGATTACGCAGGGTGATTTTTAAATAATTTTTAAACATGGTCAAGCTCCATCGGACAGAGTGAAAAACAATAAGCGGGATCCAATACAAAAGCTGGATCCAGTACCAGCGGCAGGCCGCTCCCCTTCCTTGCCTTACCAAAATGCTGTTATAGATCTCATCGAAATCCCCGCCGAGATAGGTGTTTTCTGATTCGGGCAAGAAGCGATAAAGGATCCAGCGGGGAAGCCGGGGAGGGCGCTGAAATTTCTCTCCCACTTGCCTTTCCTATTTCTCCAGGGCGGGGTCAGAGACGCCGTTCCACATGGTGTCATGGACTCTTTTTAGCTCGGCCAGGGCCTCTTTTCCTTGGCGGGTTAGGGCATAATATTTCACGGCCTTCCCGCCCCGGCGGGCAGTGGGCTCGCCCACCCGCGCTTCCAGATACCCCAGCTTCGTCATCCGGTCGAGTGGGACATAGACATTCCCCACTGTCCATTCTTGGCCGGTCGATACATTCAGGATCTCACGGACTTTGACAAGGCCGGCTGTATCCCCAAGTTTGTGAACCGCCAGCAGAATCAGTTCCTCTTTTCGGGTCAGGTAATTTGTGATCGTCATTCAAGCTCCTGATTTCTTTTATATCATAAAGTAAATCTATTTATTATTACGTCAAAAACATGAAAAAGGTTGCGAAAAATTTAGATCCACTCAATGAGAATTTTTCGAAACCAGTCCGTCTGTACGTTTGTCCTGAATACGACAGGGTGAACGTCCCCATAGATAAGAGAAAGATCTTTAATTGACATCCGGTGACGAATTAAGTATGTAATAAGCAATATTTAGGGCAATCAAAATAAGCGCGAGGAGGAATCCTGAAAAAAATATTTGCGTTCATTCTGAATATCGGAGCCGACCCTGAGGATTCGGAATATATCCGTTTGGTCAAGCGGATCTACTATGGGAGTTCATTATTCTCCCTGCCCATGAGTTTTATCATAACACTCCTTTACTTTCTTAAAAGAGATCATATTTTAGCTGCAATTATGGGTCTCTCGTTTGCTTTTTTTGTTGGTTCCTGATCAACGGCACATTATTTCCAAAGCATTTTGAGAGGAACGCCACCTATCTAGTTTTTTATTTCGTCCTGGTTCCCTTCTTCGTCACAATTCTCAAGGGAGGAATTTGGAGCGCAAACGGTTCGATCTATATCGGACTCCTCGGGCCAATTCTCGAACCTGGAAAGCTCCGGATTCGCCCTGGGCATGTTTCCCGATGTGAGTTTTGAACCCGGACGGATCCAAATCGAAAGTGGAGATGTCGCTGTTTTATTTACGGACGGAATACCTGAAGGGAGAAACCGAGCTCAGGAGGAGTACTCAGAAGAGAGGCTGAAGAATTTAGTCATAAACCATCGGGATCTATCCACCGGCCAACTCAGCGCAAAGATATTCGAAGATGTAGAGGCCTTCAGCGCCGGAACCGAACAGGCCGATGACATCACCCTCGTCATCATAAAAAAGAGATAACAGAGCTTGTATCCTTATTTGCGATTGATTAAAACCCTCATAAAAGCAAAATTCGGATCTTCATTGAATGTGGATGAGGAATATGACAATCCAGTTATTCATATCGCAAACTGTCTGCCGGATTTGCCAGAGAGGCTTTGAGCACATTCCACCCCACGCTAAGAAAAGCGAGCACCACGGTCACAGTAAATGCAAGAATAAAAATGCCAACACCAAGAGTCGTGTGGTAAGCATAATTTTGCAGCCACCCGCGAAGCACAACAAAAGCGATGGGAAAGACAATGATATTTGCTGCGATCACACAGATCAATGTCTCCTTAAAAAGTTGAAGGACGATATTTCCCTCCGATGCGCCCAGCACTTTGCGCACAGCGATCTCCTTTGTTCTCTGTCTGACTGAAAAAGAAGCCAATCCCAGAAGACCGATACAGGAAATAAATATCGCAAGGATCGTAAAATATCTTGTGCCTGTCACCATTCTTTGTTCGGTGACATAAGCATTCTGGAGGTTCTCATCCAAAAACATCAGGTTAGGGACATACCCGGGTACGATCTCCTTGATCTTATCCTGAATGAAACTCAGTGTCCTCGGGATGTTTTGTGAATCGATCCTGATAAAAATGTGGCTGTAGCCAGCATATCTGTGAACAAAGATCAGAGGTTGAATTTCATCGTGAAGGGAGTAAAAGTGGAAATCCTTGATCACCCCGATGATCCTGAAATTTCGACTCCATATAGTCAATCGTTTGCCGATGGGAGATTTTAAACCCATTGTTTTCATGGCCGTTTCATTGATCACCGCCGACTCCCCAGTGTCACTGGGAAATTCATCGGAAAAAAAGCGTCCCTCCAACATATCGATTTGAAAAGTGGCGATAAACTCAGGATCTACCCGCATCAAGTGCGTTTTTGGCATGATGATGTTAGAGGAATTCCCCTCCCACGTAACGGCATCTCCGCCGGTTGTTGTCGACACAGTCTGCATGTTCGAACTGGACCGTGTCACGGCGAGTATGTCAGGATTTCGCATGAGTTCAGTTTGAATTGTGCGGAATTGTCTGGATATCTCTTGGTCCAAACCCATAGAGAGGACATTGCCCTGGTTATATCCTAACTCCTTTGTTTTCAAAAACTTCAACTGCTTATTCACCCCGATCATAGCGATGATCATAAAAATGGAGAGAGAAAATTGAAAGACGATTAAAAATTTGCGGAAGAGAAGGTTGTTTTTTCCGGCTTTGAGTGCCCCTTTTAATGCTCGGACAGGATTCATTGACGAAAGTATAAAGGCAGGATAAATGCCGGAAATTATGCCGGTCAGGACCACAATTCCGGCTAAGAACAGAGCTGTGCCGCCATCGAAGTCGAAAGCGATCCGGGCTCCGGTCAATTGATTTAGAACAGGCAGCAAGACATAAGCGATGAGGACAGCCCCGCATCCCGAAAGCAATGTCACCAGAACGGATTCCATTAGGATCTGTTTTGTGAGCTGGTGCCTGTAGGCACCCGCCGTTTTCCGTACGCCTATCTCTTTTGCTCGAAGGAAAGAACGGGCTGTTGAGAGATTTGTAAAATTGATCATGGCCAGCAAAAGAATAAAAATGCTCAATCCGGAAAAGATATAAACATAGACGATCGGGCCGCCGCCATTCAATTCGTGGAGATGAATTTGTGTGATCGGTCTTACTTTCAGTTTCGTAACCTCCCAGTTCGGAGCATGTGTTTCATAGAAATCTCTTATTTGGGTCTTAAAAAATTCGAGATCTGTTTTGTCTTCAAGATGAATGTAAGTGTAAAAATTACCGCCGCTCCATCGATCGATGTCAACATTTATATCCCTTAAGGCTTCCATAGGGAGGAGGCAAAGAGACTGAAAAGAAGAATTTGCCGGTAGTTCTTTAATGACACCGGTCACCAGGTAGCTTCCGCTCGGCCCCATAAGTATTTCCTTTCCGAGTGCGTCTTGATCTGGAAAATGCTTTTTGGCGATATTCTCGGTCAGGATGATCGAATGCGGCTGCGATAACGCTGTTTTGGGATTCCCCCCTATAAATTCGAGGGAAAACATCTCCAAAAAATCGGGATCGACGAATCTGACTCTTTCGAGGAAACGCTCTTCTTGGGTGCCGCGCAAAAATTCCATCCACTCGAGCGTGCGGGAAATATTCTTGATTTCAGGCCTTTCCGATTTAAGAGCTTGAGCAAGAGCTGCCGGAGTTTGAGGGAACGACTGGAGGTCTCCGTCCGGAAGGAGGTTTTCCTTATAAACCTGGTACAAATTTTCGGCGTTTTCATGAAAGCGGTCATAACTGATCTCGAAATCGATCCACAAAGAAATAAGGATAAAACAGGCCAATCCAACAGCCAGCCCAGCGATGTTTATGAACGAGTAACCTTTATATTTATTGATGCTCCTTAAAACCAGTTTGAGGTAATTTTTGAGCATGGCAAATCTCCAATAAATCGCAAATTTGACGAATGGCAAAAGGGATCGGATCAGATGTCCCCAATACCAGAGATCAGCAGACCGAGCCCCACGTGTTTCGAGGTAATACTCATATTCTTCGTGGAGGTTCTCCAGGATGGCGAATCGATCATCAGCCCATGCCAGTCTCCGGATGATCCATTCCGGCAATCGGGGAGGTTTTGGCTCTTGATTTTTTCCAGCACTCATAATTTTTCGAGGGATAATTCGTTGATATCTTTCCACAAACGTTTGTGAAGTTCGATGGCGTCTTTGAGGGCCCGACCCCCCATAGGCCTGAGCTTAAAATAAGACTTGCTCCGGCCTCCCTTTTTGGGGAGGGGCTCCCCTTTGATCTTCTGGATGTAGCCCTTGCGTTCCATCTGTCTCAAGAGGCCGTAGAGTGTGCCGTAGGTGTAGCCCTTTCCTGTGTCTTGACGGATTTGTTTCCGGATAGACACACCGTAGGCCTTATCCTCAAGACGCCAGATAGCCAGGAGCACCATCTCTTCGGCTTTGCTTATCTCATTCATCTTTTTCCCCTCTCTATTAATTTGTGTTTTACAAATATATAGACGAAAATTTGACCAAAAGGTTTATCGGACATTGCAAGTCGGACAAACCAGTGCATCATTGAAATTTCCTTAAGGGTACTCTATCATGGAGAAAGTAAGCAGAAAGCTCTCTGCAAAGATCCTAGGATTCCTCCTGTTTAAATTGAACAAATAAAAAAATTGTTATGAAAGTTCTAGTAACCGGTTCATCAGGGCAGCTTGGTGCTGTTATTTCTTCTATGCTTTCTAAGGCACATCCCGTTATCCGAGTTGATTCCCTTCCTGGAAAATATACAACACATGTCGCGATTATTCGATCAGATCAACGACTCGAATTCGTCTCTTGACATCATCTTATATGTACATTATCGTGTACATATGAAAAGTAAAACCTATACTGAAGCCAGAGAAAGGCTATCTGATATTATCGAAAAAGTGTGCGAGGATCATGATCCCATTATTATCACAAAGCGCAGGGATAAGGCTGTTGTCATGATGTCGTTGGAAGATTATGAGTCCTTAAAAGAAACTTCATATCTTCTGCGCAGCCCGCGCAACGCGCCGCGGTTGTTGGAATCGATAAAGGAACTAGAGGAGGGTAAAGGCGTCCAAAAGGAAATTTTCGAGTGAAAATCGTTTGTTCTTCCCAATCCTGGGAAGAATATCTCTACTGGCAAAAAAGTGACAAAAACATTCTGAAAAGAATCAATAACCTCATAAAAGACATCACAAGGACTCCGTATAAGGGAAAGGGAAAACCAGAGCCACTCAAGAACGCTATAGCTGGTTATTGGTCCAGACGTTTAGACGACGAACACCGCCTCGTCTACAAAGTAAAAGAAGATACTCTTTTCATAGCCCAGCTTCGGTATCATTACTAGGAAAAGCGTTTAAGCGTTTCGAATTTAGATTTTCTTCAGAGATGTTGCAGGCGAATAAAATCCTTTTTCTATCATTTTGGCCAGGATGAGATTGCCTTTTTTCAGATCGATTATTCTATGGTTTAAAGCTTTCTTGAGGATGCCGAGTGTCCCGGTGAGTTTTACATCCAATAGTCCGGCTTCTCTCCTAGCCGCCCTATCATCACTTGCGAAGACCAATCCTCTGGATTTCGCCACAGAAATGCTCGAGGCTTCACCGAGACCGAGGGAGACAGAAAGCGTTTCATAAAGGGACTTCTCTCTTTGTGAGCTTAGAACAGTTTCCTTAAGCCAACCGTCCTTTATTGCTTCCCGCACTTTAACCAGATCTTTATGTCCCTGTTGAATCCCTCTCAGAATCTCTGCTGAGACAAAATTTGTGATGTATGCAGATCTGCTGTAAAGGCTCTCTAGAACAAAAAGAGAATCGGAGAGCGCAAAATTGGAGATACAACAACAGTCGAATATGATCTCAGGCATTCTCTGAGTCTTGGGCTAAGTCTTTATGATTTTGGGACTGAACGGCAATTCCATGCTCTTTCAGGTAATTTCTGGTGCTGACGGGATCGAGCCCCAACACCTCGGCAACTTTCCCCAGACTGATGAAGCCCTCGCTGTATGCACTGATAGCAACCTGCCTTCGTTGCTCGAGCCTATCCTTTTTCTTATAAACAACATCGAGAGCTTCTCTCACCAATCCCCCGAGTGTCCGGCCTTCCCTTTTAGCATAGCGCTTCAACTTTTTATGCTGATCGTCACTGAGCATGATATTCGTTCTTTTCATAGCTCTCTCCATATGTGTAGCTATATGTGTATATATTAAATTTTTTATTGCCAGCGTGTCAATAACAATTCGTCAGCGAATGCTAATTGGCTAATTGTTTATTGGCTAATTGATTGTGGCTAATTGTGCTTTGGCTAGCGCAAGTAATTCAATATAAAGGAGATAAGTCAATTTAGCAGGTCAATTTTGCCCTTAGAAGCACTTTTTCTGGGGATAAAAGTAATGTCTAAGGATTATTACATCTTATTAGCTTGCATTATCCCTTAAATCTAATTTTTTGTATGGAAAAAGGAGTGTCTAAGCGGAATAATCACCGGTTTATTTTAATTAATTCCTTTATTATCAGTAAGTAGTGTCAGCCAAAGCACATATTACATATTCAAAGCATATCATGATATTATCATATTACAGCTTCAGCAGGGTGCGGCCGAGAAGAGCGCTGATATAAGACACAACGCCACCCAAGACAGTGCCCCAGATAAGGTCGACGACAGTGACAACCAGGGGCCAGTCCTTAAGAGTGGCCAGGTTAGTGAGATCATATGTGGCGTAACTGATGAGGCCGAGAAGGGCGCCGTAAAACAGGGCATGGAGCGGCACACCCCCCGCCAGAGCCGGACGGACGACAAAGACCAGCAATCCCACAATAAACAGCAGGTAGAAGAGTATGGCCGCGGCCCAGTTCACCTTGGGAGTCATAAATGCCCCGAGATAGCGGCGGTAAAATCCCTTGGCCACCACACCCAGCCAGACCATATCTATCACAAAAAAAACAACCAGGGTAATGAGGTAAAGAAGGATCATCTCCTTGAATGTCATACTTCCCTCCTTAAATGCCGCTATTATAACATGAGCCTCCGGATTGTCTACCACTTATCTGCTTCATTATTCTTGGCTTAATATAGGAGCATCGAATCTGACTTTCCGCCCCGTGTCATATCAAATGTGGCGTAACAGTACACAAATCTACCTAACTTCCTCAACCACATTTTATTGCACTTAATTTCAGGAACTTTGTCAAAGGATCGAAATCCTGGTCATCATACAAAAGAGATATGTTGTGGTGAATGCAGAATGTTCCGATAATGACGTCGAAGGTTTTGCGAACAAACACTCCCTTCTTTCTAAGAAAGCGATAATTCTCTGCACTCTTAATAGCCAACATCTGACCCAGCATCTCCACAAATTGAAAATTCAATAATAATTCTTTAGCTTGGTGAAAGGCACGGTCGCTTTTGAAATCCTGAAGGACTTCCACCAGGATGAGATCTCCGACAATGATGATCTCCCTCCCAAGCGCAGAATCAAGCCAATCGGTTTGAGGATTAATTTTCCCATTGAAGTAGTCAATCCGAACAGAAGAATCAACAAGGATCATTTGTCTGTTCACATTTTGTCCAAATCGCCTCTCCATTTCAGTTTTCCCCGGAAATTTTTCACTTTTCCCTGTCGGCTGAATTTAACAAGGAGTCTCAAACCGGCTTCAATGGCAGCTTTCTTTGTGCGAAATCCGGAAAGCTCAAGAGCATCTTTCATGAGTTGATCGTCGATCACAACATTGGTCCTCATTTCAGTCTCCTATGTGTATAAATCAATTAAATTATAGACATAAAACCGAATGGAGATTAGAGATATTTTTGTATTTCACA
>CAYOSH010000055.1:13536-18373 GCA_964406575.1 uncultured Eubacteriales bacterium | reverse complement strand
TGATGCCAGTGGCCGGGTTGGGAAAACCATACAGTGCTTGTTCAACTTATGGTTTTTGATATACTAGACATCATATAGGTTCGGATGTTTCAAGTGAAGACAAGAACTGGGAAAAAGAGTGATAAAAAAGGGGATAGTCCCTTTTTTTGAATGGAGAAGGAATGAATTCTCGGGAAGAACGAATAAGATTTGACCTGGGTGAGTACAGAGCCCGCGTGGATGAGAGATTGGAAAAATGGACTGAGAAAAAGTTCATTCAGAGACTCTGGCACAAGGATCACATGCTCTGGTCTTCTGAGGCCGTTCCTGAAATCACCGACCGACTGGGATGGTTGATTCTTCCTGAGGTTGGGAGCGAAATATTAGACGGTTTGGCCGCGTTTGCGGAAGAAGTGAGACAGGATGATATAACTCATGTTGTTTTGCTGGGGATGGGAGGGTCGAGCCTTGCACCCGAAGTGTTCGCCAAATCTTTTGGAAATTCCTCAGGCTATCCTGAACTCACTGTTTTAGACAGCACCCATCCGGCCGCTGTCCGAATGGTCGAGGAGTGTTTGCCTTTGCCCCACACGCTCTTTATCGTATCAAGCAAGTCGGGGACTACATTAGAGACTGTATGCCTTTTCCGGCATTTTTGGAAAAGGCTATGCCAGCTCAACACACATCCAGGAAAGAATTTTGTGGCTATCACCGATCCGGGATCACCCCTGGAACAATTAGCCAAGGAAAGGGAATTCAGGGAGATATTTCTTGCTCCGCCTGATGTCGGAGGCCGATATTCTGCACTCACGGCTTTTGGGCTTGTTCCAGCGGCTCTCATGGGAGTGGACGTCCACCGGCTTATCGAAAGAGCGCGGAGTGCTGCTGAGACTTGTCGTTTCCCTAGATCAGAAAAGAATGCTGCAGGCCTGACTTTGGGTGCCACTCTGGGTGAACTTTCCAGCGGCAGGAATAAGGTCACCTTGATGACGGATCCTTCCTTGAGCAGTTTTTCCGATTGGGCAGAACAACTCATCGCCGAGAGCACTGGCAAGGCCGGAAAAGGCATCATTCCTGTAGTGAATGAACCCTTGGAGCCCGCTGAAGATTACAGCGATGATAGATTATTCATCGGACTCTTTCTGGAGGACAAAGAGAGCAGTGAGGTTGAAAAGTTTTTCAGTAAGCTTTCTGCACTCGGTCATCCTGCCATCCGCATCAATCTGGAAGATATCTATGATCTGGGCCAGGAGTTTTTTCTCTGGGAAATCGCCGTGGCGTCGGCTGGGGCCGTGATGGGGATAGATCCTTTCAACCAGCCGGATGTTCAACGGGCAAAGGATTTTGCAAAAAAAATGATGGAAGGCGAAAAAATATCGGAGAAGGGAAAGGAAAGTGTGAAAACGCGGGATGTTTCAGATTACGATTCTTTGGCTACAGCATTTGAGAACTGGACGTCTCAAGCTCAACCTGGAGGATATATTGCCTTACAGGCTTTTCTTCCCCCGATTTTCGCGATTACTGATGCCCTTCAGAAGCTACGAAAAACACTTTTGGATCGCATGCAATTGGCGACGACTCTCGGTTACGGGCCGCGCTTTCTGCATTCGACAGGCCAGCTCCATAAAGGTGGTCCGAATAATGGGCTATTTCTTCAGCTTGTGGATGATCCAAGGAATGACCTTGCTGTTCCTGAGACGGATTTCACTTTTAGCCAGATTATCCGCGCTCAATCGATCGGTGATTATCGCGCCCTCATCGAACGGAAAAGGCGCGTGTTACGCGTGGACCTTGGGGCGGATGTGATCACTGGACTTGAATCGCTCCAAAGATTGTTCAGCCGATAATCAGTCGCACTCTTGAGGGTGGCGATGCTTATACGATGCATAACCTATTCCTAGAGAATGGTTTATTTGGTATAGTGTTTGATAAGCCCGAAGAGCTCATCCAGGGAAATGGGCTCTTCCCGGAGGGGACTCATGAATCATAAAGTAAAAAAAACTCTGACTGTTGCCTTTTTATCTGCCGCTCTTGTGTTAATCTCCACCTGTGTTCCTAGGTCAGAGATTTCGCTTACCGAATTTGTCAATCCTTTTATTGGTACCGGAGGCCACGGCCACACTTATCCCGGCGCAAGCCTCCCTTTTGGTATGGTTCAGTTGAGTCCAGATACAAGGCTGACAGGCTGGGATGGGTGCTCCGGGTATCACATATCCGACAATGTTATCTACGGCTTTAGCCACACACATCTGAGCGGGACCGGAGTTTCGGATTATGGGGATATTCTTGTGATGCCCACCGTCGGTCCGTTGAAGCTCGAAAGAGGGAGCGCAGAGAACCCTGAGTTAGGCTATTGTTCACGCTTTTCTCACGAGACAGAGAAGGCCTCTCCGGGGTATTACAAGGCCTATCTTGAGGACTATAAGATTGGCGTGGAGCTTACGTGCACGGAGCGTGTGGGATTTCACAAATACACTTTTCCAGAAGAGGAGCAGAGTAACATCATTTTTGACCTCACGCATAGGGACGAGGTTTTAGAGTCACGCATTCGGATTGTGGGAGATACGCAGATTGAGGGGATGCGGCGATCGCGGCAATGGGCAGAGGACCAGTATGTGTATTTTGTGGCCCAGTTTTCCAAGCCCTTTGAAAATTTTGGCATTTCCCAGGATGAGAAAATCAGTAAAGATCTGCGCGAGATAACGGGAGAGAGCTTGAAAGCCTTTGTGCAATATTCCATGAAAAAAAATGAGACGATTTTAGTCAAAGTGGGGCTATCGGCGGTGAGCATCGAGGGTGCGCGAAAGAACTTGGAGACTGAGGTTCCGGGATGGGATTTTGACCGCGTGGCAAAAGCCGCTGATCGTAAATGGGATCAGGCCCTGCGGAAAATTAGGGTTGAAGGAGGTACGGAGGAACAGACGACCATCTTTTATACAGCTTTGTATCACTCCCTTCTCAATCCCAACATTTTTATGGATGTGGACGGGCAATACAGGGGAACAGATCTTGAAGTCCATCGCGCTGAGGGGTTTGTGAATTATACCGTGTTTTCCTTATGGGATACCTACAGGGCCACACATCCGCTTTTTACAATCATCGAGCCGGAAAGGACTGTTGATTTCATTAAGACATTTCTTGCTCATTATGAACACGGCGGAATTCTGCCGATGTGGGAGCTGGCCGCGAATTACACGGGTTGTATGATCGGCTATCATGCGGTGTCGGTGATCGCTGATGCGTACTTGAAGGGCATCCGGGCTTATGATGCCGACAAAGCGTACGAGGCTATGAAACACAGCGCGGATCTAGATCATCTCGGGCTGGAGTACTATACAAAAATGGGCTACATTCCCGCAGATAAAGAATCGGAATCTGTGTCCAAAACTCTGGAGTATGCCTACGATGATTGGTGCATCGCACAGATGGCCGGTGCGTTCGGGATGGAGAAGGATTTTAAGAGATTTATCCAGCGTGCGCAGTACTACAAGAATTTGTTTGACCCGTCTGTAGGTTTTATGCGGGCAAAGATGAACGGGCAATGGTTTTTTCCCTTCGATCCGGCAGAAGTGAATTTTAACTACACGGAGGCAAATTCTTGGCAGTACAGTTTTTATGTGCCTCAGGATGTCTCTGGATTGATCTGGCTCATGGGAGGGAAGCAGAAGTTTATCGAAAAACTCGATGGTTTGTTTTCCTCAGACTCATACATATCCGGCAGGGAACAACCTGATATAACAGGATTGATCGGCCAGTATGCGCATGGAAACGAGCCCAGCCATCACATAGCCTATCTCTACAGTTATGCCAATCAGCCGTGGCGAACTCAGGAGCGAGTCAGAGAAATCTTGGAAAAGCTCTACAGTGATCAGCCTGACGGATTGTGCGGTAACGAAGATTGCGGTCAGATGTCTTCGTGGTATGTGTTGAGCGCTCTGGGTTTTTATCCGGTTTGTCCGGGGGATGGTCAATATGTGATTGGCGCCCCGCTATTCCCGAAGGCTACTATCGAACTCGGAAACGATAGAACATTTATCATCAGGGCAGTGAATAATCCGACAAGACATGTCTACATCCAGAAGGCGACATTGAATAATGAGCCTTACCGGAAATCATACCTGCTGCACAATACAATCTTAGCCGGCGGGGAATTGGTTTTTGAGATGCACTCCGCACCTAACTGGGAATGGGGGAGCCAAGATGAGGATATTCCTCAATCCCGGATCACGGAACATCTGATTTTGCCTGTCCCTTTTGTTGTATCAGGAGAAAGAACTTTCTCCAATTCTACAGAAATCGTGCTCGATTCCTTGACGAAGGATGCGGATATTCACTTCACGCTGGACGGCAGCGAGCCCACTCTTCATTCGCCGGAGTATGAGCAACCCATTCTATTGAAATCCTCCGCCACCCTAAAAGCATTTGCGGTAAAAGAAGGCAATGCTCCAAGCTTTATTATGACATCCATATTCACAAAGATCACCCATAACCGGAGGATCATACTATATACAGGATACAGCTCCCAGTATGCGGCAGGAGGTGATATGGCATTGATCGACACCCTGAGGGGGACAGGTGATTTCCGGTCTGGGACCTGGCAGGGTTATCACGGGGTGGACCTGGATGTGACCGTCGATTTGGGAAGGAATGAGAGAATCCGAAAGATTGCGATAGGTTTTCTCCAGGATCAGAAAACATGGATCTTCATGCCGCTCGAAATTGAGTATGCGGTGTCGGATAATGGAGATGATTTTCGTGTCCTCGGAACTGTGGAGAACGATGTTCCCGCTGAAGAGATTGGATTGATCTGTAAAGATTTTACCTTTACTTTTGAACCGGTCCTTACTCGGTTTGTGAG
>CAYOSH010000055.1:0-13436 GCA_964406575.1 uncultured Eubacteriales bacterium | reverse complement strand
AAATCATCGGGAAGTCTCCAACCTAATCGAATTTGATATCCTAAGTTGGAATAAATGTAAACGTTTCCCAATCCTCCTCCGAAGTGAGGAATGATCTCAAACCCAAGAGCATCGCTCCATCCTGCCTGTAAGATTTTCATTTTGTGTTCATAGATCATCTGGACAGCTAACTCATCCTTGAGTTGGTTATCCCATCCTGATGGCTTTTGGTTCCTCAAAATAAAATGAGTGGCTTTTTGAACTTCTTCTGCGTAAGAATGAGGGCCAACGACTCCGACATCAAACTCAAACGTGTCTATCCAGTGACTGTTTCTTTTGTGGATCCCAATTCCTAAATAGAGATATCCGGCGTAGGGGCGGTCATTCTCATCCAATTGCGTTTGTTGTAGATCGTCAGGCGTATAGATGTTTTGGCCAATAGAGAGAGAGATGTAGTTCTGGAAGCCCAGCTTTTTATTGTAATTATCGTTTGAGTACCAGCTGAAACGAAATCCATGCGTGAAACCACGATCTGTATTCAGAAATGTATCGTTCTCAAAATAGACATGGAATGAACCGTTATCTTTGATTTGGCTTTTTTCTGTTTCTGCGAAGAGAGGGGTTGAAAGATAAAACAAAAGAATAGAAATACAAGTGATCGTAAAGTAGAGTTTTGCCTGCGTCTTCATTTACATATTTTGTCGGATCAGCATATACGAATTAGGAACACAGAGGTGATTTTCTTCTGATATCCGGAATCACGCGAAATGGCGATCTTAAGAAGAAAGCCACAGTACATCGCCGCACAGGTCTGGCAGGTGTGCCCTTGAAGAAAAAATAGCATATGCGTCTTTTTCCTTTTTTAAGACCGTGGAAGCCCCATGACCCGGAAAAACGAGTGTATCATCCGAAAGGACAAAGATTTTCTCCTCAAGAGACTTCAAAATCTGTTCGAATGCAGCGGGAGTGCCTGTCCTGCCTGGGCCGTTAGGGAACAGCGTATCGCCAGAAAAAAGGTAATGCCCGAAGTGGAAACACACGCTCCCCGGAGTATGTCCGGGTGTGTGCAGGACTTTCAGGCCTATTTCACCGAATGATACTACGTTTCCATCGTTGAGGTGCAAATCTGCTGCGACAGGGAGTCTGCCGGCATCGGCAGGGTGAGCCGCGACAGGAATATTCAGTCGGTCTTTCAATTCTCTGAGGATCCCGGTATGGTCGAAGTGGTTGTGCGTGATCAACAGGAATTTGGGATTTGTCCCTTTAAGGTTTTCCATAATTCTATTGGCCTCTGCCGGCGCATCGATCAACACACTCTCTTGGGTTGCTTGACAGACCAGTATGTAGGCGTTTGTCCCATAGGGAGCTGTCTCGACCTTCCTGGTACATAAGTGATCGTTTTGCGTTATGAAAGACATTTTCAGAATATTTTACACCTTCCTCGAGACTCTATTTCTTTTTCCATTCGGGCAACCGTCCAGGGGTATAAGGCGCACCCGATTCTTCGAGTTTCTTCTCGATATTCACCACATCCTCTTCTACGATCTTCTTCAGTTCTACCAGAACCGGAGCAAACTCATCGGCCACGATTTCATAGGCATCCCTCTGTGTTTGCGTGGGGGCTGATGTCGACCTGGCTTGTTCGTAGATGATGCTCCGTATCCGGCTTGAGATACCAGGGATCGCATCCTTATCTGCTCTGCGCATGGTGCTGTCGCCGTTAAATCTGATCTCTAGAGCTCTGACCCTCTTTTCCAATGTTCGTATATCTGAAATCAACTCTGTGTCCGGGACTGTGATACTTTTTAGCGCAGCCTTGTAGTGATCGATTTTATCCGAAATCTCAGCCAATACTCTCGTTGATGCAGTGACTGCGCGGCTGAGCTCTCTGACTTTTTTCTGGAATGCCACCAATTCCGCACGATCTTCGGCTGGGAGCGAAACATTTGCCAGGGTCAAAACCTCAAAAGCTACTGGCTCTGTGAGTTTTGTGATCTTTCCGTTTGCAGATTTAGAGAGGAAAACTTTGTATGGCCCTGGCGTAACAAAAGTGCTCGAGGGGCCGCTCTTAGTCGAGCTCGTGTCGCTTGACCGGGTTGGATTCACTGCCGGATACCGTAGATCCCAAGTTATTCTGTGTATCCCGGCTGAAGCCTTTTCTCTCAATCTCCGGATGACATTATCTTTTTCATCGAGAACAGTGAAGATCAAAAAGGGCGCCTCTTCTTCTGCCTCTGCTTTCAGCTGCTCATATGACGGATAAGGAACTGGTTTGTTGTCCTTGAGGAGTTCCTTCTCTTTTTCTTTACGTATATCCTCTAGAGTTTTGACGCCCTCTTTGAGGTAATAAGTAAAAGTGGCACCTACTGGGGGATTCTCAGCCGTGAAGTAATTCTCACCCTGGAATCCCTTCGATTGTGCCCCTAAAGAACCAAGAGGCGAACGCTGCACGAACAACAAGGCATTTTTAACAGGGAAAATGTGAGCGTTTTTTTTGTCTGCAACGGATTTCAGGTCTCTCAATGGAGTGTAGTCATCCAATATATAGAAGCCTCTTCCAAAACTCGCCAGGACAAGATCATTCTCTCTTCTCTGGATGGTGATGTCCCTTATAGCAATAACCGGGAGGCCCTCTTTGAGTTGTTTCCAGCTCTGGCCGCCATCAGCGGTGAAGAACAAGCCGAACTCCGTTCCGGCGAAAAGAAGGTCTTTATTCACCTGGTCTTCTGCCAGGGCATACACCGATCCTCTCTCGGGAAGGTTCGAAACAATGGACTCCCAAGTCTTACCTAGATCGGTGCTTTTCAGGACATAAGGTTTGAAATCTCCACTCTTGTGGTTGTTGAAAGCCGCATAGACACTGTTCCGGTTGTGTTGCGAAGCCAAAACCTCATTGATATATGTTCGATCCGGAACTCCAGGGAATTTTTCGATCTTCCTCCAGCTCTGGCCACCATCCTCAGTAACGTGGATCAGACCATCATCAGTCCCCACATACAGCAGATCTTCCTGAATGGGAGATTCATCCAGCGCCACGATGTTTCCGTACTGAGATGTCGATTCATTTTTGGCCACAGCATCCATCGGCCATACTCTGCCCATGATCGATAGCGCGTTCCGGTCGATCTGGCGAGAAAGGTCATCGCTTATGACTTTCCAAGTGTTTCCTCTGTCATCGCTCCGAAAGACTTTGTTCGCAGCAAAATACAACCGTGTGTTGGCATGAGGGCTGATCAAGAGTGGGGCATCCCAGTTCCACCTGTAGGATTCTTCTCCTTTTCTTTCTCTGGGCTTGATCCCCATTTTTTCACCGCTCTTCTTGTCAAATCGCACCAAATTTCCGTGTTGTGACTGCGCATAAACGATATTCGGATCTTGGGGGTCCACCTGGGACTCGAAGCCGTCGCCACCCTGCGTTGTGTACCAGTCGGAATTAACGATACCATGCGAGCTGGTTGTCCGGGATGGCCCTCCTAAGCTGTAATTGTCCTGCGTCCCTCCATACACAAAATAGAACGGTTCTGCATAATCGATCGCGACTTTATAAAATTGGGTGACGGAGAGATTCGGCATGAATTTCCACGTTTGGCCTCTGTCGAAAGATTCGTATATCCCACCATCACACCCGACAAGGTAATAATCGGTATTGTCGGGATCGATCCACATGGCATGGTTGTCCACGTGTTTGCTTCTCTCGCCGAGATTGCTGAAAGTCTTTCCTCCGTCGTCTGTGACCTGAAGGTAGACATCCATCGAGTAGACCCTGTTGATATCCTTAGGATCACAGAAAATTTCCTGATAATAATTGCCTCTAGAGGAGTAGTCACTTCGTCTCTCCCAGGAAGCGCCCGCGTTTGTGCTCCTGTAGAAGCCGCTCTTGTCTTCCTGAGCCTCGACAATGGCATAGATAAAATCGGAATTCTCTGGAGAAATCGCCAAACCGATACGGCCCAAATCTCCTCCGGGAAGGCCTTTGTTTATCTTGGTCCAGGATACGCCGGTATCTTTGGATTTATAGATGGCAGACTCCGGCCCGCCGCCAAGATATGTCCACACCCGCCGGCGCCTCTGATGGGCAACCGCATAGATCACATCAGGATTAATCGGGTCCAAATGGATCTCGCTGATCCCGGTGTGTTCGCTGATGGAAAGCACAGCTTCCCAGTTTTTGCCAGAATCTGCACTTTTATAAAGGCCTCGGTCCCCTCCAGCGTTCCACAAGGGCCCGTATGCGGCGACATAGACAACATCAGAGTTTCTCGGGTCTACGGCGATCATGCCGATGTGCTCTGAATTTTTAAGACCCATGTTTTTCCAGGACTTTCCGCCGTCTTCGGTTCTATAAACTCCGTCTCCGTAGGCAACACTTCTCTGGTTATTGTTCTCACCCGTCCCAACCCAAAGGACATTGGTATTGTTCGGGTCCATAGTGATACAGCCAATGCTGTAGGATCCTTCCTTGTCAAAGATCGGCTCAAACGTGGTCCCTGCATTTGTGGTTTTCCAAACACCACCGGATGATGTGGCCACATAGAATTCGGTTTTGTTATGCGGATTGACAGCGAAATCGGAAATTCGGCCAGAGGTCAACGCTGGCCCGATAGTCCTGAACTTGAGAGCGCTTAAAGACAACTTCGCGATAGGGTCCTTGACTTCTTTGTTTTCTCCTTTTTTTTGTGCGGGGATAAACAGAGAACAGGAAAGAAATATCAGAAAAAAAACTAAAAGATAGATATTGCTGTTTTTTTTATGCATGAGATCCTCCCATTTGGTTTCAATTTTCCAGTTTACAACAGTGTTACAGGATAATAAATTGCCCATAAAAATTCAAACGAGTTATTCATCACGGCTTGCTGGATGCTTCCATGATTTTGAATGAGAACGTACGATTGTGTTAGCGACTGAATGTGTGTGAATGCCTGCGTGTGAGTGAGAGAGAGGGTCTCAGGTTTCTATGATAAATCAGAGATGTCTAATATCTTGGCTACAGCTTTGCGCCACCCTGTTGGACCAATGCCCTCGGCGAAAATCAATCCATCGAGCTTAACGGATGGGTCATACCGTCCATCCGATCTTTGAACCAGGATCGGATATTGAACAGCTGCAAGCATTGGGAAATCGTTCATGCTATCACCGAGTGCAACGGTTCCTAAAACTGGGAATTTCTGGCTGTAAATCTCTATGAGACGCCGGATAGCTTTCCCTTTGTCGGAATCACCCATGAGGTGATAGAACCGTCCCCCTTGAGTTATTTGGAGATTTGACCTCTTTGCCACTCCTCTGATCTCGTCGATCAGAGTATGGTCTTTGCAGAGAAAGGGCTCATCATACTCTCTTTGTTGGGCTAAGGCAGCCTCTTCCAATGAAAATTCACAGAGTCTGGCAATCTCTTCGACCGAGAGATCCCCAAAACCTTTGATCTTTCCCGGAAATTGAGCTTGAATTTGGAAGAGAGCCTCTCTTATGAGCGCATACGGTGTGCCCAATTCGATGATATCATAATCGGTTCTCCCTTTGTTCAAAATGAACGGCTGGGAGAAATAGCCTTTTGGAATAAATATGGCACTCCCGTTTTCGATGATAAAAGGATGAATGTTCTCTGTTTGCTTTCGCACCTGTTCGGTCTCGACTCTGGTTTTGCTCGTGCAAAAAACAAGAGGAATATTTTTTTCTTTTAAGGTGTTCAATGCAGAGAGGGCTGGTTGGAATGAATATGTGTGTGAGTCCAGAAGCGTGCCATCTAGGTCTGTAAAAACCAGCAGCTGGTTTTGATCTTCAGCGATATGTGTCATTGCGCGAATTTTATATGTTCTTTCTTGTGGGCCAAGATGTCGACGATAATTTTCAGAACTATCAGTAAAACAAGAAAAATGGTGGGCTGTTCGAGAGCGAGCGCTATTCCGGCGCCGGCCACGATGGTGATGTGCATGATGATGACTCTCTTATAGGGTTGGAAGAACAGGTCCTGGAAGGCTACTTTTTTGTATTCTTCATTTCTGATGAAGTTATAGGCATAAGAAATTCCATGGCTCACAAAGAGGCAGAGGATTGCGGGTAGGAGTTTGGAAAAAGCTGGAAGGTGGCGCCCAAAAAAGGTAAAGACAAAAACGCCGTGGCCGAAAGTGAATATCCCAAAATGGACAATAAAAAAGAAAATGATGAAATTTTTTTGTGCCATTCTCACAGGTTTATTACCGATATAGGATTTTGTTTTTGGATTGATTCCCTCGGACTTAGCCATCCTCAATACGTTAAAAAAGCCGATGATGATGTTTTCGAACCAATAGAGGAACATGATGGCAGAGAGGTTCCACCCGAAAAACAGAACACCGATCAGAGGAATAAGGTTGAAAACGATAAGCGACCCGATGGATACACTGAACACGGGATACATCGTATCCGATTCATCTCAGAGGGTCAATCAGCAAAAAATCCAAAGACTGGATCGAATGGCGGAATAATAAATGTATCATTTGGATTCGAAAAAGCTGTGTTTGGAATTGGCCATGTCCAGAATAGCTCTGTGGAGGATTTTAGCCAGGTCTGACATCGTCTTCGGTGTGAGCGTATCGGGTGTGTCCATCGTTGTGTAAGGAAAGGTCAAAGCCCCTGTGGCACGAAAGACGATGCACCGTCCCTCTCTGCATATTCTCTCAGGGTTGCTTTGGACAAGGGCGTGCGTGTACAATGCGATAGTTCAGCGTCTGTATGTGTAAATAAAATTAACAACCCAGGTTTTCTATGACTGAAAATCAAAAAAAAATTTTGGGGTGGAAAAAAGGGATTTGCGGAATCTGTCCAGCAGGTTGTTGGGTCGAGGTAGGATTGCTCGATGGGCGGATGATGGACATCAAGCCGGACACCGGGCATCCTCTGGGAATGATCTGCCGTCGCGGAGAACACGCACCAGAAATCGTCTATTCCGAACATCGCCTCAGGCATCCCATGAGACGTACCGGCCCCAAAGGGGCCTTTGATTTTGAGCGCATCACCTGGGATGAAGCGTATGCCACAATCGTTGAGAATTTAAACAGGATCAAAGCAGATTCAGGACCAGAAGCAGTTGCCATCTATACGGGACGGGGAGCTTTCGAACTGTCGCTTTGTGATATGTTTCAGCCTAAGGACGTGGCTGTATCTTCGGCCTCGAACATTCTTTTCCCTTTTGGCTCCCCCAATACAATGGGAGTTGGGGCTCTCTGTTACGTTTCGTTTGCCATGATCGCTCCTCATGTGACCTTGGGGCGTATGCTCATCAACATGTTCACTGACATAGAAAACTCAGAATTGCTCGTGGTGTGGGGCGCAAACCCCGCCACAGATTCACCACCTCTGGATATGTATCGTTTGGAAGCGGCGGCTAAAAGGGGCGCCGATGTTGTCGTCATCGATCCGCGCCGCACAGAAACTGCGGAGCGGACGGATGCCCAGTGGATACCGATAAGACCCGGAACAGACGGCGCGTTGGCCTTGAGTATGATCGCAGTGATGATCAACGAGGAACTCTACGATGAGGATTTTGCAGAAAATTGGTCTTTTGGATTTGAGGAACTTCAAAGGTATGTGCAGCACTTTCAGCCTGAAACTGTTGAGGCCACAACGGGAGTTCCGGCAAGCACCATCCGCAGCCTGAGCCGCCGTATTTGCCATGCGAATGGAGCCTGTCCTGTTATGTACACCGGCCTCGAATACTCGAACAGCGGGATCCAGGCCATCAGAGCTGTGCTCACTCTCTTTGCTCTAGCCGGCCAGTTAGATGTCCCAGGGGGGATCGGTTTGGCAATGCCTGATTCACATTTTCCGATCAACCGCTCCTGCAACCAACCCAATCCTGACCTGAACTTAGCTGTCGCACGTGAAAAGTTTCCTGTATACAGCAGCTATCGGGGAGAGTCCCACGCATCCGGATTGGTGAGGTCTGTACTTAACGCTGATCCCTATCGCATTCGAGGATTTATCATCCACGGCGGCTCTCTGCTCACTTCCTGGCCTCAGGCATCCATCTGGCGCAAGACGTTGTCTGATCTGGATTTTTTAGTGTGTATCGATCGGCAACTGACTGCTGATGCCGCTTATGCCGATATTGTCCTTCCCGCAACCACGATGTTCGAGATCAATTCCTATATGGTCTATGGGCCGATTTTTCGTCTCAGAGAGAAGCTGATAGAACCAGTGGGAGAGGCCCGCAACGATTATCTGATCATGACCGAACTGGCAGAACGCCTCGGCTATGGACATCTTTTTCCGCGCACAGAAGAGGAACTCATCCGTTATGTTCTAAACGGCTCAGGGTATGCTATCGAAGATATTCGCAAGGCAGGAGGCTGGATCAAAATCCCAACACCTATGATGGAGTACAAGAAGTGGGAGAAAGGAAGGTTGCGGAAAGATGGAAATCCCGGGTTTGATACACCGACGGGCAAGTTCGAGATCTGGTCCTCAGTGCTCGAAGAATATGGCTATGAACCGCTTCCCAAATACACGGAAGTGAAAGAAGGCCCGCTGGCCAACCCAAAACTGGCAGAACAATATCCTCTGGTTTTTAATTCTGGGGCACGACCGCAGACAGATTTTAGGTCTCAACACCATGGAATTGAAGGGCTGGTCAAGGATAATCCGGAACCCACTATCGAGATCAACACTCAAGATGCAGAAACTCGAGGAATTGAGACAGGGGATCTTGTGGAAGTGCGGACAGCCAGGGGAGCGGTCCCCTTTCGCGCGCGGGTGACGGGTGATATCGTCGAAGGAGCCGTGGAATGCAACATGGGAGGTGGAACTCCTGTTGGTCCCAAAGCATGGCAGGAGTGGAATGTCAATGAATTGACCGACCTGGATAACTATGACGAGATTTCCGGATTTCCGGTCTATAAGGCCCTCCTCTGCGATGTAAAAAAGATGAGGGATGGAACAGAGGAGACGAAGCAGACTGCCAAGAAGCTGACAAAAATGAAAGAGCCAGAGATCTCTCGCCTCAAGAGGACTGCAGATACTGAGACGAAAAGTGCGCCTTGCATTTATTTAGATAACAATGCGACGACACGGGTGGCGGATGGTGTTCGGGAAGCTATGTTTCCTTTTTTAGCCACGGCCCATGGAAACCCCTCAAGCATATATCGGATAGGGCGTGAAGCTCATGAGGCCATAGAAAACGCACGGCGTCAGGTCGCAAAGCTCATCAACACGCGGCCGCGGCGTATTATCTTCACAGGCAGCGGATCTGAGTCGGACAACTTAGCCATCAAAGGCGTGGCCTTTGCCTATCGGGAAAAAGGAAATCACATCATCACCACTTCCGTCGAACACCCCGCAGTGTTGAATACTTGCGCCTTCCTGGAAAAGATCGGTTACAGACTGACAATTCTCGACGTCGATGACCGTGGTCTTATTCATCCAAAAAACCTCAGAACAGCTATCACTGAAGAGACGATCTTGGTGTCTGTTATGATGGCCAACAACGAGGTGGGCACCATCTTGCCGATCAAAGAGCTTTCTGCGATCGCCCACGAAAAAGGTGTCATTTTCCACACCGATGCTGTGCAAGCTATAGGAAAGATCAAAGTGGATGTGGAGGAATTGGACCTTGATCTTTTGAGTCTATCTGCACATAAATTTTACGGTCCAAAAGGAGTGGGTGTGTTGTATGTGAGGAAAGGGATCGAGCTCGAGCCTGTTATTCATGGAGGCGGCCAGGAATCCGGGCTACGGGCAGGAACGCACAATGTCCCCGCGATTGTCGGTTTAGGAAAAGCTGCAGAATTAGCTCTACACAATTTACCGAAGTCTGGAATAACGAAAAGATTGCGGGATAAACTGGAGAAAGGGATACGCGAGCTTATCCCCGAAGCTAAACTCAACGGACATCCGGGAAAGCGTCTGCCGAACACATTGAATCTGACTCTCCCTGGCCTTCGAGGGGAATCTCTTGTGATCGCTATGGATCAGCACGGGATTGCGCTATCCTCAGGCTCAGCATGTAAGTCTGGTTCACCCGAGCCCACTCATGTGCTCATCTCTATGGGAAGGACTGCAGAAGAGGCACATTGTTCAGTGCGGTTGTCGCTATCACACTCCACAACGGAAAAGGACATCGATGATACCCTTTCTGCGCTCTCTAAAGTGCTCGAGGAGATGGAAACGACCATCCGATTCCTTCCCTGTAAATGATTTGCTCTTTTGACGTTTACGGGATTATTTTTTAATATATATCATAAGGATTTTCCAATGGCTGCCTCTTATCAGATTTTGACGCATAAGGATTTGGATCAAGTGGCAAGTCTGGATCAGGATTTTGCTTCTGAGGTCCTCGTTGGATTATCTAAGACTCCCAAGAGGCTTTCTTCTCGCTACTTTTATGATGAGAGGGGAAGCCGGTTGTTCCAGAAGATCATGGATCTCCCTGAGTACTATCTCACCGCATGTGAGTTCGAAATTCTCAGGTCACAAAAAGAGGTATTCAGTGCATATATAGGGAGAGAGCCATTCAATCTTGTAGAGCTGGGTGCTGGAGATGGCCGAAAAACCAGTATCCTTCTCGAGCATTTTTTAGAAGAGAAATTCACTTTTCAGTATATCCCCATTGATATTTCGGAAGCATCAATGCGGACACTCACGAACCTTTTGAATGCAAAGTTTCCGGAATTGATATGTGATGGGATTGTGGCAGAATATTTTAACGGTCTCAAGTGGTTGAACAAAATGGACGCGCGCAGGAATATGGTCCTTTTTCTGGGGTCGAATCTTGGCAATTTCGATAAAGCCCATGCTCGTGCCTTTTTGCACAATCTCTGGAATGCCCTTAACAATGGGGACTTTACCGTGGTTGGTTTCGATTTGAAGAAAGATATCGGACTTATGCTGAAGGCTTATAATGACTCAGAAGGGATCACCGCTGAATTCAACTTGAATCTGCTTCGCAGGATCAACCGAGAGCTGGGAGGTAATTTTGATCTGAAAAAGTTCCTCTTCCATTCCAGTTACGATGTGTTCACTGGAGCCATGGAGAGCTATCTGGTCAGCAAAGAAAAGCAGACTGTGGTCATTAAAGACATCAGTCAATCTTTCGCTTTTGAAGCATGGGAACCCATCCACACCGAATATTCCTACAAGTATTTGGAATCGGATATTCAAGAACTTGCAGCAGAAACAGGCTTTGTCATAGAGGAGCAGCTTCATGATTCCAAGAAGTATTTTGTCGATTCCATCTGGCGTGTGCAGAAAATAGACACGTTTTGACTTTAGCCTCCATCTTCTTAAACAATCAATTTTGCCGCTTAAATGATTCATCTAAGACAATAAAATAGGGTTTTTTTTGACTTATTTTCTTTGTTTAGAATAGATTACTGAGGTCCGACCCCCTTATTTTATTGACTTATTCATTCTTATTTTATTTTTAATCTTACATTATTAAAAAATTCATTCCAATTCATGGAACTTTCATAGTTTAGATCTGTCTAACCCAATGAGAGAAAGAATGTTATCAGCTGGCCGTTATCCATTGATTTTCACTTGTTTTTTACCGAGCTTTAGAGGCAGAATAGGGATTAAGAAACACAGCAGGTTTGATGAGGAACTCGTACGACACACACAACAACCTCGAACGTGAGAGTATTCAGCTCGTAAAAGCATTTTTAGAGGATGATAAACATGCGTTTGACCAGCTCATTCGTCTGCGGGAAAAAATGGTTTTTAACCTGTGTTTCAGATTTCTCGGTAATTATGAAGACGCTGATGATTGTGCCCAGGAAGTGTTTCTCAAAGTTTATCGTTCTCTCAGGAAGTTCCGGTTCGAATCCAATTTCACGACCTGGCTATATCGGGTGACGGTCAATACATGCAAGAACAGGCTGAACTCTCTGGAATATCGGCTAAGGTTTAAAAAAATGAGGATTATCAATAACAAACCTACAGCGAATGCACCAAAAACTGTCGAAATTGGTGACGAGTCTTATTCACCAGACTCAACACTGAAGCGCAAAGAGATCTCCCAGCTTATTCAAGAAGCCATCAACAAATTACCGACGCCCCAGAGGATGGTGGTTGTCCTTCGGGATATGGAAGGTCGATCCTACGAAGAGATCGTTGAGATAACAGGGTTTAAACTCGGAACCGTCAAATCCAAACTCTCAAGGGCAAGGCAAGAACTCAGAGAAACGTTGAGGGGGAGGGTTTAAAATGAACGACCGCCATGTGAGGGATAAATTATCCGAATACATCGATGGGATGCTGAGTCAAGAAGAGGCATCTACGGTCAAGGAGCACCTGGATCGTTGCCCGGATTGTATGGAAGAATACACAGAAATGGCCAAGATCATCGGACACATGAGCGGAATGGAACCTCTGGAGACGCCCGAATCCTTTGTGGAAAAAGTCCACGAACGCCTCGAAAAAGCATCATCACTGAAAAAAATCATTAAAAGACTCTTTTTTCCTCTGAAGATTAAACTTCCTCTCGAGCTTGCAGGTTTAGCTGCTGCGGCTCTTCTGGTCGTTTATATCACGGGAATACGTGGAAAACAGTATGTCTATGAACTGACATTTACCCAAAGCGAATCCTATGGCTTGCTTGAAGAACTGAGTGATGTGGGGCAAAAACCAAAGACGGAAAAAGAAGCCAAGGTCGATGAAATAGCGTCCCCGAGTAAAAACGCTCTTTTGACTGCGAAGCTGGAAGAGGAAGGGAAAGACAAAATAGAAAAGGGCGCAGAGTCTGAGGAAACAACTCCGAGCATAATAGAAAAACCTATTTCAGCGCCTCAGGAAATTCAAATGAAGAAGAGCGGGAAGGCAGCGGACACGGAAAAAGCTGTGCCGCGGAGCGAGATGGTTCAGGAGAAAGCAGAGCCCGATCTTACACACCATGAAGAGAAAGTCGAGAGAAAAATCCCGATCGAAACAGAAAAACCAAATGTCGCAAGAGCGCAGAAAAGGAAAGAACCCAGTCTTGAAATCATAGATAAAAAAAATGAAGAGCTAAAAGAGGAAGTCCCCAAAAAAGTAACTCATAGAGAGGAATATCTTCGAGAGATCATCAATGGCCTAGGTGGAAAAATTCTGGTATCCGAATACAATAAAGATACACAAATATTAGAAAGCGTACTCATCGAAGTCACGGCAGAAAATTATCCAAATCTTATTCAAAAATTGGAGGAACGGGGCGAGATTCAAAAACCTTATCCCGTTATTACGGAAAAGGGCCAAAAGGCAGTAAATATTCGAATCAGGCTGCAGCAATAAACGTGGATGGGCTCGTCCTGATTTTCTTTGCATTCAAACTCCGCAAACTCGTCAGAGCAGGCCTCGAAACCGTAGTATAGCAGGAAACCCAAAGAGACCTCTTATTTTTTATCTATTTCGATTTTCCAGACGATTCTCGTGTCGCTCATATCAAGGCGTTTAATTCCTTGGCCTATACAAAGTTTGGGATAAAACTCACAGAAAATTTACACATTCTTAAC
>CAYOSH010000054.1:0-18888 GCA_964406575.1 uncultured Eubacteriales bacterium | reverse complement strand
TTCGACAAAGCGCTTGACAAGTTTTTTGTCAGGTGAGAACATACAATTTCTTTGACAATAAAGTTCTTGGGTTTAAGGTGTATGGAAGTCCGTGAGACGCGGACACAGCCCCCGCTACTGTAATCGGGAACGACTTCCAGAAGACGCCACTGTCCTTTCACGAAAGGATGGGAAGGCTTGGAAGAAGGACGATCCGAGAGTCAGGAAACCTCCCTTAAGCCACAGGTCCCATCTTCGGGCGGAAGGTTGGGTGATTTTTTTTTGCTCGACGCAGCTGTCGAGCAAGATCTTAACACAGCGGGGGATACAGGCAGGAGAATGATCTATGATCAAAAAGACTATTACGACACTGTTCCTCATTACGGTTCTGTGTTTTTATCTCTACTCGCAAGATGCTCAAGAGAAAGAAAACCAATCAAAAAAACAAGAACCTCTCCATCATGAAGTCGTAGTCACTGCCAACCGTGTGGAGACATCTTTGAAAGAGGTCGCAAGCTCGGTGACCATCATCACAAAAGAGGAACTCGCAAGAACTGGAAAATCCCGGATTTTTGATGCACTCGAAGATACCATCGGCCTATCATCAACCCAGAATGGGCCGCCAGGGTCGCAGGCCACCGTATTCATCAGGGGAGCGAATGCAGAGCACACCCTGGTCATGATCGATGGCACTGAGATCAACGACCCTATCACTCCGACCCGCTCTTTCGACATGAGCCTTCTCCTCGCGGAAAATGTCGATCGTATCGAGATCCTCAGAGGCCCACAAAGCACACTGTTCGGCTCAGATGCCATGGGCGGTGTCATCAACATCATCACCAGGCAGGGCACAGGCAAACCTAAATTTTCACTCTCCGGCTATGGAGGGTCCTATGGCACATATTCGGGGAATGGGGAGGTGTGTGGAAGCACTTCGAAGGTTCGATACTCCGCGGCAACGACTCTCTATGATACCAACGGCTTTTCTGCAGCCAGCGCCCGTTATGCAGGAAACGATGAAGCCGATGGTCACCGTAATCTCACTCTTTCAGGAAGAATCGGATTTGACCCGGCGGCAAACATCAACCTTGATTTCTTTACCCGATGGATCGATACTGAGACCGATCTGGATAATGCAGGCGGGGATTATGGTGACGATCCGAACTCTGTTCAAGCCTACAACACCCTCTTTGTGACGGGCCAAGCCCGGGGTCTCTTCCTCAAAAACCGGTGGGAACAAAAATTCAAAGTGTCCGTCGCCAATTACCATCGAACATCCGACAATCCTCCCGATGCGCTTGATCCATTCCTTGCAGAGAAATCAGAGTTCAAGAGCAAACTGTGGAAGCTCGACTGGCAGAACACTCTCTTCCTCCACGAAACGAACACGCTGCTTTTCGGGGTGGAACACCAGAGAGAACAGGGCGAGTCATGGTATCGCTCAGAGTCCCTGTACGGCCCATACGAAAGTTCATTTCCCCTTGAAAAAGCACACAATACTGGTCTCTACATACAGGATCAGTTAAGGTTCGCCGGACGCTTCTTCTTGACTGCGGGCATCAGGCGCGACGACCACAGCCAAACAGAATCGTCCACAACATACAGGATCGCCCCAACCTATATGATCGAACAGACAGGAACAAAACTCAAAGCCACTTGGGGAACAGGATTTAAGGCCCCTTCTCTTTACCAACTCTATGCCCCTGCAACGCTTTATGGGCCAGCGGGTAATTTAGACCTCAAACCGGAGAAATCTACAGGTTGGGATCTGGGTGTAGAGCAATATTTTCTGGATAACACATTTTTGTTCGGACTCACTTATTTTGCCAACAATTTTGAGGACCTCATCGATTATGACTTCACCCAGGGCTACATCAACATCAGAAAAGCCGCCACAAAAGGCGTTGAGATCACCTTTGAAGCAAGGCCGACCGATTCTCTCTCCGTCCTTGCCTCTTACACTCGAACGGAGGCAAAGAATACAGAGACAGGCGCTTACCTCCTGAGGCGACCCAAGGATAAATTCACAGCCAGGTTGGATTGGGGATTTCTGGGCAGGGTGAATATTCATCTTTCCATGATCTACGTCGGGGAGAGAGAGGATCTCTACTGGTTGGATTGGACCCCGACACCAGTGACTCTTGAAAGCTACACGTTACTCAACGCAGCCGGATTTTATGAGGTGTTCGAGTCGGTTGAAGTCTTCCTTCGCCTCGACAACATTCTCAACACAGGCTATGAAACGATCAAGGGCTACGGAACTCCCGGATTTTCTATTTACGGAGGAATAAGGACCCATTTTTAAATCCTTTTTTGACCGGTGGGGGATACATCCAGACGAGTGGGTGGCAGGTCTTCACGTCACACATTCCATGTATCATCCCTGACACTTCATTGTATGTGCTTAACAGAGAGGAAAAAAAGAGAGTTGACAAAAGGTTCGGGTCTTCCATATTATTGAGGTACAAACCAATGGCTGGTCAGAAGTACCGGACGATCTCCAACGTCATATTCCTTTTTCTGTTTCTGTTCATCATTCTCTTCATCAATTTTTTCCACACAGAAAATACTATCCAGGCCAACAATAACTGCCCCGCCTGCCATTTCCTGAACTCCACCTTTACCACCTGCCAGATCAATTTTTTCCATCTGCCGCCTCCTTCCATCACAGGAGTCTTAAAAGACATCTATTTTTTCAATTATACATACATCGTATCAACCTTTCCCTCCTCACGGTCTCCTCCCGAAGTTTAATTTTTCCATCTCTCTGGTCACGTCTTATTTTTTACCCAAGACTGTCCAACACCAAAAGACCTATCAGAGATAATCCCAACGAACTTCAGGAGGAAAAAGTGAAAAAAAGATTATCAACATTATTCATTATTATTTTAAGTCTTGTTTTTGTCATACATCTCAAGGCTCAAGAATCCGGAACAACATATTCAGAAATACAAACGGGAAACGTCAAGTTTTTGAAACTTTCCGGAATCGTCAAAAGTTATGAAGGCGATCCCATAAAAGGCGCGGTTATTTTGATACCGGAAATCAGCAAATCATCAGAATCCGATGGAACGGGAGCTTTTGAATTCCTTGCGATTCCACCTGGGAAATATCATCTCGAGGTTTTTGCGGATGGATACATGGACTTCATTTCAGATGTGTTCGGTCTCGAAGATATTAATAAAACATTCAAAATCACTCTCTTGAAAAAAATCTCTGAAGAAATCGTCGTCACCGCCACCCGCACAAAAAAGCTTTATGCGGAAGTGCCGGTAAGAACCGAAGTGATCACGGCCAGGGATATCGAGCAAATGCAGGCCTCCCAACTGGCGGAATCTCTTGCGCTCACCACTGGCGTCAGAGTCGAGTGCAACTGTCAGAACTGCAATTTCACCCAGGTCCGTATTAACGGCATGGAGGGAAAGTACTCCCAGATCCTCATCGATAACTCTCCAATCTTCAGCTCGATGATCGGCGTTTACGGTCTGGAGCAAATCCCTGCTGAAATGTTGAACAGGATCGAAGTCGTTAAAGGAGGTGGCTCGGCTCTTTACGGCGGTAATGCCGTTGCTGGAGTAATCAATGTTTTGACTAAGGAGCCGATAGAAAACGGCACCTGGCTCAAACTGAATCAGGAATCCACATCGGGCGAACCTTCAACGAATTTCGGTTTCTGGAGCAGCCTTGTGAGCAAAGATCAAAACTCAAAAGCGTTCCTCTTTGCCAACTACAAAAACCGACAACCTGTGGATATCGATGGGGATGACATATCTGAAATCGGGAAAATCAGAAGCACAAGCTTCGGAGTGAACTTCTTCAGAACCTTCTCCGAAATCGACGGCAAGCTCAAACTGAGTTTTTTCAGAATCACAGAAGATCGACGGGGTGGAAACAAATTTGACTTACCCCCCCATGAGGCCGATATCGCCGAAGACATAGATTCGGATCTCAACGGCCTCTCTGCAGATTGGAATCATTATATCACCCGAAGACTCTATTACAACTTTTCCGCGTCCTATGTGGATGCCAACAGAAAATCCTATTACGGTTCTGGACAGGATCCCAACGCTTACGGAACGACAAAAAACCCAGTCTTGTTCTTGAACGGGCAGATGAATTACCAGGCCGGTGGCCAAGTCATATCCACCGGGTTGCAATACAAAGGAGAAAAAATTAAGGACGAAGCGCTCGGATATGGAAGGGTGATCAACGATCACTACAGAGAACTGGGTTTTTTCCTTCAGGACGACATCAAGTTTAACAAGACCTTTTCTCTCCTGGCAGGCTTAAGATTCAGCAAGCATTCTCTGATCGAAAACTACATCTTCAATCCCAGGATAAGTCTCCTTGTCAACCTTGTGAAAGACCTGAGCTGGAGGACTTCTTTCTCTACAGGATTCAGAGCTCCTCAAGTCTTTGACGAGGACCTCCACATCACGCAGGTCGGGGGCGAGGGTACGGTCATAGAAAACTCTCCTGACCTCAAAGAAGAATCCTCTTACAGCCTAAGTACCGGTCTCGACTATGGAAGGGAGTTTGGAAATAACGCTCTGCAACTGAGCATCGAGGGCTTCTATACGCCTCTTGAAGATACCTTTGTTCTACAAAAAAAAGAGTTTGATCCCAGAGAAAATGCGCTGGTTTTTGAAAGGATCAATGGGTCGAATGCTAGAGTTTATGGAGTTTCCGTTGATCTTGGCTACAGACTCGGGTTAGCTTTTTCTCTGAAGACCGGCTGGACATTTCAGCGCAGTCATCTTGATGAGCCAGAGCCAGATTTCGGTTCCAATGAATTTTTCCGGACACCTGACTCCTATGGATATGTGAGTCTGAACTATGAAAATGAAAGAATCGTCGATGCGGATATTTCTCTTGAATACACAGGAAGCATGAAAGTTCCCCATTATGCCGGTTACATCGAAGAAGACATGCTTGAAACCACCGAGACTTTTTGGGTACTCAATGCAAAACTCACAAGGGACATTGCTCTAACCCAAAATAATAAATTAAGCTTCTTTGTGGGCATCTTCAACATCCTTGACTCTTACCAGAAGGACCTGGATCAAGGGATATTCAGGGATTCAGGTTATGTCTACGGTCCCACAAAACCACGGTCATACTATGCAGGATTCGAATTCTCTTTTTAAAGGAACCCAGGAAAAAAAACGAGGGGCGCGATTGCAAAACGAGTTCCGCTAACATTGGGATTGATTCTTCAACGTCCCAGTGTTTTCACAGCCGTTACAGCAATTACAATTCACCGAAATCGTATAAATTGTCTGAACAATTAGAGCAGCCGATTGCCTCTTACCAAATTTTTTTGGAGGGTATATTATAATGTCAAGCATAAGGTTCTAAAACATGCGCCTGAAACAGATTTTGAAAGGATCTCTTGTTTTCCTGCTTTGTATCCAATCGAATTTGACCGATCTCTGGTATTTCTCGTCTTCAGTGTTTTCCTGCCCGGCTATAGACAATTTTGCCCAGGACATGATTGATCCTTTTAAAATATTAAAAAGTTATTTTACAAACAAAGGCTATGAGACGGGGACAATCAAAATCCCGCAACTGGGTATCCTTGTAGAGCTCAAAAAAACCAATTTTATCGAAAAGAAGACAATGTGAAGGATGTTTATGCCCGGATAAATGAAATACGAAGCCAATTCGGACTTCAAGGGCCCCATTCTGATAATTCCAATGGGAACGGCTGGTGTGGTGCGATATCTGCAGACTGCTGTGAACAAAAGGCGTTTGCTTATGTTGTTTTGGTAAAAAGGGACTTGAACGATGCCAGCCGGATTTACACAACAGCCCACGAAAACGGACATTTTTTGTGGTACACGAATAGTCAAGAATTGATCTGTAAAAATTTCACAAATCCAGAATTTATAAAATCCCGCGTTCAGACGAGCGGAGATTTCGCCGTTTTGTGCGGATGGATAGCCCTGAAGATGGATGATTATTCTCTAAATGAATGCTTCATATTAAACAAAAGAGATAAAGCACAGGAAAAAAATGTTGAAGAGATAAAAAAATTTGTCTAAGAATATTTTCCCGATAAAAATTAATTTATCTGGATTCCACACAAGTAAAAAGACGGAATTCAGAGCTGGCCTCCAACATTCCAATCTTCTCAAATCAACTAACCACTCAAGCATAACCAGCCGCTTTTGGTATATCTTTGGAGTTGACTTTATCCGGTTCCTTCTCCTATAGTAATGGGAAGAGTCCATATGAACATTAAAGTTAGGAAGAACTTCCATCTTATCTTCCTCTTTATTTTTATCGCAGCATCCCTATTCATTCACTTTTCTCATACAGAAAAATACATTAATTCTACTGACACCTGTGTGGCATGCCATTTTCTGAATTCCACACTCGTCACAAGTCAGATAAATTTTTTCTGTCTTCCCCCGCTTTCTTTATTGGGAGTGTTAAAGATTATTAAGCCCTGCCTGTACAACTATCTTAGTTATATAGAATCTGCCTCCCGCTCTCCTCCCTACATATAATCCATTCCCCCCCCCATAAAAATTCTGTTCAATAAGTTTGTATCTTCCAGGTTATGAGGAGGTCAGATGAAGAGAAGAATATTGACGTGTATGATTTCTGTATTGATCGGGCTCAGTTGCCTCTGGAGCCAGTCTTCAGAGGATGAAGTCTTTACGCTCGAGGAGTGCATATCCACAGCGCTTCAGCAAAATCCGCTCATCCTTTCATCTCTGCAGCAGTACCAAGCGTCTCTGGCTCGCATCCCCCAAGCTAAAGCGTTTGCTCAGCCATCGATAAACTATGATTCGGACCTGCAGCCCAGTTTTTTCAACTTTAAAAATTCCGGTGAAAGCTATTTGGGTGTGAGCCAGTTTTTTGAGTTTCCCGGGAAACAATCCGTGAGAGGAAAGATCGCTTCAAGGGAGTCAGATGAGATCCAGGCAGAGATCGACCTTTTAAAACTGGATTTGGCCTTTCAAGTGAAACGGGCATTCTATGGCCTTCTTCATGCTCAAGAGAAGCTGACATATGCCCAACGAAACCAGGAACTCGCCCAGGATTTCCTCAGCAAAGCAGAGCTCAAACATGATGCCGGTGATGTGGCGCAGGTGGAAGTGTTGAGGGCCAGAGTCGAAGCCGCGACAGCAGCGAACGAAGTGCGGGCTGCCGCCAACGATATCAGGCTGGCAAAAGCCACACTGAATTATCTCCTCTCCCGAAAAAAGTATGCGCCCATCGCCATTAAAGGAGAACTCAAACGAGAACCCATCCCACTGGAGTTCGAGCCTCTTCTCGAGCGTGCCCTCATCACTCGTCCTGAAATGAGGAGGATCGCTTTTTCCCTGGAAAGAGAACAACTCCGGAAAAAGTCAGCGACCATGAACTATCTGCCAGATCTCGAACTGGGGGTCAACCGGCACCGTGTCGAGGGCGAAGGCGCCTGGTGGGATGTGACGCTATCTGTTCCCATCCCTCTTTTTTTCTGGCAGCCCAAAAAGGGCGAGATCGCCGAAGCCGAGGCGAACATCAGGGCGATCCAGAAAGAGGTCGATCACATCAAAAACTCCATCGCTCTCGAAGTGGAGGAGGCTTACATGATCGCAGTGACGGCCGAAAACCAGATCCAGCTCTTTGAGAAAGAAATCCTCGATCAAGCCGAAGAGGTGTACAACATGTTCCTCTTCAGCTATCAAGAAGGAGAGATCGGTAGCATCGAGCTCATCGCTGCCCGGAGGACCCTCCTCGAATCCGCACTGTCTTATGCCGATGCTCTCTTCAATTATGAGACCGCTCTAGCGGCTCTGGAAAGATCTATTGGACAGACTTTGGAAGGAGAAAGCCAATGATAAAAAAATATAAAAATCGATTTTTGTATGTTGTTCTTATACTTGCGCTGACAGGATTGGGGCTCACCTGCAAAAAACACAGGGATACTCGCCATGAGGACACACAAATCACCCAGAATGCAGCCGGATCGCAACAGAAGACGGCAAGGGCTCCTGGCCAACAACGGCTGGAAAAGAGAGGCCAGCAAGCTGTGGGAAGAGGATTCGGCGGCAGAGGACGCGGCAGAGGAGGAAGGAACTGGGGACCAGCCGATGTGATCGAATTTACCGAGGCAGAACAAAGCGCTTTTGAGATCGACACGGTCAAGGCCGCATACATGCCGCTCAAATCTAAGCTCATAGCTATGGGGAAGGTCCTGGAACACCCATACAGAAAGGCCATTGTCAGTTACCCCTTTCCTGCCAGAATCGCCCAGATCCACGCCCGCATAGGAGATTGGATCAAGAAAGGGCAAAAACTCGTTACCCTCCAGAGTGAAGAAGTGGGCAATGCCAAATCCGAATTCTACAAAGCCCAGGCCGACCATGAACTGGCCCGCGTTAATTATGAAAGGCAGAAGAGGCTTTTTGACCGGGGTGTCGGTGCGCAGAAGGACTCTCTGTATGCAGAATCCGATTTTAAGATCGCTGAAGCCACTCTGAACGCTGCGGAGAAAAAACTCCATGTCCTGGGATTCAGCGAAGAGGAGGTCAAGCTTATCGCCGAGACTCACCAGATCAATCCCATTATCACTCTTTATGCCCCAATCGATGGAAAAATTACCATCAACAATGCCGTCCTTGGAGCAATGATCGACCAGGGAACAGAGATCCTGACCATTATGGATCCTACAATCCTCTGCATTGATGCAGAAATATACGAAAAAGATATCGCCAAAATAAGGGACAAACAACAGGTGGAAGTGAATGTTCCCGCTTACCCTGGGGATCAATTTAATGCCGAGATCTCTTTTATCGGTGATGTTCTGAACGAAGAAACACGAACGATAACCGTGCGCTCAGAAGTCAAAAACACAGATTACAAGCTCAAACCCGGGATGTTTGCCGATATAAAGATCCTACTGAACCACCATGATAGGGCTCTTGTTCTCCCCAAAGAGGCGATCCTCGATGATGGAGACAACAGCATCGTCTTTATCAAAAAAGCCGGGAAATACTATCCCCAGGTCGTCGAACTTGGCGCAAAGGAAGATTCTCGCGTCGAAATTCTTAGCGGCATTCAGGAAGGAGATGAGGTCGTTACGACAGGCAATTACCAGCTCAAATCCAAGCTCTATGACGAGATTTTGAAGAAGGGGCAGGTTCATTAGTCAATGGGGATGGATACTCTCAGCAAGTTCCATTCAACAAAACAACTGGAGAATCCATAATGATAGATAAACTGATTGAGTATTCACTAAAACACAGATTATTGACAATCCTTTTGGTCCTTCTTGTTTCCATATGGGGAGTCATCGTTTATACACGAATGCCTAAAGATATCTATCCTGACCTTAATGCTCCCCTGGTCAACATCATCACTGAAAATCCCGGCATGGCCGCCGAGGATGTGGAAAGGCTCATTACATTTCCACTGGAAAGCCTTCTCAACGGCGCTCCGCACGTGACTCGGGTCAGGTCGGAGTCAGCCACGGGCGACTCCGTCGTCACCGTTGAATTCGATTGGGGGATGGACATCTACCTCGCCAGGCAGATTGTCTCGAGCAAACTGGAGCTCATCGCTGGCCGGCTTCCCATTGGTACGACGCAGCCCATCCTTGGGCCAGTCTCTTCGAGAATGGGTGAAATCTTCGAATTTGCCGTCATCGGTGAAGAGACCGATCCTATGGAACTCCGGTCCATAGCAGATTGGACTATCCGCTATAGACTTCAGGGAGTGGAAGGTGTTTCTTTTGTTATTAACCTCGGAGGTTTCGTCAAACAATTCCAGGTCTATCTCAAGCCCGAAATGCTCAAAAACTATGATGTCACAATCAATGAGGTCAAAGAGGCTATCGAGAACAGCAACCGTAACTTTTCGGGCGGAATTATCATGAAGGGCTCCCAGGAAACGCTCATCAAAGGAATCGGGCGCATCGAGACACTCGAGCACATACAGAACACAGTCATCAGTTCTCGCAACAACGTGCCGATCTATATGAAGGATGTGGCTGATGTCAGAATCGGTCCGAAATTCAGACGAGAATCTGGCAGTCACAACGGAAAGGAGTCCGTTTATGTGACTATTGAAAAACAGTACGGCGGCGACACATTGACTGCCATTGCGCACATAAAAAAGACTCTTTCTCAAATCGCCCGGGATCTTCCCGAAAAAGTAAAAATTAAGTATTTTTATGACCAATCCATCTTGATCCTGAAATCCATCAATCACGTTGAAATCTCGATGCTCGAAGGCGCCATCCTCATCATCCTGGTCATGATCTTTTTCATGTGGAACTTAAGGAGTTCATTTATCGCTTCCTTAACGATCCCCTTTTCAATACTGATCGCTCTGGTCCTGATGCAGTTGTTCAAGATCAAGCTGACGGTCATGTCCATCGGAGGATTGGCCATCGGTATCGGCAAAGTGGCCAACGGCTCGATCATCATGGTCGAGAACATCTACCGGGTGCTCAGAGATAAAAAAGGCCAGGCCTCCACAATGGTGCTCACCTCCGAAGCTGCAAAGGATGTGGGAAGGTATTTGTTTTCCGCTAACCTGATCATCATTCTTGTTTTCATTCCCCTTTTAACACTTCAGGGTATCGAAGGCGCCATGTTCCGGCCGACAGCATTCGCTGTCGCTGCGGCTCTGTTCGGTTCACTCATTCTCAACCTCACTCTCAAGCCGGTTCTTGCATCGATTTTCCTGACCGAAAAACACATTAAAGAGAAAAAAAATCCTGTAACGGAATTCCTCACACCAAAGTACCGCGCGATCCTTGAAGGAGCTCTCAAACACAAAAAAGTGATCCTGGTCATATTTGTGATTTTACTGATCGGTGCGGGAGTCTCTTACAATTTTCTGGGAAAAGAATTCGTGCCTCCATTGGACGAAGGGGCGATCTTAGCCTCTACGGTCATGCTGCCAGAAACATCTCTAGAAGAATCCACGAAAATGGGTGAGCGCATCGAAAAAATCTTCCTCACTTTTCCAGAGGTTGTTTCCGTATCCAGAACCACAGGGACGGCCGAGGCCTCCGAACACGTCCACCCTGTGAACCACAGCCACTACAACATAGAACTTCTTCCTACAGAAAAGCGAAAACGAGGATTCAATGAGATCAGCCAAGCCATGAGAGAGGAACTGGATAAAATCCCGGGAATCGCTTACATTTTCGAGCAACCCATCGCCAATAAACTCGCCGAAATGCTGACCGGGGTCGAAGGGGAGCTGTCGGTGAAGCTTTTTGGACCAGATCTGGACGTTCTTAATGATTATATCGAAGACATCAGAAACGTCCTTGCCGAGATCAGGGGTGTGGCGGATCTGCAGATCGAACAGACCACAGGAATACCTCAACTGATCATCGATGTGGACAGATCAAAACTTGCCCGCTTTGGGATACCAGTGAGTGACATCGCCGATATCATCGAGACTGCACTGAATGGGATCGAAGCGACCGATGTTTATGAAAAAGACCGAATCACTTCTGTCCTCATCCGTCTCCCTGAAAGATACCGGAACGATGAAGAAGCCGTTAAAGAACTCCTGGTCGATGCGCCGAACGGAGAAAGGATCCCCCTTTCTCAGCTCGCAGATATATACAGAAGTGAAGGACCCCAGACGATTTTCCGGGAAAACCTGATGCGGCGCAAAATCATTCTCTGCAACCTGGTCAAACGCGATATCGTTAGTTTTGTCAAAGAGGCACAGCAAAAAATCGAGGAAGGAGTGGACCTTCCACCCGGTTATTTTGCTGTCTTTGGCGGCCAATATGAAAGCCAACAGAGGGCCATGAGACATCTCACGATGCTTATGCTTATCGTCATCCTGATCATCTTCGTCATTTTATTCTCTTCTTTTGGTAAGATCTGGCAGGCGGCACTCATTATCATGAACATCCCTACCACTCTGATCGGAGGGATTCTGGCACTCTTGATCACCAAACAGACCATGAATGTTTCCTCCACTATTGGGCTCATCGCTCTTTTCGGCATATGTGTCCAGAACGATGTCATCCTTGTGGCTAAAATCAACGACTTCAAAAAACAGGGACTATCGCTCAGAAACGCTGTCATGGAGGGAGCTCTAACCAAGTTCAGGCCGATCATCATGACAGATTTAGTGATGATCGTCGCCGTGTTGCCCATGGCCTTGATCAAAACCACAGGTGCAGAACTGCACAGACCTCTCGCTGTCGTCTACATCGGCGGATTTTTCTTTGCCATAATGCTCCGATTGATCGTGGTACCTCTTTTGTATGAAACACTGGGGAAAATAGCAGAAAAATTCCAAAAAGCTTTAAATCCTTAAGTTATAGGTGATCGATTAGGATTTTTATCCCGATGAGGACAAGCACTAATCCTCCGAGAAATTCTGCTCTCCGACCGATAATTTGACCGAGGATCGGCCCTAATTTCGTCCCCAGAAGAGTCAGGAGAAAGGCAACAACTCCGATAATCAAAGAAGGATACCGAATCGCCACACCTAAAGCTGCAAAGCTAAGCCCCACGGCAAGAGCATCGACGCTTGTGGCAACTGACAGTATAAGGAGGGACCAACCTCTTGTGGGATCATGTGATCTGGTATGAGGCGCGCTCTGTACTCGCAAAGACGCATAAACCATACGGCATCCAATCAAAAAAAGCAGGCCAAAGGCCACCCAGTGATCGAAGGACTGGATGAGAGATAGGATTTTAGTTCCTGCCAGCCACCCAAGAATCGGCATTATAAACTGAAAGAACCCGAAGGAGACCGAAAGCCTCATCGCCTGGCTCGTGCGTACCTTCTCAGGGCCGAGACTGATTCCCACCGATACAGCAAAAGCGTCCATTGCGAGGGCGAGGGCAACAGGTAAAACGACGAGGACATTCATGCTTTAAGGTCCAGAGTCATTTGATCCCTACGCAATAGCCATCTCCGAGCCCTTACTCGGTTTGACTCAAGTATTTCAGAGCGAGGCTGCTCATAAGGAGCGTGCCTAAAGGCAAAGCCTTTTCGTCGATATCGAAGGCAGGGTGGTGATGCGGGAACTCCATTCCATTCCCAGCGCCGAGAAAGAGAAATGCCCCATTAACCTTTTGCAGATAATAGGCAAAATCTTCTCCCCCCATCACCGGATCGATGTGGACAACGCTCGCTTCTCCGAGTGTTCTCCTGGCGACCTCAAGAGTAAAGCCGGCCATGGCTTCATCATTGATAACAGGAGGGAAGCCTTCCTGGTAAGAAAATTCGATCGATCCCCCCATGGCTTTCGCTGTTCCTTCGGCAATCTCTTTAAGGCGCTGCTTGGCCACATCCTTGATCTCAGACTTAAAACTCCGCACTGTACCGGTCAATATCACTTCGCTGGGAATAATGTTGTAGATCGTTCCGCCTTTCACTGTCCCGAAGGACACCACGGCAGGCTTAATAGGGTCGATGTTCCGGCTGACAATGCTCTGCACATTCAGCACGATCTGCGAGGCCACAAGGATCGGGTCCACTGTCTGATGAGGCATAGACCCATGCCCTCCTCTTCCTTTCACAACAATGGTGAACGCATCCGGTTGGGCCATCATCGGCCCTTTGACAACGCCCACTGCGCCGGTCGGGAGCGGAACCCAAAGGTGAAGTCCGAAAATCGCATCCACCCCATCGAGCGCACCCTCTTCGATCATTCGTTTGGCCCCACCGGGGATTCGCTCTTCCGATGGCTGGAAAAGGAAGACCACAGTCCCCTCGAGCTCACTCTTCCTTTCTGATAGACACTTCACAGCTCCCATCAGAATGGCCATGTGGCCGTCATGGCCGCAGCAGTGAGCCGCCTCTGCATTCTGGGATATATATTCCTTATCTCCCTCTTCCTTCAAAGGAAGGGCATCTATATCCGTCCTCAAAGCGACGGTCTTACCGCTTGATTTCCCTGTGAGCACTGCCTTCAATCCTGTATCCGCACACTGAGTGACAGGAATATCAAGACTCTCCAGATACGTACGGATCACCGACGAGGTCCTCCTCTCCTGAAAAGCGACCTCTGGATGCCGATGGAAGTCACGCCGCCATTCAATGATTTGGGGTGTTATTTTCTTTACAGCATCCTTTAGGTCTTTGCACATATCATCCTCCCTATTCGATTCCAACTTCAAATCTTTACCCTGAACCTGAATCAGCCATAACTGTCAAATTAAATCGTATCCAATCGTATTGGCTTGGTGTTGACGGAAATGACAATCGTGAAGAAGCTGTTTAAAACTAGTCCGACAAACCCCGCGTTCATCCCCAAGAACGGATCACGGCCCGTTAGGATGAGAAAGGCCACCACAGCGATCCCGATCACAAGACCTGTGAACACGCCCGTTTTGCTCGCGCGTTTCCAGAAGAGTCCGAGCACAACACCCGGGAAAAACTGGCACACCCCATCATAGCCCAGGATCAAGAGATTCACCAATTCATTGGGGAAATAGATGGCAAAAACAAGGGCAAAAGCTGTGATGAGAAGCACCATGATCCTGGACAACCGCAACACTGTCTCTTCCTTAGCCCGCGGCCGAAAGCCCGATTGATAGACATTTTTTGCCAGCAGCGTAGAGGCAAACAAAACCAAGATCGCAGAAGGAACCATGGCAGTCACCGCACCCGCTGCACCCACAAATCCCATGAACCAGGGTGGATATGTCCTGTTCACCAGTTCCAGGAAAGCCAGGTCGCCATTTTTCAACTCAGGGATAACCAGGAAGGCTGTAAAACCAACCAGAAAAATGAGAAGAATCGGGATTTGATAAAAGGGCATGATGATTGCGTTTCTTTTGATAACTTTATCGCTTTTGGCGGAAAACGCAGAACCGAACACATGAGGCCACATGTAAAAACCCAGTCCTGTGAGTAAAATTGTGGACATGACCCAGGCCACGTTCATGTTTGGCGTTGATCCGGGAAAAACAAGGTGCTCGGGCATTTTGGCTATCAGAGTTTCGAACATTTTGCCCGGACTGCCGAAATAAATAATAGGTACTCCTATACCGACCACTCCCACAGCCGCCAGCATCATCACATCCTTGATGATCGCGACCCATGCAGCGCCCCGGAGACCGCTGGTGTAAACAAAAGCACACGTTAAGATAAAAGATATCAAAATGGCTGTATTGGATGGGATGGCCCCTTTGCTGGCCACTTCGACGATGAATCCCAATCCCGCCAGCTGAAGCTGAAGGTAGGGAATGATGGAAAAGACGCCGATCAGAGCCACAAAAACACCGAGGGAGCGGCTGTCATAGCGCTTGATAAAGTAATCCGGCTGGGTGTGAAGGCCGTAACGCTTGCCCACCCGCCACAGAGCGGGCAGGATGAAGAAGGACAGCGTGTAAGCCAAGGTCCCGTAGATCAGGATATAGAAGGCCGGAGCCCCCTTGGAGTAGGCCCATCCGCTGGCCCCGAGGAAGGTGAACGTGGTGTAGATCTCGCCGGCCATGAGCAGCCAGATGATGATGACTCCGAACCGTCGGCCCGCAACAGTCCAGTTCTCGAGGTTCATCTTCACCCGTCTTCCCGCAAATATGCCAACAATTGTGGAAATGGCTATTGTGGCAAAAATGATGATCAGAGCAATGTTCACTCGTCCCCCCCCTCTTCGGGTCTGTTAAATTTTTTCTCGCAGAGATAGGCCGCAAACAGGATAGGAGGGGTCAATACAACCCAGATTAGGATCCAGAAAAGGAGGAAAGGCATTCCTAAGATCACGGGTTCGATCCGGTTGACCAACGGCAGGGCTAACACCATGGTGAGAAAGGGGATCGCCCCAAAAATCAGTGCCAGTTTCGTTCCCTTTTTTTTCATCAAAGCTCCAAGCAGACAAGAATTTCGCTTATTATATCAAAGCGATTATGGAAAAACGAAGTGAAAATATTCATTGTGAACATCTCTAATTCCGTGAGGAGTGACGTTTGATTGTCCCAATTGGTCATTGCGAAAACACACAACAGGAATGCGGTGGGCCTAAAGGGATGCTTTAATTATCATGTCCTCAAAGGCTTGGAGAGGCTTATTTTTACTGTTAAATATTGACAAAAAATCCATAAACTGTAAACATAACTTTAATTTAATGGCTGAATGAGAGTTTACAGGTTTTTCACGACGCTCCTGACGTGCGGAAAGACTCTCTCAAATCCCCCATATGAAATTGTGACTGGATTCAAAGACGTGAGATCATTATGCAAACTCTAGATTCATTGATCTTTAAGCTGAATATCTTCACTGTGCCCCCACTTGTTGTCGGCATCGTGATGTTCGTTCTGGGGCTTCTCACGATGATCAAAGACAAGGCCTCCAAAGTCAGCGTTTCCTTTTTTATGGTCACCGTGAGTATTCTCGTCTGGCTGGGATCTCTGGCCTGGCTGTACTCTGCCCCCAGTGAACAGGACGCGCTTTTCTGGGCAACGGTCGAGCATTTCGGAGTGGCCTTCATTCCGAGTTTCTTCTTTATCTTCACCCTGGACATCATCCGGCGTTACAGACAATATAAACACTTTGCCTGGGCCACACTCGGATTGTCGGGCTTATTCTGTGTCGGTTTTGTGTTCAGCCCCTATTTGATCGAGGGGGTGTCCCTCTATCGCTGGGGCTATTTTGCCCGGTACGGCCCCTTGGGATTTACCCTTATTGTCTATGTAGGCATCTTTATGATGATTAGCCTGGCCCTTCTATGGACGGATTTCCTCGGAAGCACATCCGACAGGGAAAGGAGTCGGCTCAAGGGCATCTTTATCGGCGTCGCCATCGGCCTGTTCGGAGCTCTCGATTTTGCTCCGACTTTAGGAGTTCCCATCTACCCTCTTGGATACATCCCCATATTCATCTGCGCATTGATCCTGGGCCAGACGATCCTGCGCTTCCGATTGATCGACCTGACCCCTTCCTTTGCGGCCAAGCACATTCTCGAAACAACGGAGGGGCCGATCGTTGCCGTCGACCTAGAAGGCAGTATCTGTGTGGTCAACCGCTCGCTCTGCGAACTGCTCGGATACAAAGAAAAGGAAATGAAAGACAAAAAAGTTTCCTTGATTTTCAAAATCTCAGACGATGTTTTTCCGCGCAAGTTGAACAAGGACTGGGTGCTTCACGGCCGGGAGATGGTATGGCAAAAAAAGGATGGCCCAGTGGTCGAGATGAGTGTCTCCGCCTCTGCGATCACAGACAAGGATGGCACTCCCGCTGGAATCGTCTATGCGGCTACGGATATCACAGAGCGCAAAAAAGCGGAGGAGGAACTCAAACAGGCCAAAGAAGCTGCTGAACGTGCCAATCAGGCTAAGAGCGAGTTCCTGGCCAACATGTCTCATGAAATACGAACACCGCTCAATGCTGTGATAGGCTTTTCTGACATTTTGTCGGACACATCATTGAATGAAGTCCAGGTGGACTATGTGGACACGATCCGCGAAAGCGGGAAGCTGTTGCTAGCCCTCATCAATGATATTCTGGACTTCTCCAAAATCGAAGCCAGACAGATCGAACTGGAAGATATCGATTTCAATCTGAAGAACTTGGTGGAGGATATCCTCAAGATTGCCAGGCCTAAAGTCTCACACGCACAGATCGAGCTCTATCATCATTTTGACGAGGGGATGCCGGAAAATTTCATGGGAGACCCAACGCGAATCAGGCAGATCCTTTTAAATCTCCTGAACAATGCCATTAAATTCACCGAGCAGGGTGAAATCGGCGTTCGTGTCAGGCAAGCGCCAAACGAGCCTATAGAGTCGAGGGCTGAAGAGAGCGTCTACCCCATCCAGATCTCTGTGAAAGACACAGGAGTAGGCATTCCGAAGGATAAACAAAAGATCATCTTCGACACATTCACCCAAGCAGATTCTTCCATAACCAGAGAGTATGGAGGCACAGGGTTGGGGTTGGCCATCACCAACGCACTGGTTGGAAAAATGGGCGGACAGATCCGGGTGGAATCCGAAAAGGGAAAAGGCAGTGAATTCTTTATTTTGCTCAGGCTCAGGAAATCAGACCTGCGCGACCGTGCAGAAATCACCCCACTGGAAACAGAAGCCCTCAAAGGGAAAGAAGTATTTATCGTGGACGACAACGACAATGCCCGCCGCCTCCTGAGTTCCTACTGTCAGAATGCGGGATTGAAGATCCGTGCGGTTTTTACTCTGGCAGCGGACGCCTGGGAAAGTCTCGAGAAAGAGAAAGACCTTCCCCAGATCATCGTCTCCGACATCATGATGCCAAAGATGGATGGCTATCAATTTGCGACAAAAATCAAAAGCCAGTCGAAGTTTGAGGGGATCAAACTCGTGGCGGTCTCATCAGATGCCAGGCCTGGGTCAGCAAGAATAGCCAAGGAGTCCGGCTTTGACGCATTCATGACAAAACCCGCCCGGGAGAGAGCGTTCATCAACGTACTCAAAACCGTGTTGGGAGATTCCCGCAAAGAGGGACAGATCGTCACCACCCACTTGGCTGAGGAGCTTTCTGCCAAAAAAATCCGAGTCCTCGTTGCAGAGGACAATAAGGTCAACCAAAAGCTCATCCGGATCTTGCTGCAGAAACTGGGATGTGAGGAAGACATCGTTCCAAACGGAAAGCTCGCTGTCGAGAAAGCCACAACAGAGGACTATGATCTGTGCCTGATGGATATCCAAATGCCTGTTATGGGCGGGATCGAGGCTACAAAGACCATCCGGAAGATGGGAAACACAAAACTCCCGATCATCGCTCTCACAGCTGTGGCCTTTAAGGAAGGGCGGGAAGACTGCCTTGAGGCCGGGATGAATGATTTTCTTGCTCGTCCCGTTGAGCCTGAAAAACTAAAAGCAAAAATTCTGGAGTGGACCAAAGGGAAAAGCTAGGATCTGTTCGTTTTCGCAACCACCAATTGGGACACTCGTATTTCTTTCATCACGGATTTGGAAAAGCTCCCCGAGCGACATATAA
>CAYOSH010000053.1:0-20412 GCA_964406575.1 uncultured Eubacteriales bacterium | reverse complement strand
GATATATTGGACGCAGCGAGGAGGATAAAAGGCAAGATCCTCAGGACACCGTTCATATTCTCAGATCCACTATCTCGGCAGGTGAACATTAGAGCATATCTTAAGCTCGAATCTCTTCAGCCCGGAGGTTCTTTTAAGTTCCGGGGAGCAAATAATGCAGTCGCCATGCTGACCCCTAAGGAAAGAGAAAAGGGTGTGGTGGCGGCGTCCTCTGGAAATCATGGCACAGCCCTGGCCATGGCGGCCTCCCTGGTTGGGATCAAGGCAACGATAGTCCTCCCAGACAATGCTCCGCAAGTAAAGGTCGAGAGGATCAAGAAGGCGGGGGCCACAATCCTCCGGCACGGCTCCCATTATGGCGATAGCGAAGAAAAGGCTGCCGAGTTAGGTAAAGAAGAATTAGTTCTAATCCACCCCTTCGACGATCCCAGGGTGGTGGCAGGACAGGGGACCATCGCTCTGGAGATAGACGAGGACGCGCCCTCGGACTTGGAAGCGGTCCTGGTTCCAGTAGGAGGAGGAGGACTGATCTCAGGCATAGCCCTGGGCTTGAAATACACCCGGCCCCAGGTAGAGGTTATTGGCGTGGAGTCCTATGCAGCCCCTACTCTCACCGAGGCGCTGAAGGCCAAGAAACCCGTGGCGATTATGCCACAACCAACATGTGCCGACAGCCTGTCCCCTCGCTTTACCGGCGACATCTCATTTGAAGTGGCTACCGAGCGAATCAGGCAGGTGATTCTCCTTACCGAGGAGGAGCTGATCGAGGGAGTTCGTTACTGCCTGGAAGAACTTCACCTGGTTGTGGAGCCTGCGGGTGCAGCAGGAATATCCGCTCTCTTAGCCGGGAAGGTAAAGATAAAAAGCGGACCAGTCTGCGTCGTGGTGAGCGGATCGAACTTGGAAAAGAAGTATTTCAAAGAAGCGTTAGGACTGTAGTGGAAAGGCCAGAAGATTAAAAACTCTTTGGAATTAAATGAGATACTTGGATAACATTGTGAATTTCTTTATGACAGATCATCTGCAGCATTGAATTTTTTTTGAGTGGAGAACTATGGTAGATTTCGATAACACGCGTTCTTTTCAATTTAAGCCTGATTTCGACACGTGTATGGCGCGAATTTATGCCTGGTATGAACAGCGCATTATTGACCGGCCGCTGGTGCGTTTTCTCCACCACGATATTGAATACGAGAAACATCGTACAGTGAAGGGGCCCTGGAAAACATCTGAAGAACGCTGGCTCGATGTGGACTTCCAAGTTCAGACATTCATTGACTCCCTAGGAACAACAGAGTTTCTTGGTGAAACATTTCCTGTCTACTGGCCGAATTTGAGTTCGTTGGCCTACAATCTTTTTTTGGGGCAGCCGGCTGATTTTGATGATGTAACAGCCTGGACTCATCCGTGTATTGAGGTTTTAGAGGATCTTCCCGCGTTAAAGGTTCAATGGGACGGAAAGTATTTCAAGGCCGTTGAAGTTATGACTCAACGTGCACTGGAGCTCGCGGAAGGAAAATTCATGGTTGGCCATACGGAAATGTACGCGGGCATCGATTGCACTGCAATGTTAAGGGGCACAGAGAAACTCTGTTTGGATTTGATTCTCCGGCCCGAACCGCTTAAGCATCTGATTGACTTGGTTTTTGAAGAATATCCGAAGGTATATAATCATTTTGATAGGATTCTAAAGGAGCATCACCAATTGTCCGTAACATGGATGAATCTTCCAAGTTTCGAGACGTTCAATGTATTGGCTTGTGACTTTGCGATCCACATTTCACCTGTACTTTTTGAGGAATTCTGCATGCCGATTATTCGGAAGGAAGCGAAACTTTTCAGGCACAATGTGTTTCATCTGGATGGCCCGGGAGTAGCCCGACACATTGACGCCATTCTTACCCTGCCTAACCTGCAGGCCATAAACTGGGTGCAAGGGTACGGAATCGATCAGCCGATAATGCAGTGGCTTCCATTAATCAAGAAAATCCAGGAAGCCGGCAAAAGCGTTATCGTGGACCTTAAGATGCATGAGCTTGACGATTTCATAAAGAAAGTCGATCCCGCAGGGATCATGCTGTGGATTCCCGCGGAACCGAGCGAACAAAAGGATATATTGGAACGAATTAGCCAATGGTAAAATGTCCATTTAGCTTCGAAATGGATCGTTCAGTATGAGCAAGAAAAAGATTTTTGGAAAAGATTCAAACTTAGCAAATGAAGACAGCGGCTTTGTTGCCAACAAATATGAGCGCGAGCCCGTGCCAGAACATAAACCAGGAGAAGAGTATCAGTGACGACATCTTGCCGATTATGGTGGCGTAATTGCACCCTGGAAGCCGATTCGGAAATCTTGGCCATCGATAGGATGGAGGACCATATTGCTCCTATTGCTGCAAACGTATCGAAGATTCGAGAACTGATTTCCAGTCTTGAATTGTGTCATCACAAGGCCGAGCGATGGGTCAGCAACATAATCCAAGCGATCGGTACAGGAGAAACAAGAAAGGGATTGGGCACCCGTTCACCTGGTCAACAACACCCCACAGAAAAAGTATGGCAAAATGCCTGCGCCGCCCTCTCGACGTGGGTTGCAGGATGTCCCAGTACATCGATCGACTTAACCATAGATACTGTTCCGGTATCTCGAATCCTCGTTTGGCTTGGGGAGCGGTCACCGTTGAAAGAATGGCAGGTCCAACGGGTGATTGAAAAGATCCGCAGCTCGATCCATTGGCCGCAACCGCTTGACGACCCAACGGCACAGTATGTGTGGATTCTCTTGAGCGGAGGCGAGTATGAATCGGCTTACCGCAACCAGTGCCCGGAACACTACAAAGAACACCAAGATTTCTGGCAGAGAACGGTTCGTACGATCATTCATGACACTGAAAACGGAGATGAGGCAGATCTCTCGTTGGGCCTTGCCATCGACATGCTTTGGCCATGCCACTGGAATTTTGTAGAAAATTTTCAGATCATTCTCGAGGCGATTGGTGGGAGGCTCAATCCAGAGAAGGCATTTGCCGCGTGTGGCAGGAACATAACCCTGCTACCAATTCGCCGCCGGATGGAAATCGTTTCCAATACTCTAAAGGTCTTCTGTGGCGATCCGGAGTCAAACCAAGAGATGGATAGGGATTTGCTGGCGCTGCTGGGCAAACCGACGGAAGTAAAGAAATGGCTTGCTGCCTCCTTAGATAAGACAATAAGGCTTCAACTGAACCCGCCCGCCAAACTACGAGCGATGTCTGCCCTGGCTGGGCCTGACTGGATAAGACAATAAAGCTCGGGTTGGGCCTACGAGGTTTTTTGAGGATACTGCCAACAAGGCGCTGCACCCGACCGCTATTCCGCTGCTCTTCATTGCTGCAGGTGAGTTCGGTCGTTAGCTGCATAAGGAAAATGCATAATGACAGAAAAAATAACACTTCTATTAGTCGGCGGTATCAGTGGGCTAGTAAGCAACTTAATCAAAATACTAGCGAACGCTTCTATATGTATGCTCGAGCGTGCGATCAGATTATGTGAGAGCAGACCCGAAGAAGAATCGGAATTTTGGTGGAATCGCCGGCACTGGATCCTGGCAGATGCGTTGTACTTATCTGAAAGGTAGGAAGAAGCTCAGGTTCAATTCGAGGAATTACATAAAGAATATCCGGATGACGTTAACTACTTTGGTCGCTTTGGCATTTTGGCTGTGAGACGAGGTGATCGAGATGAAGCGCTCAGGATTGCAGGCGTATTGGAGAATGATAAAAGGACTTATCTTTCTGGGCGTCCTACATTATGGAGGGCACGTATCGCGTCTCTTTTAGGCGAAAAAGAGCTCGCAGTAAGGCTTCTTCAGGAGCCACTCTCACAAAGTGTAACTTATCAAGTTGTACGAGAAAACTATATCGATCCTGATATGGATTGTGAACCTTTTCATGACTATCCCCCGTATATAGAGTTGATGAAACCTAAGGGGTGATAATTCTATAGACCATGATGAGAATTCCTCGACCTTTGGAAGGATGCTAACCCTGGGATCGCTGAGGTTGATGATGCAAGGGAGAGGGTGGTTGAGTTGAGATAAATGCTCTGAGGCCTTAGGCTTCAAAGCTATCTTTGTTTCATAAAGAATCCAAAAGCCAGTTAGCCTCACCTTCACTTGATATAACCCAGCGCTCGGAGCGCCTCGAGTTGCTCAGGGGTCAACGGAACCGCCCCAGAGGGCGTGAACATTTGCGCCAATGCCTGGTGCGCCTCCCACTGTTCCTCCAAGAACGCAGTGTACTTCTCTACCAAATCCGGCCGTTTCTCGTGGATGCTGTGGAGGCAGTAGGGATCGTTCCACAGGTCATAGAGGAGGAGAGGAACCGGACGCCGCCTCATTGCTCTCCTCTCGGGCTCGTTTTCCTCGGGCGGCCGGGGGTTGATCTCCAGAGAAGCACCCCAGCGGCCGTCGATAACCTCGATGACTCCCCGGAATTCACCGGTCTCTTGGTCCACCTGGAACTCGTCGAGGATCACCGGCCTGGATTCTACCTTTCCCTCGCCCAAGAGCAACGGAGCCAGGGATTGTCCCTGCATGACCTTAGGCAGCGGCAACCCCACCAGGTCCAGGATGGTGGGGAGTACATCCACCATCGACGCAACTGGATCGCTGAACCGCTGCCCTCCCGCTATGTGGCCGGACCACACAAACAGGAGCGGAATTCTGGTGATAGAGGGCCGGAGCATCGGTTGATTCCAGGCTGGCGGCAGCGAATCCTGGATAGCAATCGCCATATCTGTCATCGCCCCATCGATGCTGTGGTCGGCTGCGACGATCAGCAGGGTGTTCTCCCACTCACCCTGAGCTTTTAGGCGCTTCACCAACCGCCCGAGCTGGTAGTCGTTGTAGGCCATGGTCTCGTCATACAGACCCTGGGCCACGGTGAAGAACTCGACTCGATCGATCCCCGTTTCCTTCCAAAGGTCCGAATACATTCCGCCGTTGTTCTTCTCATGCCAGCGATCTCTTCTCTCCCTCCATTCCAACCACGTGTTTGCTTGCTCTGGTGCGACGAAGAGGCCGCTGAAGGGAGCGACGGCAGGGAAGTCCCCGTGAATGTCCACGGGTTGGAAGTGCACCCAGTATGGCTCTCCCGGATAAGCTTCCCGCCACGTCCAGAAGGCATCGTGCAGGTACCTGGAGCCCTCCCTCCAATGCCCCGATTGGCCATAGGTGAAATCGTGCCAGGCTTCCTGGAAAACATCCACCTCCCGATCCAGGCCGCTCATCTTCCCCGCATTCGGGTTCGGTGTGAACACGCCGGTCTGGTACCCGGCTCGGTGAAGGTGCTGGGCCATAGTCAGTACGTTCTCGGGGACGACATTGAAGCCCGCCTTAAATCCGCCCAGGACACTGTGTTGCAGCGAAGTCATAAAGGAGGCCGTGGAGGGTCGCGTCCAACTGCTGTTGCTGTAGGCTCGCTCGAAGACGGCGCCCTCGGCAGCGAGGCAGTCGATGTTGGGAGTTGTACGACGGTTGTAACCGTATAGACTCATGTATTCAGCACCGGCCCCGTCGATGACGTAGAAGATCACATTCGGCTTTTCTGCTACTCGAGCAGATCCGCTTACAGTCGGTGCACCCCAGAAGGCGACCGTGCCGGCACGTTCGGCATCCGTCTCCAACGCCAGGGTTACCTCTTGGCCGGCATACCCGGCGAGATAAACGGAGCGTTGACCCCAGCCATCTCGCTTGTTGTAGCTCTCTTCGAGTATCATTGCGGGCTCCCCACCCCGTGGCTGCACCTCGATGCGGAATGTCACAAGAACATCCTCTCGAAGAACGCCGAGTCCCACATCGAAGCGGCCCTTCTCTGGTACTCTCACGTTGTATTCGAGGCGGCTAGGGGCGTGAGTATAGAGAGCCCGACGATTGCGGTTGACTATAGGAATCTCCTTTACGCCAATTCCGGCATCGGCGTAGATGTGTGATTTCGGGATGACCCGGATCGTCAGGATGTCGAGGGCCGCTTCCTCACGATCCGGGCAGGTTATCCACACTGCCAAGTCGGTCCAGGGCCCTTCGATTCTACCCCGCGATTCGACAGGCCACACGTCTGCCCAGTTCAGGGAGAGTCGGTATGTCTGGACCGTGCCGTCGCTCACGAGAGGGCATGCATCGCCGTTGGCGAAGAAAGGGAAGCTACCCTTGTCCGGGTTCTCTATGTCGTAGTTGAGTCTCACGCCCATATTGGACAGACGACCTTGCGCGCGGGCCCGAATCTCCACGTAAGCCCAGTCTTCCAGCGTCCAATCAGGCAGATCGACGTAAATCGCACCGGCCAGATAGGGGCCGAGCGCCGAGTGGTTTTCAGCTGTCAAAGGCAGTCGCAGGGCGTCGTCGACTCGAACAGGCTCGACGGCCATCATATTTTCCGAGAGCCCTTTGGCCGGCCGCCATCCTGGCTGCGGTTCACTGAAGTCCCACACGAAAGGAGCAGGCAGATCATCAGGCACCTCCAAACCCTCGATTCTGGCATCACCAATGTGTTCTTCTAAATGAAGAGGGAGGTCGGCTCTGAGAAGCGGTTGTTCCGATTCAGGTTAAGAGCAGCTAAATGCCATCAACATTATCCCTAAGGTGAAAAACATCAATCCTTTTGGTTTATACATTTTTTACCCCCTTTTATTGTATTTCTGACGGATCAAAGAAAAATTCATGGCTAATGGCGTATTAGCTTTTCCCCATCAAGGCTATCATAGCTCTTATCATAGGAAGGATGTGATGTCAATTTATACCAAAAACAGACCTCTCCCCGTGTGCCACTGGTGTGACAGAAAACGTTGAAAATTGTTGAAAATACGGTGAGATTCTGTTCGATTCGAACCTAGAGAATGTACCATTTTTGGGGGAATTTTTCTTGTTTGAATGTGTTCCCTTTGGAATCACTTGAAAGCGTTCCTTATTTTTATTAGTCTTAAGTGAAAGAAGGAGGGTAAAATGATGATAAAGCTACTTTTTTTAAAGATTAAATTGAGCATTGGAGTACTGAGTTTCTTACTCCTGATACCCTCTCTCAACTTTTTCGCTTCCCCTTCCGATCCCCCTCATCCTGAACATCCAAAACCCCAGTTTTACCGACCCGCTTGGATAAACCTGAATGGAGAGTGGAACTTTGAGTTTGATTTTGGCAGGTCGGGAGTGGAGAAGGGTTGGATGGAGGATCCATCTAGCTTCAGCAGGAAGATTAAGATACCCTTTCCTCCAGAGAGTACGCTCTCCGGTATACAGTATACCGATTTCATGCCCTCGGTATGGTATCACAGGACTTTTGAAGTTCCCGAAAATTGGAAGGGCAATCACATCTTTCTCCATTTTGGAGCCGTTGATTACGATTGCCGGGCATGGATTAACGGTAAGCCGGTTGGACATCACTACGGAGGCGGCGCCTCCTTTTCCTTCGAGATAACCGATACCCTGAAGGAGGCTAAGAATAACCTGGTGGTCTGTGCGGTGGATGATGTACGTTCCAGGATACAACCGGCAGGTAAACAGAGCCAGCGATTAAAGTCCCATGGAGTTATGTACAGGCGTACCACTGGTATCTGGCAGACGGTATGGCTTGAGGCAAGACCGAAAAGCTATATCCAGTCTGTTCACATAGTCCCAGATCTAGACAAGAGTCGATTCATCCTCACTCCTGTTCTAGAAAATTGCAGACGTGGTATGGAGTTTCGTGCTGTCCTCTACTCAGAGGAGGGTGAAAAGATTAAATCCAAAAGTCTATCTGCATCCACAGGCGCTTCAGTTATTCTTGAGCTGGATGATCCCCATCACTGGAGTCCATCCCATCCCTATCTCTATGGCCTGCGTTTTGAACTTCTCTCTGGGGGCAAGGTCATAGATTCAGTCGAGAGTTATGCAGGTCTCCGGAAGTTTCATATAGAGGGCAATAAGTTCTACCTGAACAATGAACCTATCTTCCTCCGGTTTGTACTGGATCAGGGCTTCTATCCGGATGGGATCTGGAGTGCTCCCAGCGATGAGGCCCTGAAAAAGGATATTGAGTTATCCCTTGCTGTGGGTTTCAACGGAGCCCGGTTACACCAGAAGGTATTCCCCGAGAGATTCCATTACTGGGCCGATAGGCTGGGCTATCTCACCTGGGGAGAGTTTGCAGACTGGGGTTTGGACCTTGGAGACCCGCAGGCTGTCCGCAATCACAATAGAGAATGGAGAGAGGTATTGATGAGAGACAGGAATCATCCCTCTATTATTGCGTGGACGCCATTTAACGAAACTACACCCAGTGATGCCAGGGAAAATCCTGAATTACACCGCCGTGCCATAAGAGAAACTGTAGACTTAACCCATCACCTGGATCCAACCCGTCCGGTCAATGATACCAGCGGATATGTCCATGTCTTCACCGACATCTACACAGTCCATGACTATGAGCAAGACCCGAAAGTATTTCAAGAAAATTATGTTAATGTCGCTCCGGATAAACGCGAGGGATTCCGTCTCAATTCTTCCAGTCATTCAGTACCTTACGAAGGGCAGCCTTATATGGTTGACGAATACGGCGGAACTTTTTGGACAGAAGAATTTGCTTCAATGCCGGTGGCCGAGCACTGTGTAAGGGAGTCCTGGGGAATGGGGAAAAGTGGCGAAGAGGTTGAAGATTTGATTGAGCAGTTAACAGTCATTCTTACGAATCATCCCAATATTTCCGGATTTTGCTATACAGAACTCTACGACATAGAACAGGAAGTGAACGGTGTTTACACTTATGACCGGAAGCTGAAGTTCAATGCAGAACGCCTGAGAAAGATCTTCAGCTCACCCGCTGCAATCGAGAAAAGGCAAGACTAATTCTTCGGTAAAATCCGTGAGGAAAAAAATCCAGGCAGGAAATTGGTCTTCCACTCCACCCGTCCACGATGCGTAGCTCCCCAGCGGCGTCCGAGAACCGCGCGTTCGATTCTGTCCCCGCCACGGTCCGTGAAGACGAAAACGCCGGAGGTACTGCCAAGGTCTTCTGCGCCAAAAGGATCACGAATTGCTACTCTCATCACGTGGATCCACATGTCGACATTATTCTTCCGCATGGCTAAAGGCAAGACGATGTCGAACTTTTCCCGGCGAATCCGATTATTCCATTCCTTCAGATCATACTTTTCCTGAGCCTGCTGACTGGCCATTTCCGCATCAGTTGGCGAGGGTTTGGCCGTTGCCACATGGCATAGATCCAAAAACATGGACGAACAAAGAATTGCAAAAAAAACTTTTCGAGTTGACATGAGATAGCCTCCTTTCAATGCTGGCAAAAGAATATCAAATTCAAGGAAATTGAATTAAATCCTTGTATGCTATTATTTGAATTGTATAAGAGGGGGGGAATAACCATACAATTAGTAATAGGCCCCTGCGGAGTATATAGGATCTTATTCTAATGGTGTTATAAATACTAAAATTGTATTGGTTTTATAGAGAGCTGATTTACCAATGCTAATTTGTAGAAGTAATATTGACTAATCCTCGTGTGCCATTGATGTGACAAAAAATTTTGAAAATTTAAATCGTGGTAAAATATACCACACTCGTGGTAAAATATACCACAATGAAGAATTTTGAGATTATAAGTCACTTATTTTCGTCTAAAATTAGGACAAAGCTTCTAGATGTTTTTCTGAGTCTCCCTAATGCCCGTTTCTACATTCGTGAACTTGAAAGAAAGATAAATGAAGAAGCTAAAAACATAAGTAGAGAATTGCAAAATCTTGAAAGTCTCGGTTTGCTGATAAGTGAAAAACAGGGAAATCAAAAGTTTTATTCAGTAAACGAAGATTTTTTCCTGTATCCTGAATTGAAAGGCATCATTTTTAAAACAACAGGAGTCTTGGGGCTTTTGAAAGAGGCTATGGCAAAATTGAAGGGGATAGAAGCCGCTTTTATATATGGATCTTACGCTACAGGAAAAGAGACTGAGAGCAGCGATGTGGACGTTATCATAGTTGGAAAACCCGATTTAACCGATCTGAATGAATTGATCAGCGGGCTAGAATATTCAATAAATAGAGAGATAAATTACATCTGCTTTGACCGGGAAGAATATGAGGAGCGGAAAAAGATAAAAGATGCTTTTATCTCAGAAGTATTATCAGAGGCAAAAATAATGCTTAAAGGCTCAGAAAATGCAATTTGATGAGCTTGAGAACAAAGGTCTTATTAGAAGGACAAAAATCAACTTCAAACAGATATACAATTTCCTTTCACGATCAAGGCAAGATCTTCAAACCTCTAAATTCAACCTGACCATAGACGAAGCATGGTCGTATGCCATTGCTTATCATGCAATGCTCCGCGCAGGTCGTGCTCTGATGATGTCCTTTGGATATAGACCTCTAGGAAAAGATCAACACGCAACAGCGGTTCGATTTGCAAGCGTAGTATTTGGCAATGAAATCAAGGAATTGATTCATAAGTTTGACCGCATGCGAAGAAAAAGGCATGATTTTATTTATGAACCAAACAGACCAATTCCCAGACAAGAGGCCGAGCAAGCGATCGCAGATGCCGAGGAACTCATTAAGGAAATTTGGCGCGTTGTTAAGAATAAAGATCCTCAAAAAAATCTATAAGAGAATGACGAAGAAAAATGAAACCGACATCTTAACTTTTATCTGGTGATATAAATTCTATGGATCTTCGCTCTTCAAACCAGCCAGTCTCCTTCGTGTTTCAAGCCTGGGGATGGAGCTTGCGTGATGAATTGTTCTAGCCATTTCCAAGCCTCATCGTAATCTTCTCTCAGGGCGTAAATATAGGAAATCTTCAAGTCCGAGCCAAAATCGGATTTGATCGCCAGGGAGTCAATCCATTCCATGCGCTTGTCAATGGTATTCGCCTGGATTTGAAGATGGATTCCTTCCCTGAGGTCACCGGTGTGACAGAATATGCTGAAAATTGTTGAAAATATGGGATCATTATTGGAAGAGGATTAAACACAAACCTCTGATCGTCATTGCTTAGCAAGATCGTGTAAAAAACGACGGCAGGTCTGGGGTGACTCGAGAAAAAATTGCGCCTTTGTCGCACCAAAACCGATTTTGATGGAGTAAGCGCCTCTGGGCAAAGCCTTGAACAGATCTTCATCGGTCCAGTCGTCCCCGATAGCGAGCACGAAGTCAAAGGTATCCATTTTCATTAACGCCTTGGCTACCTGGCCCTTGTTGATTCCGCCCTGCCGCACCTCGATCACCTTCTTTCCATGCATGAGTTGCAGATCCGTGTTCGCCAAAAACTCGTTGAGGTTATCGAACAGCTCATGCGAGCGAATTTCCCCCAATTCAGGATTGGCTTTACGGTAGTGCCAGGCCAGCCCGAACTCCTTTTCCTCAACAAGTGCCCCTGGAACCCGCGCCATATAAGTCTTCAGAATGGGCATCACTTGGGATTTCCAGTTGTGGGACACGGTCTTTTGGGCTTCCCAGCCTGAATTCTTATCCACACGGATCCAAGCCCCATGCTCGGCAACCAAAGTGCACGGAATATCTCCCAACCAGTGGTCCATGGTTGAACGGTCGCGGCCGCTGACGATAGCGAGATGATTCTTGCGCCGCTTCGCTAGAAGAAGGAGTAACCTTTTGAGTTCCGTATCCGGCTTAGCGTCCTGGGGCCTCCCGCTAAATGAAATCAATGTTCCATCATAGTCAAAAAGCAAAAGGCGTCTTGTGCTCCTCTTGTAATCGGAGAGAAGCTGTTTTTTCCACTTCTCCGAAAGCTTTCGGTATTCCCTTTGAGCCTTTCGTTTTTTAGCTTCTTCGATCCCTGCAATAAAACTTCTGGTCCAGCGATGGATATTATACTCGAAGATGCGTTGCCTCATGGCCTTCATCCGCTGGGACTGCTCATCCTCCGGCATCTTCAAAGCCTGGACGAGGGCATTGACAATATCGTCTTTACTGTAAACATTAACAACCAGGGCCTCGCCCAGCTCGGCCTCTGCGCCAGCTGTACCGCTTAAAATAAGAACACCCGTTTCATCCATCCGCGAAGCGACATATTCTTTCGCCACAAGATTCATGCCGTCTCGCAGGGGCGTGACCAAAGCAATGTCGGCGAGTGCATAGAGAGGAAGCAGCCGCTGAAAAGGAAGAGAGCGATACATGTAATAAATCGGCATCCAGCCGGGAGTGCCGAAACGGCCGTTGATCTTTCCCACCAAACTTTCGACCTCCTGTTTGAGAAGAGCATAATCCCTGACTTTAGTCCTTGAAGGCACACAGAGCATAATATACACGCACTTCTCTCGCCACTCCGGATACTTTAAAAGAAAACTCTCAATTGCAATCAATCGGTGCGGAATGCCTTTTGAATAGTCAAGCCGGTCGACGGATAGGATGACCCTCCGGTCTTTTTTTTGAACCATCTTCTCGAACTTCACTATTTCGTTTTGCGTCGTTTCCTGCTCGAGCAGACTCACGATATTATGAGCATCGACACCCATGGGAAAATTATCCACCAAAACTATTCGATTCCCGATAGAAATGGCGCCGAATTCATGCTCATGCCCTAAAAGACGCAGAACACTGCTCAAAAAGTGGCGGGCGTATTCATAAGTATGAAAACCGACCAGGTCGGCTCCCAAGATGCCTTCCAGTACCTCATTACGCCAAGGAAGTATGCGATATATTTCTGATGAGGGAAAAGGAATATGAAGGAAGAATCCTATATCGGTTTTGGGAAAATATGTCCGCAACAGATTCGGCAACAGCATCAAGTGATAATCATGAATCCAGAAGGTCTCCGTCCCATCGGAGAGGCTGACAATCTCCTTGAAAAACTTCTGGTTGACGCGATGGTAGACATCCCACTCCGATTTTTCAAACGTGCAATAAGAGGTAAAATAGTGGAAAAGGGGCCAAAGGGTTCGATTGGCAAAGCCATAGTAGTATTTATCAATTTCCCTGCGCTTCAGAAAAATCGAATAGCAGTTATGCTTTTCTCTCAGCGTCGATTCGATGAATTCTTGCTCCTTGCGGCTTTCTGGTATATAACCCGGCCATCCTACGAAAACAACGTCTTGATCGGTCTCCAGAGCGCGGAGCGCTGTTGCCAGCCCTCCTGGACTTGGTTGGACGGTGATTTTCCCTTTTCTTTTTGTTATGGTCACAGGAAGCCGGTTGGAGACAATGATCAAACGGCCTGATTTTTGTTTAGCTAATAGCATGAAAGAAACTTACTTATAGTCTACCCCGTAGCCCTAAAAATTTCAAATCTTCGATGCAATCCGTTGGATCATTAAAACCGTGATGGCATGAAATTAAATTGCGCTATTGAGTGCGCCAATGGTATTGTGGGGAATACCATATGAAGGGTTGGACGGATAGGGTCACCCCAATTAAATTCTTGCCTAAGACATAAAAATTATTCTGGCATATGGATGTTTCGGATGAAGAGACACCGATGCCCTGCTCTACGCCAAAGATAGGATCCGGGTCAACTCCATCCACCTGGGATATATCTGGACGCCTTTGGTGTCGGAACTTGCGCAAAGGTCAAAGGATGGAGAACATGCTTTCCGAAAAAAGCTGGACAGCCTGCACCCCATCGGTCATGTGGGGGAGCCAATGGACATCGCATCTCAAATTTTGTCTTTTTTGGAGATCTTCCCCCAGCTCGATGTGATGATATCTCGAGAGAGCTTCCCGGGAGTCTTAACAGCTGCGGCCATAAAGGCCCTTGTAATATTCGCCGTGGAGCTCATAACAATCTTTCCGAGCATTCGTGCCGCTTCGACAGTTGCCGAACGCCTGAGAAGTCCCTTTTCTTTACGGGTCAAGCTTGTGCAATAGGACTTGGCGATCGCTCCTACCCGAAGGGTGAGATAGGCATTGGCCGCTCCGCTAAGCAGTGAATTGGTGACAATTCCGGCCAGTTTACCCATGCCGGGAATAGAGGCACTGAGGGAAATTCCCATGACGCTGGTGATAACCGGCTCAACCTGTCTGGAGATATCGATCTCATTCAACTCGTCAGCGACAAAAGCGGTCGCCGCGATATTGGCGTAAAGCTTGATAATCTCGCGCGGGGATGGCCTCTGATAGTAGAGTTTGGCGATTTGCCAGACCATTTTCACTTGGGCAAAGAGTACTGTGAATGCATCCAAACGACCCGATTGGGAGATCGCCGTCGAGACAAAGACGATGGACGCACTTTTTTTCACGATCTGATCCGCTTTACTGCTCAAAATCTTCAATGCGGCCTCAATATCCGATCGGCTTCCCAAACAGATAGAATCAAGATGGACATTTTTTCCCAGGCGGCGTGAGAGCCGGGAAAGATAATCCGGAAATTCGGGAGAATCTTCACTTTCCGGAGGGGACAAGGTCTGGGGGAGTCGGATATAGAAGTAGATCGGGATAAATCCCATAAACGCATAAAGGATTAACAGGGTTACCAGGACGATTCGACCGAACTCAAAACTTACACTTTGTGCCAATGTCACGACTTGAGCTGTTTGATTGATCAAAAAAAGACTGAAAAGAAAAAGAGTGATCAGACTTACAAAGAGAAAGATCTTTCGAGTCCATATGTGCATGAATCACCTCATTATAAAAATTCTAATGTTTTTTTAATGTACATGAACTCGAATAGTTGGGCAACCGCTCTTTGGCTCCCTTATTTCCTGCGGATCAGCTTTTTGAGCTTCTTCCAACTGAGTGTGTTAAGAACATCCTCAGGCTCCAACCATCCCCGTCTTGCCTGGCCTATGCCGTAGGTCATCCAATTCAGGTCATCGATGCGGTGAGCGTCAGTGGATATGGCTACTTTTACACCAATATCCCTGGCCATCTTGCAGTGTATATCATCGAGGTCTAGCCGGTCGGGATGGGCATTAAGCTCCAGGAAACACCCCCTGTCCTTGGCCGCTTCAATAATTTGCTCCATGTTGATCTCGTAAGGGGCGCGTTCGTTGATTAGCCTTCCTGTGGGATGACAGAGTATGTGGAAATGGGGATTGTCCATCGCTCTGATAATTCTCTCGGTCTGTTTGTTCTGAGACAGGTTGAACTTGGAGTGGACAGAGCAGATAACTAGGTCCAATCGGTCCAGGACGTCATCGGAACGGATTGTCGCCCTGGATATCCAGAAGGTCGGCGACTTTATTAAAGATTTCGGCGACATCAGAATTATGAATAGGCATGGTTTAATTCTCTAACATTTATTGCATTCTCAAGGCATCCTGAGCGGCATACCCCGCCTCATCGTTGTCAAAATAACAAAAAATATCATTCACTTTTCCGGTCCAGGCATAAATCGCGCCTGCCCATCCGGATGTTCCGATATGTATTTTTTTCTGGCTCATAGGTGTTTTCCAGCTTTTTCCGAAGCCATTCCTTTCATCCTTTCTTCATTAACTTTTCTCGAACAGATCTCTTCTTAATACTCAGAGGCAATCACTTCAAATCCCGACACAATATCCATGAGCTCTGAACAGGAATTGGGTGGATCGTTTTCGTCGTTCCATGGGATCGTTTCTCTCGTATTCAGGCTCCGAATTTGTCCAGGCGGAACGCATTGGCAAGAGCGAAGGGCATCAAATCCACAGCGGGAAAATTGGGGCCAAGCCCTCCACTGAGACAGGCTCGTTCCCCAAAGTGGTCCACTCCGTCGGGACGACAGTGTCTCGCCCATAGGATTGTCGGGACCGGATGCCAGCTGTGGGATTTTAATGCCGCTGGCGTCGAATGGTCACCAGTCACGATCATCACATTAGGTTCCAGGCTCCTGATACGCGGAATGTTTTGGTCCACCTTCTCGATCAATCGAACCTTCCGGTTAAAATCCCCATCCTCTCCGGCACTGTCCGTGCTTTTTATATGAATATAGAAAAAATCAAAATTCTTCCATTGATTCTCTAGAACATCCAGCTCATCTTCTATGGTGTTGTTCGAATGAAAAGGTTTCATCCCGATCAGCCTGGCCAGCCCGAGATACATGGGGTAAGCCGCGATGGCTGCGGCCTTTAGTCCAAAAACTTCATCGAACAGAGGCCATTGGGGACGCTGAGAAAATCCCCTCAGAAGCACCATATTTGCAGGCCGATGATCTTTGAGAATCCTTTGGGCCTGTTCGACAAACGTAGTGACCAAAGCTGCGGTTTTGACTCCCTCCAGCGATCTCGGCTTTGGCTCGAAAGGTTTAAGGTCCACATTTTGAGGGTCGGTGTCGGGGATATCGCCCGATAGGCCTTCACCTCTAAGAACAAGCAAAAACCTGTGTTCTTTGACGGTCTTCACAAAAACTTCGATATCGGGCAGAATGACCTTCTTCAATAACGCGCAGAGGTCCTTATTTTTGTCCGTGCTGATCCGTCCAGCGCGGCGGTCGGTGATCTCGCCCTGCTCGTTGATGGTACAAAAATTTCCTCTAGCCGCCACATCCTGGGATGTTAGATCGAAATCGATTCCCAACGCCGACAACACTCCTCGCCCCACCATGTACTTGCAGGGATCGTAGCCGAAAAGGGCCAGGTGAGAAGGTCCACTCCCAGGAGTGATCCCCGCACCGATGGGTTGATGTAGCCCGCAGAGCCCGTGTGCGGCAAGCTCATCCAGGTTCGGGGTCGAGGCGGTCTCTAATTCCGTAAGTCCTCCCCAATCCAGGGGTGTCCCTCCCAATCCATCGATAACCAGAAGAATGATTTTTGTCTTGTCCTCTTTCAACAAGGGCTGGATAAAATCGAAATTCATTGGTTTGTCCTCCATTTTGCCATTCTCGATGCTTTACGGCCGAACGAGTTATCTTTATCCATCCGAGGCTTTCCGCATCCCACAAGCAATCCCTAAGTTCTCCCGTTTTCTTTTTTGGCCACCCGCTCCCTCACCGTTAGCAAACTGTCAGGATTCAGTGATATGGAGTCGATGTCCTCGATCGCGACATTATCGGCCCTCAAGTCCTCGAACCACACAACATATTAGTCTTTTTTTTTATTTATCACTCCCTATTCCGATCTCGTTCAGAAATCACAAACATCGATTCCAGGCTCGATACCAAGCTTATTCAGTGTGGATTCCTCCTCTCATATGAACATAGTCCAAATTACGTGCCAACATCCTTGGGAGTTGTGGGCGAATGTCTCTCGGGGAAGGCGACCGCATAACCAATTCATCATACTGTATCTTGCTGATTTGTGCCATCACGCAGGAATTATTCCGGCTGAACGGGATTTAACCAATATCAAAAACCTGGTTTGTCGAGCCTATTTCAAGCTGAATTTCTCGTCGTTAACCAGGTAAAAAAGCCCGGTGGTGTTCCTGTGATTGAGCGCATGGAGCATCTTGAACATCACCTCTTTCTTTAAGGAGTGGATCTCCTCCTGATCCGTGCCGACAATATCGATTTGAGCTCCAGCGATCATGCTGTGGCCGCCAGCCGTTCCCTTTTTTGGGTATTATTTTTATATCTCGAAAGCGAACAAACCATGATATTTTGAGTAATCTTGTATCCTCCAACTATTCGGCTTGGGAAGTCTCGCAAGGTTCGACATAGACATTTTCGGTGGAATTGTTCTCCTCGTTGGATTCATCGATTTCTTTTGTGTAGTCCACGTAGAGATCCACTCGGACGATCTTGTCAACCTCAAATGCTGTCCAATAATCCGACGTTCCTCCAGGCTCGCTGATTCCGCCATCTTTGATAGCAGTCGGTTCATTCAGCACCACATCTTCTTGAGTAACACCGTCGATGTAAAGAGATGCCAGGGCCACCCAATCCTCTGGAAAAGGCCCCTTTCCTTCATTGGCGATTGAGAAAAAGTCCTTCCCATCTCGACATTCGATACTCCGTACAATCAGATCAGGGCCTCCTTTTGAACAAATCGTAATCAACAAAACTATCAGCCCAAGGACTGATAGCATCGCAATATTTTCCCTCATAAATTATCATGCGCCTTTCACTAAATGTTTGATTGGAACGTTGTCTTTTGAGCTTCATGATCGGGACAATTTGTTCTCCTCAACCTCAAAGCTTCTGCAAATCCTCCCAATACTTGCGCTCCAGATAAGACTTCTTTTCCTTTTCCCCGATTAAACCCTGCCTTAAGGCCTCCAACAACAAAACGTCATCCCCTGAAATGCCATCGAGGCTGACGTTAAGCCCCAAATGAAAAATCAAATCCTGCTGTTGATTCCTGAGCGGAGCCTCCCATATAAGGGTATCGGGGTCATCTATGCCCTCAAGAAAATGCAGGACATGTTTTTTTATGATGTTTCCCTCCTTATCGCAAATGCCAAAACCGTTTCTGTATTCCTCTGCTTTGATTAAAACCTTATGCGCTCCCTTCTTCAAATCTTCAGAGATCAACTGAAAGACGAGTGGAAAAGTGAGCGCTTCTTCCTGATGCTGTTTTCCGGCGATGGTGATCACTTTGAAACCGTTTTGGATGCTTTTCTTTATGACATCTTCTCGAATCTTCCTTCTCATAGCAATGGTGCCGCTGGGTATGCCCATGATGCTGAATCCAAGATCCTTAGTCTTTTTCAGGTATTCGTCATGGATTTTATTCCAAATCGCAATTTCAAGATTGCTTTCCCCTGCCATTGTGTCGATGTTCTGCGCCTGGTAAAGATTGATCTTTTCCTTTATGAAAATTTTGTCATACAGCGCTTCCGTTCCATGTTCGATTTTGATAATGTCGATGAAATCGCCGCCTACGCGCACCAAGTCTTCCGCCTGATTAAGTCCCATGCCACAATCTCTGACTATGGTCAACCCGGTCTTGCGGGGCTTGCTCGCTCTCTCTTCTGAAAAAGCATCAAAAAGATTCTCCAAAGCATTTTCCATTAAGATCTCCTCCTAAACCAAAATTGCTAATCTTGCCCAGCACGTACTATATTGAGAAACTGCCATCTTGAATTTCTCTCGGATGCCCATAATCAATCCAGGAACAGGATTATTCGGGCGAGACGGAATTTGTCTCTATCCAGAAGATGAATTTTTGCTTTCTGAGTCAAAAAATCATAGGCGATCTGCCAGTGATTGTCTCCCTGTTGCACCTCATGAGGCCAGGGAATCTGACTTTCCAGATCGGATTTGGTCTCTTTCAAATGTACGAGTTGAGCATCTTTTGTCGAGACATCCTGATCCAGCTCCCTGATTTTAGCCTCCAACTCCGGAACCCTCTCATCCAACGGCACCTTCTCCTCTCCCATCTGATTCTTTTTGCAGGAAGAGAGAAAAACGATAAGAGCAATAGAACAAATGGCAATCGATGCAATAATATAAATATTTTTTGCATACCTCCTCATAAAACTAGACATTTTCTGTCCTCCTCTTTGCATCAAATCATTCGATTCTTACCTATACTCATACAAAAAACATGCCAAAAATGGAAAAAATGGAATTATTTCCCTTATCAGGGGAATAGGTGTATTTCTTTGGGATTAAAAGATGGAAGAATGACACTCCGTGTCCTGTTAAACAGGAAATTGTATTGCATAAACGGAACATGTTTAGAGAATTTTCATGTCATCCACTAGCTCATTTACACCAAAAAAGTAGCGAACGGTATCGATAAAATTCCCCCCAAACCTGTGCCGAGAAAATGGCATCGGGAACAGCCAGTTTCCCAAGTTTATGCCCCCTTTGCACGATGACTACGGCAATTTCAGTCCGCGTAAACACGCTCAAGCTTATGAAGGCGGAGCTAATCGGATCAGTCACAGCAATTCCCTCACCTCGGCCAATCGGACAAAACGTTCAAAATCTAGCTTAAACCGTTCTTGCATTTGCGGAAAGCGCATGGCGGCTGCAGGATGGCAGGTGACGACACAGGAGATCCCTTCCCATACTATGATAGGCTCCTTCCCGGCAATTGCCTTCCCAAAAAGCCCACGCTCTGCAGTCTTGCCCATGACCAGAATGAGCTCCGGCTGCAGAAGTTCAATTTGCACTTCTGTCCACGAACGGCAGGTTTCGATCTGGGCCTTTTTCGGTGAATCGGGATGATAACATTTAAGAATGGAGGTGATAAAAACCGTATCCCTATCTAACGAATGTAAGCGGAACATTTTATCCAGATAGGCACCTGCTCTGCCGACAAAAGGCCTCCCAGACCGGTCTTCCTGTCTTCCCGCAGCCTCTCCAAGGAGTAACATGCGCGCCTCAGGGCTGCCTTCACCAGGCACGGCAACAGTTCTGGTGCCGGCTCTTTCACACCGCTGGCAGTGTTGGATGCCATGGGACACCCTGGATATTTCGTCCTGGTTGTTTTTAAACATCCTTTTTTGAAAATGAATACAAAAAATAGCTTTCTGACTTTAAACCAATCAAAAATAGATGCGGAAAGAGGTGTAAAGAGCATCGGAATAGGACCCGAATTCCGAGCGCAAAACTGCTCCCGTCGCAGGATCTGTATTATTAAC
>CAYOSH010000052.1:0-22047 GCA_964406575.1 uncultured Eubacteriales bacterium | reverse complement strand
GAGGAATCTGAAAAAATGATAAAAACATCCAATTGCGGTATAATAAAAAGTTAGATCTTTATAGCCAACGAACTCAGAGTGATGTGAGTTGCGGAGTTGTCAAAATGCCACACTATGGCATGAATATTGCTGTTGATTGTAAATGGTGTATTAAATTTTCTGCGCTCGATCTGTCTCGATGATATGAGCCCATGAGCATATAAGGAGTTTGCCTGTGAAAAAGATGTTGATATGTTCTCTGTTCATATTAACCGTCGTTCTTTCTCTTCGTGCTGATTCCATAGACATCAAAGATCTGCCGGAGAGACACAAAAAGTGGCTCGAGGAAGAGGTTGTGTACATTATCACGGCATTGGAAAAAGAGGTTTTTTTGAAGCTAGAATCCGACCGCGAAAGGGATAGATTCATCGAAGCCTTTTGGAAACAACGGGACCCGACTCCTGGAAGTCCTGAAAACGAGTTTAAAACAGAGCACTACCGCCGGATCAATCATGCCAACCATTTTTTTGGTCGATCCTCGCCAAAAGCGGGATGGCGAACAGACCGTGGAGAAATTTATATCATCCTGGGTGAACCGAATGATATCACTCGATTCGAGGGTAAAACTCAAGTCTATAACAGCGAAGTCTGGTTCTATCAAGGGATGTCGAAGTACGGACTTCCTCCCGGCTTTAACCTGGTCTTTTTCCAACAGGGGGGGACAGGGGAGTACGTCCTTTACAGCCCTCTTCAGCATGGTCCACAAGCCCTTATGACATCTTACTGGGGTGACCAATCAGACTACCTGGGAGCATATAGACAGCTTATGGAATTGGAGCCGGAACTGGCTGATGTCTCCATGTCCCTCATACCTGGTGAGCGGAATCTCGCGTTTGACCGGCCCTCCATGAGTTCGGACATTTTGATCCAGAGAGTGTTCACAACGCCTTCTCGGGAGATCAAAGAAAAATACGCCCAGAAGTTTCTCGATCTCAAAGATGTTATCGAGGTGGAATACTCTGCGAATTACATAGACAGCGATGCTGTCGTTGAGATCGTGAAGGATCCCTCAGGTATGTATTTTGTACACTATGCTATCGAGCCTGAAAGGCTCTCTGTCAATCAGTACGAGAATAAATTCTACACCACATTGAAGCTGAATGGGACCGTCACAGACATGGATGGAAAACAAATCTACCAGTTTGAGAAAGACATTGCCTTAGACTTTGACCAAGAACAGATGAAAGAGATCAGTCGACGGCCGTTAAGCCTCCGGGATATGTTTCCTCTGATTCCTGGGAGTTACAAGTTATCCGTTCTAATGAAAAATGTTGTTTCTAAAGAGTTCGCCTCCGTCGAGCGCGACCTTCTCATCCCAGGACAGCAGGATGAGCTCCAGATGACCTCTTTTATAATGGGCTATGCATCGGAAAAAAAGGCCCCCGCTGCGGATCGATTGAGGCCTTTTCAGCTGGGAACAAATCAGGTCTTTTTACAGGCAAACAGAACATTCACAATGCAGGATTCGTTGGTATTGGCGTTTCAGATTCACGGACTGACACCCTCACAGACAGAAAAGGGTGAGATCAGATACAATTTTCTCAAAAACGCCGAACCCTTCCGGACAGAGACAAAGCGGATTTTAGACTACCTGGAAAGGCCCAATTTTGTGGAGTCGTTCCCCCTTCTGGATTTTTCTCCCGCTCACTACAGGGTGGAAGTCTCGCTGCTCATCGATGGCCAGGAGATCCTGTATGAGACGGATGAATTCGATGTGACCCATCAAGCGCTCATCGCGCGTCCGTGGGTGTACTCCAAGCTGATGCCAGGACCCGATAGTCCTGTCTATTCTTACGTGATCGGCACTCAGTTTTACAACAGCGGGAACGTTCAGGAAGCGCGGGCTTATATCGAAGATGCCTATCACAAAAATCCTGATTCTGCCGAGTATGCTTTGAATCTCGCGCGGCTCTACATGGTGTTGAAAGAATACACAAAGATCGAACCACTCCTTCTTCCTCTGTTCAGCAAACCAGAGCCCCCGGAGTATGATGTCTTTTTTGTTATAGGGAAGGCCTATCAGGCATTGGGCGAACTGAGTAAAGCCGTTGAATTTCTTAATGCGGCTATCGACCATTACGGAATCAACACAAACGTCCTGAACGCAGTGGGCGAATGTTATTTTCAGCTGGGAGACACAGAGGAAGCATTGGCTGCATGGGAAAAATCTCTTGAAATAAATCCGGACCAGCCCGAGCTTAAACAAAACCTCGAGGCCATAAAGGAGAAAAAAAATGACTGATTTTTTGACGATTCGAAAAAAAACACAGGCATATCTGTTGCCTCTTATGACATTGTTGCTGATATCCTGGATTATTGTTTCTGTCGGCTCCTGCCGATACTACAAAATAGAACAGAAGCTGGACCCCATAAACAAGGATTGGCTCAGCAGGGTCCGTTACATTATCACCAAGGAAGAACAGCACACTTTCCTCGATCTCCCTGATGAAGAAAAGGAGCAGTTCAAGGAGGATTTCTGGAAGCGCCGTGATCCTGATCCGAACACAGAAGAGAATGAATTTCAGTTGGAGTACTTCAACCGCATGGACCGGGCCGATGAGCTCTTTATCAGTGAAGGCAAACCGGGGTGGATGACGGACCGGGGAAGAATATTTATTTTGTTCGGGCCGCCTTTAGACCGGATCACTTATCCAATGGGGTATGATGCCTCCAGCCGTTGCCAGGAGGTTTGGTATTATGGGGATTTTCCTGTTGTCTTTGTGGACAACACGTGCACGGGAACCTATCGGCTTGTGACATATGACCTGAGCTCGCTCCGGAGCCTAAACCTGATGTACATGCATGAATTGAATAGGGCTCAGGCATCGGCCCAACAGACCATCAGGGGAAGAGTAGAAAAGATTGACTTTGATTGGGACGTTGACAAAACGGTGGATACACCCGATAGGATAGAGGGAACTCTTCTCGTCAAAATCCCATATGGCAATATCTGGTTCACCGAAGAGGGAGGCAAACTTGTCACAACTCTCGATTTGCGTCTGGAATTGAAAGATTCAGAGGACACGATTGTCTGGGAGTATGAAAATTCCTATAGGGTCGAGACGGATGAAGGAGACCTTGAAGATCTGAAAGGAAAAGAATACGAGATTCAAATCCCCTTTGTCCTGGAGAAAGAGCTGTCCCAACTCCGGACGGGAAAGAACAAGCTGTATGGTTATCTCACAAACAAAACGGGTGGAGACACGTTCAAGAAGGTCAAAGAGTTTAACCTCTAATATACCAGGTGTGGGATTTCTCGTATTTTATAGGGTCAGCTCCCCGAGCTTACCGACATGAATTAAATGATGTAGGGTCCATTCCCCGAATGGACCGAGGCAGCTGACCGATTGCGTCTCTGATGTACTGCTATAGAGATTGTATTGAAAACCAAAAAGGGAGGACACACAGAATGAAAAAAATTTTTGCGCTGCTTGTCGGAATCGGCTTTTTAAGCACTGTATGGGCCATTCCCCCGTGCCGGGCTCAGGCCTATTTGGAGGAAGTCCGCGCCTGCCAGTATCTCGAGCAGGGAAAAATTGACGAAGCGATACGTCTCCTGGAAAGAAAACTCAAGTACTATCCTCGAAATTTCGACTGTCACCTCTATCTGGGTTTGGCCCATTACCTTAAAGGTGATATCGAGAAGGCTAAGGATATCCTCAGTCGTACGGAACAGGAGATTAAAGAGATCGGTGCGGCGCCCGCAGCCATCACTTCCGACCAGACATATGCGGATGTCGATAGAGTCGGCGGAATGGCAGGGACTGTGTTCACGAAAGGGCGGAAAGGGATCCTTAAATTTTCGCTGGGGATGATCTATAAAAAAGAGGGAGATTATAAAAACGCTAAAGATAGGTTTGAAGCGGCGTTAAAATATGATTATCCCGAGATAGATGCCCGGAAGCAATTGATGGTCGTCAAATGCCAACTGAAAGATTACAAAGATGCTGGCAAGGAACTCGAAAAACTCCAGAAAGCCGGACAGAAAAGCGATGATCTGACCTTTATCGAAGGCTACATCGCTGCCCACACCAAGGATGAGGCCAAGGCGATAGAAAACTTCTCGCAGGTTGCAGGCACCCTGCTCGCCGCCAAGCAAGATCTCGCCGCCGTGTTTTACAATAAGGGGGAGTACCAGAAAGCCCTGGATACCTACTTGGAGATATTAGCCGAGGATCCCAAAGAAGTGGAATCGTTGAAGAATTCGGGAAGAGCCTATTACCACCTTGGGCAATCAGAAAAGGGTCAGGCGCAGTTTGATATCATTGGCCTGAAGATGAAGGTAGAGACTTATTCGCCTAAAAAAATCCCCCTTGTTTTCATCGATCCTTTCGAGGACGTGCAATTTTTGTTCATGTGTGACGCTAAAAACTGATTTGAATGGTGGGCCCGTTCCCCGAAACGAATCGAGCAAGAAAAAATGATGTAGGGTCCGTTCCCCGAACGGACCGATAAGAATAAATCAGGCAGACGAGAACGAAGGAACATCACAGGCGGAAAATATTGAATTTTCAGGAAGTATCCTCTAAAATAGAGAAACCTGTTTTATCTTAGGAGGACCGACATGATAAGCAAGAATGCATACAGAATAATCCTCTTTTTTGCTCTGATTTTTTGTGTCACGATGACCCTCGCCGCCCAACAGGGCCGGGGCAAAGGAAGGGTCAAAGGAACGGTCGTGGATGAAGCTGGAAATCCCATAGAAGGCGTCACCATTACCGCCGTACATCTCAAGTTCAACACCACATTCACAGGAACGTCTGACAGCCATGGAAATTGGGCCGTTGCCGGATTGGGAACAGGATATTTTAGATTTACCGCGACTATGGAGGGCTATGGGACCGTCTATCATGAAATGAATGTCAGTCAATTTTCGCAGAATAATCCGCCCCTTGCTTTTACACTCAAAAAAATCGATTTGAGTTCCCTTTCAGATATGCCCTCCATTGAAGATGAAAACGCGTTGGCCCTTTTTGAGGAAGGGAACCAACTTTTTGAGGAAGAAAAATATGCCGAAGCCGCGGCCAAATTCGAAGAATTTCTGGAAGCCAATCCTTCCATATTTCAGGTGAATCTCAATATTGGCAACTGCTACCGAGAGATGAAAGAATACGACAAAGCCATTGCCGCCTACCAGGTCATCCTCGATAAAGTCAAAGAAGAAAAAGGGTCTTATGAAGGCGACGAAAGTGCGGCCAGGGCTCTTTCGAGCATGGGTGAAACCTTTATGATGGCAGGCGACCTGGAAAAGGCCAGCCAATACCTCCAGGAGGCTATTTCACTGTTTCCCAACGATGAAACGCTGGCTTTTAATGTCGGAGAGATTTTCTTCAAACAAGCTGAGACGGACAAAGCCATCGAGTATTTCAAAAAATCCATTGAAATCAAGGAAGATTGGGCTCCCCCTTATCGGCAATTGGGTTATGCATACCTGAACAAGGGTGAGTATCAGTTGGCCGTAGACAGTCTAAAGAAATTCCTGGAGTATGCTCCTGATGACCCCCAAGCGCCAACCATCGAAGCCTTGATTCCCAAACTCGAAGAGCTCATCAAAAAATAAAGCTATTTGATCTCGAGGAGTTTCCGGAGGCGCTTGTTCCTGACCTTGTCAGCGACGCTGATATAGATATATTTTCCTTTCAGAGGCAAATCCAGCTCCCATTCCTTATGAATATTCATTCTGTTCAGGATCAAACCCCTGAGCTGTTCCCGTGTTAGTTTCTCGGAGTAGTGTTCCTCCTGGCCTGTGATCAATTTTTTTTCGCTGTCTCTGATTTCCGCGGTGATCTGGAAAGTGCAGGTAAAGGTGTCTCCGGTGGATGTATAATCAAGCCTTTCATACGGGATGTCGATAGAGACGATGGCATTCCTTTGATCACCTTCTTCATATGTGTCTGCGGCGGCATCATAGTCGAAGATCGCGTATCCCGGGACACTCTTTTCATCCATCTCCAGCATACCCATCCACTGGAATTTCGGCAGGTCGAGCGGATCCCACTGAAGAGTCAGCATCGAAAAAGCCGTGATTTCCTGATGGGATGTTAGCTGGTAATCTCCGGTCCGATAATAATCCACAAAGACAAGCCTCAAAGGCCCTGAAAACTCATCCGTGTAATTGTCGTAGACCCAGATTTCTGTCGGTTTTTCTGTCACCGTGCCCTCTTCGAGGGGAGCCTCGGGCATGAGAGTCGGGCGGAATTGGGGGCTGCCGCCCATGCTTTTGGTGATGACGTTTGTCGGCGGGCCGAGGAGAATGTACATCCTTCCCCTGTCTGTTTTCCAGCCAGGCTTGCCGATGCGGTACGCTTGGTCCGCTATCGCCAGCCGGTTGTAGAAGATTGTCCGGTACTCGTTCTCCGGGGTTGTGGGATCGGGATCCCGTCTAGCCCAAAAATCCCTTATGAATTCCCCCCTGTCTTCGTGCGGCATTTCCAGGAATATTTTCTTTTCCACAGGGAGAATAATGTAGCTCATATAGTCCAGAAACTGCTGGCTTTGTGGGTCCAGTTCAACCTTGCCCGGCCCTTTGCTGGCACAGGCGGCGAATCCCAAGCACAAACACACAACCACCATTTGAATGGGAAGACGTGAGTTTCTTTTCATCTTTTTGCCCTGTCCCCTTCACCTCGCTCCGAGCGCTTCCAGTGCTTCTATTATACTCCGGCGATTTGTTTTTCACAAACCTAGTTTTGTAGGGACAATTCCCCGAATGGATCGATAAGAATAAAATGATGTAGGGTCAGTTCCCCGAACTGATCGAAGGGGAGCGGATCGTTTGGGAAACGGTCCTTACACAAACGGTCAACAGGAATGTAGGGTTCGTTCCCAGGACTGACCATTCGTTGGGCGATCTGAACATAAAAAAAGAGGGGAGGAAATTTCCTCCCCTCTTTGAGCTTCTGAGTCTATCCGTGCTTAGAAGGTGAAACGTATGCTGACTTTGTAGACTCTGTTTCCGTAGGCGCCGGTGATGTTGCCGTATGTGCCGAATCTTTCGAATGATGGATTGTTGGGATCTGTGTAGTCGATGTAACCGCCGGGATTTCCGGTGATGTTGTACCCGCTTCTCCCCATAAGGTTGATGATGTCGAGATAGGCGCCGATGGAGAACGTCTCGCCGATACGGAATCTCTTTTCCACACGCATATCCAGAGTGGTCAATGGAGCATTGCGCCGTGTACCGCTTAATTCCGTGTTCACTGTGTAGGGATCTCCGGGCCATTTGTACTTGGGATCATCAGGGATGTAAACGGTGACGCTTCTGGCCCAGGGTGAGCCGGAAGAGTGGTTGAAGTAGCCGCTGATGATAAACTCATAGGGCAGAATAACTGTGCTCTGGATCTTGATGTTGTGCGGCCTGTCGTAATCCAGACGCCCGCCGTTGAAGACAAAGGCGTTCGGTGTGTCGAAGCCGGCGCTGGCGCCAAAGGAGTTATTGTAGTTTCCTCCGATATTGCCCCAGGCTTTGCTGTAGACATAAGAGGCGAGCAACTGCCAGTTGTTGGACATCCGCTTGTTGAAGACGAACTGGATAGCCCAGTACTTCCGGAAGGATCCCTCGACATTTGTCAGATAGTAGTGGATGTCAGGAGCACCGGCCAGCTCACCGTACGCATAGGACTGCTGGTCGTCAGCGGTGCCGAATTCGCCGTCGTCTCCTGGATCGAGGAAGTCGAACCTCTCCCAGTAGGGGCTGTTTTCCGCATAGCCTTTCCACGCTTCGTCCTTACCCAAACTGTAATCATTGACGTCTTCAAAAACGTTCTGTTTGTGCTTGTAGACGAACGTGACACCGGCGCTGAAGTCCCTGGCCAATTCTCTCTCGATTCCGAAGGCAAATTCGTCGGTGTAAGGAGCGCTGGCGTCGGTGTTCACCTCGTTTTCCAGCTCGAAGGTAAAGGGATCGGGCGGGAGATAACGAAGCTCGAACCGGTCCGCATTGGCATCGGGGATGCCGTTTTCGTTGTCGTCGTACCAGTACCAGCCACCGGTGTTGGGGTAGTTGGGATTGGCCAGAGAGTAGTACTGGATCATCAGATACTCATTGTACCTGGACCAGGAGCCCTTGATCGAGGTTTTGCCGTCGCCGAACGGGTCAAAGGCAAATCCGAGGCGGGGCGAGAAATGGGTCCAGGTCAAGACATCCATGGCCGGGAGGCTGTATTCGCTGTAGGTCGATTGTCCCAGTGCGGCCAGGAAACCATAGGTGTCTGCCGTTGCGCCATGGTACTGCTCGGGGAATCTTCCCTTGCTCGTGTCAAAGCGCACACCCAGGTTCAGGGTCAGCCTTTCAGCGATAGTGAAGCTATCCTGGACATAGGCGCCGATCCTGTTCATCGTGTTTTCCTGAACGGATGATCCCTCCGTAGCCCCGCAGATGTAAGCGTAGATCCGGTATCTGTCGGGCTCGGTTGAGGTGGGATAACTTGGGCCGCCGGCATAATAATAAATGATGTGTGGATTCTGTCTCCACCAGTCCCAGTTGCCGCTTGTGGCCTCGTACTCTACGCCGAATTTCCACTCGTGGCTTCCGCCCAGGGCATTGTCCATGAACAGAGTCGCCTGGACCGAAGGATTGAGCCGCGAACGGAGATAGGTCTCTTCGAACCGGGGATTATTCCGGTAGATGGCGTAATATCTGTCATACCATTGAGGGGCATCGGCGATGGCATATGCGCTGTACGGAATCGGGAAGAAGCGGCGGATGTAACCGGCGCGGATATCGAAGAACAGGTTCTGACTGGCCACCCAGTTCAACTGTGCGCTGACAGTGTGGCCTGTCTCGCCGTCCCATTTTGTGGTGGCGGTTACGTCGAGGTTGGAGCCGACGCGGTTGGTGTAGAAATCTTCGGTGATCATGGCCAGGTTGTATGTGGCCAGAAAGCGGATATTGGAAGCCAGTTGGAAGGTCAGTTTGCCGAAGATGTTGTTTTCTTTGTGCGGGGCGTCATCGAGAGTGTAAACTCTGGACCCAGCAGCCTCGGTGGCGTCATAGATGATGTGGTTGAAGTCTTGCACCCACTTGAAATATCGGCCGTTGGCGAAGAACCAGACCTTGTCCTTGATGATCGGGCCGCCCAGGAAAAGCGAGAAGTCCTGCCAGGTGCTCCAGCCTGAGGGTTTTGTGAGTCCGATCGCCTTGAGGTCTTCCTCGCTGAGGAGGGCTTTCTGCATATCCTCGTTGTAATACTCGACGGTACCTCCACCGTGGAAGACGTTTCCTCCGGACTTGGTCACGATGTTGACATAGCCGCCGTCAGCGATGCCGATGTCTGCCGTGTGGCCGAACATGTCCATCTCGACTTCTTCGTAGACGTCGATATTGACGTTGGTCATGGGATACATGACTACCGGATCGTTGATGGTCACTCCATCGATTGAGTACTGATTGCCTCTGACGGTTCCTCCAGCCATGTAGGATGTACGGCGATAGCTCACATCTTCAGACACCGATCCGGGCATGGAGTTCAACACTGCATAGAGGTCTCGAGCCATCGGGATGTTGTAGATGTAGCTCTTGGAATAGTTGACGGCTGTATTGGAGAGTTTGACGTCGACAGTGGGAGATTCCCCGACAACTGTGACCTCTTCTTCCAGTGTGCTCATCTCGAGCGTGATGTTGATGTTGGTGGCCTTACCCACGTTGACTTTCAGTCCCTGCCGGACAACTGTCCTGAATCCGGGCATCTCAAAGGTGATCTGGTAGTTCTCTCCGGGAGGCACAGCAGGAAAACGGTATTGACCGGCTTCTGTCGAGACAAAGGTCATCTGTCCTTGGAGGGCTATACCTTCGAGGGTGATCGTACAACCTGGAAGGGGATTTCCCTCAGTGTCTGAGATCTTCCCTGTGACAGAGCCGGAAAGACTGCCCTGAGCGGTCGCGAACGAGGTGAGCCCGATGGCGAGGATGAAAACCATCAAAATTTTGAATGAATTCTTAATCAATGAATTCCTCCTTGATTTAGGATATTGATTTAAGATATTTCCCCTAACCTGCTTTCACAGGCTTCCCTCTCCCGCCTCTTATGAGGGTAGGGAGAACCATTAATCCACTTGCTTGAAGCGAATCCCTCCTATTGAACACCTCCTTGTTATGCTTGGTTTCCAATGTACGAAACATTGTATTAATTTTTTTATTTGCAATTTTTATGCCATCTCTTGAAACTTTCTAAGTTGAATAAAATCAGGGAGTTATAAAGGAGTGAAGGGAAATGGAGGATTAAACTTATTCAAAAATATGAACTGAATCCAATTATTTGAATTTATTCTGTTATTTTGTTTCGCCGCGAGTTACTTCTGACATTCTTTGAGGAGGACATCTAATCGTTCTTTATCAGCGGGAACCATGAGATGGTAGTATCGTTTTTTATACTCACTGAACATCTCGCATGCCTTGACTTTATTCCCGGAACTTAAATAGGCCATCGCAAGGTCGAAATGGGCCCTCCTGAAGTCAGGGTCCGCTTCCAGAGCTTTTTCCCAGCAGTAGATCGCACCTCCCAGATTGCCCTGTTGGCGATAGGCGTGGCCTAATCCATAATAAGGCACCGCATAGCCGGGGTCGAGCTCGATTGCTTTTTTGTAGTATTCAAAGCATCTCGAAAAGAGAAAGGGATCCTTCGACTGGAGGCCGTAGGAATAGCAGGCATTGGCGAGGTTATTGTAGAGCTCAGGATGTTTGTCATCCAGGGAAAGCCCCATCTCGAAAGCCTTGATCGCCTCCTCAAAACGGCCTTTATTGGCATAGGCCGTGCCAAGGTTATCCCAAATTTCCGGATCATACTCGGCTTCTCTAATACTCGATTTTTCGAACGCGCTGATGACTCTATCATACTGATCCGTCGCAATGAGCCCTTTCATATATTCGATAAGGATCTCGTGGCTTGAAGGGAGGGCGCTGACTCCCTGCTCCAGGATTGAAAGAGCTTCCTCAGTATTTCCTTTCTCCTGATAGATGGCAGCCAAGTTCTTATACGCCATATCGATATCTTTTCTCTCTTTGAGAATTTCCAATAAAAGCTTGATTGCTTCGTCTGATTTCCCATTTTTATAGAGATCCCGGGCATCATCGGTCTTGTTGATGTAAGGAAGGAGAGCCTTTATATCGTCCTGAACGCTAAAATTCTTTTTTTGTGAGGATTGGACGCTCGAGACATAACCCAAACTTGCCAGTCTCTCACGAGTTTTTCGGTCGACGGTCTGAGCCGCATCGACTTTTTCAGACGGAGTCAGGTCATCGATGATCTGCTGAAGCTGCGATCTCAGTTTAGATACGTTTTTTTGTTCGAGCCGGTTGTCGAGCTCATCAAAATCCCGGTCCAAATCATAGAGCTCGGGGATGGGAGAGTCGATGAATTTTGCCTTCTTGAGGATGAATCCTTTCAGTGGAGCCCATCCGCGGCTGTAATAGGGATACAAGGATTCGAAATAGATGGGTTTTTCTAGCAGCTTTTTCCCTGTTAGAGCCGGGAGGAGAGAGGTTCCTTGAAGATAAGTGGGTTTTTCGATTCCCAGAACATCACAAACGGTCGGGAATATGTCGATATGGCTCACATACTGCTCGACGTGGCTTGGAATAGCTTCAGGGAGGACAATGATGAGGGGAATCCGAGTGGAAGAATTGTAGGCGAAATACCCATGTGTCTTCTCCCCATGCTGGCCTAATGATTCCCCATGGTCTCCAGTGAAAATGATGAGAGTTGAATCGTAGAGGCTGTTCTCTTCCATGTGATCGAAGAGCTTTCCCAGGGCCGAATCGACGTAGGCGACCTCTCCATCATAAGGATGTTCTTTGTATTGCGTCTTGAATGGCTCCGGCGGCTCATACGGGGTATGCGGATCCCAACAATGGATCCAGAGAAACCAGGGGGATTTTCGACCGTTCAGCCATGTTAAGGCGGATTTGATCACCTCTTCGGCATTTCTTTCGAGAGAGGCGAGATTGACGGAGTGAACACGGCTGTATTTATCATCGTAGACGTCAAAGCCTTGGGATAATCCAAACCTTGAGTCAAGGGGGTAGGCCCCCACGAATGCTCCGGTTGCATAGCCATTATTCTTGAGATGCTCAGCCAGGGTCAGTAATTTCTCGCTGACGATAAAATTTAAATTTTCATGAACGCCATGGTAGTTCGGCGTTGTTCCTGAGAGGATATTTGTATGAGACGGTAGTGTTGTGGAGGTGTTAGCAAAGGCTCTGGAGAAGAGCACGCCTTTCTCTGCAAGTTGATCGATATGCGGAGTTTGTGGACTTTGACTGCCATAGCAGCTCAACTTGTCGGCTCTGAGCGTGTCTATGGTGATGAGGAGGATATTATATTTTGTCTTTTCTTTGTTTAGAGAGCGCAGGGAAGGGGAGATAAACATCGCCGTAAAAAGCGCAAGTAGCAAGTGAAATCCTACATGAAAGCGACGCATTATTTTCTCTCTTCCTCTAGTCGTGCTTTTATTCGACGAAAAACACATCTCTTCACATATTTATAATTCTAGCTGAAAACAAAAAATTTTTCTTCACATAAAGTAAACACCCGCAAAACTGTGATGAATTAAGTTCGCAATAGGTGATTGAGTGATCAGATTGTGTGATGGAAAAAACCGTGAGAAGGGCTGGACGGATATGATCCTTTTTAGGGACCGTTTCCCAAACGGTCCGTTCGGGGAACGGCCCCTACATTTAAATAGTCATTCATCACGGTTTTTGGGATGCTTCTTCACTTAAGGGAGGAAAAATTTTTAGATACTGTGGGGAAAGAGGGAGGGAAAGATCCCTCCCTCTTTCTATTCCGACTTAAGCAATTCGCTCTTTTTGTGCTAGAACGTGAACCTCACCCCGAAACGGACCGAACGGACACCGTAGGCGCTGGTCAACAATCCATAGGTTGAGCTGATATCGTATTCTGGAGGATCTCTGTAGGGCCAGATATAGGGATTTGGATTCTGGTTGATATTGTAGCCGCTTCTTCCAAAGAGGTTGAAGATATCGACGATGAATCCCAGCTTGCCAAAATCACTTATGTTGAAGTTCTTTTCCAGCCTCATATCGAACATGGTGTAGGGAGGATTTCTTCGGGTTCCCACCGTCTCGGTATTGACACCAACGTAGCTGTCCTGCGTATCGATGGTGGAGGGGAAATAGACGCGCGAAATCGTTGTTCCCCAGGGTGACCCCGAGCGGTGTTGGAAATAACCGGTGAGGATGAAGTCGTAGGGGAGCAGGATAGTCCCTATGAGCTTGACCTGCCAGGGCCGGTCGAATGCCAGCCGGCCGTAACCGTTGATCATCACGTTGGGATTGTCGAACATGGTCGACTCGCCTTCTGTGGCACTGTATCCGGGGTCTGTATTGCCTTTGAAGGAGGAATACAGGATCGAGCCATTCAGCATCCACCGGTTGGACATCCTCTTCTCGAAAGTCAAGATAACAGCCTTGTATTCTCTCTTTGCTTCTGGGGGATTCGCACCTTCGTAAACCCTGGTAGGCGCGTAATCAGCCAGCCCATAAACAGTCATGTTCTGGTCATCCTCTGTGCCCCACTCTCCGTCAAAGCCGGGATCGATAAAATCATAAGGGAGCCAGATAGGCCGTCCCTGATCATCGGTGGCATTGGGATCGTAGCCGTTGTTCTTATCCACGTCCTCGACGATGTTCTTGTTCACCTTGTAGACGAATTGAAGTCCGAGCCTGAAGTCCGCTGCCAACTCGTGATCGATACCGACCATGAATTCATGCATATAGGGAGCCTTCAGGTTGTCAGGATAGTATTTGAAATTAGGGTCTTGAATGTCATAACTGGTTAACCGGTAATAATCTCCATTCGGGTCCAAATACTGAGAATTGGAAGGGGAACCATACCTGCCATTGGGGATGGGGAGGTCCATGTATCCGTTGCGGTTCGCGTCGTACCAGTACCAGTTCATCGCCCCGCCGCTCATAGTGTTGCTGGCATTGTACTTCGCGGACCAGATGGGCTCATAGTAGCGGCTGAATGAAGCTTTCACGGCCGTCTTTCCGTCACCGAAGAGATCATAAACAACGCCGATCCTCGGCGAAAGCGTTGTGAACTCAACGATCTTTTTGTAAGGGGTGGAGAGAGGATCAAGCGCAGAGACTTGGTTGAACTCGATGCTGGGATCATTGTGATACTGATCGTTCAGCGCTTCAAGCAGGATGTTGGGGTCCGGTGAAGCGAGATCGGGATTCATGAACTCCGGGCCGACTTTATACCGGTCGTACATGGCGGGCCGTGTTTCTTCGGGTTCGTACTGGTAGCCGTAATCGAGACGGACACCGAGGTTGACCGCCAGCCGCCCGAAGACCATATTGTCCTGGGCAAAGCCGGAGAAACGGCGGGTGTTGTCATATTTCCACACGACGCCACGCTCGGCAAAAGGACGCATTCTGAGCCGGCCGCTTGGGGGGTTGCCTGTGGGTGAGTAGTAATATTTGTTTCCGGCATTGTAATCTCTCCAATACGTGTAGTAGGGATTGTCTCCTCTATCGTAGCCCCTAAACCTGTCGAGGCCGTAGACCGTGTGCTCGAACTCCCCGCCGACCTTGAATTCGTGGCTTCCTCCGAAGAGCTGATCGGCGAAATGGGTCAAAGCTACCGAAGCGAGCTCTTTGGTACGTTTATAGTCGTCCCCGTAATACGTATTCCCCCAGAAAACTGCGTACTCCCGGTCGTAGACCATATAGTTGTTAGAGTATTCTGGCCGCATGAGGATGGGAAAGTGGCGGTAGACATACGTCCCGCGGACATCGAGGAATGTGTTCTGGTCCAGGACCCAATTGAGCTGGCCTGTTGCGGTGTGGGTGTTCTCGTGATCCCAGACGATCGTGAGCGCATAAGTGTAATCATTCCCTGTTCTGTTCTGGTAAACAGGTTCATAGATATTGTTCCAGTGGTACATGCCCATAAACCGGATATTGGGGGTGATCTGGAAGGTCAGCTTGCCAAAGCCCATCCACTCCTGATGGTTGATGTCATAGTGCTGCAGCTCTGCTGGAGTGAACGTCCATTCTCTCAGGTTGATATGACTGAGTCGGACATCATGCGTCTCCGGATTGACCTGTTCCCAGACGAGACGGCGACCGCTGAGGAAGAACCAGATCTTGTCTTGCATCAGGGGGCCGCCAAAGCTCAAAGACCCGTCCTTGTAATCCCGGTATGATTGGGGAGCGTTGACGCCGACTGCCTTGAGATCCTCGGGGCTCAGCAGCTCATTTGTGAGGCTTTCACCGGTTAAATATCCGGATGCACTTCCCGAAAATTTGTTTCCGCCGCTCTTCGTGACGATGTTGACAACGACTGAATCTGCCTGTCCCACTTCGGCCGGAAGAGATCCGATGCCGAACTCGATCTCTTCGTAGACATCGACATTGATGTTGGCCATGGGATAGAAGGTGGCGGGATCATTCATCGGGACCCCGTCCAGCTGGTAGAGCTGGCTTCTCACCGTTCCTCCGAGTATGGAGGAGGTCCTACGGTAATCGACTCCTTCAGAAATAGCACCCGGTATGGAGTTCTGGATCTCATAGAGGTCTCGGGACATCGGGATGCTCGTCAGGAATTCACTCCCGTAGTTGACGCTGACTTTTGAAGTCTCCACATCCACCACCGGCGATTCTGCCGTGACCGTGACCTCTTCTTCCAGGGTGGTCACTTCCATGACGATTTTGACTTCAGTGACCCTTCCCACGCTGACGATGAGCCCCGGCCGGATGACCGTCTTAAAGCCCGGCATTTCCACGCGGAGCTGGTAACCACTGCCGGGTGAAAGAGCGGGAAAGCGGAAACTGCCGGTGTCCGAAGTGAGATAGCTACGTTGTCCGATAAGCGCTTGGCCAGTGAGTGTTACGCTGCAGCCGGGGAGAACGTTGCCTTCTGTATCGATAACTTCACCACTGATCGAGCCAGTCTGACGTCCCTGAGCCAAACCGAGGGAGGTCATTCCGAGTGCGAGGAGGAGGATTAAGGAAGCCTTAAAAAGCTTTCTGTTCATCTTTAACTCCTTTCTTTGATCTCCTTTGTTTTCGAAGCGCCAGACAATGCCCGACACTCCAACCCAAACCTAAATTTTAACTTTCTACCGCAGATTCACCTCCTTTGAACGCACTCAGGAATTTATTCCTTAAATGCAAATGCTGGATGAGAAAACTCCAATGAGTTTTTATGAGCTTTTTCAGTTCTTTTTTGTCTCTCTTTGAGAGAGCCGAAAGGATCTTTTTGTGCCCGTTCAAGGATTGTTTCATGATCTCCGGGTCTTGGAACGCCAAATAGCGGGCGTAGTTATAGCGGAGGAGCTGTCCGTGGACAAAATGAAGCGTCCGCTCGAGCATTTTGTTGGGAAGAGACGACCAGATTTTAGAGTGGACAGCCACGTTCAGGTCCAGGAATTTTTCAACATATGTGGGCTTACATGCGGTTTCCATTTCCACGATAAGCTCTTCGATCTGCTGGATACAATCGGGACTGATGTGGTTCGCCGCTTGAGTTATGGCCAGCCCGTCCAGATCTCCCAACACTTCGAAGATCTCTTCAAGCTCTTTGAAGGAGACGTTTCTCACCAAAGCTTTTCTGTGGGAATCGATGGAAACATACCCTTCTGCGCTCAATCGCAGAAAAGCCTCTCGGACCGGTGTGGTGCTCACGTTGTAGAGTTTTGCGACCTCCTTTTCATAGATGCGCTCTCCGGCTTTGAACTCGTTGTTGATGATTTTCGCCTTGAGCTTGTTGTATACGGATTCACTCAGGGTTTTGGGGATCACATTTTCGGAAGTCCGTTGCATTTCGCGAGCCAAGGAATATTTTATATTTTATAGTGCAAAATCCATGCCAGATAATCTATTTTTTTAATTTATTTATTATCAATCGGTTATGAAAATACAATATTTCGGATTTGTTATTTTGATTCAAATAATTGAATCGATATTCAATAATCTGTTCTCCAAAAAGGTGACTGTCACCTTTTTTTTTAAAGGCCATTTTTAAGATATACGATGTAAATTTAAAAAAGTTCATGGAACGGTTCCTCCATTGGTCCGTGTGGGGACTTGATCCGAAATCAATTTGCGTTTTTTGTGTGTTCGGCCTATCATTTGGCGTTCCATGAATCCTTTGAATCGCATCCAGAAGGGAGATTGTCCATGACAAAAATTCAGGTGAAATATTTGCTTTTTTGTGCGTGTATTTTCCTGTTTGTGTGGAGTTGTTCGCAACAGACGTTTGACCTGGTGATCCAAGATGGGACGATCATCGATGGAACGGGCGCAAAAGGATATCAAGCCAGCGTCGGAATCACAGATGGGAGAATTATGAGCGTAGGAAAGATAAAAACATCTCAAAGCTTGAAGGTCATAGATGCCAGGGGAAAATATATCGTTCCCGGATTTATCGACATGCACACCCATTGTGACAATATCCAAAACGAGAAAAGGAAAGCCGCACTCAATTATTTGACGCAGGGTGTGACAACCGTTGTCTCGGGCAACTGTGGCAGCGGGACGTACAAGGTTAAGGATTATTTCCATAAACTTGAGGATCAGGGGATAGGGGTGAATGTGGTTCATCTTGTAGGGCAAGGTGCAGTGCGGTTTGCGGTTTTGAAAAATGCGGACAGGGAACCGGCTGAGGATGAGCTGGAAGAGATGCTGTCTCTCGTGAGTCAGGCAATGGATGAGGGTGCCGCCGGCCTTTCGACGGGGCTGTTTTATGCGCCGGGAAGTTATGCCTCAACAGAAGAGATCATTGCCCTTTGCTCTATCGTTAAAGAACACGGCGGGATCTACGCGACCCATATTAGAGATGAGAGCAACTACACGATAGGGCTTGAGGCATCCATCGAAGAAGCCGTCGAAATCGGAGAAAAAGCCGGTGTGCCCGTCCAGATCTCCCACATCAAAGCCCTGGGCAAACCTGTCTGGGGGAAGGCTGAATCTGTCTGCCGGATCATCGAAGCTGCCCACGAACGGGGCGTCACTGTGTATGCGGACCAATATCCCTACAATTCATCCAGTACAGGCCTTTTAGCCGCTATCATGCCCCGCTGGGTCCAGGCGGATGGAAAGCTGCGCGAGAGATTACAAAACCCCCAGCTGCTCCCTGGAATTAAAGAAGAGATGGCCGCGAATATCGAACGACGGGGAGGTGCGGGCACCCTCGTTATTTCCTCTTTTCCCGAGAAGAAGGAATGGGAGGGCAAAAGCCTGGGAGAGATAAGCGCACTCATGGAGACGTCCGCAGTCAATGCAGCACTGGAGCTCATCCTTTCAGGTGGTCCGGGCATTATATCCTTCAATCAGTCGGACGAGGATGTCGAATATTTTATGCAAAAGCCCTACCTGATGACGGGTTCGGATGGCTCTGTTCAGGTCATGGGAGATGCCCTCCCCCATCCGCGCAGCTACGGCACATTCCCGCGAAAGATCCGCAGATACGTATTGGAGAAGGGCCTGTTGACTATGGAACAGGCCATCCGCTCGGCAAGCGGCCTGCCTGCTGAGATGCTTGGATTCAAGCATAGAGGTTTGATCAAGGAGGGATATGTGGCCGATGTTGTGGTCTTCGACCCGGAGACGATAACGGATAGAGCCACCTTCGACGATCCCCATCAGTACAGCGTGGGCATCCTCCACGTTCTGATCAACGGCGTCTCTATCATCGAGGACAGTCAGTTCACTGGCGCTCTCGCCGGGAAGCCTCTCATTCCCCGTTTGGAAGAAAAGTGGTAAAATTGATCTGTAATCCATGGTTGAATCTTTGGTATGAGAAAAAATAAGGGATTTTGTTTTTTCATAATAAGTTGTTTTCTCTTCGGTCTCATCCTATTCTCAGCCCCAGATAATCTCATCACCGAGGATAAGAACCCGCTCAATGTCCTTCTCATCACGGTCGACACACTCAGAGCCGACAGGTTGAGCTGCTATTCCAAGGAACACCTCACCACGCCAAATATTGACAGCTTGGCCAATCGTGGCGTGCTGTTCACTCGGGCATTTGCCCATACCAGCACCACACTCCCTTCCCATACAAATATCCTCCTGGGGATGACACCTCTCTCCCATAGCGTTCATGACAACTCCAACTTTATCGTCAGAGAGGGGTTCACCTCTCTTGCCGAGCATCTCAAGGCCCACGGGTATTCCACGGCAGCATTTGTCGGCGCTTATCCTCTGGATTCCCGCTTCGGCATATCCCAGGGTTTTGACCTGTATGATGATGACTATGATGTCCGGGATATCAAGACGGATACGGGTGGAGAACGGATAGCGGAGATCGTTGTGGACAGAGCGATCCATTGGCTCAAAGAACAGAATTCGCCGTGGTTTCTTTGGATCCATTGTTGGGATCCGCATGCTCCTTACGACCCGCCGGAGCCGTTCAAATCGAAGTTCTCCGTCGATCCTTACGATGGCGAAGTGGCCTATGTGGATCATGTTTTGGGGAAACTCTTCGCGTATTTTGAGACAAAAAGCTTGTGGGACAGCTCGTTGGTCATCTTCACCGGAGATCACGGGGAGTCGCTGTGGGAGCACGACGAAGAAACGCATGGAATATTTGCTTACAATTCGACGATCTGGATTCCCTTGATCATCCACACACCCGACACAAAATCGAGAAAGGTCGAACAGCATGTTGCGCATGTGGATATTTTTCCCACGGTCTGTGAGGCTCTGAATATCAATAGACCGGATTTTCTTCAGGGAATTTCCCTGTTGCCCGCACTGAGAGGGAAAAAAATTCTGGAGCGGCCCATATATTTTGAATCTCTCTACCCATTTTACAGCCGGGGATGGGCTCCACTCAGAGGCTATATCGACACCCGGGAGAAATTCATGGAATCTCCAATCCCCGAGCTCTACAACCTCAAAGATGATTTTGGCGAAAAGAAAAATTTGGCACGTGATAAAAAACTCAATGCGTACCGGGAAGAACTGGAACGGATCATCCGGGATTTTTCAATGGAAGAGAGCCGGCAGGCCAAGCAAAAACTGGATCGAAGAGCGTTGGAGAGGCTCAGAAGCCTCGGCTACATCAACGACAATCCTGGAACTGAAGGAAAAACTTTCGGCCCCGAGAATGACGTGAAGGTTATGGCTCCCTATCACAACAAGTCTGTGAAGGCGACGAGGCTTTATCATGAAGGCAGGATTTCAGAGGCCATCGACCTGCTCAAGGAGATCATCACGGAGCGGAAGGACATAGGCATAGCCTACAAGAATCTGGCAGACATTTATAACAGAGAGGGGAGGACAAATGATGCCCTTTTGGTTTTAAAGGCTGGACTGGAGGCCGTTCCTTCGTATTATGAAATTTTTTACTCCTATGTGACCTTGCTCTTGAGTTTAGGAGAATATGATGAAGTTATCTCGGTCACTCACGCGAGCCGTTTGTTGCAGAAGGAAATCGACCCAGAGATCTGGAACTTTGTGGGCCTTGCTTACTGGAATAAACGGCAGATCGCAGAGGCTCAGAGAGCCTATGAAAAGTCCATCTCGCTTGATAAAAAATATTCCGTTCCATTCAACAATCTCGGCACGCTTAACCTTTACCTGTACAAGGAGAGGGGTGATCTGAACGAGTACAATAAAGCCATTGAATATTTCGAAAAGGCGATCGCACTCGACCCTTTCTACAGTGAAGCGTATCAAGGATTGGGTATCGCCTACTTAGGCACCAAAAGGTATGAAGAAGCAGTGGGCTGTTTTAGAGAAATCCTGGAATTGAACCCCGATGATGTCCAGGCAATGCTCAACTTAGGCTTATCCTACAAAAATGCAGGGAATCATAATGACGCTTGCAAATATTTCTTGGCTGCGAAGTCCAGCCCTTCATTCTATCTGCTTTCGCCGGTGGATAAAGCCAGGCTCGAAAGCTGGCTCAAGGAGTGTCCTCCGACCTCGCGTTAAATCAAGATTGTTTTTTTTAAATGTGATTGCGAGCCCAAAGCGCAGCACCGATAAAGCCTGCCTTGTTTCCGAGCTGTGTTTGTCCGATCGAGCAGCACTCATAGGACGCAGAAAAACTTCTACGCTCCGCTTCCGCGAGAGCAGCAGGGAGAAAAAATTCACTGGAATCCATCACCCCTCCCCCCAGAAGTATCCTCTCCGGATTCAATAGGTTGATGACGATAGAGAGCCCTATCCCCAAGAAAAAACCTGCGTGTGAAAAGGCTTTCAGCGCTGCTTTGTCTCCGTTTGATGCTCTGCGTGCGACCTCCTCTGGCGCCAGATTTTCTCCGGATTGGCTGAATTGTCTGTAGCTCTTGACGATTTTCTGGGCAGAGACTTCCGTTTCCAGACAGCCCCGACTTCCGCACCTGCAAAGTTCGCCATCGGGATTGACCGTGACGTGGCCGAGCTCGCCGGCGAATCCACAGGCACCCGACCAAAGTTGGCCGTCGAGAATAATCCCTGTCCCGATCCCCGTTCCGATCGTCAGCAGAATTAAACTCTGTGCGCCCTTTCCGGCTCCTGTTTTGTGCTCGCCATAGGCGGCATAATTGGCCTCATTGTTGAGGAAAAATGGAACGTTGACAAATTTTTGCAAAGAGGGAACGAGGGCATGTCCATCGATCTGCGGACAATTGGGCGATTGGATTATAGTTTGTTCTCTGGCGTTGAAAATACCCGGAAATCCAAACCCGGCGCCTTTGATTTTTGAACGGCAGTTTTTCTGAATATCTGTCCAAATCTCCTCGAAGAGCAAAAAAAGCGCCTCGATACTTTCCGGGGTGATGGCTGTTTCATCCTGCAGCACACGGCCCTGCGTGTTGATCACACCGTACTTGAGGGATGTGCCACCCAGATCGAATCCTGCGTACAACTCCATCTTTTCTCTTGCATAACCTCAGCGGCCTGCGCCCTCCGCTGATGCCCCCTAGATGCTGAGGCACCCGACACGATAGGCCACGGAAGCATGCTTATTTCCGTGATGCTCTCAAGTCAAATGATAATAGCAGGAGTTCGTCACAGTCCATATTCGTCGTAAACCCCCCCACCCACCTCCA
>CAYOSH010000051.1:0-22905 GCA_964406575.1 uncultured Eubacteriales bacterium | reverse complement strand
GGGAGGGAGGTCGCTTCGTTGCAAAGGATTTGCGGTAGATTATCTACAGCTGCATCCTTTGCACTTTGCCTCTACGGCAACCTCGACTCGTGAATAATCCAGGCCAAATAATTCAAAAGAATTCATGTAGAGAAGAGAGGGGAAAATGGTTAAAGATGTTTTGAGAGAACTGGAAAAAAAGATGAAAGTCTCTGTCGAGCACTTTCGAAGCGATCTGGCAAAATTGCGGACAGGTCGAGCGAATATCAATATCTTTGAAGATATCAAGATCGACTATTACGGCACTCTGGCACCTGTCAATCAAGTGGCAACTCTCACTGTTCCCGATCCAACACTGATCCAGATCCAGCCATGGGACCCGACTCTTTTGGAGAACATAGACAAAGCGGTCAGAACCGCTGACCTCGGCCTCAATCCCATTAATGATGGAAAAGTCCTCAAAGTGCCCATTCCTCCTCTAGATGAAGAGAGGCGAAAGGACATGGCCAAGCACATCAAGATCATGATGGAGGATGAAAAAACGGCTCTCCGGATGATGAGAAGGGATGCCAAAGAACAGATCGAACAGATGGAAAAGGATAAGGAGATCACCGAAGACGACAAATTCTGGGGATACGATAAACTCCAGGAACTCACGGATGGGAATATCAAAAAGATCGAAGAACTCGGGAGTGCAAAGGAAAAAGAGATCTTAGAACTCTAATTCCTTAACAACCGTATTCCGGTATTCTCTTTTTAAAACACGATTCAAACACGAACACCAAACCCTTTTTTTATTTATTTCTCATTTTCTAAAAAAAATACACCTCCCAAAAGAATGCTATTTTGTGTAAGGAGCCTATGCCTTTACGATATTGTTTTTCGTGCCGAATTTGGTTCGGATGACAGCACCCCAGCCGAGTATGCTCAAGACAAAGTAGGACAGAGATCCAAAGATCGGAATGAATCCGATAAAACTCACAAAGACGAAGCCAAGGATCACAGCGCCAATGACAGAAGGATTCTTGCTTCCGAGGGCTTTGGATAGGTTCTCCCCAAAGAAGTTAAAAAGGACGACTCTACCGAAGATTTTGATGACGATCCCAAGAAAAACGAGGGCGATGAGGATTGGAATGCCGATCAATATCAGGGAGAGAAACGCCGAAAAGACGATTAGGCCTGTAAAAATGATGATGCTCAGAATGCCTGTTCCAAAAACAGGCCAGAATTGCGTTCTGATTTGAGAGGATGCAAATGAGATCTGGCGGGGAAAAACAACAGCCAAAAGAATAGCGAGGATGAACCAGATAAAAAGCATGAACAACTTTATGATCAAAAGGAGAGGGATAATCTTCATCCCGAAAACACCGCCCAGCCCCTCCTTGAAGAAATCCCGGATTCCTGCGGTGGATTCGAAATCGAAGTGGACCGTATCTCCGTCGATGACACTCCCTAACTCTTTGTTTATGGATCCCCCAAGGGAGACAACATCCCCGTTGATTTCTGCCGTGGGCCTGAGTGTGATCTCCGCACCGAAGCCCACGACAGACCCTTGAACCTCGCCTTCCACAATGATCGTGCCGCCAAAGGCCATGACATTTTCGGTGACTATTCCCTTAATAAGAATTTCGCCGCCTAATCCGACGACATTATCCTGAATTTCGTTTTCTTCGACAACGATGTCTTTTTGTAATATAAACCCCTGGCCACGCAAGGGAGCGAATCCAACACAAAAAAAGATGAGGATCAATAAAAATAGCCATTTGTTTTTCATATCTTTTCTCCAGTCCATGTTTTTCTTCTCATCAAGAGAAGCGCAGAAATGGACAAAACCACGGTTAGGGTGATGAGGAAAATTTGAACTTCGGGACGGATGAGAGTTGTTAAACTGCCCAAGGTCTTAAAAACAAACTGTGTAAATTGAAAAAGAATTTCGACAATTACGGATGTGACCTTGAATAGCTTTACAGTGAAGACAGATAGATTTCGCACAACCGTCCAAAGGGCTCCGTTCAGGCTGACGAATAAACCCGAAAAACTGATGTCAGACTGAAGGAACACCGCCAAGAATATGAACATCAACAGTGAAAAGCCAGTGGCTAGTCCCGCAATCCAAATGCGGACAGGTGAAACCTTTGGGAAAACCTTGGCCATGACTTGTTGGGTGAAGTCGGCAGGCATGTCCAAAGGCGGGAGGCTTTCCACGGCGTGCATCATCAGGCTTCTGTCTTCGAGCATATCCCGGCATGCCTCACAGGAAACGAGGTGTTTTTCGATGGCCTCCTTTTCATGAGTTGGGAGATCATCTTCGAGGTAGAGATAGATCTGGCTAGGTGACAGGCACCTCATTCTCTTTCCTCCAAATGTTTGCGTATCAATTCTTTAGCTTGGAAAACTTTGTTTTTGATCGTTCCCACGGGCAAATCTTTGATCTCCGCGATCTCTTCGTAGCTGAACTCGTTGAGGTGTCTCCACAAGAATAACTCTCTGAGAGCAGGCGGGATCTTTTCCATGGCGTGCTCTATTCTCTCTCGGATCTCTGAGATTTCGTATCTTTTGACAACGGAGAGATCTTTTGAGGGAACCTGGTAACTCGGTCGGCTTTCCGAATCGTCTCTCGTCTGGTCAAGCGAGAATGCATCAATTTTTTTCTTCCTCCAGTAATCGATCGTAAGGTTCGACGCGATTTTGAACAGCCAGGTGCTGAATTTGTGTTGGGGGCGGTACGTGTGGAGCGAAGCGTATGTTTTGATAAATACATCTTGGGTAAAATCGAGGGCAAGCTCCCTTTCACCGACCATCCGGCCGATATAGTTCAAAAGGGGTTGTTTGTATCTTTGAACGATCATTTCGAACGCCTCTTTTTCACCGTCAAGAGTTCTTTTAACTAGGTCCTTGTCTTCATACATGGAGGACTTCCAGCCCTCAAAGCATTATACGGATTTCTGAAAAAATGGTTTTGCTTTAGGGGCTCGCCCAAAGTGCAGAATTCAAAATTCTGCACCTATTTATTTTCTATGATTTCCACGTCAGCGGGAACCCTTAATTCAAAGGTTTTATGATCCAGAGGAATATTCGGTTTGACTTTGTTGAACTGAAATTCTGTCTTATTCCCTGCCCAATCGAAAGAGATCAGTTTTTTGATGAATCCTGTTTCTTCATCAATCTCCAAGAGAAGGAATGTGTCTGCATATTCTTCGTCCTTGGGAGTGAGCTTTATCTGGAGGGTTTTGGGATCCTCTGTGGGGAAGGGGCTGAAGTCCACAGAATAGGTGTCCAGCAAGGCCACCTTGCTCGAAAGCAAAGAAATGACCTCGGAGTTGTACTCTCCGCTGGAAAGGTCATATTTTATGAGCTGTTTTTCCTCCTTATTGTAGTCCCAGAAGAATCCATCCTTGATAAGGAATACTTTTTCCTCCGGTTCCTGATATTCCCACTTCATTAGGCCGGGCTTTTTGAAGTACACTCTTCCTCTTTCGCGGAGTGGGGTGGAGACCGTTGTGGAATAGTACAGCTGTTCAAAATTCGCCTGGAAGGATTGATAAGACCTGAGTGTGTTCTCTACGCGCAGAGCGACTTCCTCTGCTGTTTGAGCAAGGCCTAGAGTTATGAAAGCCAGTAGAAAAAACACTCTTTTCATTATCTCGGATTATAACACAGAAGCTTTTACAGGGAAATTGGCAGAAGAGTCAAACCCTCATTGCGGCATCCAAAAGTCCGCGAGATGTCCTATGCCTATCAAATCCTTCACCGGGCTTTTGGAGGCTTACAGCGGCGATTTAGAGTTTGCCATTGGAAATGCGTTTTTGTTATAAGGACGTTGTGAATACTTTGTTTTTTATTTATCTTTGCGCCTATTTTGCTCTGATCCTCTTGATCAGCGTCTTCTTCACTAAGAAAATGAAGAGCCTGGAGGATTTTTTTTTGGCCTCTCGGAATCTTCCAGCTTTGCTCATCTTTCTCACGCTTGCGGGGTCTTGGCTAGGGGCCACATCAACACTCGTATCCGCGGATGAAGCCTTTGACAAAGGGATCAGCTCATTCTGGGTGATCGGAATCCCATCCCTATTGACGATTATTGTTTTTGCACTTTTTCTGACACGCCCCATCCGACGCCTGCCGATCGTCACTCTTCCGGATCTGATGGAGATGCGATACGGCCGATCTGTTCGTCATCTGGCTGCCGTATTGATTATCTGGTACATGATTCTATTGGCAGCATCGCAGATGGTGGCTATGGGGAATTTTCTTAAGCCCTTTCTCGGGACATCTTATTTTCTTGCGCTTCTCCTGGGAACTGTGGTTGTGCTTTTCTACTCCATTTTTGGGGGGTTGTTTTCTGTCGTGATCACAGATGGCTTTCAGTTTTTTCTGCTTGTGGTCGGCATTATCAGTCTGCTTTTTTTCCTGTTGGGAATGTCCTCATGGAGTGAGGTCTCTCTCGCTGCCCGGACTTTGAGGGGCCCTTCTTTTTTCGACTTTTTCTCTGGATTCTGGAGAAACATCTGGATCGCTGTGTCTTTCACCCTTGCCTGGATTATCTCCCCCATCGTCTGGCAGAGGATACAAGCTGCCCGCACAGAACGGGATGCCAGGGCAGGGCTGTGGGGTGCTGGGGGAACCTTTGTTGTTTTTTTTGGCTGCGTCGTCCTGATCGGGATATACTCTCTTCCCTTATCCCTTCCTGGGACGCGCACGGACACGCTGATCTCCACGTTGATCTCTACGCAGGCAGGATCGTTTCTTGGAGGAATTTTGTTTATTGCCATCGTTGCTGCGGTTATGTCCACAATGGATACGGCAATCAACACAGGCGCTTTGTCGGCGACAAGGGATATCTATCAGCAGCTCATTCCTTCTGGGCGTCAAAAAAATGTCGTTTCTGTGAGCCGCTGGGCAACACTCGCCATGGGAGTGCTCGCCTTTCTCATCGCCACAAGGCTCCAGAGTATTCTCAAAACCTTGGGTTTGGCCTCTGAGGTCATGGCCGAGGGCATGTTTGTTCCCGGCGTTGCCATGATCTTTTTAAGGAAAAGATACCCGATGGCAGGACTATTGAGTCTTTTCTTGGGCAGTGGTTATGCCGTGGCCGGATTTTTTAATGAGATGGGCATTGTGCATCTCAACTGGCCTGTATGGCCATTTTCAGTGCCGTATGGAGTGGCGCTTTCTCTCGCGGGATTCTCTTTGGGTTTTCTCATGGACCTCAACAAAAGGAAAATTTCGAACACACGGAGTTAGAAAATCTAAGGCTGGGCAATTAGATATTTACTGGATGCCTCGTTTTGTATATTATTGACGTGAATAATCCAGTGTAAATAATGTCAGTCTTAAAAGAATTCAAGTGGAGATTCATCGGTGTTTTAGGAAGGCTGATCTTGTGGTTATTGGGGAAATCGGCTCGGTTGGTCATTATCGGTGAAGATCGATACAACGAGCTTCGGGACCAAAACAAACCAGTCGTAATTCTTGTCTGGCATGGGCGCCTCTTCTTGGGCCCGTATTTTTTTAGAAAACGGGGGTCGCTGGCTTTTGTGAGCCCCAGCGAGGATGGCGAAATCCTTGTGCGCATTATAGAAGGATGGGGCTACAAGATACTCAGGGGTTCGAGCTCTCACTCCGTCGCTAAGGCTTGGATTCAGATGAACAAAGAGCTGGAAAAAGGCGGCGAGGTGTTCATCGTGCCTGATGGCCCTAAAGGACCGAACCGGAAACTGAAAATCGGAGCCCTCAAGCTTTCCCAGCAGACAGGGGCTTATGTTGTCCCGTTTTCATTTTCAGCATCGCGAAGAAAAATTCTCAGCAGCTGGGACCATTTTTTACTCTTCTATCCATTCGCCAAAGTTGTTGCCATCTACGGGAAGCCCATTGTCGTGGATCCGGATTTGAGCGGAGACGAATTGGAAAGAGAACGGCAACGCATTGAGCAAATTTTGATAGATCTGGATTCTGAGGCTGACCGTCATTTTCAATAAATTTATGGGTGAAAAATACAGTTTTATAGACTTGGATGATGTCTTGAATTCCATAGCTGGTTTTGGAAATACTGACGCTGGTTTTCGGATTTTGGAATTTTATGGATTTGTGGTATAACTACACGCAAAAGGAGAGATCTATGAAGGGAAAAACACTTTTTTTGATTTTTATTTTTATCTGTTTTTCGAGTATTGTCTTTTCGCAGAGTGCAGAGGATCTGATCGCCCAAGCCGATGATCTTTATAACGAAATGAAGGATATGGAGACCGCACAGAAAGCACTCCAGTTGTATCAACAGGCTTTGGGTGTTGCCGTCGACAAATATGAAGCTTATTGGAAAATGTCGAGGATTCAATATTATATTGGCGCACACACCGAAGGCAAGAAGGAGAAACAGATCATTTTTTCCCAGGGAGTGTACAACGGAAAGAAAGCTGTGGCGCTGCAGCCAGAAAAACCGGATGGCTATTACTGGCTTGGCGTGAACAACGGGAAATACGGCGAAGTCAAAGGGGTGATGAAAAGCCTGTCTTTGGTCGGGCCGATCAAAGAGTCCATGTTCAAGATCATCGAGGTGGACCGTGGATACGAAGACGGGGGGGCGGACAGAGTTCTAGGCCGTGTGTTCTTTAAGGTTCCGGGGATTGCTGGCGGTAGCAAAGATAAATCGCTCGAGCATTTGGAGAAATCCAAAGAACTCGGCCCTGAAGATCCGATCACCCGCTTATATTTGGCCGAAACATACCTTGCCAAGGATAGAGTGGAAGATGCCAGGGCGGAGTTGGACTATCTTCTGAACGTGCCGGATGACCCGCGCTGGGTTTCTGGTGTGGAAGAAGCCAAGATGGAGGCACGGGAGCTCCTGAAGAAGAAAGAATTCCGGAAGTGATTTAAGGAATCCAGGAGATCTTTATTATAGGCCCATTCGAGGAACGGGCATTTTTGTTTTTTAGAGATCAATTATTCTGAAAATACCTGAGCTGCGAAGATCTCTATCGATGCTCCCTTTTTCCACTCGTCCTCAGCCAATCCTGCTTTGAGGCATCCATGGTTGAGAAAGGTTTCGAGGTCCCAGTCCCATTCCACAGGAACTTGAGGGAGAAGCAGGCCTCTGTGTGGCCCTTTGGATACGATGATCCCGTGTTCGCCGATCTTGATTTCTGAAACATCCTTAACTTGCCGGGGCAGCGTCAGGACGGAAATTTCAATTTTTAATCTGGCCAGTTCCTCTTCCTTTATAGAAGGAAACCGGAAATCTTGTGTGGCTGCGGCGATAGAGCAGTCGATGACCGTTTCCACGAGGGATTTATGAGGCATAGGATAGCCGATACAGCCCCGGAGCTCATTTTCCACTTTGAGTGTGACAAAAGCTCCTCTTTTTTCCTGTAGAAGGGGATCTTTAAATTTTTCTTTGAGCCGCCCCCCCTTTTCCAAGTGATGTTTGATCGTCCGTCTCGCTAAGTCCAGGAGGAACTTTTGCTGAGCTGCGTTTAAGATTTCTTCCATCCTATTTCCCTGTAGAGGGCTTTAGCCGGATCGGGCAAAGATAGAATTGGCCTTGAAAGTCTATCCGGTACGGCCGGATATCCAACGTGCCCCCCTCTTGAGGATGGAGGCTCAGGTAGAGTTTTCCCTGACCAATGGGTGCAAGGATTTTTCTGATTTTCCGCTCGTCTGTGTTGAACGCAAAAAATCCGATCACCCTATTTTCGAAGTGATGACTCAAGGATAAATAGTGTTCCAGGTTGGAGAAAAATCCTTTCTGTGTGGGGAAGATCTTTTCAACAAAAAAACGGTGTCCCCTAATGTGGCCGAGGAGCAAGCCGTCTTGGTCGCCCCTTGCAATGTTTAGGGCTTCTAAAGAACGATAGGCTTCCTCGGATAAATAAGCATCCATTTTAATCCTGAATGATTTAGATCAATTATAGCATATCTGTTCAGAAGAGGTGAAGGATTGGGGCGATGAAACGCACGGTGAAGGAGATCAGAACAATGCCCGCTATTTCCAGCCAAAAGCCATACTTGATCATCTGTGGCAGAGGGACGATGCCCGATCCATAAATGATGGCATTGGGAGGCGTGGCGACAGGGAGCATAAAGGCAAAGCTGCACCCGATAGCACTGCCGAGAACAGGCGGGAGCGGGCTAATGCCTGCAGCGTTTGACACGGCGATGATGATGGGAATGATCATATTGGCCGAGGCGGTGTTAGAGGTGAGCTCTGTTATGAATACGCTGAACGCAACAGCGAGAAAAGTGACCAGGGTCAGGCTTGCCGAACTTCCCCCCAGTGAGATGAAGGCGTTGCCGATGGCCTCGGCCAGTCCGGACTCGAACATCTGGAATCCCAGAGACAGCCCTCCCCCGAAGAGCAAAAGTGTTCCCCAGTCGATCTTCATCGCCTCTCTTAAAGAGAGGGTGAATTCGCCTTTGGAAAAATTGACAGGAAGAAAGAACAGAAGACCTGCGCCGATGATCGCAGCGATCGCTTCCGGAAAATGGCTCTGGAACCAAAGGAAAAGAGGGGCGTTTTGTCCCCAGACGAGCGAGACGATTCCTGGGAGAACCCACAATATCACCGTCACAGAGAATGCAAAGAGGACATTCTTCTGGGCTCGGGTGAGTTTTCCCGGTTGTCCTTTCTGCTGCAAGGCGGACAGGTCGACAGGTGCATCGGATTTGCTTTTATCCCTGATCCTTGACTTCATGATGAGAAAGAGGACGAGATACATGGGGATGAGAACGAGAAATCCGATGGTCATCCATTGGAAAAAAGTGATCCGGTAATCCGCGAGCCTTTCCAGCATGCCGATGGCGATGAGGTTGGGTGGACTTCCGATGGGAGTTCCTATCCCGCCTATGGAAGCGGCGTAGGCGAGCGTTAAGAGGAGAATGACGCCGAAAGATGTGTCTCTCTTGTCTTTTCCGTTCGAATACAGGGCATCGAGAACTCCCAATGCGATCGGGTACATCATCGCGGTTGTCGCGGTGTTGCTGATCCACATGGAAAGGAACAGAGAAGTCAGCCCCAGTGCAAAAAGGATGCGTGATTTTTTATGCGCGATCGATCTCATGGACAGCACTGAAAATGCCAGCTTTTGGTCAAGCGCATGCACAGACATGGCCCTTGCCAGGACAAAACTGCCGAGGAAGAGCATGATGATCGGATTGGCAAAAGGGGCGAATGCATCTTTAGCTGGAGCGATGGCCAGGACAGTGATGAAGACGGGAATGAGAAGAGCGGTGATGGGGATGGGGATACATTCTGTCACCCACCAGACGACAACCAGGAGGAAAACGGCCAGCAGCTTGTGAGCTGCTGGATTATCAGAGAGGGGTGGGGAAAAATAGGCGATCAAAAACAACAGAGGTCCGAGAAAAAATCCAACTTTTTTCCGAGCCTCCATTTTAGAATGATCTCAAGTGTGCTAATGAGATTTTCTGGCCCAAACCAACAGGCCGTACCCCCTCTGGAAAAATAACAATTTGTCCAGTTTAGAGATAAGCCACACAATTGGGTATATGAACCCATATACTTTGAATGTTTTCCTTTTTGATTCGAATTCCTCGGAGGTTGTGGGCCTGATATGCCCATCTCTGAGTGACCCCGTGAATTTTTTTGAGGCAAATTTTATGTAGAGAAAATTGATGAGGAGTTCCATGAATTCGGAAAAAAACTGCGAGAAGGTCTGTTGTTTCTCTACGAAAAATTGGTGTTTTTCAAGTTTTTCCTTCAACTCTTTGCTGCGGTACCCCTCTCTTTTGTGCCCGTAGAATTCCAATTTTAATCCCAGGAGCGGGCGCAGCTTGTGTAGAAGAAAGATCCGCCCAGTGTGAGGGGTTGCCAAGACGAGCTGTCCGTTTGTTTTAAGCACGCGGTGGATCTCTGATAGACACAGATCGTCATCTTCCAGATGTTCCAGGTAGTCCAGGCTGACCACAATGTCGAACGAACCGGTCCTGAAAGGCAAAATTCCCGGCTCCAGTTGGATAAGGTTTGTCTGCAGCAGCTCTTGGGAGGTCTTCAAGTTTTCAAAGTCAAGATCAGCACTAATCCAACGACCTCCTTTTTGACGAAGGTAATAACTCAAGATCCCCTGGGCACAACCCAGATCAAGGATGACGTGTACAGGCTCGATTCGGAGATTTTTTTCGAGGATTTCAAGTTTTTCCTTCTTTTTTAGGGACTTATCGAAGATCTGGAGCTGCCAGGGCTGGTCCTTCATTAAGAGAGATTATATTTTCTTTCTCTCCAAAAAACAACACTTTGGGCAACATCAAAAGCATTCAGACCGCCACTGATTTGGAGGAATTCACCAGAGTGTGGGGCGCCTTGACTAATGGGAGGGTTCAGAATATCATGAGAATATGAAGTATGACAGTGTGATTGTGGGCGCGCTCGAGACGAACTGTTACCTTGTCTACTGTCAGAAGACTCTTGAATGCGCCATCATCGACCCCGGCGCAGAGCCTGAGAAGATTTTGCGCCTCATCGCACACAAAGGGCTTAAGCCCGTAGTCCTGATCAACACACATGGTCATGTGGACCACGTCGGAGCCAATCGGGATATTAAGGACAGGTTCGACATTCCCCTCTGCATCCACCGGGCAGACAGCCCCATGCTCGAGAGTGTGCTCCAGTCCGAGTTGAGCTTTTTCCTTGGGGCCAAAGAGTCTCCTCCTCCGGATAAATTTCTGGAAGAAGGGGACGAGATCCAGATCGGCAACATCTCCCTCTCTGTGATTCATACCCCCGGTCATTCCCCGGGAAGTGTGAGCCTTTTGAGTGATGCCGTTCTTTTCTCCGGAGACACGCTTTTCTACGGAGGAGTGGGCCGCACAGACCTTCCCGGCGGATCATGGGTGGAACTCGAAAGAGTTATCCGAGAAAAAATATTCACCCTGCCTGAAGACACGGTTGTCCTTCCTGGACATGGTCCCACCACGACCATCAGCCAGGAGACGAAGTTCAATCCATTTATCCAATGAAAAATCACCCGGACTCTCTTGAGGGTGTAAGCCAAACATTCCTTGATTATCTCTCCGTTGAGAAAGGTCTCTCGCACAACACGATCCAATCTTACTCCAGGGATCTCAATAAACTCTTCCTTTTTCTCCGAAAGGAACAGATCCCCTGGAATAGGGTGCAAGAATCGGATTTAGTCAAATTCATCCATCATATGAGTCGCTCTGGTCTCTCTGCACGATCTTTGGCGCGGCTCATCTCGACGCTAAAATCCTTCTACAGGTTTCTCATCTTGGATGACATCTTGAAAAAAAATCCGGCTATCAATCTTACGTCCCCGAAAAGCTGGCTTTCTCTTCCAAAGTTCCTGTCCGTCACGGAGGTCGAATCACTCCTCCGCCAGCCAAAGGACACCGATGTCCATGGAATCCGTGATAGAGCCATGCTTGAGCTTCTCTACGCCACAGGTTTGAGGGTGTCTGAGCTCGTGTCATTGAAGCTGAACGATGTGAATTGCGAAGACGGATTTCTCTTCTGCCGGGGCAAAGGTGGCAAGGAGAGAATCGTGCCACTCGGAAGCGCTGCAGCGGAAACCCTCCTTCGGTATCTTGCCGAATCTCGACCCAGGTTTTTGCTGCGGGACAGTGACTTCCTTTTCCTCACATACCGGGGACAGCCCTTCACGCGGCAGGGTTTCTGGAAGGTCCTGAAGAAATATGCCGGGGAAGCAAAGCTTGACGATAAAATCAGCCCCCATGTGTTGCGCCATTCTTTTGCCACCCATCTTTTGGAACGCGGAGCTGACCTCAGGTCTGTCCAGCTCATGCTGGGCCACAGTCAGATCACGACGACCCAGATCTACACCCATGTCACCCGGAAACATCTCCGGCGGATATACGAAAGATACCATCCCCGGGCTTGAGCCTGTCTTTGAAGTCGAGCAGTCAGAGAAAGCTGTCTCTCTTGGTGTTTGAGCCCGATATTAGAATTATCCGTGGGTTTGATTCGGGAGTTTTATTTTTTGAGGTGTCTTAAAATGGAGATTTCCACATCAACATGGTAAGAATGAGTAAGATAGGCTGAAGTTTTTAGAGTACGACTTGACGAGTGGCGTTTCCATGACCAAAAAAAATTTTTCTTTGTGGATTCGGCAAGGATATCTTCCTTACTGAAGTACACCTGGTTGGAGCCTTCATAAACGTGTAAGCCATAGTCGATGTCCGTCGGGTGGTTAGAATTTTCTCTTGAGGCAGGCAGATGCAGATAATATTGGTGCTTCGGATTGAGTTGAGGCACACGGAATCCGTGGACCAGAAAATCAAAATGGAGGTTGTCTTCCTTTATCAGAATGTAATTGAAGGTAAGGCGGGGTTTTTCGGAGAACTCTTCGGTTACCGTGATTTCAGAAACTCCTGATTGTATTCGTTCCTCTCGAGGTTCCCATCTGAGAAGCTCCGAGTTTTCATGATAGAGGATGAAATCCTCCCCGTCTTGTTCCATACAGCCCGACCACTGGATAGTGTAGGTGTATTCACCGGAATAGGAGGTTCGTGCTTCCTCAAAAGTGTACTGGCCTTTGGATGTGAGGAGGATTATGATTTCCCACCAGCACTCTTGTGATCTCAGAGTCTTTGAAAGCCCGATAATCCACAGATTCATGGATAGGAACAGCAGAGATGCCATGACCGGCTTTTTTGCCATCATTACTTTTATAGAATAAAATCGCAAATATTTCCACTGCAAAAAATTCTCCACTGGCGTTTCCGAAACCAAAATCGCATGAACACAACAAAGAGGATCCAGTAAAATCGACAGATCTTAGGAATAGTTCACAGGAAGCATCTTTATTTCCGTGATGCTCTCAAGTCAAATGATAATAGCAGGAGCTCGTCACGGTCCATATTCGTCGAAGACCCCCCCACCCGCCACCATCCGACTCATAAGGACAGTGACTCGCTCTTTTTTGCCTCTAATGCCCTTATCACGGATATAAGGATGCTTACTAGTCCACATTTAGTGTTGACAGGAAATGCAATACCTGCTAAATTAACCCTTTGGTCTATCGACTAAACTAATAAGTACAGAATTAAAACTTATTAGTCTTATTAAGGTGAATACACATGAAAGACCTTCGTAAAGAAAGAAAACGAAACCGAGAGCTAGAAAACAAGCTGTTCATCTTGGATGCTGCGGAGAAGGTTTTTGCCAAGAAGGGTTACACCCTGGCAACCATGGATGATATTGCCGCGGAAGCGCAGTTCTCCAAAGCGACACTCTATCGATACTTTACGAGCAAACGAGATATGTTCATGGATATCATCTTGAATACTTTTGATGAAGCGCATAAGAACTGCATTGAAATACAGGAGAAGAACATCCCTTCAGAAGAAAAACTGAGAGAGCTGATCAAGTACATTCTCGGTTACTACAACACAAAGAAAAAGATATCCCGGATTTTCATCATGGAACAATCGGCGATGAAAAAACTGTTAAAGGTGGATATGATTAAACACAGCTGGCATTCCAGCGCCCATCCTCAAGTTCCTCAGGTTTTCAGAAAAAAATTGGAAGAGACCTTTAACGTCATGGTGACGATCGTGGAAGAGGGGATCCGTTCGGGAGAATTCCGTGACATGGACCCTAAAGAAGTGTGTTATGTATTGGGAGCATTGCTCCGCGGATTCCATTTCAAAGGTCCCGTACGCGAGAAAGAATACACATTGGAAGAGAGCACCGATTTGATACATGGTTTTATCCTTTATGGGATCAAGAAGATCAGGAAATAAGATGAGGAGTGCGAACATGCGAAGAACGTGTTATTTCTGCCTTTTGATGACTCTTTTATTTGTCCTGAGCGGGCGTTCTTTTTCTCAGGACAAAGTGGTTCTGACTCTTGAGAAAAGCATCGAACTGGCCCTCTCTCAGAATCCTTACCATTTGGCGACGGAGGAACGTGTGGATGCTGCCAGGCAGCAAGTGAGAGAGGCTGTCGCCGGGTTTTTCCCTTCTCTCAACTCGTCGGGACTCGCGACTCTGGATGAGAAGCTTTTTGAGCTGGAATTCCCATCATTGATTCCCGGAATGCCACCGGAAAAGGTGAAAGTGGACTTCACGAGGGACTATCAGTTTTCGCTGAACTTATCCGTTCCTCTCTACACCGGAGGACGGTTGAGTGCCGGTTACAGGAGCGCCAAGTACAACCTCAAATCCACCGAGGAGTCTGTACGTCAGTCAGAACAGCTCACTGTTTTTAACACCAAGGCCGCATTTTATGGGAGTTTACTTGCGAGGGAGTTTGTAAGAGTTGCCGAACAAGCCGTTAAGGATGCAGAAGACCTGTATAAAAATGTGAAAAGTCAGTATGAAGTGGGGCTTGCATCTCGGTTCGACCTTTTGCGGTCGGAAGTGAGGGTGGTCAACCTGAGGCCTCAGTTGATCCAGGCCAAGAATAATTTTGAGGTCATGAAGCTCAATTTAAAAACTCTGTTGGGGATGGATATCGCCATACCCATAGAGATCGAGGGGAATTTGTCCTATGAGCCCATCGAACCGGATATGGAAAAGAGTCTTGGAGCAGCCCTTCTGAACAGGCCTGAGATCATTCAACTGGAATACCAAAAAAGAATAGCTGAAGAAATGTGGAAAATGGCGCGGGCCGAACGCTTGCCTACCCTGGCCGTATCGGGTACCTTCAACTTCTGGGCAGACAGGTTAAAGATCACCGGCGATACGTGGCAGGATTACTACACTGTGAACCTCGTCCTGTCAGTGCCCATTTTCAACGGTTTCGGCCCTTCAGCCCGTCAGGCTCAAGCCAAATCGGCCGTCAAAGAGATCGAGCTGATGTTGAAAGGCCTGAAAGATGCTGTGAAGCTTGAGGTTAGTCAGGCTATACTCAAGATCGAGGAAGCCAAGGAATCTCTGCGTTCCCAAGAAAAAAATGTCGAACAGGCAGAGGAAAGCCTGAGAATTGCCAACTTAAACTTTACAGAGGGTATGATCACGCTCCTGGATGTGAGTGCGGCACAGACAGCCCTCACTCAAGCCAGAGTCAACTATTCGCAGGCCGTCTATGATTTTTTCCTCGCCGTGGCTGATTTTGAGAGATCTTTAGGCATTAAAACAGGTGATATTAACCCAGACATCCTGATGAAGCAAAAGCAAATGACTTCCTACGGAGGGATCAGATGACAAAGAAAAAACTCGTTACAATGGGATTAACTCTCATCCTGCTTGTTCCTTTATTCTCCTGCGGGTCTAAGGAACAAGAAGGCGTTCAAGAGGAAAGTTTTGGTGCGGCTCGGGTGACTGTTTATGAAGTCAAGAGTCAACGGATTTCTGAAAAGCTTGTTTTTACCGGCGTCATCGAGGCGTGGCAGACGATGAATATCACTCCTGAAGTTGGCGGCAGGATCGCAAAGATCACCGTCGAGGAAGGAGAGAAGGTCCATAAAGGGCAGCTCCTGGCCGAATTGGACACCAGAGCGGCACGGCTCCAACTGGAGCAAGCTGAAGCTTCAGTGGCTGTGGCACAAGCCAATTACAAAGATGCTGAAAAGAATATGGAACGTATGGAGCGGTTGATCAAAGAGAATGCCGTATCGGAGCAGCAGTACGAGAAGATCGGATTGGCGTTCGAGGCTGCGGGAGCACAGCTCGATCAGGCCAAAACTGCGCTGAATCTGGCTATCTACAACCTCGATGTCTCCATCATGGAGGCCCCCTTTGACGGTGTGGTGGCGTCAAAGAATGCAGAAGTCGGAGATGTCATCAACCCGATGATGGGAGGCTTTTCTCCCAACAGCGGTGTTGTTACTTTGATGGATTATTCACGCGTCAAAATCGAAGTCGATGTGTCCCAACAGGATGTGGTCCGGATCAATAAGGGCCAGCCAGCGTCTATGACCGTTTCTGCATACCCCGGGCGTTCTTTTATGGGGCGCGTGTCAGTCGTGAACCAGACTGCAGATCCTATGACCAAAAAGTTCCATGTGGAAGTCACCGCAGACAACCCTGAACTTCTTCTCAGGCCCAACACCTTCGGGGAGATCGCGATAGAGGTGAGCTCCCATGAGGATGCCCTTGTGGTGCCCCAAAACGCGATCCTCGAGAATAAGTATGTGTTTGTCGTCGATGAGGGCAACACCGTACGAAGACAAGAGGTGAGCGTGGGACTCGAGAATACGCATATGGTCGAGATTCTCAGCGGTGTTCAACTTGGCGACCGGGTTGTTGTGGAAGGGAGTTATGGCCTGGACAACGGGACAAAAATTGAGATTAAAGAGGTACTCCAATGAAGATACCCGAGTTTTCCGTAAACAGAAAAGTCACTACGGCCATGCTGGCCATGATCCTAGTCGTTTTGGGTTCGCTCGCCTTTACGCGGCTCGGGCTGGACCTGTTTCCAGACCTGGAATTTCCGACAGTTTCCGTGATCACGATCTACAGCGGTGCCTCTTCTGAGGACATCGAAAATACGGTCACGAGACCATTGGAACAGGTCATAAACACTGTCAGCCGCGTGAAGAAGGTGAATTCGATCACATCCGAGGGGTATTCGGTCATCATGGTGGAGTTCGAGTGGGGGACCAATCTCGATTTTGCCGCACAGGATATCAGAGACCAGATCGGCCTTTACGAAAGTTATCTTCCCGAGGATGTGAACGACCCCCTTGTCGTGAAATTCAGCTTTGCCATGTGGCCGATCCTCTTCGGGGGCATCACGGCCGACCGGCCCACTGTCGAGCTCAAAGAAATGATCGAAGATGAGGTGGCGCCGAGGTTGGAACGAATCGATGGCGTTGCTGCTGTTCAGGTGTACTCGACAGACGTGAGAGAGATCCTGGTGGACATCGAAAAGGGAGCTCTCGAGTCCAGGAATCTTTCATTGGATCAGATCCTCGTCGCTCTCCGGATGGAGAATTTGAATCTTCCTGCAGGACATGTTGTGGAACGGCATTCTGATATCTTGGTGCGGACAATCGGAGAGTTTGAGAATATCCAGGACATCCGCAATACAATGGTGGGCGCGTCCCAATCCGGCCAGCCCATCTATTTGAGTGATGTGGCCGAGGTGCGTGACGGCCTTAAAGAAACCCGGTATATTTCCCGGATACAGAAAGAGAAAGGCGTTATCTATTTTATCAGCAAACGGTCGGGAGCTAACACGGTTATTACGGCTGAAGCAGTGAAGAAGGAATTGGCAAGAATCCAAGAGACGCTTCCGCCGGATGTTAAGTTCTATCCTTTTATGGACCAGTCAGATATGATCCAGCAGGTCATTCGAAGAACCGGCAATAATGCTCTCGTCGGAGGGATTCTGGCGATCTTCTTCATTTTTGTCTTTTTGCGCAATTGGCGCCCGACATTGACGATCGGTCTGGCGATCCCTCTTTCCATCATCACGACGTTTATCGCTCTCTATGCGGCAGGGTATACACTGAATCTTCTGACACTGGGGGGATTAGCCTTGGGTGTCGGGATGCTTGTGGACAATGCGGTTGTGGTCATCGAGAATATATTCCGTCACATCGAAGAGGGGGAAGACAAGAATGAAGCCGCTAAAAAGGGTGCGTCTGAAGTAGGGATGGCCATCACCGCCTCAACCCTCACAACCATTGCCGTTTTTTTCCCGATGATCTTTGCCCAAGGAATAACTGGGAAACTGACGCGCGGGTTGGCTTTATCTATCGCCTTCTCCCTGTTTGCCTCGCTTTTTGTCGCTCTGACGATTGTTCCGTTGGTGGCCTCGCTGCTCTTCAAGGCTAACGACAAACAGGGTGTAAGAAGCAATTCCAGGCGAATCCCACAGTTTATTAAAGTTCGTAATTTTTACAGAAACACTCTCGATAAAGCCTTAAAACGAAGAAAACTTGTCCTCGTAAGCGTCTTGGGGCTGTTCTTGCTCTCCTTCGTGATCATCCCTTTTCTGGGAACCGAATTCATGCCTGCCATGGACCGGGATATGCTCATTCTCAGGGTAAAAATGCCCGTCGGGACTTCGCTCGAAGAGACAAACCGTGTGGTATCGATGGCCGAGGATTTGTTGGAAGCCCAGCCGGAAGTGAAAGTGATCTCGGCTCAGGTGGGTTCGGCCGCAGAGGAAGACCCTCAAGATAGCGCAAGCGGATTCTCGAATTCCGGTACCCATGAGGGGATTCTCTGGGTCGGCCTCATCAAACAAACAGAGCGAGATCTGTCCGACCTGGAAATCATGGAGCAGATCCGGGCTAAACTTCCCAAGCTCAAGGATGTCAAGTTTGAAGCTCTGGATATGGGCACGATGATGACGGGGGGGTCCCAGTTTCCTGTGGAGATCAAGATCTTCGGAAAAGACCTCGATCTCCTGAAGAACTTTGCCGATGACTTGGTCGCAGCGATCAATGACGTGGAGGGGCTCAGGGATGTGACCCATTCACTCTCGGAAGGAAAGCCGGAGTATCATATTCGCATCGACCGAGAGAAGGCCTCGCGGCTGGGACTTATGGTCAGCCAGTTGGCCAACACTGTTCAAACAGCGTCATTGGGGAAAGTGGGCACGCGTTATCGGGAAGGGAATGAGGAGGTCGACGTCCGGGTCCGTTTCGATAAGAGATACAGAGACACGCTCGAAGACATCAAAAACATCCCCATCGTCACGCCCAACAACTTCACGATCCGGCTGGACCAGGTGGCAACGATCACAAGGGGGGAGGGGCCGATCAAGATCACACGGGAGAATCAAGCGCGTGTGATCACCGTCTCTGCCAACATTGCGGGAAGAGACTTGGGAAGTGTTGTGAAGGATATTCGGGCAAGAATTGCTGGGATTGAGAAAGGGCTTCCGTCCGGGTACTTCATAGAGTTCGGCGGCCAGTATGAGGACATGCAGAATGCCTTTATCATCATGGCCGGAGCGTTTCTTCTCGCCACGCTCCTGGTGTATATGATCATGGCTTCTCAATTCGAATCTTTTAAACACCCGTTTGTCATCATGTTTACCATACCCCTCGCATTAATAGGCGTGGTTGTGGCCTTGCTCATCACGGGGAAACCCGTAAGCCTTCCCATTCTTATCGGCTTTGTCATGCTCGGCGGGATCGCTGTGAACAATGGGATCGTGATGGTGGACTACATCAATCAATTGAAGCGGAGAGGTGTGGATAAAAAAGAAGCCATCCTTCAGGCAAGCTCGGTCCGCCTGCGCCCTGTTCTAATTACGGCACTGACCACAGTCTTGGGGATGTTGCCCATGGCGATCGATGCTTCGCAAGGGTCGGAGATGAGGGCGCCCATGGCGATCACTGTTATCGGAGGATTAGTGGCCACAACGTTTCTTACGCTTTACGTGATCCCCATCATCTACAGCCTGTTTGACCGCGTTTCTTTCAAGACCCAATAGGTGTAGGATCCATTCCCCGAATGGACCTCCCCTGAATTGTACGTCTTATCAACATCCCACAAATAAACGAAAGCAGAAAAAAACGGGATTATGTTTTATACCTTAAAAGCACTCCGATATTCCCGAACTTCCTCAAATCTGAGGGAGGATTGATATGCTCCACCCGGCTGCCCTTTTCAATGGCGGCTTCGACGGCCTCGTCGATGATGTCCACTACTTTTTCTGTCTTGCGCTGGCAGGATACGCAGCGGAGCTCATCCAGATACAAGAGATTGCACCGCGGGCAGATACGGCCCGGCTTAGAAAAATGTCGGGTCACAAGGAGCGTTTGGGCCTCTCCTGTGTTCAGCTTGCGCAGCGTGTTTTTCAAGCCCGAGGCTGCAAGGCCGCCTTTTTCGAGTTCCGAAATAAACCTGCGGACGATCTCAATTTTTTCCTGTTTTTTCAATTGTTGTTTCAAGTTGAGCGATTCTTTGAGCACACGGTCCGGAGAATCGCCGGGCTTTGCCTTGATCCGGCCTTTCAGCCGCTTTTTAAGATAAGGATGAAGCAAAGGCTCAAACTCCGAGGCGTGTTCATCCGAACAACCTAAAAAAAGCCAGTCAAATTTGTTTTTGTTGTAAAGATCGAATGTCAGTTTGGCGGCATCGCTGAAAAAGGCATGTAAACGGGAAGCGATATGCCGCTCGATCCGTTTGGATTCATATCCTTCCCATCCCCCCTCTCTCACCTTGCTGGGAACATCCCCTTTCAGGTGTTCGAGAAGAGTGATCTCTCCCATGTATATGTCATACCATTTGGCTTCCTTTCGGTCTATGATGAGAGTGCATGTCCTGTGATACTCCCCTAGGAAGGCCGACAGGGGGCGGACATAGGGATTTTGATCGAAAATGATCGTGTTTTTGGGAGAGTCGACAAGGTTGAATTCCTGCCAGAAGTTTTTTTTCGCGCAGGAAAAAATGGCAAGTCCCACATGAGTGTAGCCGTTTAAGTTCCTCGCGCAAAATTTCTGGATTTTCTCCAGGTCTTGAGCGAGAGATTCTTTGTTCTCTTTGCTCAGCTCCATCTTTTCCACAAGAGCCTTGTTCGTATTGATGAGATTTTTCAAGGAGAGGTCGATCTCCTTTTTTGTCTGCCGGTTCTTGCTCGTGTTAAGATAAAATGATGTTGTCAAAATGCTGTTGCTTTTAAATTTAGCCAGGTTTTCGATCTGTTCCCGACTGAATAGCTTCATCTGACCTCCTCAGTATTTATATAAAGTGTCGATTCAATTTCCAGCTTCTATGGGATATGATGGATAGCCGTCGATCCAGCTCATTAGCTTCACGGACCGACGCCTCACCCAGACCCTGTCTAGCACTTCGGCAACCTTGGCCCCTGAATAAGTTTCATGGAATGATTGGGTGAGGCAATATTGAAAAACATGAAAAAATGAGTATTTTATCACTCGGTTTTAATAAGATAAGGACTGAACTGAGTTTTGTCAAGCCTTCCTGACGGGAATTAAAAATATATGAGACGGAGTAAACAAAAAAGTACATGTAACTCATTAGGAAAAATCGATCGAGCGCCGCGATCAGGATGTCCTATTTTGCGTTACCGGGGGGGCCTTTCCTTTACCTTTTTTCAGGATGAGATTATAATATCAGTTCATCGATAATTGCGGAGCAGATTTGAGTGCGGAAGTGGCGGAATTGGTAGACGCGTAAGCCTCAGGAGTTTATGGTCCTTAAAGGCCGTGTGGGTTCGAGTCCCACCTTCCGCACCACACCCATAACACAGAGACCCTGCAGGGGACAAATGCCCTCTCCTAAGGACATTCTTCTCATCAATCCCTGGATATTTGATTTTACGGCGTATGATTTCTGGACGAAGCCTTTAGGGCTTCTCTATATGGGGGCATTGTTGAGAGAATACACAGAGGGACGGATCCATTTCATCGATTGTCTGGATCGCCACCATCCCGAGCTGCCGAAAAAGGCAAACACAAAGAGAGATGGCCGGGGGCCCTTTTTCAAAGAGGAAGTGAGTAAACCCTCTGTGCTGCGCGATATTCCGCGCAAATATTCCCGATACGGCATTCCACAGACTCTCTTTTCCCATCAACTGGACGAGCTCCCTCGGCCCGATATCGTGCTCGTGACCTGCGCCATGACCTACTGGTACCCGGGAGTCCAGTTCGTGGTCGAGCTCATCCGGCAAAAGTTCGGGGGCGTTCCGGTCGTTTTGGGCGGGATTTATGCTACCCTTTTGCCCGATCATGCGAGAAATGCCACGAATGTGGATTTTGTCCTCAGCGGTCCCGGAGAAAAGGCGCTTCTGCCTCTCCTGCGAGAGGTATTTGGAGATGCCTTTTGTTCGGATTCGCGTTTTGAAAGGCTAGGTGATATTCCCTGGCCCGCTTTTGATCTCCTGCGTGATCGAAGCTCTCTTCCGGTGCTGACTTCCCGCGGATGCTTGTATGACTGTACCTATTGCGCGAGCTCTCTTCTCTTCGAAGGGTTTGAACAAGAATCACCCCACAGAGTTGTGGAACACATCGAATCCCTTCACCGTCTGCATCAAACACGGGACATTGCCTTTTATGATGATGCACTCCTTTTAAATAAGAAGAGGCACATTATCCCCATTCTGAAGCAGGCCCTCCGAAAAAAGATTCCGGTCGCCTTTCACACTCCAAACGGGCTGCATATCAGAGAGATTGATGAAGAACTGGCCATGCTCCTAAAGCGTGCTCATTTTCAGTCGATCTTCCTCAGCCAGGAATCTTTCGATGAGCAGGTTCTCAACGAGTCATGTTCCAAAGTGTCTTCGACGGACCTGAAGGTTGCCTTGAGCCACTTGATGAAGTCCGGGTATAGAGCGTCTGAAATAAATGTCTATCTTATGGTTGGACTTCCCGGCCAAGGTGTAGACGGAATCCGGGAAAGCATTCAGATTGTGCAGAGATTGGGTGCAAGGCCCCGGCTGGCTTACTTCTCCCCTGTCCCCGGAACAGCAGCTTGGCAAGACCTTGTTGCAAAAGGGATTCTCCACAGAGATTCAGACCCTCTTCTTCACAATAAACTGGCATTTCCATACATTTGGGGGGAGATGTCTCCAGCCGATTTCGTTTCTTTTAAGGAACTGGCATATCCCCAGACGGGAAAAACTAAAAAATAGCCTGTGACACCAGGATAGCCCAGTGTCGGTCTCTTCATCACCTCGAGTAAAGGGATAAAAGATGTAAATTTATTTTAAGGTGGAGGAATCGGAAGCGTCCTTAAATCCGTGATGAATGAAATACGAGTATCCCCATTGGTGATTGCGAAAACGAACAACAGAAAAACTGTTTGGCTAAGTATAGGGACCGTTTCCCAAACGGTCCGTTCGGGGAACTGACCTTAAATCGGCTCGGTGCGTTCGGGGAATGGACCCTACATTAAAAGGAGAGGGCCCTCTGTTTTAGGCTTGGTTCCGGACTTCCCTCACATCTCCCCCTCGGGAGATGCACCATGCCCGCATGGAACCCTTCACACGGATTCCTCCACCACACCACTGGGACAATCAATAACGCAATTTTTGTTCATGCGATTAAGGGTTTAAAGATGCTTACAGAGGAATC
>CAYOSH010000050.1:0-23217 GCA_964406575.1 uncultured Eubacteriales bacterium | reverse complement strand
TTAACAGACAATGGAGATTCCCCGAATCCTAAAAATCCTCCCGCTGCGATGTACACATTCGGCGCCAAATTGTACTCCACGGTCGGAGCGATAAAAAAGGAGCCGTCTGACAGGCTTATCAAAACTTCTGCCGTCAGGACGATCAGAGGAGTGATCTGATGGTTCACTCCGGGGATCAGGTAGTGCTTTCCCAGCAAAAAGACCGAGCCTTCTCTGAGAGCCGGATTGGAAAAGTTTGGGAGGTAATTTTCGGGTGATGAGGCGCCTCCGCTGTTGAAATGATACTCTATGAATCCATACGTCTTTCCGGAGAGGCTGTAGTCCAGGCCGGTTGACAATCTGAGGTAATCGTTGCGGCTTCCCGATTCTCTTCCCTGGAACACACCGGCCAACACATAAGCACCTTCCATCCAAAATCCTGCACCGCCGATAGATCGTGCGATATCCACACCGAGGAGCAGGTTCTTTTGAAAGCCCAAAAAGAGGAACGAAAAATCTGTTTTTGCAGCATAGGTTTTTGTGCGCAGGAAAAATGCGCTGTTTTCAAAGCGGGCATCTTTTCCAAAAACATATCCGGCATCGATCTCCCCCATAAAACCTAAGGGAAAACGGATACGCAGCGCATCCACGCCCACTCGTTCCTCCTTATCCAGCTCCTGGAGGGCAAAGGGGGCGATGACGTCGGTGGGATTGATGACCCGGGCGCTCCCCCAGGCGATAGCCTGTCTTCCGATAAAGATATCAGCAGGCACAGTGGCAATGGAAAGAACCGCACGGTCCAAATTCTGGTAGACTGCAAAACTCTCAAGTCCCGCTTTTTCTTGAGGAAAAAGCCGGGCCTTCAGGTAGGTCACCCGGTAAACGTAGGGGTCCACACTCACCAGAAAGATATCTTCCCTGAACAAAAACGAATCTTGAATCCGCGGAGAAAGGTCATAGGCCACGGATATCCGACACCCGTCACTTATATCCACGTTGGCGTGAAGCCTCAATCTATTGTTAGCTAAACCCATCAGTCTATCGGGGAGAGGCACATTTCCGGCGAGGCTGAGATCCGGCAAATCGATCGCCACAAAAAAGTTCTTGTAATATCCGCCCAAAGTGAAGCTGGGGCCGGATTTCAGGGAAGTGACCAGGACAAGGACAGCCCCAAATAACAGTATAATCTTACTTAAAATGACTCGCATTTCTCCTGGTTCATACGGGACTTCTCTGCAAAGGTTCTCCCGCGATTCAAGCCGTTTCATTGTTCATTTTTCATCTTGTCTTCGGTGATCTTGCCGTCCCGGACAGTGATCAACCGCCGGGCTTTTTTCATGACCATGGGATCGTGTGTGGAAAAGACGAAAGTCATTCCTGTTGTCTCATTCATCTTCCGCATCATGTCCAGAAGACTTTCTCCGGTTTTTGAATCCAAATTTGCTGTCGGCTCGTCTGCCAGGATGAGCGCCGGCTTCGAAACCATGGCCCTGGCCACTGCTACACGCTGCTGCTGACCTCCCGAAATCTGGGGGGGGCGCCGGCCTTCGAATCCTTCCAGCTGAATCTCTCTCAGAATATCCAGAACGCGCCGGTGTCGCTCTTCCTTGTCGATCCCCTGAAGCAGCATGATGTATTCGATATTTTCTTCAACGGTTAGTACCGGAATCAAATTGTAGGCCTGAAAGATGAATCCGATGTGATCCCGACGAAGATCGGACAGCTCGCTAGATTTCATGTCAGACAACCTTCTTCCTTTAAACCAAACATCTCCCTCGGTGGCTTTATCCAATCCAGAGATAACATTGAGCAGAGTCGTCTTTCCCGACCCGGAAGGGCCGACAATGGCTGAGAATTCTCCAGAATGGATGGCGAGATCGATTCCGCGGAGTGCGTTGACGGGAACTCCATCGTCGGAATAAACTTTCTTCAGGCTCTCTGTGGCGATAAGTTTTTTATTCTGTGAACCATCCATGATAACACATTCTCCTTCATAGACTCTTTCGCATGGCTTTGGCGGGATTCATTTTGGCGGCATAAACGGCCGGGTAAATTCCGGCGATCATGGTGAACACAAACACCCAGATCGGGTACTCGATAAATTGCTGGACCCGAAGCACGGGGTAGAGCAACTCCCGAAAGGTGACCCCGGCAAACTCGACACCGCTGTAATCAATCCCCACCCGGGACGTGAAATAGGTTAAAGCAAATCCAAGGAAAAGACCGATGAAAATGCTGAGCACAGCCAGGCTTCCCGCCTCAAAAACGATCAGCCGAAAAAGGCCCACCGGCCGCGTTCCTACCGCCCGCAGCACGCCGAACTCGAACATCCGCTCGTGAAGAGACATAAACAGGGTATTGACGATTCCGAGAGCAACCACCCCAAAAAGGATGACTGCGATGAAATAGGTGCTGAAATCGGTCAGGTCCAAGGCAGCTTTCATCTGAGGCATGATCTTCGTCCATCCCACGGCTTCATTCCCGTATTGGGAGAATTTATTCCAGAAGGCTAGTTCTTCCCGACTTCCGTACTCCGGACTTGGGAATTGGAGCGCAATTTCATGGATTTTGTCTCCCAATCCAAAAAGCTCCTGTGCTTTGTTCAGCCGAATGAAGGCGATACCCGAGTCCATCTCTCTGATATTCATCCGGAAAATTCCCGATATTCGGAACATTTCCTGGGCCAACTCCCCTGTCCCGGCCTGGGCCGCCGTGACCACCACACGGTCATCCAGCTCCACGTCCAGTGTCTCGGCGAGTTTTTTGCCGATGATGATGTCCCTGCTGCTGTCTCCCTGAAAAAAGGTTCCTTTCTCCAAAGAATCATCGATTTGGGAAAGATATTTTTCCGATTCGGGTTCCACCCCCACCAGATTTATGGAGCTTACTTCAGCCGCTGAATTGATCATGGCAAAATTTGTCACCCTGGGGGCATAGTGCCGGACGATGTCTTCCTGATCCAATTGGGCTATCACCCAGCCACGTCTGTGGATGGTCCTGTCAACCTCCAGAGTCTGTCTGAATCCTACGGCATGAATTTGACCTTCACCCATAAAAGAGGCGGTCGCGGACCGAATCATGTTGTTTTTCATCCCTATGATCGTGGCGTCCACAAAAATCAAAGAGGCCAATCCGATCCCGATGGCGGTGCCCGCAATGAAGGACCGCCTCTTATTGCGGAATAGATTCCTCCAGGAGAGTTTTATGTCTTTCCAAATTATCATTTCTTTGTCCTAGTGAATCCTCATGGCTTTCGCCGGTTCTATACGGGCAGCCCGGAATGCGGGGAAAACGCTCACGATCAAGGCGGAAAGAATCACGGTCGTGGCAGGAATAATTATGGTGCGCAGATTGATCTCTGCATACATTTTCTTGAATTCCATACCGCCGTAAGAGAAAGAGAAGGGCAGTGTGATTTCGTTTATGGAGAGCAGGTGATTGGCCAGAAGGCTCAATAGCACCCCTGCCAGGATACTGGCCCCTGCAATGACGTTGATTTCGAGAATGACCTGCCAGAAAATATTCTTGGGTCTTGTCCCCACGGCTTTTTGGACTCCGTATTCCCGAGTGCGCTCCAAGACGGACATGAGGACAGTGTTCAATACGCTGACAGCGACGATAAGTATGATGACAAAGATCATGATCCACATCCCCTCTTGGTCCAGCTTCATGGCTTTATAAAAGTCTTTGGCAAACTCCTGCCAAGGGGCAACCTCTAATTCCGGATCGTTCAGTGTTTCCCGAATCTGTTCCGTAATGGGATCCACCCGATCGAGGTCCTTCACCACCACTGCAATCTCATGGACTTGCCCGGGAAGTGCAAAGAGCTCCTGGGCTTCATCTAGATGCAGATAAAGAGCCGTCCGGTCGCTGGTATCGTCTCCGCTGGTCGCGATTCCGGTGATGGTGTACAGGTCGTTGGCGATGGAGCCATCGGCTGCCTGTGAAACAATCACGATTTCCTGCGATAGACCGGCGTCAAGGACCTGAGCCAAACCCTTTCCTAGAACCGCTTCATGATTAGGCTTCTGGGATAGGGATTTGCCGCGGGTTATCTTCCGGTCAAACCGGGTGGCTTTCTGTTCTTTTTCGGGATCAATGCCCAAAACCTGTACGGCTGAGCTTTTGTCCTTTACGGAGGCCAGCCCGGCTGCAAAAAGACGCGGGGCCCAGGATTCCACACCTTCGATATCGCCGATCTGGCGACCTACCTCTTGGTACCGATCGATCGTTCGGTAAAGGGAGGGCTTATCCAGGTAGCCCTTTCGGTGGACCTGGATGTGGCCCAGACGATTCCGGGTGAACATATCGATGATGAAACTGTAGGTTCCATCCGACCATCCGATAGATACCGCAGCCAGCACAAAACCGCCCACCATGGTGAGAGCCGTCAGCACGGTCCGCCGTTTCTGTCGCAGGGTGTTCCGGAACGCGATTTTGACTATCATAATCCCGCCCCTCACCTCTGAGTTCTCAGATTCCGCAGGCTGAAAATATCGCCTGAAATCTGTGGATTAAAATCGAGTTCTATGTACCGGATGACCGTTGTGTGTCCCTCCTTATTCTGAGGGACGAGCTCCATCACAGCGGGGATGGTTCTTCCGTCGAACGCTTTTATTTCCTTGAAATTAAGCACCCGCATCAACCTGTCTTTCTCGTCATAATATTTCTCCCAGACGGGGATGGAGTCCTTCTTCCGGACTGCTGCCACGACTTTGCCCCACACGATAGGCAAATCGGGCTTAGGGGTGAACCGTATGTAGATCAGGTCTTCCTGCGCGTTTTCGGCGGTGGTTTCCTCATAATCATAGTCCTCGAGAAAGGTGAACTCTCTCACCAGGTCGTCGTTGTTGAAGTCCGAACCCATCCATGAGCTCATCATCATGGAGGGTGGGACCTTGATCACTTTGTTGGTTTTTGGCAGGTAATTCCACATTTCATTCCCGATCCTCAGTGTTGCCACACCTTCTTCCTTTGGAGGGGATGTGATCCTTATGAAGGTCTTTTCCATGCCTTCCGTCCATGCGTTCATCTTCAGGGTGCGTTCCCAGTGAGGAGTCACGATCTCCATTTCGAGACGGGCATAGCTCGAATCGCTCCTGTAAAGATTATCGATCTCTTTGACAATTTGAGCCACGTCCAGCTCCTGGGATATTCCCGTCACTGGAAAAGACAAAAATGAGACGACAACAACCGTAAAACACAGGGTCTTCATCATGCGAACCATGATTTTCTGCTCCTTCCAGCGGTCTCTGAAACCAGCACAATTTCTCCGAAAAGCTTGAGGCCAGATCAAGATACTTTCGACATTGCCCGGCCGCTTCCTTTTTTTTCTCCTGGCCAACTTCGCTGTCGGCCAACAGGTAGGACTTCACCAGGACTTCCACCATCGCCCGGTAGCACTGATATCGGTTGGCCCCGATTTTTTTTGAGCCTTGTTCATACTTGGAGATGGCGGTATTCGTTACGCGGACCCTCAGGGAGGGTTCTCAAGATCGCGTCTATACATTCTCCTCATTGCTGTTTAAACCTCTCAAACGCAGATTCCACAGCCTTTTTCAGATCGAAGAGAGACATATCTATCCCTTCTTTGAGGTCTTTACCCGCCGCTTTTCCCGCTTTTTTCATGTCCTCGAGTTTTTTCTTCACTTTTTTTTGGTTTGCCTCTAGGGCTTCCAGCCCCTCCATATACTCGATCTTAACATCTGCCTTGGCTTTCTGTGCCATAGCTTTGAGTTCATCGATGCGTGCACTCAGTATTTTGAGCTGTGCATCGATTTTTTCCCGATAGGCTTGATCCTTATCCATGGTTTATCTCCCTTCATTGGATTTGGACATCACCGTTCTACATCTCCAGATCCATTTTCATGGAGAGCATCTCTAAGATGTCCTTGAGGGTGATCATCCCGACTAGTTTTCCGTTATCCACGACCATCAGCCGGCTGGCATTGTTCTTGCGCATCACGGACAGAGCTTTGATGGAATCTTCCTCAGGGCCTATGGTATTAACATCCGAACACGCCTTGGCTATTTCACCAACCGTGTGATCCTCTCTTTCCTCCTTGGGGATCTCCTTGATCTGATTGATCGTGACACACCCTAACAGATTATACCCATCCGTTACAGGATACATCTTGAAATGATGTTTGTAGATGTAATCTTCAACCAAATTCTCCAGAGATAGCGAAGGAGAAACGGTGACCGGATCCGATATCATGAACTTTTTTACAGGCTCCCCCTCCAGCGACCGGCGAATGATGAGCTGTTGATAGGATGACTGGGAAGCCCCCCGTAGAAACATGCCGATCACAAACATCCAGACACCGCCGATAATGTTGCCCAGGATGAACGAAAACACACCGAATAGCATCAAAGCCACGCCGAACCCAGAGCCGATTCTGGACGCAATTTGAGTCGCCCATTTGAGGTTGTCTTTTAAGCCCCACAGCACCGACCGGAGAACTCTTCCACCGTCGAGGGGGAAGGCCGGAAGCAGGTTGAATCCAGCTAAAATGAGGTTGAGAAAAGCGAGATAGATGATCACTCCCAAAATGGGGAGCGAAAAACCTGTTTCTCCCAAGCCAAACCACACTGCGAATAAAATCCCGGCCAGAACGATGCTGGAAATAGGGCCAGCCACTGCCATAAAAAATTCAGCCTTGGGGCTGGGGGGCTCTTCCGTCATTTCTGCGACACCTCCAAACACAAAAAGCGTGATCCCCTTCATGGGAAGGCCGAATCGACGGGCGATGAGCGAGTGCCACAGTTCGTGAAAAACTATGGAAATCAACAACCCGATGGCCCCACCCAACCCCATAATCCAGTAGGTCGATGTGCTGAAATCCTTATAGTAATGCGGAAATACACCCTTAGCCAGTGTCCAGGTGATAAGGGCTCCCAAAATCAGCCAGCTCAAGTCGAGCTTGACCTGGAAACCGAAAAGTTTCAATAAAGAAAAGCTTTTACCAAACATCTCTCTCCTCCTGAAACGCTAAAAAATCCGATCAATATGGAATACAAGTCTTGATACAGGTGAATAATTTGTCGAAGAACGATTGAACAGACTTTTGCTCTTGACATATAGCCAATCTCGAAAAGGATTCTTCCTCAAGCAATCGGCCTGTATCGCTATTTTTCCGATTTCGTCAGACTGATCAGTGTTTTTCTTCCCTCCTCCCGGTAATCGATCTTGCCCTCCCTGGCAAGCCACCCTAAAGCCTGATTCACTGTGGAGGCGGTCTCGTTCAGGATACGGGGCAAAGAGGAAATAGAGACTTCGTCCCTTTCTTTTAAAATGGTCCATATTGTTCCGGCTGTTTCTCCGATTTTTCTTTTCAACATGGTTATTCTCCTTTCTTATTTTGAGAACATTCTCCGGAATCGGTCAAAGAAACCGGAGTTATTCCTTTTTGCTTTCGGATATTCAGAGCCTTGCAGTTCTGATACCGAAAGACCTTCCGACCTGACTTCCGTCAAATCATGGTCAATCAAAAACAATCCTTCAAGAAACATGCCAAAATTGAGACTTTTCATTTCTGCACGAGCGGTCTGGCAGGTCCTGGGGGATGGATATGGGGAAAAACGTATAATCCTGAAGGCCCGGTTTGACATTACTCCTAAACTGTTTGTAATCCGGTTCTGCGGGACAGGATCTTTTCCCGTCGAACAGGATTTTTTACCGCGACCGGAGTTAAACTTGAACCTCTTCGGAATCCGAATATTCCAATCATGAGCTCTCCGTTGCACTGTGCTTGGCATGCGTTTTGCTGAATATTGTACCGTTACATTCTAAAACATGGAGGAAAAACGCATGACACACAAAGTGGCCATCAACGGCCTGGGACGAATCGGCAGGGCCGCATTAAAAATTATCATAGAAGAGCCTGCTCTGGAGCTGACTGCGATCAACGACCTGGTTCCCCTGGACAACCTGGTTTATCTCCTGAGGTACGACTCCGCGTACGGAAGATATGAGAGGAACGTTGTCACTGAGAGGGATCATCTGATAGTCGACGGACAAAAAATTAAAGTTCTCCAGGAAAAAGATCCTACTCAGCTTCCGTGGAAAGAGATGGAGGTTGCCCTGGTGTTCGAATGCACGGGCGTTTTCACAAAAAAAGAAGCTGACAGGTTATCTCTCTGGATTTAAAAAGGTATACTTGTAAAGCTTCCGTTTGCGGTCTTTACACACATAGTTGTAAATTCCCAGCGAATCGACCTCGTAATAAGATGTGTCTGGAGTCATAAGAAACACCCTGAGGCAGACGAGACATTTTTGCTGGAAGATCTAGAGAGGAATGTCGTACTTCTTACAAACAGCGTCCTATACTCTGTTCCCGTTGATCTGAGGGGGTGCAAGACAAAATCCTCAGGACTGGGATGTGTCATATTGACCAGGTTGTTCTCACATTGGCCGAATATCCGATCTTCACAATTACAAAACAGGTTTCTGATATTCATTGATCTAACCTTCCTCCAATTCTTCACTCTCAAATATGAGGGAATAAGTCGGTGTTTTTATGGGGAAGAACCACGATCCCTGAGATATCCATAAAGAAGCGCTGCGCGTCCGAGCCTCCGTCAAACCCGATTCTCTCACCTTCTCCGATGACGTTTCCGTGGTCGATGATCGCTCTTCTCACCCGCGCCCTATCTTTGATCACAACGTTTCCCAGGATAACCGAATCCCGGACCTCGGCGTCGGCGCCGATAATGACATTATTCCCGAGAATGGAATTTCTGACGTATCCTCCGGTTATGACGACCGAGCCTCCGATGACCGAGTTCTCTATGCATCCTGGCTTTCCGGACAGACTTTCCGTCACCTTGAGGGGCATTCCGTTGTATTTGACAGACCTGACCGGCCACAGGGGATTGTTGAGAGACATGTGCGAAAGAGGATTGATCAAGTCCATATTGGACAAATAGTAGCTCTCGATGGTTCCCACATCCCGCCAGTAGGCAAGCGGCCTATCGATTCCGGGCAGTTGATTCAACCTGAAATCGTATGCAAACACCCGTCTTTTTTTGAAAATCTTAGGCAAGATATCCCTGCCGAAATCATGAGTGCTCTTCTCATCCCGAGCATCCGCCTCCAGCTCTTCCAGAAGCACCCTTGAATTAAACACATAATTACCCATGGATACCAGAGCCTGGCCTGGAATTTCGGGGATAGTTGTGGGATTCCTGACCTTTTCTTCGAATCCGACCACCCTCCAATTCCGGTCCACAGCCACCGTGCCGAACATGGAGCACTGTGCGACCGGCATGAGATTAGCGGCTATGGTCACATCCGCCTTGTTCTCCAGATGATCAAAAATCATGGAACGCACGTTCATGGAATAAACATGGTCCGAACCGAACACCAGGACCAGCTCCGGGTTCTTGTTCCTGATCAACCCTATATTCTGGTAAACAGCGTCTGCGGTCCCCAGATACCAGGTCTCCCGCCCCCTCATCTGGGGAGGGACTGCCATCAAAAGATATCCGTTCATGTGATGAGTGAGAGACCATCCCTGCTGCAGGTGCCTCTGGAGGGAGTGAGATTTGTACTGTGTCAGGACGTAAATCTCGTTGACACCCGAGTTCACTAGGTTACTCAGGGCAAAATCAATGAGCCTGCAGGAGCCTCCGAAGGGCATCGCCGGCTTGGAACGATGCCCGGTCAGCGGATAGAGCCGTTTGCCTCTTCCCCCCGCAAGGACCATGGCCAGCAGTTTACTCCCGGAGGGAGACTCATAATTCCAGATGCCTGAAAACTTTGTCCTCTCCCCTATTCCCATCAAATCGTTTTGAATGAACATCACCCACTCCATATCCAAGGTATGGACTTCGGAGAGCGGATTTTCTAACCCAGGTGAAGCATTTTTTTCAAAACGATCTCCAGCTCCCGAAGATCTTCCATCCTGTATGTCATAAAATTGGGCCTCAGGCTGTGGCCCAAGGAAACGGTACCCTCTTCCTTATCGGGAAGAATCAGAACCAGCCGGTATTCATGGATGAGGTCCCGAATGGAGACAGCATCCAGCAGTTCTTCTCTTCGAGATATCAAAACGACCGCAACGGCGCTATCCCCCCGGGGACTCATGAGTTCTTCAGAAAAGATCTTCCAATTGCGAAAAACACGAACACGGACCTGGTCGGTCAATTTTTCCATCATTTGCAGCATTTTATTTCCGGTTCTATCGGCCATCGAATAATAAAAAAGAATTTCCATTTCACGACTCTCAGGAGAGATTTCATCCACTCCCATCTATCCCTCCAAAAAGTGAATAACAAGAAACGTGCCAACATAAAATCAACGTATTATTACGCTTAAAAATCACTCTTCCCATATATTATTCGATCTTTGATTCAACCCTATCGTAAAAATTGTTTTGCGGGGCAGGACGGATTCTATCGAACAAGACATGTCCTGCGGAATGGGACAAAATTGTGCCGGAATATTCCTAGCGAGAAACTGTAATATTGTATTTTTTTAAGAGAGTGTAGAGGCGAGACCGGGACAGGCCGGATATGGCACAGGCCTCGCGGATGTCCTTTCCGGTGATTTTTATGAGTTCGTCCAGGTATTTCCTCTCCGCTTCGGCAACAATTCTGTCACGGACTTCCTGGATCTTCGGGAGGTCGGACCCGGATCCGGTCATGCCTTCCCCTTTTCGGAAAAGCGCCACGTTGGCGTCGAGAGAACTCTTGGCCACTTCGATCCGGATATGCTGGGGCAAATGCTTTGGGAAAAGAGTGGGCTCATCCTGGGCGGTCACGATGGACCGTTCAAGGGCCTGAACCAGTTCCCTGACATTACCCGGCCATTCATAGCATTGAAGGACTTGCCAGAAACCGGGAGAAATTCCTTTGATTTCAGTCCCGTAGCGGCTACAGAGTTTGTCCAGATAATGGAGGACGAGCTCTCTCATATCTCCGCGAATAGCCCTGAGAGGGGGAAGGTCAATCACCAGTGTCCTCAGCCGGAAAAGCAGGTCCTCACGGAACCTGCCTTTTTTCACCTGATTTTCAAGATCCCGGTTCGTGGCGGCCACCAACCTGAAGTCACTTCGGATCTCTTGATTGCCTCCCACCGGCCTGAACTTTCGCTCATGCAACACTCGAAGAAAGGATTTTTGGATGGAAACCGGCAGCTCGCCCACCTCGTCGAGAAAGAGGGTCCCCTTGTCGGCCTGTTTGATGAGTCCTTCCTGAGATCTGTCCGCTCCAGTATAAGCGCCTTTCCGGTGTCCGAAAAGGACGCTTTCCACCAGTGTTTCGGGAAGAGAGGCGCAATCCACGACCACAAAGTTCTTATTCATTCTCCGGCTGTTCTCGTGCACGGCCCAGGCAAAAAGTTCCTTTCCGGTTCCCGTTTCTCCGGTGATCAAAACGTTCGCATCGCTCCCGGCCGCTTGAGCCATCACATCCAGCGCTGTGGAAATTTGGGGGCTTTTCCCTATGATCCCATCCCTTTTCAAGGCAACGGGGGAGGAGGCTGCTTTTCTCTCTTTTCTGTACTGGAGGGCACGCTCGACCAGAAGTCTGATTTCATTGGCAGACAGGGGTTTCGTGATATAATCCCAGGCACCGCTCTTGATGGCCATCTCTGCGCCGTCAGAATCCCCGAATCCGGTAATGATAATAACTTCGGGAGGATCGGGATGTTCCAGAATCTCAGGAAGAACGTCCAAGCCGTTTCCGTCGGGCATCCGGACATCGAGAAAAACGAGGTCGAATTCCTCGGACTGAAGCCGGTGCAATAAGTCTTTGAGAGATCCCTCGGAATGGGCATCATGCCCCAGCCGGTTGACCACTTCCGTGATAGACCGACAAACCATTTTGTCGTCGTCAGCAATTAACACTTTTGCCATGATCTCACTTCTTTCTGTCAAGCACCCTGCGGATAGTCGCGGCCATTGTTTTGGTGCTGACGGGTTTCATTACAAACGCATCGATTCCAAGATTCTCCGATTCCTCTGGAGAGATGGATTCGCTGAATCCGGTCATCAGAATCAACGGGAGATCCGGGCGGATGCGTTCAATTTCTCTGGACAATTGGTCCCCTGTCAAACCGGGCATGGTTTGATCGGTGACAACTAAATCGACCGCATCGGACCGGGCGTTGATGATATCCAGAGCCTCCTCGCCGGAGGTCACTCCAGTCACTGTGTAGCCCAGCTTTCGCAGCATATTCTGGATGCTCTCCACCACCGGGATTTCATCGTCCACCAGAAGTATGTGCTCCCCCCCGCCCTCCAAGGCGCCCGCTTGTTCATCAATTGCCGGAAGTCTCTCCTCGGAGAGAGGCAGATGGACATGAAAGGTGGCGCCTTTATCCGGTTCTTTGTCCACGGTTATTGTGCCTCCGTGATCGTGAACGATCCTCCGGGCTACCGAAAGCCCCATCCCTACTCCCTTACCAGGATCTTTAGTGCTGAAAAAGGGATCGAATATTTTTTCCATGATATCCGGTGCTATTCCCGGCCCAGAATCCGATATCGAAACTCGCACACAAGGACAGACTCCCAACCGGACATCGTGGAACATCTCTTCATCATTAAAATCAGTTTGCTCCAGCGTGATCTTTATGCGTCCTTCACCGTCCATGGCATCTGCTGCGTTGGTGAATAGGTTCATGAGCACCTGATGGATTTGGGTGGGATTCCCCTCTATTGGGGCCTTATCGACCTTGAACTCCGGATCGATTTTTATGGTGGAGGGCAAAGACGCGTGGAGAAAGCTCACCGATTCTTTTATCAAGGGAACAATATCAATGGTTTTTTTCTCCACGGAGCTTCTCCGGCTGTAGGAAATTATCTGCTTGACCAGCTCTTTTCCCCTTTTGGCCGCCTCCAGGATTTGATCGATATACACATTTTGGGGATCGTCTCGACCGGAATCCCAGAGAAGCATTTCGGAGTTGACGATGATAGGCATAAGGATGTTATTGAAATCGTGAGCAATACCACCCGCTAGTGTTCCCAATGCCTCCATCTTCTGCATCTCGATAAGCTTGGCCTGGAGCATAAGCTCTTGGGTGATATCCCTCTCGATATAAACGAAGTTGATGATCTTGTGGTCCTCATCATTCACAGGGTAAAGAGAGATGTCGGCATGATAAAAGGAGCCATCTTTTTTCTGTCTCCTAAGCTGGCCTTTCCATGGCTTTCTCTTCAGTAAAGCGTAGGAAAAATCCCGATGGTGATGATTCGTATCCGAGCGGGAATCCAGCGTTTTGAGAGATTTTCCTATGAATTTCTGGCGGGAGAAGCCGCTGTGTTTCTTGAAGGATTCATTGACATACTGGATGATCCCCTTCTCATCGGTAATAACGACACCTTCGCCGAGTTGCTTGAAAGCCAGAGCGAGCAGGGCGATTTCTTTTTCCTTTTCCTTGCGGTCAGTGACATTTCGGGATACGCCCAGGATTCCTGAAGGCCTGCCTCTAGCGCCGGACAGAATTACAACCTTGGTCTCCATCCAGAAAGGCTGGCCGTTCTTACGGCGGACTTCCATATCCAAAGTATCTTTTATCCCAATCGAATTCTTATCTTGTCCTTCCGATGGAACAACTAAGTTTTTTATCATCCGGTCGATCATCCGGGAACCCCGGGGCAAAAGCAAGTCATCCAATTTTGTTCCTATGAGATCCTCGATGCGGTATCCCAAAACATGCGTAATGGAAGGGCTGACAAAGGTGAATTTCCGCTCCAGGTCCGTTGTCCAGATAATATCCGTTATGTTCTCGGCAAGAAGGTGATAACGGGACACAACTTTCTGCAACTCTATCTCCGCTTCTTTCTTTTCGATATAAAAATCCTGGTATTGGAGGGCGTGTTCGACAGCAGGACAAAGGCGGAAGAGCCTGTCCTTCATGACATAATCTTGGGCTCCGGCTTTTAATGTCTCTATAACGTTTCCCTCATCCATTTTTGCCGAGATCATAATGAAAGGCAAATCCGGCTTGAGTTCTTTAACCATTTTTAAGGCATCCATCCCGGAAAATCCAGGAAGCACAGATTCGGATATGGTGATGTCCCAATCCTGGGCTTCCAGTGCAGAAACCAAACTTTCCCGCGTCTCCACACGTTGGCGCTGAAATTGAAATCCTCCATTTTCCAGCTCCCGCAACAGAAGCACAGCATCGGCTTCGTTATCCTCCACCAGCAGGATTCTCAGAATGTCGGTCATGTCAATTTCCTTTCCTTAGGGCCAACGGCTCATCCAGGACGGACCCGCTGTACAGAAGGATTTTCCGGTGTTCTGTCCGGGAAAATTCTCTTCATCTTTTAGATCTTAAATCATTTTTTTCGATAAAGCACCACTTCAATATGATACTTACAGCATAAAACCTGTCATAGGCAGGATTGTTGTCCATTGCCCCTTCTTTAAGGGAGAATCTTTTTTGTATTTTAACATGAGCACCCGGTCCCATCAATCCTCATCTTTTTTTAAACCCATGATTTAAGCGGAACATCTTGCTTTTTTTGTTGCCGCAGGACGCCCGGGAATGAATTTTTAGATTCCTACCCAAATGCCATAGATTCATCTTCATCCAAATCCAGAACATTTTACGATGATTCAAAAACTCTGTAAGCTTCCGTAAACCAATCAGGGGGATAACTGGGAGAGTTTCAGGAGCAATTTCTTGATGGACTGTGGAGATTCGAGATAGAAACGGGCGCTGGATGGGCCGTAGCTCACTTTGACGGTATAGGAATCGGAAGGCACGGCTTTGAACAGGTCTTCATCGGTCCAGTCATCCCCCAGAGCGAGGATAAAATCCCATGTCTTCATCGACAGCCAGGATGAAACCGCATGTCCTTTGTCCACTCCCGAAGTCCGCACTTCGATCACTTTGTTCCCCTGCATCACATGAAAGTCTGTGTTGGCCAGATATTCGCTGAGGTAATCGAACAGCTCGTTGGCCCTCAGGCGCCCCAGTTCTGGGTCGGCTTTGCGGTAGTGCCAGGCGATCCCGTGTTCCTTCTCTTCAATCAGAGATCCGGGAACCCGGACTTCATAGTCCCGGAAAACGGGTTTTAAAAGCTCAATCCCGTTGCCGGACAGCCTATCCAGCCTCTGCCAGTCGGTGACAGCATCTTTTTTGATCCAGGATCCGTGTTCTGCGACCAGGCCGCAGTCGATATTTCCCAGTCGGCTCCCCAGAGATTTCCGGCTTCGGCCGCTCGGGACCACCAGTTCCGTGTGACTGCCAGCGGCCAGTTTTTTCAATATCCGGCGCATTCCCGCGTCCTGGACAGCCTGATCAGGATCCGGGGAAAACGGCACTAGAGTGCCGTCATAATTCAGGAGTAAAAGCCGATTCTCAGCATCGAGGAAATCCTGGAAAAGTTTATCTTTCCACCTCCCTTCCAATTTTTTGTGCTCCCTTTCCGCCTGGGATGTTTTGACTTCCTTGATCCTGTCCAGGAAGCTAACCGTCCATCGGTAAATATCGAACTCCGACAGACGCTTCCTCATCAATGCCATGCTTCTTCTCTGCTCTTTTTCATCTGTCTCCAGGGTAGCGTGCGGAAGATCTCCGAGGAGGGAAAGGGAATATGGAGAAAAAACCCGACGGCACTCCGGCGAAGACTCTTCCTGATCAAGGAGGGCAAAAGCATCAGATGGTAGTCATGAATCCATATGATATCCTCGGGACCGGCCAGGGCGATTATTTTCTGCAAGAATTTCTTGTTGACTCTCTGGTAGGCCGCCCACTCAGTCTGGTCATAATCACTGTAGGTCGAGAAATAATGAAACAGGGGCCAGAGGGTTCTGTTGGCAAACCCATAATAGTATTTGCTTACCTCGGTGGGTTCGATAAAAATGGGATAACTCCGGTGCCGCTTAACCAGGATGTTTTCGATGTCTTTTCTTTCTTTTTTATCGGCAGGCCAGTAACCAGGCCAGCCGACAAAAAGCACGTCTCTTTTTTTTTCAAGGGTGCGAAGGCTGGCCGCCAATCCTCCAGGGCTTTTTTGGATCCGGATTTCCTCTTTTCTCTTGGAAATGCTCACCGGAAGCCGGTTGGCCACGATGAGGATTTTGTGTGGATGGGTGTCTGTTTTCATTTCCGGAATGTCATCTGATTCCTATTTATCATTTCCGGCAGGAAAAATGATGCGGCCGGAAACACTGGAGTTTATTTGCTAAAAACGTGCCAAATACATTTTGATTCCAACTTGCCAGATAAAAGGATTTTCAGTATAGAAATCAGGCCTATCAATCATCGAAAAGTCCCGCCGGACAGGACAAGTTTTCAAGGCCTTTCAAAACTCACAAACTTCTCATAGACCAGCCCTAAACTAAAATCCGGGTATTAACAAGAACTGAAAGTAGCAATCCTTCTGCGGGCGGTTAAAAGGCCGGACCAGGTTCACCCCCACAATGGCAAACCCGAATAGGTTCCTCCGGAGCTCATCGCCCGCGCTCCAGACCGGCTTGCGGTTGCCACCTAAAAACCAGGCTTTGTCATCATCGAACCAGGCGAGACCTCCGTCCACAAAAGCAGCAAATTCTATGGGAAAAATTCCGTAAAAACCCGTTCCGAAACCCAGCACGTTGAACAGAGGAAAACGCAATTCCGCGTTGACCACCATGATCTTGCTGCCGAATAACCGGTCAAACACCGGACAGACTTCGCCCTGTCCAGATTCCTCGGAACTGAAGGAGCTGTAGTTATAGCATCTGACAAGGCTTTAGTAGCCCAGAAAAAGCGGATAGAGCCGGTCGTCCTCTGCCCCCGGGCCAAAACGCCCAAAAGTGAGGAACCGGAACACCAGAGTCCATGGCCTGACAGGCATGAAATAGCGTCTGTAATCGGCAAGAACATCATAATAGGTGATCGACCCGATTTTGGAAGAGAGTTCCAACAGGTATGTCTGTCCCAGTATTGGACTGGTCGCACCGAAATAAGAGTTGTCATAGACAAGAGCCGCACTGAGAGTTTCCAGATGGAGTGCCCCGGGGGCCTGAGGATTTTCTTTGGCGTCCAAGATCTCCTGTCCGTCGATCAGAGGAAAAGCGCGCACGTAGAGGTCGCAGTCGAACCGGATGAACAGGCTTTCCGCATAACTCCCGGTCACGTAGGGAATCCGCTGGAGGACGGATTCCCCTCCGATCCGCTTTCAAATCCGTTTTTAAAAAGGGGGAGTGGAATGACACTCAACGCACATCATTTCTTTCCAGGCCTCTCCTATGTCTTTCGGGTGCTTGAATTCCAGGGAGATGTCTCTGGCTGCGTAGGTCAGATTGCCGCGAGATCCCTGTCCGTAGATAATATGACACAGGTTACATTCCTTAGTAATAGACCGTCCGTTTTCGCTTATGTGCTGGTCATCATGACAGCGGAAACAGCCGTAGGTATTCAAATGTCCGATATGATCCGGGTAGGCTTCCCAGCGGACGTTCATAACCGGAAAGATATTTTGGGAAAAAGCTTCTTGGATCCCGGCTATGGAGAGGTCGATGCGATTTTTCTGCTCCTTGAGGATATCAGGATAGTTATCTGAGTAGAATTGTCTGACTTTTTGCTCGATGCCGGTCAGGGCCTGAGTCATGTTCTGGAATTTGACGAGGCAGGCCTCCACAGCAACTTTTTTGATAAAGGGAAGCGTGACATCTATTTTTCCGCCCGCTATAGCTATATTGACGAATTTGAGAGGATTCCGGTAAATGTGACTGGGGCGGTTATGACAATCAATACAGTCCATTATCCTTGTAGGGTATTTGTTTAAATCATCATCGCTGATCTTCGCGTCTGAGGTGTTGAAGAGAACTCTCTCTTTGGTGCTTTTATTTGTCAGAATGATCCGGGCGATTTTCAGCCTTTCTTCGTCTGTATGGATATATTCGATCTGGATATCTCGATTGATGTGCCAGTGGATACCTGTCTCGAACCCGAAAGCGGGATTGCCTGATCCAGTATTCAGTAGAAGCTCAATATCCCAGCGGGTGTTTTTTTCATCAGGCAGATAATATATCTCCAGACGCTGCTGTTTGCCATAGACTTTCTGAGGCCAGTGGCACTGTTCGCATGTTTCCCGTGCGGGGCGAAGGCTTTTTATCGGAGCCGGGATGGGGCGCGGATAGATATTGGCAATGGTGGCATAGACCTGGTAAAGTCCGCTCAGTTTGGACTTGACATACCAGCTCGCTCCGGGTCCAACATGACATTCAGCACAGGCTACTCGAGCATGGGGGGACGCCTGATATGCTGTATACTCGGGATTCATCACGTTGTGACACAGCGTCCCGCAGAAAAGGACCGACTCGGTAAAGTGATAGGCCTTGTAGCTCCCGAGAGCAGACAGAAAAAGAAAGACCAGCGTTCCGCTCAAGAAGATGGCTGCTGCGTTGCGGTTTTGCGGCCTTTTCAGGTCAAATATTCCTATGGAAATCCCCTTTTCAGCGGCTCGGCGCTGTTTGCGGTTCTTAACAATCATGCCGGCCGGGATCAGCAACAGGCCGAGAATAATGAAGATGGGGATGACCATGAAGATGATAAGTCCCACGTAGGCTTTTTGCAGGGCTGAAATCGAGGAAAGGACATAGAGAAATATGAACATGGCTAGGGAAACCAGAGTAACAACGGTTCCGATGTAAGAGACTAGGTTATGATATGAATCTGGGAGACGAAGCTTCATTTTATTTCCTCCCTCGAAAAAAATGTCGCGAATCGCCAGGAACAACAAAATCGGTCATTGTTGTTTGGCATTCATTTCCGTATTTTTTTTCCGGTCCCATGCATAGGCCAACGAAAACAGCACCAGCACGCTACCCACTACAACAAACAGGATCACGCGAAATCCATGACCAAGCCGCGATAAGTCGATCACAAAGATGTGAACCAACGTGGCAAAGATAGTCAGGATCGCCATCCAACGGTACTTTTTATTTTTCAATATCAGGCTGATACCAAAATAAAGAAGAGATGTGCCGAGCCAGGAAAGGCTGATAAATTTTTTGGGAACAGCATGATCAAGCCCCCAGAGAACGATAATGAATGCCGAAACCAGATAGAGGTTGCGGATCAAATCGGTTTTCAGCATCAGGCGGTCTTTTTTCCGGTTGAGAATCCTGGCGCTGACTAGAGCGGCAGCGGCATAGCTGAGGTTGACCAAATTGTTGGATGGCTCTGTGACAAGATACCAGAGATAGATTCCCAAATAGATAGAGATATTGGCCAGGACGATGATTCGGGATCGAAACCAAATGGCTATCATAATCACCAGGAGACTTTGCAAGCCCAGCCAGACGAAATAATCCGGGGATGGAAACTGGGCGAAAATGAATACAGTCAGTGCGACAAAGCCAAAACAAGCATATAAAGAAGTAGAATTTGCTTTCCTGTCGATTTTCCTGGTCACTAACGCAAGACCCATAAAAAATAGCGCCGTTAACATGCCAAATAAATTTATTTTGCTCCGGTAATAGTTCAAAACGTTTACCACCCCGATTACAAAAAATCCCGATCCGATCAGGAGGGGGAGCAGAGTGTCAAAAATCTCTTCGGTCCGTTTCTTTGCATGGATGACAGCGGCCAACGCGAAGAACGTACCGTAAACGACTAGATAGATCCAGTTTCCATGAGGAGAGTGACGTGCTTGTAATGGGTTCCCGACAAGGGGATTGTTGAACAACCATATCAGATGGCTGGCATAGGCCAAGATCACGCTCATGACAGCGAGTGTTCGCCAACTGTATGTCCCCAGCAAATAGGCCGTAACGATGGATGCGATGACGATCAGAGGAAAAGCAATGGACGCCGATTCGGTGAACAGGGATGTTATATAGATAAAGAACAAAATGATTGTAGCCAAGGCCTCGCTTTTTTGCCGAACCGCAAGGAAGAGATCAACGATGAGTACAATGAGCAAAAGTATAATCCCCAGAGATTTTTGGGGAAGTACGGGATGTTCACTAATAAAATGAAGCCGGAGAGTGGCAAAATAGAGCAAGACAAGACTTCCTCCGAAGAGAATATGTGATAAATAACTATAGTCTTTTCGCCAGCTGAGGGAGAGAATGAGTAATACTGCAACTGCGGAAAAACCAAAAATTATTGCGATCAGAGGTGGGAAACCAGGCAGAGGATAGCTGATAAAAAAGCCGGCCCCGATGAGGAGGACGATGGCTCCCACTTGGGCCAGCCAGTACTGGCCAATCCGGGATTCCAGAGAAACCTGGTCTTTTTTTGTCTGGAGCTTTTCGTATTCCTTGGGCTCTTTTTCTTCGTTGGGAACGGTCGGAATTTTCCCCTGATTTTTTTCGAGTTGATAAACCCTGGCTTCGAGATCTTTTATCGCTTCTTGGATTGCTTTCCAGTCATTTTTTTCATTCGTCATAAACTTATGCTAGCCTTTCTGTCCGATTGTTTCCATCCACCTCTGATGGTTGTAGGCAGTGAGAACAGATCCCTCGATAGAAAACCCAATGAGTTTATCATATCAGAAAAAAATCGTTAAAAAAACAATTGCGTTTGCTACCTCAAGAGAAGGATTCAATTTATGTTCGAAGCCCGACTTTGAGAGATTCCTTCAAGGAGCTCTTAGAAGAGGCCTGGAAAAACCAGCACTGTTTTTTCAGAATCTGATCTGAGTGCCGATATCGCCATAGACCACCCCCAGCGCCGCAAAAGCCAAGATGAAGAGGTCGATCTTGTTTTTAGTCGTATCCTGTGCGCTGTTAACCATCTTACTCTGCCTTCTCTTTTATCCCCATGAAGTCGGAGATGGGAAGTTCTTCGTACCCCTTATCTGGGAATGGATGATTGTGACCGGTATTAATTTCTCCGATGCAATGTTAGTTCCGCAAGTATCATGCCAGGCGCAAATGGTTTTTAATAGAACATAAAAATGTTTTAAAAGACAGTCGGAGTCTTCAGCCTCAGCATAGATTCCCGTTCAGCAGTACAAATGAATATCAATATGGTTTCAAATGAAGGCAGGGTCAAAAAAACGTCTCTGGATCATTCCGTTGATTCTACCCCAGGAAATCAGATTAACTTTCTGAATTCCTTCACCATGACTTGAGGAATCTATTTATCTTTTTATAACGACCCCAGCTGGCAGCCGGTCAAATTTCAACGGAGATATATTCATTAAGGCTGATGCCGATTGTTCGGACTTCTCTCGCTCTTTCTATGCAAAATCAGCGACCGCTTTTTTAAAAATCGAAAGGTGGCTTCGACGACGACTGCTCCGAAAATTACAGCAAAGGTCCCGTAAAAAGCCACTTTTTGCGAAAAAAACTGAAAATAAAGCAGGGCAAGAAACAGTGCACTTAAAAGTCCGATGTTGAATCCCAGGAAAGTTTTCTTCCCGCCAACATCCTTACTCAGTCGGAAATGAGAAATGAGAACGAATATATAAATAAGGGTGAAGACCGAGCTTGTAATCGAGGCGATTCCGACCATATTGAAAAATAGGGCGAATGCGACACTCAAGACGGCCGTTATGTACAGTCCTTCAACTGACTTGAACCAGATTTTCCTCTCAAAAAAATCGGGCAAATCACCATCTTTCGCCAGAGAATAAGAGATGTTGGCTCCGCCGTAAAGAGTTGCATTCAAGGCAGACGAAATGGAAAATAGCGCGCCTATCGAAATGAGCAAAAATCCAAAGCGGCCTAAAAACGGTTTCGCGGCGACGGCAAGAGCATTCTCCTTGGCCCTTATCAGTTCCGCTGGAGAAAGATTCCCAACCGCCGCTAAGGCGATGGTTGTGTATACAATGAGGACAATGCCCAGACTGATATAGATGGCCCTGGGAATATTTTTGGCGGCATTCCTGATATTTTCTGAGGCATTGGTAATGAGTCCGAAGCCCATGTAAGACAAAAAGAAAATGACGGATGCGTGAAGCAGGCCCTTGAGATGCGGAGAGTCAAGGCGAGGTTGGATGGATGAGGGCTTTATGCTTGATATACCGACCGAAATAAATACCACCAATATGGATAGCTTGGCGAGGACCATATAAAATTCGGTTTTGCCCACTGCCTTGGAGCCAAAAAAATTTAGAACGGTGAATAAGACAATAACCAGGACCTCCAAAAGGGCTGTATTTAAGGCGGAGGTGTTGATTCTCAAAAGCGGAAGGAAATATCCTGCAAAACCTTTCGCAAACATGGCTATGGATACCACATAGGTCAACCACATCAACACACTCAATGCTCCGGTAACCACTCCGTCGCCAATACCTTTGATAATAAAAGCGATAGGGCCTGAATTGGAAATGATCTTTGTGCCCAGCTTTGCGTAGGAATAAGCAACGATGAAGGCATACAACCCTGAAAGCAAAAAGGCTGCAGGTAGGTTTTGTCCTGCGATCTCAGCTCCTACGCCAAAAACGGAAAAAATGCTTGCGCCAATCATAGTCCCTACAGCCATGGACACGGCTTCCCAGAGTCCCATGGTTCCATTGCTGGATTGTTTTTTCAAAGGAGCTCTCATTCGTTCAAATCAATCTATGGTAAGGAATGTAAACAGGCATTAAGTTTTTCATCCGTTGAACCTTCGCTCTTCGCTAATAATGCCCGCCAATTTCCATTTAAAACCTGACAAGACAGAGCCCGTGGATGGACTCGGGACAGGAATGGCAGGCGATCTTTCTGTACGCCTTGGATTAGTAGCCGGATTTATATACCTGAATAATCATCAATGTGTCAAGCTTAAAAGAGGGATCTTATCGCAGATCTCCTTTTTCTCAGCTGCCTCGCAAGAGGCGAGTATCGTTTTCTCAATCGCGATGCCGTCCAGAATAGTTAAGCACAAGACAGCAAATTTTTCCATGGAATGTAGCTCTTTTTTGAACTCAAAACATCCGCCACCAGTAAGAGTCAATTTATCAACTTCTTCTTCCTAAATGATTGAAAAAAATAAAAATGGCATGGTTGTTGCATGTATATTCTCCAGGGCTATTTTGAAATGGACCTTGTTCTTAAGAGAACATGTTTATGGAATAATCGATGGACTCTTTCCTACTGAGTTTCTCTGGACGGTAACCTGATGTGCCTTGCATGCCAAGAAAAAGTCCACGGCTAAAAGGCTGCTGTCGTCGCTCTGGCATGATTTTTATCATAGAAACGACTGCTGCACGCCTCCTGGGATATCGGTCTTTTGACAAAAAAAGAATTTTCAGGCATACAGGCGTACGTGGGCTATTGAATGTGTATTCCGGAATTATATTTAACCTGGATTATTCACGAGTCGAGGTTGCTGTAGATGCAAGGCGTGGCGGATGCAGC
>CAYOSH010000049.1:0-23234 GCA_964406575.1 uncultured Eubacteriales bacterium | reverse complement strand
GACTGTGACGAACTCCTGCTATTATCATTTGACTTGAGAGCATCACGGAAATAAGAATACTTCCGGTCAACGACACAAAGAAAAACAACAGATAGCTTGGGAACTCATTAGGAAATAGGTGGAAGTCTATGCCGTGAAACGGAGCCCACATTAAGGCCGGGGCTAACCGGATGCAAACAGAAACCTACGCACTGTAAACAGCGACCAAAGACAAACCAAAGCAAGCTAATTCTTGCGGCCTATATCAACCGCAAGTGAACGTCAGAGAGTTTTTTCAGAGACTAGGACTTCAGCTTCAAAGAATTAATCATACTTTTTATCTCCTAAATAAAAAGAGAATGGTGTACAATAACTCACCTTTGCAATAAACTTATACATATACAAACAAATTCATATAAAGGCTTGTTTGAGATAGAAATAAAAAATTGAGGAGGCTCTTTATGTCTCGGAACCCTGTACTATTACTGGCTTTATTTTTTCTAATCGCGATACCTCTTTTGTCAGCTCCCGGGGATACTCCCCTGCTGATGCAGCAACCCACGCTCAGCGACACTCACATCGTCTTTGTTTTTGCCGGGGACCTTTGGCGCGTTCCCCGAGAGGGTGGTGCGGCCCAAAGGCTAACGACGGCTACGGGATCGGAATTTAATCCGGTCTTTTCGCCAGATGGCAAAACCATCGCATTTACCGGTGAATATGATGGAAACGTCGATGTCTATGTCGTCCCTTCTGGCGGTGGAATACCGCACCGTTTAACCTGGCATCCTGCCGCTGATTATGTATTGGCCTGGACTCCGGACGGTAAGGAGATCCTTTTCACATCGGGCCGAACGGCTTTCTCCAGGTTCCGTGAGCTTTTCACGATAAGCAAATCCGGCGGATTCCCCAGGAAGCTGCCCCTGCCCATGGGATATGAAGGCAGCTATTCCGCTGATGGCCGTCATATCGCCTATGTCCCCATTCGCCGGGCATTTTATGCCTGGAAACGTTATCGGGGGGGGACTGCCACACCCATTTGGATCGCAGACCTCAATGATTCAAGCATCGAGAAAGTGCCCCGCACGGATTCCAACGACTTCAATCCGATGTGGGTCGGAGACAGAGTGTATTTTCTCTCTGACAGGGATGGTCCGGTCACTCTATATGCTTACGATGTCGAGAGTAAAAAAGTGAACCGTATCGTGGATAACGATGGAATGGACCTTAAATCGGCCGGCGCCGGGACAGATGCCATTGTCTATGAGAAATTCGGCTCCCTTCATCTCTTTGATCTTTCAACCGGAAAATCCCAGCCCGTTCCGGTCACTATTGCCAGTGATTTGCTCGAAGTCAGGGAGCGATTTGTCAATGTGGGACACGATCTATCCGCATCCAGCCTCTCCCCCAATGCTGTCAGAGTCGCCTTTGAAGCCCGAGGGGATATTATCACAGTGCCTGCAGAAAAGGGAGACTTTCGCAATCTAACGCATACTTCAGGGGTGATGGAACGCGATCCGGCCTGGTCCCCTGACGGAGAGAGCATCGCCTATTTTTCGGATGATTCGGGCGAATACATGCTCCACATCCGTCCTCAGAAAGGGATCGGGGAGGTGGTTAAAATCACCCTGGACGATAAACCGTCTTTTTATTTTGTTCCGCGATGGTCACCCGACAGCAAAAAGATCGCGTACACAGATTGTCATCTGAACCTCTGGTATGTCGACCTTGCTGAGAAAAAACCGGTCAAAGTGGACAAAGCCCCATTCTGGATGGGACAGTACAATCTTATTCCCAACTGGTCACCCGATTCCAAGTGGCTCGCCTATACTAAGAGGTTGTCCAACTATTTGGGTGCAGTTTTTGTGTATTCCTTGGAGAAGGGAGAGAACGCCCAGATCACAGACGGCATGAGTGATGCGGAAAATCCAGTGTTCGATGCCAGCGGTAAGTATCTTTACTTCACGGCGAGTACTGATTCAGGAGCGTCTTTACAGCCCGATATCCACAGTATATTCCAGAGTGTGACACAGACCATCTATTGCGCGGTGTTGTCAAAAACAGAACCTTCCCCGTTTGTCCCAGAGAGCGATGAGGAAAAACCAGACGAAGAAAAGGAGAAGAAACCAGGAGACAAACCAGGGGGGAAAGAGAAAGGCACAATAAAAAATGCTGAAGCGCAAGACAAGGAAAAATCTCCTGCGGGCAAAAAACCCGAAAAAGATGTCAAGGTGACCATCGACCTGGACGGAATCCTCCAGCGGATCTTATCTGTGCCGATGCCGGCCCGCACATATGTTGACTTACAGTCAGGTCAAGAAGGAGTGCTGTTGGCAGTGGAATCCACTCCCCCACTCCCTGGACAGTTCTTCTCGGCGGGAAACACCGTACACCGATTTGACCTCAAAGAACGCAGAGCCGACGTGATCCTCAGAGGAGTGAGAGTCTTTGAGATGGCCCGCAACGGTAAAAAATACCTCTACAGCCAGAACGGACGCTGGCATATCGGAGACCTCCGTCCCATGCTTCCGGCAGATGCCCCGGTGCCACCGCAAGGGCCAAAGCCGGCCGGCAAAGCTCTTAAGACTGAGAATATCGAAATCAAGGTGAATCCCCGCGAAGAATGGCATCAGATGTATTACGAAGCCTGGCGTATCCAAAGGGATTTCTTTTACGACCCCAACCTCCATGGTCTGGACCTTGAAGCAACCATAAAAAAATACGCCCCCTATGTGAATTCAGTGTCTTCAAGACAAGACCTGAACTATCTCTTTGCCGACATGATGGGCGAAGTCACTGTGGGACATCTCAGCGTCTTCGGCGGCGATCTGCCCCGGACAGACCGCATACCGACTGGTTTATTGGGTGCGGATTATACGATCGAAAATGGTCGGTACCGCTTTGCGCGCATCTACAATGGGGAAAATTGGAACCCTCAATTCCAAGCCCCACTGACCCAGCCAGGTGTGAATGTTAAAGAGGGCGATTACATATTGGCCGTGGATGGTCAGGAAGTCCTTGGCACCGACAATATCTATAAATTCTTCGAGGGAAAAACCGGAAAGCAGGTCGTCCTCACAATAGGTCCTAAGCCGAAAGTCGAGAACACAAAAGAAGTGACAGTGGTCTCTGTGAGTAGCGAGACAGGATTGAGAAATATGGCCTGGATCGAAGACAACCGCCGTTATGTGGATAAAGAGACCAACGGAAAGGTGGCTTACGTGTACATGCCCGATACTTATTTTGGTGGATACACTTACTTCAACCGCTATTTCTATGCACAGGTTGGCCGGGAGGCTGTGATCGTCGATGAGCGGTTTAATGCCGGCGGAGCGCTTGCGACAGATATCATCGAGCGATTCCAACGGAAAATGATGAGCCTTGTCGCCACGCGGGACGGTGTCGACGAGGTCCAACCCCAAGGCGCCATCTTCGGACCCAAAGTCATGCTCATTAACGAATTCGCCGGCTCTGGGGGCGATGCCATGCCCTGGTATTTCAAGAGAGCTAAAGTTGGACCATTGGTGGGCAAACGCACCTGGGGTGGGCTGGTTGGTCGAGCCGGAGCTCCTCAACTTATGGATGGTGGGATGGTCACGGCTCCCAGCTCTGCGGTTTGGAGTCCGGACGGACACTGGATTGCTGAGAACATCGGTGTTTTCCCAGACGTGGAGGTGGAGCTCGATCCTGCAGTCGTTCGTCAGGGAAAGGACCCGCAGCTTGAGAAAGCGATCGCTATTGTCACGGAAGCTTTGGCCAAAAATCCGGTCCCCAAACCCAAGCGTCCGGCCTATCCCAACTATCACAAGAAAAAATAGATAAAAGGAATACACTTCAAGGTCTCAATCGGACAACTGTTCGGGTCGATCAGAACTGACTTTTTTTGGAAAAACACATTCCGGTCTTAATTCCGGCCCAAAAGTCTAGGGCCCACCGACTCTTCAAGGAGATCTTTCACCTTCTCTTCCAAAGCGTCTGTGAAGCTTCTCACAGGGCTTTTGGCCTTTAAAAACGACTCAATGGACATACTCTTCCCAATGTTCACACGAATCTTCTTGAAGGGTCTGATAAAGCCCTCGGTCCCATAAATGCTTATCGGAGTCACCGGAATGCTCATCTTGTATTTTCGGTAAAGCTCGTAGGCGATAAAGGCGGCCCCTCTCCTGAATCTCTTCAAGTAAGGGTGGATCTCACTCTGATGCAGATAGTTGGATTGGAGAAATACTACCGCTTTCCCCTTTAGCATGTATTCTTCGATTCTTTTGCGAGTCTCCCCTCTTCCCCCTAACTCAGCACTGTATACGGGGATGGTGCCTATCGCTTTAATTCTTGGGATGGCATAATTCACGAATGATCGGATAGAGGGATTCAATATCTTCTGAATAATCGGATGAAGATGTTTGCTGATCGTTTCCACAAATGTATGTTTTGCAAAAAGTTCACTGTTTGCCAAAAAATTTACTTGCCTCCGGTTTGGCGGTGTATCATACACAGCATAGATGGTCGAGATATCTTTCGCCGGGCCGATCATTTCTTTTACGGCTGCGGGATGATTAGTGACAATAATGTTCGGACCGCTGGCGATCTTATTCTCAAGGCCCTTGAATTCCAACCTATTGAAAACAAGAAAGACCTTTGCTATACGTTTGACCACTCTTCGATATAATCGATCTGATTCGCTGGTGAACGGTTGGATATCAGCTCCGGAAGGAAACATCGGGCTCCCCTTTTCTCATACTAAATATAAGGTTCTTGGATATTGCAGTCAAACGTACCGTATGATTTCTTCTCAGCTAAAATTTGAGGAATATTAGACGGACAGCATATTAGAGGGACAGCATACACAATTGAATTCGAAATCGTAAAATTATCTGCAGATGAGTCTCTCAACCGAGAATTGTTTGAAACCGTTTTCTTTTTCTCTAACACAATAGAGACGTCCGGATTTAATTAATGCGGTTATCGCTGTGTTTCCCTGGAAGATATTCCAGCTGGCCCGCCCGATAAAGGCTCCCTCGGAGTTGAACACATCCACCATATTTTCGCCGGGATCCAGCCCACGCTCATAGGTTACGACAAACAAGCGGCCCTGGTTGTCTGCAAAAAGAGATCGGTAAGGTGGATACGATTCCGGGAAATAGGTGTACTGTCTCTGGAATTCGTTGACCTGCTCGAGAGCGCGCTTTTTGGCATCCTCGGAGATCTTCACAGGATTGTATTCTTTCCTTATTTTCCGGACAAGATTTCCTTCGAGGTCATGGACATAAACCTCATACCCACGTGCTTCATTCACGGTATAGATTCGGTCCGATGATGTGGCGAAGCCGAACCCGGGCTGGGTGCCCCGGATCCTCTTCGTCACCCGATAGTTCTCGAGCCTAAAGGCTTCTAAAGCTCTGATGACTTCCAGATTTTCATCACAGAGATTGAGAGGATATTCAAGATAATCCTGCCCCTCTGCGGGCATAACCATACCGAATGTGATAAATGTCCCGTTTTCTAACGGATGAGTGAGTGCAATCACGGCCTTTAGGGATTTTTCCCGAAGCAGGTTGCCATCCGTGTCAAAATAGGACAACTTTGCATTCCCCGCATCCGTAACAAAGATCTCATCTGCCTCTGTCACTGAAAGATGAAGGGGACGGCTCAGCTCACCCGGGCCATTTCCGTTCCGGGCAAAGGCTTTGTCAAAATGGCCATCCCGAGTGAACTTGAAGATGTGTTCTACCTGGGTCTGCATGCTCATAAGATAGATATCCCCTCTTGAATCCACGCCAAAAACGTTGATGTCGTACAAGCCAAGTTCCGAAATGGCCGAGTCTTCCAGGTCGATCACCACCTCCTCTTCGAGGACTGGGATGTTTTTTTCTCCAGGCAACATATACGGTTCCAGGTGATTGATGACAATTTCCACATCGTCCTCCATGATCTTTTCCACCTGAACTCCTTTTTGCCCGCAACATAAAATTACCAACGTGAACAGAACGAGTATCAATAGGCGCTTCATTGGCTACTTCTTCACTATTTTACTTCCATCGTCCACTTAAAGAAAGCAAAACCTGATTGATGTATGGATTCCGAAGAATCCCTGCTCGATTGACTTTGCATATCGCATAGACTATATTGCAAAGAAATGTCGATGATCTCATCCTGTATACATTCAGCTATCGGTTTCTGCGTAAATGAATTTGAAACCTGTTTAAAAGGAGAGAAAACATGACAAATACATCCTCCAAGAACGAAAAACATTGGTGGCGCTGGCTGATCCTCCTCATCGTCAGCCTGGTGATGTTCGGGTCGTATTATATCTACGATGCCTTAAGCCCCATCAATGATTTAATACAGCAGAATATGGGTGTCGACAATGCCCGTTTCGGACTTCTCTACTCATTCTATGCGTTGCCGAACCTCCTTTTCCTTCTGGTTGTGGCTGGATTTCTTCTCGATCGTTTGGGGATCAGGAAAGCGGGCACGGTTTATGTCCTTCTCATCTTGATCGGGTCTTTTATTACTTCGTTGGGCGCGGGCAAATCTTTTGTCATCATGCTCATCGGCAGAATGATCTTCGGGTTCGGCTCTGAGGCGACACTCCTTGTTTCCAACAAGGTCATATCAAGGTGGTTCAAAGGTAAAGAATTGGGTTTCGCCTTTGGCCTGAATATCACAGTGATGAGGCTCGGTACGATCCTCGCCCTTAACTCTTCGGCTCAGATTGCCAACTTTACCGGCACATGGCGTTGGTCATTATGGACGAGTACGATCATCATGTTCATCTCCTTCGTCATGTTCCTCGTCTACCTTGCGCTGGATAAAGACGCGGACAAATTGATCAAAGCGGGGACGGAGGAAAAAATAGTAGTCAAGGATGTCTGGCAGCTGAGTTCTGCTTTCTGGTTCATCTGTTTTCTCTGTTTGACTTTCTACTCCGCCATTTTCCCCTTCACCAACCACGCTCCAAGGTTCCTCCAGATGAAATTTGGACTGAGCGCCGCCATGGGGGGACAGTACACCTCCTACATTATGGCCGCTTCCATGGTCTTCACGCCTCTTTTGGGACTCCTCGTGGATAAGATCGGACACCGGGGGAGGATCATGATCATCGGATCGGTGCTGCTCGTTCCTGCGCACTTGCTCCTCGGACTGACTTTTCTCCATCCGGCGTTCTCATTCATCATACTCGGGATTTCCTTCTCGCTCGTTCCTGCGGCTCTCTGGCCGGCTGTTCCTATTCTTGTCAAAGAAAAACTCCTCGGCACAGCATTCGGCTTGATCGCTTGGATACAGATGATCGGATTGTTCGTATTTCCCTGGTTGGCAGGAAAAATTGTGGATCTTTCCGGAGATACTTACACTAACATGGAACTGATGTTTGCTTCGCTAGGGTTCCTCGGCGTGCTGTTTTCCCTCCTGCTTCTCAATGCGAACAAAAAGCAAAACCTAGGCCTGGAGCTTCCCACAAAGGAGGCTCAAGCTAAAGCAGACGCTTTGGCTTGATCGTCAAAGATCAAAAAATCTCAATCAACTTCGATCTTCTCTTAAAGAGAGGTTTTTTGCTGCAAAAAGTACAATTTAAGGCATTATAAAGGGGGCAAAATTTAAGTATTCTGTTTAATTTCTGTAAGTTAGATCAGCCAAAGCAAAATATCAAGATGAGAAGTAAGGATTGTTCGCTTTTTCTGCAGCAATCGTGGTTGTCTTCCCATGACCGGGACAGACGATCGTTCTCCCTGGTAAGACCAGGATTTTCTTTTTGATTGTAAGCAAAAGCTTTTTCCGGACCTCATCTGTTTTTTTCTCATCCTCAGCCCAGATCTTTCCGATATCGTTTTTGAAGAGCGTATCCCCTGAAAAGATATAATCCTCTATGAGAAAACAGAGGCTTCCCTCTGTATGCCCGGGCGTGTGGATGACATGAATCAATAAACCATCAAAGTCGAGAATCTCTCCATCTTCGAGCAGCCTATTTGGCGGGGGATCATAATATTTAGCATCGTACTTGGGGGCACAGACCGGCACGCTGAAAAGTTGGGCATAAAAACTGTTAGCACCGGTGTGATCGGCGTGATCATGTGTGTTCAGAATGGCTTTGACATTGAGGTCTCTTTGACGAATAAAATCCTCTATTCGGGGATCTTTCACTCCAGGATCGATGATGACAGAACTCCTTGATTCCTGGCTAAAAACGATATAACAGTTTTCATACAGAGGAGGACTCATTTCGCCTTCTTTTCGGTAGTCCAGACAAAAGCGCATAACACCCAGGGTTTCTGCGCCCTTTTGAGTCAAATCTTCCTGTAGAATTCCTTCCGTTGGCCGGCCCAAGGCTTCATAGAGCGATTCTTTCAGCTTTAAGTTCAGCTGCTCATCGAGTCCTTGAGCTTCAGCTTCCTCCAAAAAAAGCAAGGCCTTAGAATATTCTTTAGCCAGATAAAGGATGGCGATGATATTGTTGTAGGCATCTGCATGTTGAGGATTGAGCCTGATCGCTTCCTGGTAACGCTGCAAAGAGTCGTTATATCGCTGCTGTTGCAGCAGCACGTTTCCGTAGAAATACAGATAATGAGCTTTCATCCGCTCCATCGATTTTTGTCTCTGGCGGGCTGCAATCTCCATATCCCCTTCTTCCTTATCTATCTGGTCAAAGGCCAATTCGATAGCTCGAGAATCGCGGCATGAGTTGGTCGAATTCCACATCTCCTCTAGGGTGCCTCTAAGCGAATTAAATTTTATAGATTTCTGATCATCGGCATAGGCACTCAGCTCCTGCATGAAGTCTATGTTGGCCAGAGCCCTTTCCATGTAAGCCAGGGAACTGGGGTAATCTTTCTCTATGTAATAAAGGTTAGCCAGATAATAACAAGCGTAGGCATGCCGCGGCATCTTCTGGATACATTCTCTGAAGGCATCGGAAGCTCCCTTCCTATCTCCCTTCTCGAACTTATCCACACCTTTTGAATAGAGGGGGTAGGACGAATTGAGCTGTTTCATTGCCTCTTCAAACGATTCATCCTCTTTATCCTGAGGAGATATGTAAAGGGTAAAAAACAGGATAATGCTGCAAATAATAAATAATTTGGTTTTATTGATGTGAATCATGACCGCTTTTCTCGTTTTGGGACTCAAAAATTACTATAACACATCCGGCACATTTTGTAAGGAGATCAAGGCCAGAGCGTATTCTTTCTGTACATCCCGGCCCGCGACTAGGTCACCTATCCGGGGAATGACTATATGATCCGGCAGAATCCCCCTATCTTTTGAAAAACCATCCACGGCTGCGGCAAATGCCTTGCGGCAGATGCCGACAATAAATCCGGTGTTTTCCAGGGTGATCTCTTTTGAAGCCCCGTTACACGTATAGGTTCCCCCGGCCTCTGTCCCCACGAAGGTCCCGATCTTATGATATTTGAGAAGTGCACAAAAGTGGGGGGTGGAAGAGAAGCACCCTCCATTGATGAGCGTTATCAACCTTCCTTGAAACGCTTTTTCGGCAGGTTCGACCGGACTTGCCAGAGGGGCATACCTCCCGTATTCTAGCGCAAAATAAGGGAGGGGGTTGGGGATGAGATAAGAAAAAAGATGGGATGTGCAGAAGGGATTTCCGCCTCCATTGTTGCGCAGGTCCAGTATGAGATTCTTAATTCCTAACATGTGTATCCTATCGAACGCCTCATCGACGAAGTCATTGAACTTCTCGGGGTTCTCATAGTAGACGAAGCTCCTGATGGTGAGGATGGCCGTCTCCTTTTTTTCCAATATCTGGAGGTCAAGAGTGAAATCCAATGGATTGTATTCTGTGGTGTTGATCTCAAATTTGGCATATTCGACAGTTTTAAGGTCTACAGAATCGAGCACGAGTGTATCGATTTCATCTTTATTGGAAATGCGAACAGCGAACTCAAACTTGTCCGGATAGCCGAACTGCAGTCCATAGAAAAAGCTGGGAGCTTGGTTGATCTTGTATAACCTGCGTGAATCCATGTACGCGTCGGCGGATATATTCGCTTTGAGAGCCTTCAGGATCTCGGAAATCGTTTTTCCGTTAACAGAGAGGATCTCGATCCCCGCAGGAACGCCTTGAACGTCTCTATAAAAATGCCAGGCATAGGCTTTTCCTTCGAGAAACACGAGCCTGAGGGGCATGAGTTTGGCCGGAGTCTTTTTCCAGTACCCTTTAGGCAGCCATACCGCCGAATGTCCACAGCCCATTTTGGCCATGACCGTGGATATGATTCTGTAAAACTCCCCGATAGACATGGAATTTTCGATTTTGGAAAACTGGTCGTCGAGGAAGCGGTCAAAGGCTGGTTTGTCCGTATATTCGTACAGGATTGAGTTGCAATGTTCCATGGTCTCTCTCAGCTGCTGAAAATCCGCCCGCAGCTGCTCGACCGAAAATTTTTTAACACCTTCACCCCTCTCTTGAGCAAAAACACAGGGAATAATAAGTATAAAAAAAAGTAAATTCAGAACAACATTTCTGGGCAACTCTTTCCTTAGAATTTTCATTCTCGTATTCCTTTGTATATTAGCAGCGACCTTGATGCTGGATCATTTCGTTACGATGCTGATAGACATTCCTTCCCCTCTGATTTCATTGAATGTCGTATCTAGCTCTGTCTCGATCGCACATTTGTCGGTTCCCTGATTTTTTTGCGATCCTGATCATTCATACCTCAAGGCATCAACAGGATTGGCGAGAGCAGCTTTGAATGTCTGGTAGCTGATTGTCAACAGAACAACCACACTCACAATGAGCCACGCAGCTGCGAAGATCCACCACTCGATATGAGTCCGGAAGGCGAAGTTTTGCAGCCATTTGTTCATCTGAAAATACGTGAACGGGATGGCAAATACACTGGCAAAGAGTACCAGTCTCAAAAATTCCTCTGAAAGCAAAACATAGATGTTTCTGACCGATGCGCCAAAAGCCTTACGAATCCCGATCTCTTTGGAGCGCTGAACGGAATTGTGGGAAGCCAGAGCAAACAATCCAAGACAGGCGATAAAAATCGTCAACCCAGAAAACAGGCCAAAAATCTTACCAAACATTTGCTCATTCCGGTAATGTCGGTTAAAGGATTCATCAAGGAAAAAATAATCATAAGGGATACTGGGAAAATACTCTTCCCACTTTTTTTTGATCCACGCCATTGTTTGGTGAAGCTCTTCTGGATCGAGCTTTAAAGCCACATAACCGCGGTTTCCGGATAGAATATATGCCCGAGGAACCTGAGCGGTCTTTAGAGGATGCTGGTAGTAATCGAGCACTCCGATGATATTCCAATCTTCTCCCCACATGCTGACTTTTCTATGGACGGCTTTTTCTGAGTCCTCATACCCAAGCTCTCGGATGGCAGTCTCGTTCAAAATTATAGCCTGATTATCAGTGGCGAATGATTCTGCAAAGTTTCTCCCGGCTAAAAGATTGACACCGAATAAGGGGATAAAATCATAGTCGATCCCAATAACCCTGATCTGGAAGGCCAGACTGGGATGGTCTTCTTTTTTCCATATGAATTTTTCCCAGAGTATCTCCTCACCGGGCACACTCGTCGCGCTCGTCACACCCAGAACTCGAGGATGTCTCACGACCTCTTCTCGAAAGGCATCGAGATTATTCGAAAAGACTGGAGGCGGTGCCATGTTCATCCCAGGAGCATGGACGACCAGGGTCTGATCGATATCGATTCCCAGATCTTTATTCAGCATAAAAGAGATCTGCAGGAAGACAATAATGGTCCCGGCGATCAAGGCCACAGATATCGCCAACTGGCAAACGACCAGAAATCTCCGCAAGCGGATTCCCTTTATGGATTTTGTTAACCGCCCTTTGAGCACAACGATCGGTTTAAAAGACGATAGAATCAGGGCCGGGTAGATCCCCGCTAAAAAAGTCCCCGCCAGGAATACCTCCGCCAATTTTATCCAGAAAGGGGATTGGAAGAGCAGGTGGAAAGATAATTCCGCTCCAGAAAACCGGCTGAAATAGGGTTTGATCTCGAGAACCAGAAGAGCCGTCAGAATTATGGAGATACCAATAATACCAAGGTACTCGAAGAAAAACTGTTTGACCAGTTCCTTTCTGTGCGCTCCAGAGACTTTACGTACACCCACCTCCTTGGCGCGTTCCATGGCCCGCGCTGTGGAAATATTGATGTAGTTCACCCAGGCAAGGACCAAAACAAAGATGGCAATGAGGGAAAGCATTTTAACGGCATTTCCGTCTCCCTGTTCGTCCGGTTCTACCTCTTCAGCCAGGTTGGAAAACAGATGGATGTCTTCGAGAGGCTGGAGCACAAATTCCTGACGGTAATGATTTTTTTCCCAGTCTTTGCCCCTTTCAGCGGCGAGCTGTGCGTTGAACTTTTCCTGTAACTTTTGGGAGTCCGTTCCCGGTTTTAATGAGATATATGTATAAAAGCCGGCCCACTGCCAATCCATCTCCCCTCTGGTGCTGTCTTCTTCAAGATGGGCGATATAGGAAAGAGATTTGTAGGACAGGAGGACATCGAATTTAAAATGGCTGTTTGAAGGGACATCCTCGCTCACTCCTGTGATCTTAAAATCGTATCTGTTGTTGTACGTAATGACCTTCCCGACGGGATTTTCCCCACCAAAATACTTTTGCGCCAACGATTGGGAAATGACGGCCTGCAACGGACCGGATAAGGCAGTTTTGGAATCGCCCTTAAGAAGAGGGAAATTGAACATTGTGAGGAATGACGGAGTGACCACAAAGATCCTGCTCGCACGAAAAGTGACGTCCGTACCATGTGAGAAAGCGGCGTATTCCAAAAAATCCCTTGTGGCTCTGGCGTAATCTATGACCTCGGCATAATTCTCCTTCATGAACGTCGCCGCCACAGGAACAGTGGTGGCTAGAGTCCGCAGCTGTTGTCCTTCCTTATAGAGGTTGTACTGGAGACGGTAGATGTTTTCTGAGTTCTCATGGCCCTTGTCAAAGCTCCGTTCATAACTAATGTAGAGGACGATGATGAAGAAAGCAGACATCCCGATGGTCAAGCCGGCAATGTTGACGAGGGTGATTCCCTTATTGCGGAAATATGTCCGGAAGGCGATGATAAAATAACTCTTCAGCATAGCGGCACGCCATTTACTAAGGCTGAGCCAATACAGAACGAGACTCACCAGACATTGATGCCAGTACCACATGGCGGCCTTCGTATGTCCTTCCTCCCGGCAGATCATGAAAAAAACTTCCTCCACATCCCCCACGATGGCATAATTCTCCTGGTATTTGGACATCCGCTTGAAGAGCCAACGGGCAAGCCTGGGAGGTTTTAGTGTTTTGTCTGACATGTGGAGTCACATTTTAATGAATGCGCTTTCCGGGACCGAATCCCATAAGGAACTCTGAAGCTCCCTGGATTCTTGAAGAGCTTTCTCCCCTTCTTTGGTGAGGCTGTAGAAGATTCTGATATTTCCTCCTCTATTAGGACCTGAACTTCCTTTGTGTGTCTCCACATACCCTTTTTTAACAAGCGTATCCAAATTATTGTAGAGCGTCCCAAAGACCATGGATTTTCCGGTAAGCTCTAAGATCTTTTCTCTGATTTTAACACCATAGGCGCTCTCTTTAAGATGCCAGATGGCGATTAAATAAATCTGTTCGGTCATTGTCAGGCTCATCACTGCTGTGCCTCCTCATTCAAAAACGATTTTCTCGTATATTAATATACGAGTTTTTCGTATATATGTCAAGCATTTCAAATAAATAGGGAAAAAATTTATACCCGGCAGTTATACAAAATAGATAAAAGGCCGATTTTTATGACAAGGAGTTATAAAATCACCAAAGGAATATTCATCGATAAATCCATCGTACTCATAGAGGATTTTGCGGCAGATAAGGGTACAGCATCCAGAATTCTCGAATTCGGATTCTCGGATTGAGATCCAGGCCGCCGGACAAAAAAAAGATGAAATCTTGCAACCCTTTTTATTTCCCCACGTATTTTTATATGTATCCATTTTTCATACAAATATATCGGAGAGAAGAGCATGATCCTTTTATCTAGATCTGAAGAGATAATCCTTCTGACCATATGGAAATTGGGGGAAAACGCATACGGCATCACAATCCGGGATAGGGTCTCAAAAGACACGGGTCATGAGTGGTCCTTTGGAGCTATCTACAAGCCGCTTAAAAAACTTGTCAAGCAAAATTATGTGACGAAAAAGAGCAGCGAACCCTGTACAGAGAGGGGCGGAAGAAGCAAATATATGTACACCCTAACACCTGTGGGAAGAAAAGCCCTTAAAGAAATACGGAAAGTTTACAAGTCGGTCTGGACGAACGAATGTGAACTGACCTTTGATTGATAGAAGCTGATGAACACGAAAAAACACTCGCCGCTGCCCCGCCTGGGAAAATTCATCCTCTGGCTGGTCCTGAATGACGAGGGTTACTATCAGGTGAGCGGGGATTTTGAGGAAATCTATCGCGATCAGGCTAAAACGAGTGGTCCTGCAAGGGCAAATCTCTGGTTCTGGTTCCACCTTATCAAATCTATGCCAGGATTTATCTCAGATTCCATCTACTGGAGGGGAGTCATGGTCAAGAGCTATTTAAAAACCGCAATGAGAATCGTAAAAAAACAAAAAGTTTATTCCTTTGTCAGCATATCAGGACTGGCCATCGGGATGGCCTGCTGTTTTGTTATTATTGTCTATCTTTCTGACGAGCTGAGTTACGACACTTTCCACAAAAATGTTCACTCCATCTACAGGGTGGTCAGGATTATGCCCGATATACACGGTCCCTCGACAAGAAATCCCATGGCACCTGCCCTGAAACAAAATTTCCCTGAAGTCGAGTGTGCTGTAAGGACCTGGCTGGTAAAGGATTCTTATGCTTTCAGGGTGAAGGATGAATCTTTTCGACAGGAAAAAATACTTTTCGCGGACCCGGACTTTTTTAAAGTTTTTACTTTTAATTTTATCAGCGGCAACACCAAAACGCCTCTCGAAAATCCTTTCTCCGTAGTCTTAACCAGATCGGCCGCCCAGAAATATTTCGGAACAGAAAATCCGGTGGGGAAGACGATCTCTTTTGAAGGCGAGTTCGACCTCAAGGTGACAGCCGTTATTGAGAATGCCCCTCACAACACACACTTCCAGTTTGAGGCGATCATTCCCATGGAAGGGCTTAATACTCTTGCCGGCTATATCTACGGGTATGATTCTTCTCAATACAGGCTCACGGACGACTGGAGAACTGGAATGTTGCACACTTATCTTAAGCTTCAAGAGAGTGTCGACCCAGCGAGCCTCGAGCGAAAATTTCCAGATTTTTTGAAAAAATACGCGCCCTACAACAACGAGCTTCTCGACGAAACCCTTTACCTTCAGCCGATAAAGGATATCCATCTTTTCAGCCAGTACCTATCGGATCAAGACAAAATCAGTGATATTAAATTTATCTATGTGATCTCAGCTATTGGATTCATTATCCTACTTATGTCTTGTTTCAACACCATCAATCTGTCGACAGCCCGTTCTGCCGCACGGATGAGGGAGATTGGTATAAGAAAAGTCGTCGGAGCACAGAAAAAAGAGCTTTTTCTGCAGTTCTTAATGGAATCGGCTGTCTTTTCTGCCCTGGCGATTCTTCTTTCATTTTTGTTCATAATTGTGTTATCGCCAATGATACGCAATCTCCTGGGTTACAGAATATCCCTGCAATCTCTGACAAATGTCTCGCTGCTGCCGTTCGTTGTCCTCATCGCTTTCTTTACAACTCTTCTGAGCGGGGGTTATCCGGCAATATTTTTTTCGTCATTTCAACCTCTTAATATTATGAAATATGAAAAAAGCCCAAAGTCGCAATGGCGAGGTCTCAGATTCGCATGCGTTATATTCCAGTTTTCTATCACGATTTTTCTATTGATCAGCACTAGCTCCATTTATCGACAAATTCGGTACATGAAATCCAAGGATCTTGGATACTCCAAAGAACAGGTTGTTGTGGTTCCTGTCAAAAATGATGAAATAAGAATAAGTCATGAAGCTGTTAAAAACGAGTTGATCCGAATTTCAGACATATCCGGAGTGAGTTTCTCCTCATCCTTACCAACCAATATCCAACGATCGACCACTATGGATCTGGAAATTGATGGAAATCGCAAAGTTTTTGAAATGAATTTCATCACGGTCGATTGTGACTTTGTGAATCTTTTCGATATGGAAATGACCCGAGGAAGAAATTATGATAGAGACTTCTCCTCGGATATAAATGATTCGATTGTCCTAAACGAAAAAGCAGCGGCAGTATTAAACTGGGATAATCCCGTAGGAAAAGAGCTGAAAATATTCGGTCAAACACGAAAAGTAATCGGCATTGTCAAAGATTTTAATTTCCAGCCTCTTCACCTTCCAATCGCTCCTCTAGCAATGAGGCTTTCAGGCAGTCAATATATGTATGCTTCAATCAAGATATTTACACGTGATATCGAACAAACCTTAAAAAGCATCGAAAAAACATTTCACACATTTGCACCGGATAAGCCTTTTGAATATTTTTTCCTGGACGATTATTTCGAAAATCTCTACCACACGGAGGAGAATTTCGGAAAAAGCATAGGATACTTCACACTGCTAGCTATAATCATATCCTCTCTGGGATTGTTCGGGCTTACTTTCTTTCTTACAGAAAGGCGGACGAAGGAGATCGGTATCCGTAAGGTATTGGGAGCTTCAGTTTCAGGAATTACATTGATGCTTTCCAAGGAATTCAGCCAACTGGCACTCCTGGCGAACGTCATCGCATGGCCGACAGCATATTTTGCCGTAAACCGATGGCTTCAGAATTTCGCCTACCGGACGGGTCTAAATATGTGGATATTCCTTGTCGCGGGGGCTGGTGCACTCTTTATCGCACTGATGACAGTAAGCTATTACTCGCTCAAAGCGGCAGTGTCCGATCCTGTCAAGGCGCTGAGATATGAATGAAATGCAATGGAAGCTGAAATTCTAGGGACAGTTTATGTAATTACCGCGCGATTAGGATACGGGGACAGCATACACAATTCTCGAACAATTGTATAAAAATCAGCAGGATTGTTACATAACTGATTTCATGATCAGGCCTGCAATTGCACAGACAAGAGCTAAATTTATCGACAGGATCCAGAGATAGAAGAGACTCCCCACTTTCCCGGCTTCTGCAAGCGTTACTTTTTTGTACTGGTTCACATATTTGAACAAGAAAAGGCGTAACCACAGAAAGTTGGTCCTAATTTTTCTCTTATTCAGTGCCACAACTATGAGGATGGAAATAAAAACAAAACAAATCACGAAGAATATGGCCAAGCCAAATAAAATTTCAGCGGCGCTCATCATTTTCTCCTCAAACACTATATACATATCGGCCCGATGAAAAATTCAGTCCTTATGTAAAAATTTGAGAAATCATTCTCGGCAGCCCTTTCTAGATGAATATTGACTATCCCCGAAAGAGGCCCTGGTGGGATTTTTTTATCTATTTTCAAGGCTGTTGATGGACAAGATCTTAGATGAGTTGAACAAAAAGCATATTGACTTGCCCACAGGATAAGAAGAAAATGACTTTTCACCGAATCAAAGAAACCGGAAGATATCTCCGGTAAAGGATACAGGTGGTTCAAAAAAAATCGTTTGAGGCATGAGTCCCGAGAGAAAAGACACAAGGGAAAGGCTGAAGGTGCCTCTCCCGCCACCTTTAGAGGGATTCCCGGCGCGGCCGCTGGCCTTCCGCTTGCGTGAGAGTTTCCGCTGGCGCCAGGCCTTTACAGCGCTCCATTACCCCAATTACCGCCTCTGGTTCTGGGGACAGATGGTCTCGCTTTTCGGGACATGGATGCAGAGCACCGCTCAGGGCTTCTTGATCTTCGAGCTCACTCGCTCTCCTGCATATCTGGGATATACCGGATTTGCGATGGGGATCCCGACCTGGCTTTTCATGATGTATGGCGGCGTGTTGGCCGACCGTATTCCCCGCAGGACGCTTTTGATCATCACCCAGGCAGCTATGATGATCTTGGCTTCTATTCTTGCAGCTTTGACATTTCTTCAGCTGGTTCAAGCCTGGCACATCCTATTTCTGGCCTTCGGATTGGGGATCGCTAACGCTTTTGACGCCCCGGCTAGACAGGCTTTTGTCCAGGAACTCGTCGATCGCGAGGATATGACGAACGCCATCGCTCTGAACTCGACAATGTTCAATTCAGCAACCTCCATCGGCCCGGCTGTATCCGGAGTCATTTACGCCCTTTTCGGCCCTGCTTGGTGTTTCACGATAAACGCCGTATCGTTCCTTGGAGTGATCGCAGCCCTGCTAAAGATGCGGATCGCGTACAAACCCAAGCCCCCCGCAAAAAACTCCACCCGCACCGAACTGAAGGAAGGCATGCGATTCGTTCGGAATGAAGCCATGATAAGGACACTTATAAGTATTGTGGCCATGACCAGCTTTTTCGGGATTTCCTTTGCAACTCTCTTTCCGGCTTGGGCCGTGAAGATCCTGGGCGGGGACGCGCGGACAAACGGATGGATGCAATCTGCACGAGGTTTAGGCGCTCTATTCAGTGCCTTAACGATCGCCTCTCTGGGCCGTTTCAAGTTCAAGGGGAAATTGTTGTCCATAGGAACATTTGCCTTCCCCCTTCTGCTCTTGAGTTTTGCTTTCATCCGCTGGCTCCCGCTTTCTCTTCTCATGCTTTTTGGAGTGGGTGTGGCGACGATGCTCATTTTCAATCTAGCCAATTCATTGGTCCAGACTCTGGTTCCGGACGCGTTGCGCGGAAGAGTGATGAGCATTTACAGTTTTTCTTTTTTTGGGCTGATGCCGGTCGGTGCCCTGTGGGTGGGCCAGATCGCTGAACACATCAGTGAACCTGTCGCTATATTCGCCAACGCAGTGATTCTTTTGGGCTTCTTTTTCCTTATCAGGATCAAGGTACCCAAGCTGCGTGACCTCCCCTGACAAGCAAGAAGCCACGAATAAACAACCCAATTCCAATAGATTTTTTCAAAAAAAAATATTTTTGAAGTATTCAATTCTTTCTAATAGTATTTTCAAACATATGACCTTTTGAACTCTCATACAGGTTATAATTGCCCCGATTGTGCGATGGAGGGACAGGAGTCATTCAGATCGAACCAGATCCAGAATTTGTAATTTTAGATTATTTCTTCGAAAAATCGAAAAAATATCCATGACCTGTCAACCGATTTGTTTTATTTTTCGTACAAATAGATGAGGAGAAGCGAAATGAAGGATCTCACTCTCACTGAGGAGATGTTTTTGCTGGCGGTGTGGAAGCTCAAAGAGAATGCCTATGGCGTGACGATCCGCCAGTACGTGGTCAATGAAACCGGCCGAAATTATCCTATCGGCACCATCTATAGCTCTCTGGATAAAATGGCACGTAAAGGATATTTGCGAAAAACCGTGGGTGGCCCTACGCCGGAACGGGGCGGCCGGAGCAAAAACTACTATCACATCACCAAAAAAGGACTCAACGCGCTGAAAACCGCCATGGAACTTAAAAACCTGCTCTGGGACCCTCAAACCGAAATGGCGCTCAATAAAAGCTGAATGGCCAAAAAGTGTGAACGGATATGAATAGACCGAGAAATAGACCACCAAAAATCGCTGAAAGATTTCTTAAGCTGTTCGCCAATAAAAGAGCCCAATCGGCAATCATCGGTGACCTGGAAGAGGAATACCATATCCTTTCAGAAAGCCGCGGGAAAACCTATGCTCTTCTGTGGTACTGGAAATATATCATGCAATCTTTACCTTCTTTTATAAAAAATAACGCATGTTGGAGTATGACTATGTTTAAAAATTATTTTAAGATAACGCTGCGAAACCTCCTGCGAAACAAGTTGGCCGCGACGATTAATATTTTAGGACTTGCCGTGGGTATGGCCTGTTTTATCTTGATCGCATTGTGGGTGCAGGATGAGTTGAGTTTCGATAAATTCCACACCAACAAGGATGAACTCTACCTCCTCACCATCACCCACCCCAACGATACCGTGGATTACAATGTCCCCTACGCTCTTGCACCTGTCCTGGCTTCAGAATACCCGGAAATCCATGAATACACACGGATATACGAATTGGATCTAATGACGTGTGCGTTCAAATATGAACGTAGCGACGGCCAGCAGGTCAAATTCTACGAAGATAATGTCATTTGTGTCGACCGAAGCTTCTTTTCCATGTTCACATTTCATTTTATTCAAGGAGATCCAAAAACGGCCTTGGAAAATCTCAATTCCCTAATTTTAAGAGAAGAGATCTCCAAAAAATACTTTGGCGAGGAAAATCCCCTAGGGAAAAAATTGACCTTCAACAACCGTGAAGATTTGATCGTCACCGGTGTCGTCCGCATCCCTTCCAACTCCCACATCCAGTACGATTTTCTGGCCCCTCTTGAAGATGACATGGCCACCAACTGGAATTGGAAGGACCAGTCCTTTGTCCTGATGGACAAAAATGTGCATCTTAGTGACTTCAGAGACAAAATCTCAAGTTCTCTAAATACACATTTTCCACACAACATCTCAGGGACTTTTAAAGTCGACATCATGCCTATGACCAAAGTCCACCTGTCTTTCGGCCGGATGACCTACGTTTATATATTTTCTGTGATCGCAGTGTTAATCCTGTTCATTGCCAGCATCAATTATATGAACCTGGCAACCGCGAGTTCGAGCAGCCGGGCAAAAGAGGTGGGTTTGCGCAAAGTTGTGGGCGCCAAGAGGACGCAACTCATATATCAATTCCTGGGGGAATCCATATTCATGTCTTTGTTTGCGCTGATTCTCTCACTTTTCTTTGTCAAGATGGCCCTTCCCGTTCTCAACACTCTCACATCCAAACATATGACATTTTTTTCGGAACATACTCCTTTTTTATATATTCCTCTATTTGGCCTGGTTTTATTTGTGGGAATTGTGTCGGGAAGCTACCCCGCATTGTTTCTTACAAGAATAAAGCCCGTGGACACGCTCAGAGCTTCTATCTACTTCAAAGGCAACCGATCATTATTCCGGATTATCTCAGTCGTCGGGCAATTCACAATATCTCTATTGCTCATTGTCTGTACCGCCGTGGTTTTTAAACAGTTGAAATACGTCCAGAATAGACCATTGGGGATGAACGCAAACTATGTCCTGAAACTCCCTTTCAACACAGACCTGAAAAGACGTTATCCGGTCTTCAGAAACGATCTTCTGCGAAATCCAAACATCCTGCTCGTTTCTGCAGGTCAGGCCGTCCCTTATAATGAGGATTATAAAACCCAAGGTGTCGAATGGGACGGCAAAGATCCTGACTTTGTTCCGAATATCAGGTATTCCATCACAGATGCCGACTTCATTGCGCTTTTTGAAATGCATATCCTGGAAGGCCGCAGCTTTGACAGAGCCAAAATCGCGGACCAAAAGAATTTTGTCATCAATCAAAGCGCCGCAAAATACATGGGCATGGAATCGCCTGTTGGGCAGCGGCTCAAATTCTGGGGCCAGGAAGGGCAGATCATAGGCGTGGTCGAAGACTTCCATCACGTGTCTCTCCATAGAGAGATCATGCCCCAATGCTTCACGATCAATCCGAGATTCTCCACAAATGCACTCAAATATATCTTCGTCAAAATCAATTCTGTCAATATCCCGGACACAATAAAATATATCCAAGAGATCATAGTGAAGAATGCGCCGAACTATCCTGTGAAATACGATTTTCTCGACGTGGGTATCGGTGCCCTCTACCAAACAGAACAGAAGCTGGGGAAGATCTTCACGTATTTTGCTGGACTGGCGATATTCATCTCCTGTTTGGGGATTTTTGGCTTGTCCGCATTTTCCGCCGAACAGAGAATCAAAGAGATCGGCATCCGAAAAATTCTGGGGTCATCCGTATCAGGCATTACGTTTTTGCTCTCCAGAGAATTTTCCCGCTGGGTTCTGCTGGCCAATATTATCGCTTGGCCGATCGCATATTATGCGATGCACAAATGGCTGGAGAATTTCGCTTACCGCACAGGTATAAATGTTGGGCTTTTCCTTTTGGCCGGGCTTCTTTCCATGATCATTGCCGCACTTCCTGTCTGCTATCAAGCTCTGAAAGCCGCCACATCCAATCCGGTTGACGCTTTAAGATATGAATAAACGAAAAGAATACACAGCTCTTGTCCTCGACACTCTCAACCATAAAATCGGACTCAAAGCGACATTCTGGATAGACACAGAAACTGGTTACTTCATTAAAGCCGAGCTCCCAACACGAACCGTAACAGTTGCAGGCAAGGTCTCTTACCAGTACGGCAAAGGCAGAGTCGAAGAGGAGCAGATGGATTGCCTGGAGTTTATAGCCAGAGTGACCTCTCACATCCCTGATAAAGGACAGGTGATGATTCGTTACTACGGCCTCTATGCCAATGCCCACAGGGGAAAAATACGCAAGAAAAAAGTTGATCCTTCTCATCGGCCTCTTATTGAAGATGAGCCGGACTATGTGTCATCCAAAGGCTGGGCAGAGATGATAAAAAAAGTTTACGAAGCTAATCCCCTGATGTGTCCGAAATGCGGAGCACAGATGGCGCTTTTCTCCTTTATAGAAGATCATAAGGGCATCGATAAGATCATCCGGCACCTTAAACTCACCTTTTATGCCGAACGTCCTCCTCCACCCCAAGTTGTCCAGCAGGAACTCCTGATGGCAGCCGAGGAGAGAGAGGAATATTTCTGAGCACCGGAAATCGTGTGATTCATAATTTAGGGGATGAAGCCTGCATCCTCTTGAGCGTTCTGCATAATATTTTCCGTAAATTTATCTCTTCTCCAGATTTCTCTCAGATTTCTCAGCTTTCTCTGTGTTTGACCACAATTTTTCTTTATGATATAGGTTGTAAGGGATGTCAGAGGGGAGAAATCGGACAAAAAAGAGAGTAAAGCACGGCAAGAGTTAAAACCAAATTCCTATAAAATGCCCTTCAAGCACAACCCGGATCTTATCTTCCGCTGAATATTTGCGGCGGGTCTTGCGTTTGATCTGCCGTACGATGGATTCAGGCGATGGCTTCTTCTTGGTACTCATGCATTTCTCCTCTCATGGTTTCATTATAGGCAAACCATCGCTTAAGAGAAATCATGAGTGGTCCGAATTTAGTTGAAACGAAACACTATTTGGATTTTGAAACAACGAACCGGTTCGATCTTATAATAATGATCATGTGTGATTT
>CAYOSH010000048.1:0-23775 GCA_964406575.1 uncultured Eubacteriales bacterium | reverse complement strand
GAGCCATTTCCATCCACGGACTCACGTCCGTGGAATTTAAACAGGTAGTATTAAAAAGCAAACTTCATGCCAATGCGCTGCGCCAGATTAAAAGGATAATCGTATCCACATAGTGTTCGGGATAAAGGGCAGCCGTCGGGATCGCACACAAATGCATTCTGAAATAATTCACACTTGTGAAATTCTTGCACACAGCCACAGGCCTTGAGCTTATGCTCCCTATTATCGACGATGATCCGACTTATGTGCCTTCTAAAGGCTGGGCCGAGATGATCCGCAAGGTCTACGAGATAGATCCACTACCTTGCTCTTCCTGTGCTGGTCGGATGAGAATAATCTCTTTTATTGAAGAGCTGAAGACAATCGACAGGATCATCCGTCATCTTGAGCTGACATTTAAGGCCGAAGGGCCGCCTCCGCCTCATCATGTCCAGCAGGATCTCCTGATGGCAGCCGAGGAGAGTGAGGAGTATTTGACCTCACTGGTTTCGATGTAATAATCTTATCTCGGCATGTCAGAGGGTGGAAAATGGGGAAAACAGTGAAGTATTTGGAGCAAGCCCAAAGTGGTGAGTGGTGCTCAATTGGTTAGAGCACTGGACTGTGGATCCAGAGGTTGGGGGTTCGAGACCCTTAACCCACCCCACCTTTCGCATTTTTAGCTCTAAGATTCATTCAAGCGGCTTTGGATTTATGGGCCAAGGCTACGAGTCCGCTATTGTTCAATAGAGGATGTTATCGAAATCAAACGCTTTGGTCCTGTAAATATCCCAAATTTTGGCCGCTTCTTTTTCTGCCCATTTTTCAAAACCAAGTTTCTTCATCATACATAGCTGATACATCTTGGTATTATGCGGAAAATGGGCTTTATCAGCATAAGGCTGGAATCGTTCGCAAGGGAAATCGTCACACTCGTTACAGAATTCTATTTCCTTTTCAGCTACGCACTTAAAAATTTTGCACTGTCGATCAGGTTTTAGCAGCTTTATCCTGCCTTCTTGGGGTCTGCATCCTTCGCAGGTTGCCTTCTCTTCGGGGACGCCTAGGCTTTCTGACACTTTTTTCCTGATTTCTGGATTTGTTGTGGCAAGATAAGCCACACAGTGAAAACAAGGCAACCCACAGGGGGAGGTCAACTTTTTGGCCGTTTCCTTATCCATTTTTCCTCCGATCGAAAATCCGGATAAAAAAGCATTATAACATTATGTATTCTCACTTGGCCATTGGATCTTCCGAATCCGAAAGATAAGAAATTCCGTTTTGGCCTAGCTCCAAAAAGCAAATTCCACCATTCTATATCTCTCATTTTTATCTGGTTTTGTGCTTCGTCAAGCTTTGGTAAATTGTTCTGCTCAGTCTTGAGATCAACTGCTCGGCCTCCTCACGTTTTTCAATGCCTCTGGTCAGAACGACAAGGACATAAGGCCTCTGCCCATCGGGGAAAACAATGGCTGCATCATGATCGATACGAGTGATGGAGCCAGTCTTGTTGGCCACCTTGACTCCCTCCGGAATGCCGGCAGGTATCTTGTCCCGGAACTTCTGCTGCGTCATGATTTCGATCATTTCCTTGCAGGCCCCTGGAGAAACAGCTTTTCCCTCGGCAATGAACAGCATGACCTGCATCATGCTCAAAGCATCAGTCCTGTTGTTAAGCCCCCTCTCATAGGCGTTGGTGTCCTCCACTCCCCTCAGAACTTCCATATTATAGATCCCCATCTCTTTCATGGTCTCCATGACGTTCACCGCGCCCACAAGCTCCATGAGGATGTTGGTGGCCAAGTTGCTGCTCACCGTGATCATGTGTTCCACCAGATCCCTGATGGACAATTCCTCTCCGATGAGCTGATAGATATCCTCATCCGAATCATCGGTCACAAGGAGTGAATAAGAGCTTCCATCCACGATGCTCTTGAATTGATTTGTGACAGGGATTTTATCCTTAAGGCTGAACTTTGCTCGCTCGGCATGCCGAAACACTTCGATCATCACCGGCACCTTCATCAGGCTTGCTGCATGCATCATCTCTTCGGCATGGATCAGCAGTTCCTCTCCGGACTCCAGATCTTTGAGGGCCAAACTCACTTCTGCCCCGGATTTCTGGATCTCATTTTCCAGGTGCTTTTTCAGCTGCTCGGTTTTTTCGTTATCAAAAGTCACTGAATAGCCAGCTGGATCTACTGAACCGACAAACAAAATATCCAAAACATCAAGATCGCTAGAACCGGCTGGGAAAATCAAAAATCCTGTGAACAGAATAAACAGCTCCAAAACAGAAAATACAGCCTTTTTATTCACCAATTTGACCTCCTTTTAATCGCTTGAAGTGCCTGAAGACATCAATCGCGCCATCCTGTTCTTTCTGGCCTTTTCTTGGCAAAAGAGTTTATTTTTGTTTGATCTTGATATAAATAGAATTGGTGTTGCGATATGGATTGTTGCCATTGTATAAGATTTTATCGACAAAATCCAAACATCTAACCAATTACGCTAAAAGAGTAAACTTCGTGCCAATGTGCTGCACAAGATTAAGGGAGTCATTGCCGGCATATATTGTCCTTCACAGAGAACAGGTGTCGGCATCGAGAACAGCTGTGGTGTGAAATAAAAATGAACGCCATAGATATAAAAATTGAAGACGTCCCCCTTGGTACTAATAAATCTTGAATGACGAATTTAATCTTATTTGGAAAAACGGACAACCGTTTTGTACTGAGAAAGAGTGAAGGCCATCAAGTCCTCGACCACGATCTCCAACCGATAATCTCCCTCGCTTTCAGGGACATAAGGGATCTCTATCAGCAGCTCATATGTTTCGAAGAGCTCCTTTTCTGTCTTTCGCCAGGATTTTTTCTCATGGATTTCATCGATTTTTAGATCTTCATGGTAGACATCGATGCCCACACCGAATTCGGCCACCAGCTCTTCCTCAACGGGATTCCAATTCACGCCCGAGACTGGGACAATTATACGAATGGTGTCGTTTTCGAATTTTGCTTCCACACCCAATGGTTCTTCAATAAACCTTCTCTGGTCAGGATGGATCATCTCCAATTTAGCCTTTTTTAAGGTTTGGAATAATTTTGAGCTTTGACTACTCAGCCTCCAATCCCTTGTCGATGACCTTGTAAAATACACCGTCAGTTGGTAGCGGTAATAGATCCAGGCTTCCAAGCTCCCTCCTTCCGGCTGAGCGATCGTGCGGCCCTCATACATTGGCCAGATGTCGAAGTACAAAAGATCAGGTTCGCCCATAACGAGATAAACACGTCCTCTTTCCGTGTCCCATCCAACATATTTATCCCATTTTTTGTCAGGCACACTCGCTGGAGGGGGCTTTCTCCACCCGAACCACCGGTTGGCGTATTCGATCCGCTCTTCGAACAATTGCCAGTTCTCGTTCTCTTCTGTCCCGGGATCGGGGTCGCGGATCCTCCAGAACTGCTCGATAAATTCCTTCTTAGCATCGGCATCAGCGAGGTTCTTGTATTCTTCCTTTTCCTCATCGGTCATGATGACGCTGGCCTTTTCGTAGAACTCTTTGAAGTAGGGGTCGTCCCTCATGGTGCGGAAAAGGCTACAGCCAGGAGAAATAATCAGGGTGCAGAATATCGCCAGGAAAAGAACAAATATCCCACATCTTGGACTCAAGTAGAATTTCTTATAAATCTCTAACTTTGTTTTTAAATTTGATTTTTTGTTCATCGTTTCCATTTTTTAAATGAACCAAACATCAATTTTCTTTTTTTGGTATATAGACAGAAGAGTTGCCGATTGCGCCTCTTCCTGTTTCGAGGTTGCGAATGACGACGCGGCATTTGTATGCTCCTGGAGAAATCGTCAGAAGGCAAGTATGCTGGAATTCTTCCTCAGCGAACTCAGAAACATCTATCTCTTCGCGTTTGAATCCTTTGATCGTATTCTCTTCATCAAAGACCAGAGTGACTATTTCCAATTTTTCACCAGCCACTTCTTTGAGATCCTTTGCGGAAATTTTAGATAAAAGCTTAAGATTGTCTTTCTCCCTTTCTGCGTCTATTTTCGCCTCTAAAGGAAATCGAATGGGGTCCTCAAAGAGTGATCTCTGATTCAGCGCCAGATCAACAAGGTGGATCTGTTTTTCAACGTCTGAATATTCCTTAAAAGGCTTCGGGTTGAAATACCCGCCCTGGGCGCGCACCTTATATCCTTTTTTCTTAAGATTCACCTTTATTTTGTGATACTTCCCATCCCACGTATCTCCGATGTAGTAACCGAGGACATAATAGGAGCTGGTGACATTCTGGATCTCCTCCATGATCTCTTCATAATTATATATCCGACCATAATACTTTCCCCCGGTGCTGTTCGATATATGCTTCATGGTCCCGCTGCCCAGCATCTGCTCATCTTGCAAGATCGTTTCCCTCAGATCTTCTGTATCGATCGTATAGAACTGGCTGTTGGATGCGGAAAATTCCTTGATCATCCGTTCAAATTTTATGCGCCTGGGTGTATCCCCGAGGTTATCCTCGATGTTAACCTTGGTATCTTTCCTATAGGTGCTGCTCACTCCAAAAGGCGTGGGTATCCCATAGAGGAAGGAGGTCGGAACTCCGGAGGAGAAAAGAATGATGTGTTTATGGCCGGGAATGAGCCGGAGGGCTTTTGCCAGTTCATCGAGCTTTGCTGTGAAGCTGGATATTTGTTTTTTAAATGCATCCCTATCCATATTCGTGGCCTGTTCCCGCATCTTCTGAAATTGTGTGTCTCCGGTGAATTTCATATTATCCAGAGGCTGAGCGTACTCACTGGCTTCCGGTGCTGAGAGTTTCAGGGTGTTCCTCCAATACTGTTCCTCAACATTATCGGCCCTCCCGAGCACATCCCTCACGCCCATTGCTTCAACGACTTTTCTGACTTTTTGATGGTCTGTGGTCAGGAATTCATGAAGGCTCAAGCTGTTGAGCAGAGAGTAGGAAAGAACCCCCACTTCATCGGTGGGCTGAAGTTTGGTGTCGATGAAATGGAGGGCGGCTTCTCGCGATTTTTTAATCCCCTCTCTACTGTTGAAAGCAAAATCAAAAAAAAGAAAGAACTTACGGTTCATCGTTTGGAGAGATTGTGTTTTTTCTGTTGGTTCTGATAGGGGCTTGTAGATATTTTCCAGAGGCTTTTTTTCTGTCTTTATTTGAGGCAGATATAAAGTATGCTTCTCGAATTCGGTAAGTTCTTTCCGTTCTCCGCTGTCATAAAGCTCAAAATCCTTGAGTTCCAGATCCGTGGCTGGTTTCCCATCTTTATCTGTGACATAAACCTGGATGAGTTTGAGAGTTACCGTGACTTCATGCTGTTCCTGCTCTTGAGACTCATTCTCTGGGTAAAGGGTTGAAGTCAATAGCAAATTATTGGCTAATAAAAATATCAGGATAAAAAAAATGCAGACACTTAGTTTTTTCACTCTATCCTGCTACCGCCTTTTTTTTTAACCATTGCACAAAATTTGTACGGTGCACATGAGTAGTATAAACCGCATTGAATAAATTGCAAAGTCTATGACAATTCAAGGGATATGAAATCCTGCACAGGGCTCTCCTCAAGCGAGGCTATTTCCAAACACATCATTATCCCTATTGGGTTTCCCTTTTAATAATTATTATTAACGCTCCTTGCATTCTTCTTGGTGGCTATATCAGACAAAGCATAAAAAAGAAAGGTTAGTTCACACGTTTAGCAAAAATAAAAGCATAGTCAAGAACCAGATACGAGAACAGCAAAACTGTTACGGGGACAGCATACGTAATTCGGACAGCCCTCAAATAAGTATGCTGTCCCCAAAATTCAAATAAGATGAACCGACGCTTTGACATTTTCGTCTATAACATTGAAACTTAGAATAAGAAAATAAGGTCTAACTCTATATAAGGGGACAATGATGCTGACAAATTATGTCAAAACAGCTTTAAGAAATCTCTTCAAACACAAAGGCTACTCTTTGATCAACATTTCCGGTCTGGCTATCGGCATGGCCACATGTCTTCTGATCCTCCTCTATGTGAATCACGAGCTGAGCTACGACAATTACAACGAAGATGCAGAGCGGATATACCGGATCGCCTTTTCCGGGCGTTGGGGAGGGAGGGATATAGATATTTGCGTGGCCCCTGCGCCCATGGCTAAAGTTATCCTTGATACCTATCCTGTCGGTCAGCTCGATGAGCAGACCTTATATTGTCTCGGACCGAATGAGAAGCGGTCTCTGCGTTTCTTCATCTTATCCTTGATGTTACATCGGTATATTTTTGGTGCTAATTAATTTTTCTGGCTTCTGAAGTTTGCCCACGCTGTGTGAGCAGTAAGCCTGTGATTCTTCCATCGGCATCTTTGAGGAACTGGATCTTGATATAAGGGTCGACAGAGAAAAAGGTGATCTGGCTTTCGACAAAAAACTTCGTCGGTGCCTGTCCGGTGGGTTGGATCACCAAATAGTAATCCTCATGGGTTACTGTCAGGATGTAATCTGGTCTCACTTCATACGTCCCGACATACTGTGCATAAACAGATGGATCGAGCCGAAAGTATGATTTGATCTCAGGAATAAAATGCGGCCATTTGTAGACGTCAGAGATGCTCCGAAGGATCTCATCGATCAGATATGCCCCGGTGTCGGAATTGGCCATGATGACCACTCCTTGACCGCGGGAGGGATAAGCCACCATGCAGCACTCGTATCCTTCAGTGCTACCCCTCTGGAAAAAGTAAAGGTTCTCACCAGCATCAAATATTTCAAATCCAATCCCTTGATTCCCCAGCTGTGGGGTCAGCATCATTCGGGCAGATTCCGGTGAAGCGACCCTCTGAGACTGGCCCAGCGCTGTTTTCATAACATCGATAGCAAAAAGGCAAAGGTCGGACGATGTTGACCACAATCCTGAGGCTGCAGCCACAGGATAATAGAACCAGCCTTCTTTAACTGGGTCTCCAAGCCGTGAATGGCCAGCGACAGCCTTTGTTCGCATAATATCAGGCAGGGGGATCTCAAACGTGCTTTGAGTCATATGGAGGGGAAGCAGGACGCTTTCTGCCATAAACTTATGAAGAGGCTTCTCCTCTATATCCTCAAGAAGCTGATGCAGGACTGCATAACCCAATTCTGAATACTGAACCTCTGTTCCCGGCTCTTTGTAAACAAAGACTCCCGGCGAATCGGAAGGCCGTTGGCCTTGGAGGACATCCAGGACTGTTGGCATGGTCTTTCCAAAAGGGAATCCTGCAAGCTTGAGGAAAATCAGTCCTGCGCAGTGACTTAAAAGGTGTCGGGGTTTGACTTCTGTCTCCCTTGTGGCACTGCTTGGGGGGATCTTCCAGGTTTTCAGCTGTGCGTTCACACCCGCGTCCAGGTCTATTTTACCCTGTTCAGCGAGACGGATAATCCCCCATGCGAAGACAGATTGGCTGATCGATGCCGCTTGGAAGAGGGAATCCGCGGTGACCATCATTTCGGTCCCAACCCTCTCTACTCCATATCCTTTAGCCCATTCGACAGCATATTTATCGATAACGGCAATGCTGACTCCTGGTACTCTGTAGAATGCCATTCGGTCGGAGAGCCTCATCCTTTCGGGATTTTCTCCCTTAAAAACAACCTTTCTCAACAATCCATTCTCGACGGCCTTGATCCTTTGTCTCGTAAGCGATCCCTCTGTTTCGCAATTTGTAAACGCAGAGATAATCAACAGGCTTACGAAGCAAAATATAAAAGAACATCTCTTCATTTGTGTCACCCACACACCTTATACCAAACACCCATTTTTGTGTCAAAATTTGCGTTAATCCGAAGAAAGCGGTATGCTGCTAAACACACTTATAAAAATGTTTGAGGAGATCTTTTCATGCCTAGACCTTGGCGAATCCTAACTTTTCTTTTTATCCTTCTCCCAATAGTATTATTTTTGGTGGGATGCGGAGCAAAGGAGAAGGATAATTCCATTGGATTTTCTGTAATAGAGGCAACCATTGCGGATATCCACGCCGCTTACAGATCCGGAGATCTCACATGTCGGGAACTGGTTGAGAGCTATCTGAGGAGGATCGAAAAATATGACAAGTCCACTAGGCTCAACGCCGTTGTGGTTGTCAATCAGAACGCTCTAAAGACGGCAGATGAGCTGGATAAAGAATTCAAGAGAACAGGAAAATTGCGTTCTCTTCACGGCATTCCCGTGATTGTCAAAGATAATTATGAAACCTACGACATGCAGACAACGGCTGGGTCCATGGCGCTCATAGGATTTATTCCTCCGGACGATGCCTATCAGGTTCGTAAGCTTCGTGAGGCAGGAGCCATCATGCTGGCGAAATCCAACATGGCGGAATGGGCGTTCAGCCCCTATCAAACGCTCAGTTCGACAGCCGGTGTGACAGCCAATCCTTATGACCTCAACAGAGTTCCGGCGGGATCGAGCGGAGGCACGGCCGCGGCTGTGGCGGCCAGCTTTGGGGCGGTGGGGTTGGGAACCGATACGGGAAACTCCATTCGCGGGCCCTCATCACATTGCTGTCTGGTCGGAATCCGCTCGACCATGGGCTTGACCAGCAGAGACGGCATAATCCCCCTCTATCTGAGAAACGATATCGGAGGCCCGATGTGCCGGACCGTGGAAGATGCAGTTCGGGTGCTTGAGGTTATTGCCGGGTATGATCCGAATGACCCGATCACTAAAATGTGTGAGGGTAAGATCCCAAATAATTACACCCAATTCCTCGACAAGGATGGTTTAAAGGGCGCACGGATAGGTGTCTTTCGCCTGTATACGGAGACTCCGACAATGGACAAGGAGGTGCTTGCGCTTTTCAACAATGCCATTGAAGACATGCAGATGGCCGGAGTAGAAATTGTCGATCCATTCACGATCCCTGATTTTGGGTTATTGACAAAAGGCATCTGGTGCGACATGTTCCGCCACGATCTCAACGCCTATCTGGCTTCTCTCGGTGACAAAGCACCTGTAAAAAACCTGCTCGAAGTCTACAACAAAGGCCTTTTTGCCACGCCCAACAAGATGAGGATTTTTCATGCCCTGGAAGTACCTCTACAAAAAGAACCAGCTTGCAAAGATATCTATACAGAACCAAAAAATATTGCTTTTCGAGAAGCTGTGCTTAAGGCAATGGCCGATCAGAACGTCGATTTTATCATCTATCCCACCTGGAGCAATCCTCCGCGAAAATTGGCTGATTTCAAAAGCCCGGCTGGAGACAACAGCCAGCTCATCTCTCCCCATACAGGGATGCCCGCAGTCAGTGTCCCTATGGGTTTCACATACGGTGACCTCCCGGCTGGACTTCAGATCGTGGCGAAGCTATTTGCAGAACCCGAGCTGATCCGGGTGGCTTATGCTTATGAGCAATTGACGCAACACCGCCGCCCCCCAAAAAGATTCGACTGATTAAATCTATCCAGTTTTGGGATTGATGTCCTTTTTGATCTTTAATATTGTGATCCGCAGAAGAAAATTTCAGATCGTATGCGTGTTGACATGCCTTTCCAGGAGGGTGAATTCATCCCACATCTCCCTAGGCATTTGGCTTCCATACCTCTTGAGAAAGGCCCGTGTGTTCTCAACCTCTTCTCCCCATTCTTTCATGTTGACTTCGAACAGAGTGGCCATCTTCTCCCGGGGAAGATTCAGGCCGGTGCAGTCCAAGTTATCCAGAAAGGGAACAAGCCCAACCGGCGTCTCTCTGGCGCCGACTTTGCCCTTGACACGGTCGATGATCCATTTCAAAACCCGAATGTTATCCCCAAAACCAGGCCAGATGAATTGTCCTCTCTCATCTACGCGGAACCAATTGACCGAGTAGATCTTAGGCGGGCGGGAGAGCATATTTCCCATATTGAGCCAGTGTCTGAAGTAAGTGCCCAGGTTGTAGCCGGCGAAGGGTAGCATCGCCATGGGGTCTCTCCGCAAGACCCCGGTCTGACCGGCCGCTGCTGCCGTTGTCTCAGAGCCCATCCGGGCACCCAAGAAGACACCGTTCGGCCAATCAAAGCTTTCCACAACCAGTGGGATGAGCCGGGCCCGCCTGCCTCCAAAGATCATGGCCGAGATGGGGACTCCCCTGGGGTTGTCAAACTCTTTGGAAAGAGTAGGAGTGTTGTAAATCGAGACCGTGAACCTGGAGTTGGGGTGAGCGGCCTTGGTGCCCGATGAACCTATCCAGGGGCTGCCTTTCCAGTCGAGCAGGTATTCGGGGACCTCCCCGTCCAAACCTTCCCACCATGGCTCGTTCTTTGCAGTTTCCAGAGCCACGTTGGTGAACAGAGTTGGATTGAAGATCCCTCGCTTTAGAGTGCGGATCATATTCGGGTTGGATTTCATAGATGTCCCTGGAGCGACACCGAAGTAACCGTTTTCAGGATTGATGGCCCATAAGCGGCCATCCGGACCTACGTTGAGCCAGGCAATATCATCGCCCAGAGTCCAGACCTTGTACTCGGGGAGAGCGGATTCCAACATAGCCAGGTTGGTTTTTCCACAGGCACTGGGAAGAGCAGCCGTCATATAGATGACATTGCCTTTTGTGTCCTCAATTCCGATGATGACCATGTGCTCGGCGAGCCAGCTCTGCCTGTAACCTAACCAGGAAGCAATGCGCAGAGAGATGCATTTTTTGCCAAGGAGAGCATTCCCTCCATATCCTGAACCGATGCTCCAGACCAGCCTATCTTCCGGAAAGTGCATAATGTACCGCCTGTCTGGGCTGAAGTCTCCCACAGAATGAAAGCCTTTCACAAAATCACGGCGGTTTCTGATTTTTTCCGTAACCTGCTTTCCCATTCTTGTCATGATTCTCATGCTTAAGGCGACATAGGTTATATCTGTAACCTGCACACAAGCTTTGGCATAGGGAGAATCGGGATGCCCCATCATAAAGGGAAGGACATACATCGTCCTCCCGCGCATGCACCCATCGGACAGGCTTGTCAAGAGTTGCTTGGCCTTTCCCGGATCCATCCAGTTGTTGTTGGGGCCGGCTGTCTCTCTTTCAGGAGAGCAGACATAGGTCAGATGCTCTGTCCTGGCTACATCCGTGGGGTGACTCCTATGGAGATAGGCCGTTGGCCAGGATTTTTGATTCAGTTTGATAAAGATGGGCTGCCTGTTTATCTTCTCCTCGGACATGCCGATCTCGAGGAGCCTGTCCGCTTCTCCATCTGTACCGTCACACCAGTAAATCCGGTCGGGCATGGCGATCTTGGCCTGTTCTTCCACCCATTCGTCGAGCGCTGATGCCATGTTCTTATTCTCGTGCTTGTCAATTGGAGCCGACATCCAGGGGGATCCAGCTCCTTGGGATTTGAAGTATAGCCTCAGGGCCAATGACTGTCAAATGAGATTTGGCTTAGACTTAACAGAGTATGAACAATAAAATTGCTAAAGAATAAGGCCTTTTGTGCTAAGATATGAAGAGTGCTCGTCTTTACAGGCCGGATGTGCGGAAGGCCTGCTGGATAAGGGGAAGATCAGTGATGTTGTATTCAAAGTGAGTAAGACTATGCTTATGGAGGATCTGATCGTTATCTTGTTCGGGGTAGAATCCATCCCCAAGGGAGGATGAGATCGGGACCTTGGAGGCGGGGAAAATTGCCGATATTCTAGTTGTGAATGGCGATCTTTTGACCGATCTGAGTGTTTTAAACACAATGTGACCATGGTGTTCCACAATGGCACACTTATCCGTAGCATGATGAAAAAAGGGTTTGTCAAAAGATAATTTTATTTTTGTGTCGGTTTTGAATTTGCTCTAGCTCAGAGCTTTCGGGTCTTTTACTCTTTTTTTATGCTTGGAATAATTTGGTGTTCTTCTTATACTCACAAGTATAATTGGATACAGCCTCAATAATTCTAAATGGATAAAATGAGTGTTATGAAAAGAATCATATTTATTATTCCTATTTTGTTTTTTATTTTATTTTTATCCGACAGTGTATATTCTCAAAGAATTTTGGTGGGCGGACCGTGTGAAGGGTGTGAAGCGATATTCGAATACGGAGAGAAAAAATTGACACCGATAGATATAATGCCGGATTTTAAAAATCCGGGACCTAAAATTAAAGTTACCGGCACGATTTATAACAAAGATGGGCTGACGCCTGCTGCCGATGTGATCCTGTACGTTTATCACACCAATCAACAGGGGATTTATGAAACACGGGGAGGAGAAACGGGATGGGCAAGGCGCCATGGTTATATAAGAGGTTGGATCAAAACTGACCACACCGGAACATACACATTATATTCGCTGAAACCGGGAAGTTATCCCGGCAGGTCCGAACCGGCACATATTCATGCAACTATCTTGGAACCCAACGGATGCTATTATTATATCGACAGTTATCACTTTGAAAATGATCCCTTACTGACTCAGCGTGAACGTGAAAAACAGCCCAAACGTGGCGGATCAGGCATTGTTAAGCTGGAGCAGCAAGATGATGTTTTAGTGGCAAAACGTGATATCATCCTGGGTAAAAACATTCCGGGATATGATTAAACTTGCATAATAACTGCAATTGATTTGAGGGCTATGAGTGCCCGGTTAAAAGGACGGCGGGTTCAATTTTTCTCTTTTCTTTTTAAAATAAAAGAACATCGGGAGGGCGAGAGCCATCAAAATCAATCCCGCCCATGCGTGTAGAGGTTTTTTGATCAGAGAATTGAGAACGAAGAGGAATGTTACTGTTATGAAGATGAGGGGAACTACTGGATATCCGATAGTTTTGTAGGGCCTGGGGAGGTCTTTGCGTGTGCGCCTTAAGATAAAAATGCCCGCTGCAGTTAATCCGAAGAATATCCAGTCGGTAAAAACCACATAAGTGATGAGGTCCTCAAACGTCCCCCAGAACAGGAGCAGAACGACCGCCCATGCGGATTGCACCAATATGGCATAAACGGGTGTTCGAAAACGAGGGTGGACCCAAGCGAGTTTTTTAAAGAAGAGTCCGTCACGAGACATGGCATAATATATCCGTGGGGCGGAGAGGGTGTATATGCCGAGCGTGCCAAAGGTGGAGATGGCGATCAAGAGTGCAATCAAAACACCGCCAAAAGGCAGGACTGTGGAAACAGCATCGGCGGCCAGGCTGTTGGACGCCGCAATGGCATCTATGGGGAGCAGGAACAGATAGGCCGCATTGGTGAAGAGATAGACAACAGCCACCACTAGAGCCCCAAGGATCATAGCCCTGGGAATCGTCTGGCGGGCATCACGAGCTTCGCCTGCGACAAAAGAGGCATGTTGCCAACCCCCATAAGACCACAGTACGCCGATGAGAGCCAGGCCGAATGCGGCGATGAGACCTCCTGAGGGGGACGAGGGCCTAGCATGGAAAAGGGCGACATTAGCTTTCCCCCAGAATATGCCGATGACGATCACGGCAGCAATTCCGAGGAGTTTCAAGCCGGTAAAGATATTGGTGAAGACTTCAGCTGCTCTGACTTTAAAGACGTTGACGATCGTAACAATAATGAGAGCGATAACAGCGGTGATCTTTATACCCTTATCATCCAGAGGGAAGATGAATGCCAAATAGTAAGCGCAAGCGATACTGAGTGCTGCATTGGCCCCTGAAGTGATGACCAGTAGATAGGCCCATCCGTAAAGGAAACCGAACAACTCTCCGTAAGCTTCTTTGAGATACACATAAACGCCACCTGCTTGCGGAAACATGGATCCAAGCTCAGCAAATGTCAGAGCACCGGTCAATGTGATGATGCCTCCCAAGGTCCAGACGAGCAATACCCAAAGAGGTGACGGAAGATTTTTGGCGATCTGGGAGGGAGTCAGGAAAATCCCGGAGCCGACACACGAGCCTATGGCCACCATGGTAAGCCCATAGAGGCGAAGATCCTTGTTGAGTTCAGTCATGTCCTTGTGATAACAAGGTTTAAAAAAGGATCGCTATTAATCACTTACCTCTAGGTGATCATCCGGGAGGTTACATGAATCTTCCCAGATTATTATCACAGGTGCTCACCCAGGTCAAATAAATATCCAAGGACTAAAAGGATGGAGGTGGGACTGGAGAACTTCTTAAAATGCGCATTTAGGGCCCAAAAACTTCGCTTTAAGGAGATTTTTGGGGCTAAATTTCGCGTTAACCTATTGATATTAATAAAGTTTTTGTGGCCCGTCCCCATAAAAATAAAGTTTTTGTGGCCCGTCCCCATAAAAATAAAAACCTAAAAACCATAAAATATAAAAATAAATTTAAAAAAAAAGACAACCATTTGTACAAGAATACAGTATATATAAGTGAAAGAGGTCAGAATCGATGAGGGAAATGAACTTATTGAGCCGCTGGGAAGAAGTCTATCTGCTCTCCATCTGGGAGCTTAAAGACAATGCTTACGGAGTCACCATCAAGAAAAAGGTATCGAAAAAGACAGGCAAGATCCTCTCTTATGGCGGCTTGTATTTTGTGCTGGCACAGTTGGCCAAAAAAGGGTTGGTTGCTAAAAGCACAGGAGAACCTACTCATAAAAGAGGCGGCCGGAGAAAACACTACTACTCGCTCACACAAAAAGGAAAAAGGGCTCTCCAGGCCACTCATGAATACCAAAAATCACTGTGGGACAACGTCACGGAACCTATCACCTGATGAAAAGAAAGACTTCTGAATGAAGACAAAAATATTTAAATGAAAATTAGATGAAGAAAGGATGATGCACGTGGAAAAGAAGCGGCCCCCCATAATTGCTGCTTGGCTCTTGCGTCATTTGGCCTTTCAGGAGGATGAATCCTCTTTGATGGGAGACATCGAAGAGGACTATAGGGATGCTTTGACGAAATGGGGGGCATTCAAAGCCGCATGCTGGTATTGGCTCCAGATCGTTCTGTCAATCCCAGCATTCTGTAAATCTTATGTGTATTGGAGTTCGGTCATGTTTAAAAACTATCTCAAAACGGCATTGCGGATCGTCAAAAAACACAAATCCTTTTCTTTCATCAATATCGCTGGGCTGGCCGTTGGTATGGCCTGCTGCGTCCTTATCCTCATGTGGGTTCAGGATGAGTTGAGCTACGACAGATTCCATGCGAATCACAAGCAGCTCTATCGAACGATCCTTAATCACGAGGGGCAATGGTACACGGCCTCTCCCTGGGCGCTCGCTCCTATTTTGAAAGAAGAATATCCGGAAGTCACCCTGTGCACAAGATATGCCGGACGGAATTTGCTGTGTGCTTATCAAGAACGCAGTTACTATGAGCCTGTAGCCTTCGTCGACCCGGATTTCTTCGAAATGTTTACGTTCCCTTTAATAAAGGGCAATTCCGAATCCCCGTTCCCCACCAATAACTCTGCAGTCATCACAGAACGAACAGCAAAAAAATATTTTGGGAATGAAGATCCCATCGGTAAAGTACTCAAAATAAACAACGACACCGAACTCTTTGTGACCGGGATCATCAAGGATGTCCCAACAAACTCGCATATGAACTTCGATATTCTTGCGCCCGTTCAGCTTTTTGGAGAAGAAACCCTCACAGACTGGTCGCTCGGTTCGAGTGCATACATTATGCTCCACGAAAATGCATCACCGGATGTTTTCCGCGAGAAAATATCCGGGGTGATCATGAAATATGATACGCGGACAAAGGCAAAAAACATCGCCGACATTCAACCCCTCTCAAGGATCCACCTTTACGATCTCAGAGGAGGCGGGAATATAGTCTATGTCTATATTTTTTCGACGATTGCTGCTTTTATTCTTTTGATCGCTTGCATCAATTTTATGAACCTCGCGACAGCCCGCGGAGGCATGCGGGCGAAAGAAGTGGGGATGCGAAAGGTCGTGGGCGCCAGGCGCTCGAACGTCATCAAGCAGTTTCTCGGGGAATCACTGCTGCTTTCTGTGATCGCTCTCTGTGTGGCCATAGGATTGGTTGTTCTTCTCCTTAAGCCATTCAACACGATCGCAGAAAAGAACCTGACTCTTGACCCAGGAATGGGGTTATCCATTCTTCTGGGCTTGCTCGGCATTACCATTTTTACAGGAATCATTTCCGGGAGCTACCCGGCTCTGTTTCTCTCTTCCTTCCAAGCCGTCAGAGTGATCAAAGGAAATTATTTCAAAGGGTCGCAAAAACCACTGCTCAGAAAGGGCCTTGTCGTTTTTCAGTTCACTATCGCCATTGTTCTCATTATCGGGACCGTGATCATTTACAAGCAGCTCAACTATATCAGAAACAAAGAACTCGGATTCAACAGAAATCAAGTGATATCTTTACGGATGAATAACGATATCCGCGCAAATATGAGTGCATTTAAAGATGAGATAAAACGCTACCCTTCAGTCATAAACATGACTTCCGCCACAAGCCAGCCGACGCAAGTAGGCAACATCAACCCTGTGTACTGGGAAGGCCGCGGTCCTGACCAGTATGAGACTATGCGGTTTGTCGCCATGGATGTGGATTACATCAAAACATTCGAAATGGAGGTCGTGGATGGCCGGGATTTTTCCGAGGACCTACAAACAGACACACAAAATTATATCGTGAATGAAGAAGCCGTTAAGTTTATGGGACTCAAAAATCCCGTTGGAAAACTTTTCTCGATCTGGGACAGGGAAGGACAGATCATCGGCGTTGTTAAAAATTTTCATTCCCGATCGCTCCACAACGATTTCGAACCTGTTGTGCTCACGATGACTCAGAATTGGGGTCATAACTTTGTTTTCATTAGAATTCGGCCTGAATACACATCCCGGACGCTGAGTGACCTTGAAGGAATCTGGAAAAAATTCGTACCCGACTATCCCTTCAACTATCAGTTCCTGGATGAGTCCTTCGAGGCGCTCTATCGGGCGGATCGCAGGACAGGAATACTCTTTAAATACTTCACTATTCTTGCGATCTTCATCTCCTGTTTGGGAATTTTCGGATTGGCCGCTTTTACTTCAGAACAGCGAACTAAAGAGATTGGGGTGAGGAAAGTGCTCGGAGCCTCAATTCCCCATATTACAACCCTCATCTCTAAAGAATTCATGATCCTTTTAACCCTGGCAAATGGGATCGCATGGCCCGCTGCATTCTTTCTGATGCATAAAATGCTGAGCAACTATGCCTACAGGACAGAGATGAGTTTCTGGATTTTTCTCCTGGCCGGGGGATTGGCCTACGCCGTTGCGCTGATGACAGTCAGCTACCAGGCAATAAAAGCTGCACGAACAGACCCGGTTAATGCACTTCGATACGAGTGACCACTTGTGACGCCAAAAGATCAACTCAGGGGCTTTAGGACAAAGTTGAATATGCATACCGTTATTCGTCCTGGAAACCTTAAAAGGAGCACTGCAATGAAAAGATACATCTTGATGTTGAGCGGTATTCTTCTAATTGGATTGATTTTTCTGAATACGGCATTTCTTGCAGGGGAGGATTCCGCAGAAGACATCTATAGTAGTGAAGAAATCCGGTTCGATTCAAGCCATTTTAAAATCGTCGGGGACCTTTACATTCCAAAGCCTGAAAAAGTGCAGCCAGCAATCATATTTGTCCATGGAGATGGGCCGGCGAGACGCAGCCCCTCCAGAGTGCCAAACCAGATTATGAGGAGTTTCTTGGACATCGGTTTTGCCTGTTTCTTTTATGACAAACCGGGATATGGTGAGTCGACGGGAACATTTACTCGCGGAGCGTTATTTGAGGAACGTGCCTCCATTCTTGAGGATGCGGTGAGTGTCCTGAAAAAACACCCGGCCATAAATCCTAGGCAGATCGGACTATGGGGGATCAGTCAGGCAGGTTATGTGATGCCGAAGGCTATAGTCAAAACAAGAGATATTGCCTTCATGATTACAGTATCTTGTCCAGCTATGGATAGTATTGATCAATCGGCTTATCTGGTTGAAAAACAGATCCTGTGCGAAGGCTATAATGCGGCCGAAGCGAAAAAGGCTCGCCAATACTATCGCCAAAGGGCATATGCCAGAACCTACAAAGAGTACCTGGAAGCTGCTAAGTATTTGGATCAAAATCCCGTTGTGAGTTCCATGAAATGGGGGGGTATTTTAGCCGAAGGTCAGTTTTTTCCACGCTCTCCATCCAATCAAGGATTTTTCAACCCGATCACGCTTATCGAAAAAACAACAATTCCCGTGCTGGCCATTTTTGGAGGAAAAGATACACAGATTGATCCATTCCAGGGTGCAGGCGCCTATGAAAAAGCTCTCAAGAAAGCCGGAAATCCGATGTATCAAGTCAAGCTTTTCCCGGAAGCCGACCATGGCATCATCATTTCGAAAACCGGATGTTTGAAGGAACAGAGGGAACGGTATCGTCTGAGAAACTCACTCGGTTATGCTCCCGGGTTTATAGAGCTGATGCAAAACTGGTTGGAGACTCTCAAAGAACGGACGCAAACAGAAAAATCCTTGTTTCATGGTGGGTTAGCTCCCCGAGCTGACCTATAAGAAAAAATGATTCCCTTTTTCCAGGCATGAACAGAAAAGGAGACAGTTGTTTGGGTATAAGGTCCTTTCCCCGAATGGACCGCTTGGGAAGCGGTCGCTACATAAAAAAGGCTCCCTATTCTTTTTTTAGTTTTTTTCGTCTTTGAAGTCGATTTCCCAGTGCTGGCCGGAACAGAAGGGCTTGTTCTTGGAGTGGCCGCACCGGCATAACGTGTAGTGCTCTTTGGATTCGGGAGTGTTTCCATCTGCGTCTGTAAACTCCGGTCCGCCCTGGACCTCATAGGGCCCGTCCTTGGAGACGATCACAACCGGTTCCCTCTCCAGGTCTTTATGAAGCTTGCCGTTTTTCGTGTAACTCAAGGCTCCTGAAGGACACATCTCGATCACGCGGGCAACCTCATCAGCCTCTGCCCCATTCGGATCGATCCACGGTTCTTTATCCATCTGAAACACGGCTGGTAAATTATCGGTGCAGTAGCCGCGTCGGGAACAGACACCCCTGTTGTCATGGATAGTGATGGATTTACCTTCATAATCATCCATTTTATCCGGAAGGCGGTCTGCTTCTTTTCCGTCAGCAAAGTCATTCTTTAGGTGTGTCCAATCACAAAAGGGCTTGTTGTTCGATCCGCCACACCGGCAGAGTAACATCGTGGGCTGGGTTTCGATATTCTCACCTCGAGAGTTTTTGAAATTCTCTAAATTCTGGACTTCGATCGGTCCGTTCTTTGTCGGTTCAATGGCCGGTTGATCATTACTCATCTTTCACCTCCCGTGATGTCAATAATAAAGATTTTCAAACACGAATACAACTCTTTTCGGACGCACTCTTTTTCGTCACATTTTTAGTGAGATGGTCATCCGTGGATAAATATCTTGAAGAGCGAAGTGTAATTTTAGAAACGAGAAATCATTTTGGCCTTATTGATCTAATCATTCATATCGCAAAAAATCCACCGGATTGGTGAGGGCAGCCCTGATGGACTGATAACTGACTGTAAACAGTGCAATTACAAATGCCGCAAGGGCAGATAACACAAACGGCCACAATCCTAAGTTCATCCTGTAGGCAAAATTCTGGAGCCATTTCGTCATCATTAAGTAAGCCACAGGCCAGGCAATAATGTTGGCCACAAACACCCATTTCGTAAATTCTCTGGAAAGCAGCACAAAGACATTGAACTCGGAGGCCCCCAGGACCTTTCGCACACCCATTTCTTTTGTCCTCTGCTGAGCTGTGAATGCGGCCAAACCGAATAACCCCAAGCAGGCAACAAAAATGGAAAGAACCGCAAATACCAAGAAGATAGTCCGCATCTTTGCTTCACTCTCATAGAGGAGATTGATCCGATCATCTAGAAAGCGGTATTCAAACTCCTCTTCCGGAAATGTCTCCACCCATTTCTGTCGAATAAAATTCAGAGTTTCTCTGACATCACCCGGTTGGATACGCACGGAAATGATCCGCAAATGATCAGGATTGAGAATAAGTGCAAAGGGTTCGATGATCCGGTGCAAAGATTTGAAATGAAAATTTTCCAGGACACCGATGATCGTGCCTTCTTTGAATTCCTCGGGGCTAATGGCTCTGTTGAGCTTTCCCCCCACAGCTTCCTCGGGAGTGTAGCCGATCTCTCTGGCAGCCGCCTCATTGATTAAAAGAGCTCCCTGGATATCTGTCCCGAACTCTCTGGAGAATTGACGCCCCTGGGTCACGCGAAACTTATAAGTGTCCACGAAATCGTAGTCTGTGGTCATATAAATGAGACTATAGAGCTCATCGGAATCTCCCCGTTTAAAGACAGTATCAGAGAATATGGAGCTACCCGGGACATTCGAAGAACCGGAGACGGATATTATACGTGCGTCATCTATTAGTGTGTTGCGAAAGAAATCGATATTCTGGCGAACCGCTTGGCTTTCTGTGGTGATGAGGACAACGTTTTCCTTGTCAAAACCAAGCGATTTATTCTGAATATACTGCATCTGTCCATAAATGATGAGTGTGCCTATGATCAGAGTGATGGAGATGACAAATTGGAGGACGGCCATGCTTCTTCGAAAAACCGACTTACCCGTTCCGGACAGGGCACTTCCTTTCAGCACTTTAGCCGGTTCAAAAGCCGTAATGTAAAATGCAGGGTACAGGCCGGCTAATAATCCCGTGAGAAGAGTGATCCCGATTAGGACAAGCGAGTTCAGCGACATGAAGAGCAAGTCCGCAGATAAGTGTTTGTTCGCAATTGTGTTAAAGACAGGGATAAACACTTTGATCAAAAGCACTGCCAGAATCAGCGCGATGAATGCCAGGAGCACAGATTCGCTCAAAAACTGTCGCCAGAGCTGATGTTTATGGGCCCCGATTGTTTTGCGGATCCCCACTTCCTTGGCTCTCTTATTGGCCCGGGCTGTGGACAGATTCATAAAATTGATACAGGCAATCACAAGTATCAGGATGGCGATCATCGAAAAAATATAAACAGACGTTTTGCTGCCCTGTGGCTCGATTTCGAACTGTTCCGCCGGTTGAAGATGGATGTTCAGCAGAGGCTTCATTTTCAATTGAAAAACATCGTTGATATCGGCGTCAGGTCCAAGAAACGCGGTAAATTCGGAAGCCATATATTTGGTTAAAAACGCGGGAAGCTTCTTCTCCAGATCAGCGGCAGAGGCCCCTTTTTTCAGGAGCACATAGGTGTGAATAAAATTATTGAACCAGGGAGTTAGCCTTTCATCCGGGTAAGTCGAGATAGATCCCAGCATATCAAAATGGACGTGGGAATTTTGGGGCACTTCTTCCAATATGCCCGTAATCTGGAAATCTGTCATTTGTTCATTCCAGTCGATTGTCAGCGACCTGCCGATGACATCATCCATGCCAAAATATTTGATAGCCTGCTCATGGGTTAACACGATCGATCGAGGTTGAGTGAGAGCGGTCTGCGGGTCACCTTCCTCCAGCCGAAAATCAAAGACTTCAAATATAGAATTGTCTGTAAAAATCAGATTCTGTCTGTGGAAAGTGTTTTTATGATCTTTAATGGAAAGTTCATTTCTATCCAAACGGACAAAACTCTCGACCTCGGCGTAATCTCTGACTAATGCCGGCCCGTATGGCCCGGAAGTTATGGGGGCTTGACTGTGGATATCTCTGAAATCAACCTTTCTTTCGACGCGATAGATCCGTTCGGCATTCTGATGGAACCTGTCGTAACTCAGCTCATCCTGCACCCAAAGATAGATCATCAAACACGCGGCCAGACCGATCGCCAGCCCAAATATATTGATGAAGGTGTAAAGTTTGTTTCGAAACAGATTTCGTAGTGTTATCTTGATATAATTTGTGAACATTATGCCATCCTTTTTAATTGTATCTTTATTATAAGTTACGAAAAATTGATAGAGAGAGTTCTGCCTGGGGATTATAAAACCGTAATTCAGGGCAATTCGAGGGACCAATTCGAGGGACAGCATACTTATTCAGAGCGCCATCCCAACTTCGCCCTGGAGATGTTTTGGCTAATCATTACAGATCTTTTGGAATATGATTTGGAGTTAAGTATGCTGTCCCCCGAATTAATTCAACAAGTCTCTGATCTCGTCGTCATATCCGGTCAATTCCCAGCGGATGAGCGACATGGGGATAAAACCTGCAGCAAGAAACTCATCCAAAAACTGACGGAGGTTGAAATCGTCTCCCAGCTGTTTCGCCCGGTCTCTGAAAAGCTTCATGAACTGGACTTTCCCCATGACCATACCCATGTGCCAACCTGGAATACAGAGGGTGGTTCTCATTTCATGCCATAAATGAGGGCTGTCGTCGAGCAGGTCGCCGTGCGGCGCGCATTCGACACAAAAACGCATGGCCTCTGTCAACGTGATCTCTTGGCTATGCATTCTGAGATCAGCAAGCGCGCGGCACGACCGAAAAGCAGCCTGCTGGTAGACGATCTCTCTTCCTCTTCGAGGCCTCTCATCAAGATAACCAGCATGCATCAACAGCTCTTCCAAGGCAAATGCCCATCCCTCATCACGAATCCATTCAATAAAGCAGAGACGCCGAACTCCGCGAATGGGACGGGTATCGTTCGCTAGGCGCTGCCATTCAAATTCGTGCCCTATGCTCTCGTGAGTTTCTCCAGGCAGTGGCTCACGATGTCCAAAATAATCGAAGTAATCATGGACCTCGGGCCATGGCTCTTCAAATGCACGCTTCCTCCCCTCCCAATAATCTTCCATTCTTAAATAGTCCTGGACCGCAAAAATCTCCTCGTCGCGAATGAAATTCATAACGTGCTGGAGGGCTTCATCGACGCTCTCTCTGTATTCTTCCTGAGACGAGACGGGCACAAGCGGCGGCAGCTTGCGATTTCTGTTTTCCTCTAGCTTAAGAAAAGTGATCACGCGATTATCTTCGAGATCTACGATCTCCCGACACTCCTCCCAGGTGTAAGGAAAAAGGTGCACGTTCTTCAGCCACCAGTTGTAATTTTCGACACCAATTCCTGCGGAAGCTGTCATTGTGTTTTTATTTTCCTTCAGCCAATCACGATAGTCGTCGACAGTAGCCTGGGCTCGTTTGACTTCGGGAACCAGATCCGGGTGATGCTCAGACAGATAGGTTGCCAGATTCTGCAACGGCATACTCTCCTGCTCCAAAAAATGGATCGCAAGCAACGACAGGTCCCCAGCCACTTCCGTGAGATTCTCTTTGGCTTGTTTGAACATACCTATTACAACATGGAGCTTTCTCTTTAATTCCTCGGTATCTTCTTTGGACATGGGAAGCTTTCTGGGGAGCCCAAATCCTCCCTTCAATCGCCAAGGATCTGACATACCAGGCTGTGTACTGTAAAAACAGGGATCCCGTGACCAGGGGTGGAGTACCCGATGATAAAATTCAAGTCCATTCATTTCAGCGCGAACGATGTGATAATCCACTTGTTCCGCAATTGGCCATGCAGACGGATCGAGGGCAGCGAGACGATCCTGAAATTTTTTCAAGCCTTGCCACTGTTTTGCCATAGCCTTCACCGAGTAATCAGGCACGCCATCGATCAGCTCGGGCTCTGTAAACGCACGAAACTCCCTAAATAGATCGACGAGGTCTGCATAATCACTCCCGCTAACTTCCTCAGCTACAGCTATCCTCGAAGTAAGGAAGGAAAATATGAGCATTCCCCAAAATAAACATAAGAGAATACAGCCACTCCGTTTATGCATCAGAAAACCTCCAGTGAAAATTTTTTTCATGTATATCAATTATATAAAGAATTTTGTTGCAAATATTCGTACATCAAGTCACATTGATGCTGTA
>CAYOSH010000047.1:0-24026 GCA_964406575.1 uncultured Eubacteriales bacterium | reverse complement strand
GAATGTTTTATGTTAATAAATTCGATCAATATGAGAACCTGGCTCAATAAAATTAGAATCCCCCCTGATACAGTCCTGAGAGAGGGGATTTCGTGAAGAAAAAGAGAGGCGAATAGAATACCATACACTGGCTCCAGGGAGCTGATGATACTCGCTGTTTGGGCTTTGATGCGTCTCAACCCCTTAATAAAGAGTGTGTGGGAACCGGCCGTGCACACTGTGCCGAGAATGATGAGGAGCACGATGCTTTGGTTGGATAATGAGGGACGTAAGAGAAAATAAAAGGGAAACAGGAAAATCATAGCAAAAAAATCCTGATAGAAGGCAATGGTCAAGGGAGAGAGTCTTTGCGTGAGTTTTCTATTGAAAATGGCGAGGATAGCAAAGGTGAAACCCGAGAGAAGTCCCCATAACACGCCCCGGAAAGTTGTGTTATCGATGGTAAAATTCGGGATGATTAGAAAGACGCCGAAAAGACAGAGGAATGAAAATAAAACATTTGTTTTCACGAGTCTCTCCTTGAAAAAAATCGGTTCAAGAAATGTCGTAAACACGGGAAATGTCGAATAGGAGAGCAAACCTACAGCCACACTCGAGACCTGGATGGATTGGAAAAAGGACACCCAGTGAACGGAGAGGATGAATCCGAGAAAAAGAAGAAGGAGATAAATCTTGTAAGGGTTTACAGCAAATCCCTGTCGTGAGAGGAAGAGAATTAAAGCCAGGGTAAGGCTTGCAAAGAACACGCGTCCAAGCACTATGAGCAAAGGGGATATGGGGAGCCATTTTCCGAAAAGACCTGCCAATCCGAAAAGGAGAACCGCAGCGTGGATGTCGAACAAGCCTGTCTTTTGACTCATCTTTAAAAACATATACTAGACACGCCTCCGAGGCAACTCCTTTCATTAGAAAGGATACATCCCATAAACTCAAAAAATATTTCTAAATCCGTGAGGAGGGGCATTCGATTATCCCTAATAGTGATTACGAAAAAGAACACCGGGACAGCGGTGGCGCTATATATTTCAATGTAGGGACAGTTTTCCAAACGGTCCGTTCGGGGAACGGACCCTACCGGGACTCGTTCCATTCGGGAAACGGTCTACACAATTGAGGCACCCAAGAAGGTAATTTGTGATCAAATAATCACGGATTTAGGGATGCTCACCGATAAAAAATAATTTTTTATTTTCCTCTAGAAATGTGATATCATAAGGTTTACAGAAAGGGACGCAGAGTCCTGACCACAAATCAATCGCCCGAATACGGAATCGTTTTCGTTTAAGAACACAATGAGCTATTTGATTTACGCACGAAAATACAGGCCCATGACTTTTGAAGAAATGATCGGTCAGAAGCCTGTGGTTCAAACTCTCAAAAACGCTGTCAAAAATAATAGAGTCTCACAGGCCTACATATTTTCGGGAATGAGAGGAATCGGAAAAACAACGGCCGCTCGCATCCTGGCAAAAGCACTCAATTGCCAGGAAGGACCGACACCAACGCCATGCAACAAATGTGAGTTCTGTACGTCGATCAACGAGGACCGCTCGGTCGATGTGCTCGAGATCGATGGCGCCTCAAACCGCGGGATCGATGAAGTGCGCTCTCTTCGTGAAGGAGTGAAGTATAGACCCATTCACAGCCGCACTAAGGTTATCATTATCGACGAAGTCCACATGCTCACACGTGAGGCTTTTAACGCGCTGTTAAAAACGTTGGAAGAGCCCCCTGCTCATACAGTCTTCATTTTTGCAACAACGGAATTTCACAAAGTCCCGGCTACGATCGTCTCTCGATGTCAACATTTTGAATTCAAAAAAATTACCAAAAAGGAGCTCATCAATCACCTTCTGGATATCACAAAAAAAGAAAATATCACCATCTCTCCTTTTGGCTTGAATCTTATCGCAGACGCTGCCGATGGCAGCCTTAGAGATGTCCTGAGCCTGCTCGATCAGGCTGTGGCTTTCTCAGGAGATGTCATCAATGATGATGATCTGAAAGAGATCCTGGGTACAATAAGCCATAACGTTCTTCTTCAGTTCTCCACGGCGATCTTAGAGGAAAAAGCGGAAGACATATTTGCCCTTATTGAGAGAGTCATTGAAAGCGGCTTTGACCTTCGCTTTTTCTATAAAGAGCTCATCCAGCATTTCAGGAATCTGCTGCTCTTGCGCACGATGGCCAACCCTCAAGACATCCTTACTTTCGCCAAAGAGGATATGGAAGACCTAAAGCACGTTTCAAAGAAGGCCTCTATTGATGAACTTTTGCGATACCTCGTTGCTCTTCAGGAAGGAGAGCAACACTTGAAGTTTTCTTCTCATCCTCGGATTTATTTAGAAGCCTTACTGGTGAAATTGTGTTTTTACAAAAAGATCGTTCCGCTGAAGGATATTCTCAAAGATATTCAGGATATCAAAAGGGGAATGAAGGCCTCTTCGGCTACGCCGAGAACACCTGAGTACTCACAGCCCCAATATTCGGAGACTAACAGAGCAGAGCCTCCAACGGATCGATCGCCGAGTGAAGAGGTTGTGCCTGAACACCTACAGCCGGAAATGGTCCAAAAAGAACCACAACCGGCGAAACAAGAGGTCAGGACAAGGTCCTCATCCGCCAAAACCGAAAAGAGCAAGAAAAAAGAGAGAGAAGTCGACATCGCGATGAAGGACCCCACAGTGAAGAATTTCATGGAGACCTTCAAGGCTCAGATACTTTCTGTGGAGCCGATTAAGAGCAAGAAAAAGTGAGGGGAGGACAAATGAAAAACGTTGGAAATTTGCAAAAAATGCTCAAACAGGCCAAAGACATGCAGGATAAACTTCAAAGAGAAACCGCAGAGATGAGGATCGAAGGTTCCAGCGGAGGAGGCATGGTCGAAGTCACTCTTGATGGCAATAAAAGCCTGATCTCTTGCACAATCGACCCTGAAGTTGTGAATAAGGATGATGTGGAGATGCTTCAGGATTTGATCATTGCCGCATTTAATGATGCCACAGCTAAAGTCGAAGAAGCCCTTCAGGAAAAATTGGGCGCTATGGGTGCAGGATTAAAAATTCCAGGACTCTTTTAATGTTTGCGGATGATCATCCTCTGAACAACCTCATAAACGAGATCAAAAAAATCCCGGGCATCGGGGCAAAATCTGCCCAAAGGATCGCACTCCACTTCATCGGCCTTCCCCAGGAAGAAACGGATAAACTGACGAATGCCATCCAGGATGCTAAAAAAAAGATCTTCACCTGCTCGATATGCAACAGCCTCACTCATGTGGATCCCTGTGAATATTGCTCAGATAACGGATACAGTGACGAATTTTTATGTATTGTCGAAGAACCCTTTAACATCACGTCGATCGAAAAAACGGGGATATACAAGGGGAAATACCATGTTCTTTTGGGTGCTCTCTCTCCGTTGAAGGGGATTGGCCCCGATGAGCTGAAACTGGACAAACTCATCGAAAGGATCAAGAAGGGAAATTTCAAGGAAATTATCATCGCGACCAATCCTACAGTGGAAGGGGAGGCGACAGCTCATTATCTTGTCAAGTTACTCATAGGTTTTAAGATCAAGCTGACGCGATTGGCCATGGGGCTTCCTGTCGGTTCTGACATTGATTTTGCCGATCAAGTGACCATTAAGAAATCGCTGGAAGGAAGAACAGAGATAAAGGAGTAATTCAATAATCTACACCCTCTTATTTAATAATAATATTGTAATACTGCTTCATAAGGAGAACCGATCATGACGAAGATTCATGAACCCATCGAAGGCAATACAGCGGCCACACACGTGGCATACGCCTTTAGCGAAGTTGCAGCCATCTATCCCATCACTCCCTCCTCACCCATGGGCGAGCTTGCGGATGCCTGGTCTGCTCAGGAAAGAAAAAATATCTTTGGCCAAACTCTTAGAGTGATTGAAATGCAGTCCGAAGCAGGCGCCTCCGGTGCTGTCCATGGCAGTCTATCTGCGGGTGCATTGACCACGACGTTCACGGCATCCCAAGGACTCATGCTTATGCTTCCGAATATGCACAAGATCGCTGGGGAGATGCTCCCCACCGTGTTTCATGTGTCTGCACGGTCTCTTGCCTGTCAGTCTCTGTCCATTTTTGGCGATCATTCGGATGTCATGTCTGCCAGGAACACAGGTTTTGCGCTCATGGCATCAGGGTCGGTCCAGGAGGCCATGGATTTGGCAGTTGTTGCCCATTTGGCCACTTTGAAGTCTAAAGTCCCGTTTCTCCATTTCTTTGATGGATTCCGGACATCCAATGAGGTTCAAAAAGTGGAGATGATCCCTTATGAGCTCATGGCCGAGCTCCTTGAGATGCAGTATGTGAGAGCATTCCGGGAGCGTGCCATGAATCCAGAAAGGCCAATGATCAAGGTGGGCGCTCAGAATCCCGATGTTTACTTTCAAGGTCGAGAAACAGTCAACAAGTTCTATGATGTAACGCCTGCGATTGTTCAAGAATATATGGATAAGCTTGCGGCAAAAATCGGCCGTCAGTATAAGCTTTTTGATTATATCGGCGCACCTGATGCGGATAAGATCATCATTTCCATGGGTTCGTCCACAGAAACAGTCGAAGAGGCTGTTGATTATCTGACAGGGAGGGGGGAGAAAGTCGGAGCCATCAAGGTCCGGCTCTACCGGCCGTTTTCCGCAGAAGCTCTGATTGGCGCTATACCTGAAACAGTAAAAAAGATCGCTGTCCTTGATAGGACCAAAGAGCCGGGGTCCCTCGGAGAACCCCTTTATCTCGATATCGTTGTCGCTCTCTCTGGCAGAAATTACACGATCATCGGTGGGCGGTATGGGCTATCTTCGAAGGAGTTCACTTCGAGCATGGTGAAAGCCGTGTATGACCATCTCGATGGCAAGTGTTTTCACGGGTTCACTGTAGGCATCGAGGATGACGTCACGGGAAAATCTATCCCAATCAAGGAGGAGATCGAGGCCGAGCCCAAAGGAACCATTCGTTGCAAATTCTGGGGGTATGGATCGGATGGAACAGTGAGTGCCAACAAAAATTCCATCAAGATCATCGGAGATAACACAGATATGTACTGTCAGGGATATTTCCAGTACGACTCAAAAAAATCCGGCGGGATCACCATCTCCCATTTGAGATTCGGAAAAGACAAGATCCAATCCCAATATTTGCTCAACACTGTCGACTTTGTGGCTCTACACAAAGCATCTTACATAGGTCGCTACGATATTTTGAGAGGACTCAAAGAAGGCGGGACCTTCTTGTTGAATTCTACATGGAGCGCCGACGAGGTTTTTGAGAACCTGACAGAAGATATGCAGAAAACGATCATAGAGAAAAAAATCAAAGTCTACACTATTGACGCTCTCAAAATCGCCCATGAAGTCGGATTGGGTGCACGAATCAGTGCGGTCATGCAGGCCGCCTTTTTCAAAATCTCCGGAGTTTTACTAGAAGATGAGGCGATCAAGCTCATCAAGAACGCGATCAAAAAAACATTCTTATCCAAGGGCGAAAACATTGTGAAAATGAATTGGGCTGCAGTGGATAAGGCCGTGGCTGCGGTCAGAGAAGTACCCATTCCGGATAAGATCACAAAATCAGCTGCTCCACCAAAATTGATTCCCGACGATGCGGGTGACTTCGCCAAAGAAGTGATCTTGCCTGTCATGCGATTCGAAGGCGACGCGATCCCAGTCTCCAAGATGCCCTTTGATGGCCAGGTTCCTTCTGGTACGACACGGCTGGAAAAACGCGGTGTGGCTCCGGAAGTCCCCCATTGGATACCCGAGAACTGCATCCAGTGTAACCAGTGTTCCTTGGTCTGCCCTCATGCAGCAATTAGGGCGAAACAGATCGACCCTAAAGATCTTGCGAATGCACCCAATGGATTTATCACCGTAGACTCAAAATCAAAAAACGAGCGCAATCTACAATTCAGGCTCCAAGTGTATCTGGATGATTGTGTGGGCTGTTGGAATTGTTATGAGACCTGTCCTTCAAAAGAAAAGGCCATCGAGATGCTTCCGTATGAGGATTTGCGGACAACTCAAGCAAAGGAAGAAGAGAATTTCTTTGAGAAATTGCCCTACAATGTGCTTGATGGCGTTAAGAGGGAGACGATCAAGGGCAGCCAGTTTCTCATGCCTTACCTGGAATTCAGCGGGGCCTGCGGCGGCTGCGGGGAGACTCCCTATGTGAAACTGGCCACCCAGCTTTTTGGTGATCGAATGATCATCGCCAATGCAACAGGGTGTTCATCCATTTGGGGAGGGACCTTTCCTACGATGCCTTACTGCAAGGATAAGCGGGGACGGGGTCCCACATGGGCAAACTCTCTGTTCGAGGACAATGCCGAATATGGCTTCGGAATGCGCCTGGCTGTCGATGCCAACAGAGAACAGCTCCTTTATAATATCGATCGTTTGCTCGAAATAGGAATTACTCCCGCACTGTCTCAGGCTTTGCAGAGGAGCAAAGAGCTTTGGAATTCGGTAGACGATGCGGCCAAAGAAGCTGCGCAGAAAGTCAAAGCAGCGATCCCTGAAGCCCTGTCCAAAAGCAATGGAAAGACCAAACCTATTCTGGAGAAAATCGAGGAACTGCAGGATTATCTCGTTGATAAGAGTGTCTGGTCCGTCGGCGGAGATGGATGGGCTTACGATATTGGGTACGGCGGTCTGGACCATGTCCTGGCCATGAATCGCAATATCAATATCCTGGTTTTGGATACAGAGGTGTACTCGAACACAGGAGGACAAGCTTCAAAAGCCACGCCTAAGGGATCCGTTGCCAAATTTGCTGCGGCCGGGAAGCGAACGAAAAAGAAAGACCTCGGCCTTATGGCCATGACTTACGGGTATGTCTATGTGGCGGGGATCGCCATGGGAGCCAATCAGAATCAGACGCTGAAAGCACTTCTTGAAGCAGAAGCCTACAACGGACCGTCTTTGATCATTGCCTATTCTCCCTGCATCAATCACGGATTCGACATGCGATACACACAGGCTGAAGAAAAGCTGGCCATCGATACGGGTTATTGGATCCTCTACAGATACAACCCGTTACTCGCCAGAGAAGGCAAAAATCCTCTCGTCTTGGATTCCAAAGAGCCCAAACTCGATTACGAGAAATTTCTGGCGAACGAGATCCGCTATCGTACACTTACCCAGCAGTACCCGGAAATCGCCGAAAAACTCTTCGCCCAGGCAGCTACAGAGGCCGAAGAGAGATATGCATTCTACAGACGTATGTCCGAATATTGATACGGTTCATTCCGTATAGGCCTTTTTATTCGATCCGTCGGACCATTCATTTTTAAGCGAGTTCTTGATGTATTCCGTCAATTATCAATGTAAAACTCCCATCTAAATTCGAGATAGGAATGGACGAACTTCTTGATATGTGATATATTACATATCTAAAAAAGCGGATCGATGTCTCGGAAAGGCATGCTCAACCTCAAGTCATTGAAGGAACAAGTTTACGATCACCTGAGGAAACAGATGGAGTTGGGGAAAATACGCCCAGGTTCCATCATAAACATGGAAGAGACAAGCAAAGAACTGGGCGTGAGCAGAACCCCGCTCAGAGATGCAATCCTTCAGCTGGAAGTCGAAGATTTTGTTTCGATCTTGCCCCGCCGCGGCGTCCTCGTCAACCATCTCACGCTCAAGGACATCAAAGATTACTACGAAATAATTGGCTCGCTCGAAAGCGCCGCTCTTCTGTCATGTTTCGATCAGATTAAAAAATCCGATCTTCAGCGCATGCAAGCACTGAACGAACAGATGGCCGCTGCTCTCTCTCGCGATGACTTCAGTACTTATTACCAGAAAAATCTGAAATTTCACGATGTGTTTTTGAGGCTATGCAACAACGCACATCTCAAAAAAACCGTGAGTAATCTCAAGAGAAGGCTGTATGATTTTCCCCGTCAAGAAGGATTCGTGAAGGAGTGGGAACAGGAGTCTATCAAAGAACACCAAAAGCTCGTTGACCTTATGAGTCAGGGTAAACCTCTTGAAGCAGCCAGATTCATCCGGGATGTCCATTGGTCTTATGATGTCCAGGAGAGGTTTATTCAAAAATACTACAAATATACCGCTTCGCTTGCAGGGAATAAGGTGACACATTGGCCAAAGGGATAATTTTTGATATCAAAAGATATGCCGTTCATGATGGGCCGGGCATACGAACTACTGTTTTCTTCAAGGGATGTCCCCTGCGATGCCAGTGGTGTCATAATCCGGAAGGTATAATACCGGCACCAGAAATTCTTATCAATCAAAGCCGATGCGCCATAGATTGTCGGGTATGTGTGTCCGTATGTCCTGCGCATGCTCTTTCAAAGATCGGTACTGCCGTTTATATCGATCAGAAAAAATGCGACCTCTGTGGAAGATGTGTTGATGCGTGTGTCTATGAAGCCTTACTGATTGCTGGAGAGACAAAGAGTGCTCAGGATGTTTTGGAAATTGTCGAGAAGGATCGAATTTTCTATGATGAGTCCGATGGCGGGCTGACGCTATCGGGGGGAGAACCGCTGTTGCAGACAGCTTTTTGTGAAGAACTTCTGGATGCGGCTAAATCCAGAGGTTTAAACACTGCGCTGGATACATCGGGGCACTTTCCCCGCAAAGATCTGGAAAGGATTTATGACAGCGTCGATCTGTTCCTCTATGACCTAAAGATTATGGACAAGACAAAGCACCAAGAATATACGGGAGTATCCAATTCACTGATCCTTGATAATCTGAGGGAATTGACCTCCGATACAAAATCTGTGGACATCCGCATCCCGCTTGTAGCCGGTGTCAATGATGACGACCGGAATATCCAAGAAACGATGCAATTCCTCGGTGATTTGAGAAATATACAGAGCGTGAGTCTTCTGCCGTATCATAAGGGCGGCTGCGAAAAGTGCATCCGATTGCGGAAAAATGAGTGGTTGAAAAATTTCAAGCCGCCCTCAAAAGAGAGGATAAAAAAAATTGGAGAAAGCCTTTCTGGAGCAGGATTCGAAGTGAGAGTGGGAGGTTAGACATGAATGAAAGGATCCGGAAACTCAGAGAGCAAAGTGTAAAAACAAAGCCGTACATCACGCCGGAGAGGGCAAAACTCATGACAGAATTCTACAAAAAGGCTGAGAGTGATATCGTCTCTCCTCCGGTCAGGCGTGCTCTGGCTTTAAGCTATGTGCTCGCAAAGAAAAAAATCGTCATCAATGAGGGCGAGCTGATCGTAGGAGAGAGGGGGCCCGCGCCAAAAGCAACGCCTACATACCCAGAAATTAATGCCCACAGCTTGAAGGACCTTGAAATTTTAAATTCCCGAGAAAAAACCTCATTTGCTGTAGACAGCAACACAAAAAGGTTATACAGGGAAGAAATCATTCTCTATTGGAGGGGTCGAACCATCAGAGATAGAATTTTTAAGGAAATGTCCGAAGAATGGAAAGAGGCCTACGCAGCAGGGATCTTCACGGAATTCATGGAGCAGAGAGCTCCCGGGCACACGGTTCTGGATGGGAAGATCTATAAAAAAGGATTTCTGGAATTCAAGGAAGATATCAACCAGAGTATTGCCCAGCTGGATTTTCTTAACGATGCGGAGGCCTACAAAAAGAGAGAAGAACTGAAGGCCATGTCCATTTGTGCCGATGCTCTTATCGCCTATGCCAAACGTCATGCCGAGGAAGCCAAACGCCTGTCGGAGAAAGAAAGAGATCCGGAAAGGAAAGAAGAGTTGAAAAAGATCGCCCGTGTGTGCACGCACGTGCCCGCTCAAGTTCCCAGAAATTTCTGGGAGGCCCTCCAGTATTATTGGTTTGTTCACCTGGGCGTGATCATCGAACTCAATACCTGGGATTCCTTCAATCCCGGCAGACTGGACCAGCATCTCTATCCCTTTTATAAAAAAGAGCTCAAGAAGGGAACACTCAGCAAAGATCGAGCGACAGAGCTATTGCAAGCTTTTTGGATCAAGTTCAACAACCAGCCTGCTCCTCCAAAAGTGGGTGTCACAGCAGAGGAGAGCGGTACGTACACGGACTTTGCGCTGATCAACACAGGCGGAGTCAAGAGTGACGGATCAAGCGCCGTTAACGAGCTCTCTTATCTCATCCTCGATGTGATCGAAGAGATGCGTATCTTGCAACCGAGCTCGATGGTCCAGATTAGCAAAAAAACGCCGGACAGTTTCTTGAAACGGGCATTGGAGATCCTAGAGACCGGATTTGGTCAGCCCTCCATATTCAACACGGATGCCATTATTCAAGAGTTGGTGAGGCAGGGGAAAACGATAGAAGATGCCCGTGATGGAGGAGCCAGCGGATGTGTGGAAACGGGGGCTTTTGGAAAGGAAAACTATAATCTAACGGGGTATTTCAACCTAACTAAGGTTTTCGAGCTCACTCTCAACAACGGAATTGACCCGCGCACAAAGAAAAAGATCGGTCTGTCCCCTGGAAATCCATCTAGGTTTTCCTCCTTTGAAGAGCTGTTTGATGCCTACAAGAAGCAGATCAAACATTTTGTGGACATAAAAGTCAAAGGGAATAACATCATCGAGCGCCTGTATGCGGATTATTTGCCCACACCCTTTCTCTCTCTCCTCATCGACGACTGTATCGCCAAAGGGAAGGATTACCACGATGGGGGTGCGCGCTACAACACATCCTACATTCAAGGAGTTGGCTTGGGCAGTTTGACGGATATTTTGACTTCCGTTAAATATAATATCTTTGATAAAAAACATATCTCCATGAAAGAGCTTCTTTCGGCCTTGAGAAAAGATTTTCGCGGATATGAGCCTTTGCGACAGAGGTTCTTGAACAAGACACCAAAGTACGGGAATGACGACGACTATGCAGATGAAATCATGCGCAAGATCTTCGAAGCCTATTACGAGGCTGTCAACGGAAGAGTGAATACAAAAAACGGGACGTACCGCATCAATCTCTTGCCCACAACAGTCCATGTCTATTTTGGGAAAGTTGTTGGTGCAACTCCGGATGGGAGAAAAGCGAGGGAGCCTTTATCCGAAGGTGTTTCTCCAGTGCAGGGTGCAGACAGACATGGCCCCACTGCTGTTATCAAGTCTGTCGCCAAGATAGACCATCTCCGGACAGGAGGCACGTTGCTTAACCAGAAGTTCACTCCCCAACTGCTTTCGGATGAGGCCGGCATCACCAAGCTCGCTCATTTGATCAGGTCGTATTTCAAGCTGGATGGACACCATATCCAGCTCAATGTCGTGACTGCGGAGACTCTGAGAGAGGCTCAGAAGAGTCCTCTAAAATACCGTGACCTCATCGTGCGGGTGGCAGGTTACAGCGACTATTTTGTCGATCTGAGTCCCGAACTTCAGGACGAGATCATCCGGCGCACCGAACACCAATCTTTTTAACCTGTGTTTCTGCCGTCTTGCAATTTCATTAATCTGTTGCTTTAAGGTGAAAGAGTTGATATATCAATGAGATAAATGATTTGCTCTGGAAAGGAGATTCGAGATGTTTGAAGCGAGTGTGTATGTGCAGAGAAGAAAGCGCCTCAAAGAGGATATCGGCTCAGGTCTTGCGCTTTTTTTAGGCAATGAAGAGAGTCCGATGAACTATCCTGCTAATCCCTACCATTTTCGGCAGAATAGCTCATTCCTCTATTTTTTTGGACTGGATTGTCCTGGCCTTGCTGGAATTGTTGACGTTGAGGAGGACAAGGATGTTGTTTTCGGCAATGACGTGACCATCGAGGACATCATTTGGATGGGAGATCAGCCTCAGCTCAAAGATAGAGCCATGGATGCCGGAGTGGAGGAAACGGTCCCTTTGAATATGCTGGATGAGACGCTCAGAAAAGCCATCCAACAGGGGAGAAAGATTCATTTCCTTCCTTCATACAGGCAGGAAACAGTTGAAAAATTGGGCAACTTGCTGGGTATTCAGCACACTCTTTTGAAGGATTATGTCTCCCAAACCCTTATCAAAGCTGTCGTCGCTCAGAGGTCGATAAAGATTCAGGAGGAAGTCGCAGAAATGGAGAAGGCCCTTGAGATTACCCATAAGATGTATATGACGGCTATGCTGATGGCCCGGTCCGGCGTTTATGAGAGGGAGATCGTCGGCCATATGGAAGGTATTGCGTTGTCAGCCGGATGCCACATGGCGTTTCCGACCATTTTGACAGTGAACGGTCAGATCCTCCACAATCATTTTCACGGGAACAAGCTGGAAAAAGGCCAACTGGTCGTATGTGATTCCGGCGCGGAGTCTCCGATGTGTTACGCATCTGATATCACCCGGACGATCCCTGTGGATGGAGAGTTCACCCAGAGACAAAAAGAGATCTATGAGATCGTCCTCGAGACACAAATGACGGCAATCCGGTCGATCAAACCGGCTGTGAACTACAAGGATATTCATATCCAAGCAGCCAAAACCATCGCTTCTGGTTTGAAAAACGTTGGTCTGCTCAAAGGGGATATAGAGGAAGCGGTCCAGAATGGTGTCCATGCTATGTTTTTCCCCCACGGTCTGGGGCACCAGATCGGTTTGGACGTGCATGAGATGGAGGACCTGGGTGAGAACTTTGTCGGGTATGATGAAAAATTCGAGAGGAGTGACCAGTTCGGTCTTGCTTATTTGCGCTTTGCAAAAACACTCCAAAAGGGTTTGGTCTTGACCGTGGAACCAGGCATATATTTTATTCCCGCCCTGATCGATAAGTGGAAAGCGGAAAACAAGTTCCCTGAATTCATCAATTATGAAAAAGTCGAAGAATACAAGGATTTTGGAGGTATTAGGATCGAAGACAATGTCCTTGTCACAGAAGACGGTTATCGAGTTCTGGGAAAACCCATTCCAAAAGCCATTCAAGAACTGGAGGAAATCACATCGGGTTGATTAACTCTTATTGTTGAGTCTGCGGGCCCACGGTGATGCTCACTCCCTTTTCAGGATTGAGGACTTTTTTGATGTAGGTGTTGAATTCATCGAGTGAGGTCTTATCTATCTCTGCAAAATACCTGTTGATAAAGTCGTAGCCCACACCCAGCGCTTCATAATAAGCGATCGTCGAGGACCGGACACTCTTGCTTTCGTTGTTCCGCAGAAAGTTCGCTTTGGAATTCGTCTTGGTAACTTGGAGCTCTTCTTCGGAGATGCCTTCTTCATAAAGCTCCATGAGTACTTTATGGAGCGCATCCACAGCCATATCTTTTTTTGTGTTTTCTGTTTCCAGGTAGGCATCCAGAAATCCTCCCTCTCTCAGCTGGCTTGCTCTTGAGTCGACCACATAGGCAAGCTTTTCTTTCTGTCTCAGGGGCCAGAGCCGTGAGTTGAATCCTTTTCCCAGCAGGTTTTCAAGCATATAGGCCAGTATAAGGCTGCGGGAGCTGATTTTTGGCAATGAATACGCATAGCAAACAAGAGTCTGTTCGGTATCTCTGTCCAGTGAGTGAGCCTTTCTTTCGGGCGGGTTGATGATAATTGGCCCGGCTTCCATATGAGTCCCTTTTGGGAATTCCTTGAAATATTTTTCCAGGAGTTTGGATATTTCTTCCTCTTTGAGGTCTGTGGTGACTACGACGATCATGTTTTCTGCAGTAAAGTGACTTTTATAGAAATTCTCTATGTCTTCTTTTTTGATGGCCTTCACCGAGTCTTCTGTCCCGAACATCGAGCTGCCATATGGAGTATCTTTGAATAAAATTTCAAAACATGCGTCATGAGCCACCTGAATGGAGTCGTCTTCGGCAGATTCCCTCCGGCGATCCATCTGCTTTTTGATGTTGTCAATCTTCAAGCCTGAGAATAGTGGATCCCGCATGATCTTTGACATAGTTTCCAGGCTGTCTTCCAGGTTTTCCGATAGACATGATATGTTGATAAAGGAATAATCGCTTTTGCAGTCCATTGTCAATCGAGTGGCCTGGTCCATCAAATTTTGAACCTTCCTCTCATCGGGGATGACGACCGCCAAACGAGTGGTTAAGTAGGCGAGTCCCTCTTTTCCTTTGGGTTCGTCACGTTTTCCTCCCTTGATCAGAACATGAACGACAGTGACTGCGGAGGAGTCATCTTTCTGGTATATGTAGGTGAGGCCGTTTTCCAGGTTTAGCTTTTTGGGCGGTGTTTTCCACGCATACACAGGTTTTTCCGCAACATCTTGTTGGGCGATCAGAGTCAAGGGAAAAATTAAAAGCAGAGGAATCAGAATTTTTTGAAGGGATTTCATTTATCCTCTTCCTTTGGCATGATGGTTACAATGACATAGTCGTTCTTTGCTAGGTAATTTCCGGCCGCTTTCCTTATATCGGAAGAATCGACTTTCTCGATATTATCGAGAAAATTGCCCTTTATGGTTTCTTCGGACATGAGCATGTGTCTTGCATATGAATTGGCGACTGCAAGCCCGTTTTCCTGGGCGCTGTTTATATTGAACTTGATCCTGTTCTTGGCACTTTCTAGATAATCTGTTGCATAGAATCTCGTATCGCTCGTATGGTCCGTCTTCGAATAGGGGATGTCCCTCGTTTGTTTTAAGTAATGAATGATCCTGTTTTTTGCTGTTTTTACGTATTTCGGCTCCATCACAAAATAGATGAGAATGGCTCCTCCAAACTTGTGTGCGCTATAAGACATGTTGATAGAGCTGACGTAAATCCTTCTCTCCAAGAGGGGATGATTCAGCATGGGGTTAATGCCACGTCCCAGGATTTCTGCCAGCAGATCGACAGCGAATTGATCTGGGTCGTTGTAGTGGGGAGCAGAGTATCCCAAAACAAGGTACGCCATGTTGACATCCATTTCTTCTTCGATCTCGGTCTTATCTTTGAGAGCAATAGCCATCTCATAGCTGGGGGCCTGAAATGGTTCGCCTTGAAGGTCACCAAATATGGATCTGACTTTATCCTCCATCTCCCCGATTTCGAAATCTCCGACGATGACCAATGCACAATTCGAAGGCACAAAGTGTTTTTTGTAAAATTGTTGGATCTTATCCACTGTCACCGTTTCTATGACCTCACGCCGGCCATAGATCGGCCTCTCATAGGGATGTCCATGAAAGAGGTTTTGGTAAGCCAGAGATGTGGCGTACTTCATCGGGTCGTCATGGATCTGATTAATCTCTTCAAGGATCACCTCCTTCTCTTCATCCAGTTCTTCCTGTGTGAGTTTGAGGTGATAAAGGATCTCTTTGTGATTGGATAGGGCGAAGTCCGCATATTCCGATGGCAAGGATATCTCGAAGACCGAAAGATCATACTCCGTGTGCGCGTTGACATAAGCCCCGTGTTCGCGTATGTCCTGACTGATCTCTTCACCCGTGCGGAATTCTGTGCCTCTGAACAAGATATAATGCTCCAGGATATGCACAAGGCCGCTCGTCTCCTCGGACTCGTCTTTGGAGCCGATGTTGAAGGCAAAAGCACAATTGATCAAAGGAATGTTGTGTCTTTCATAGAGGAAGACACGCATCCCGTTCTCGAGGTCGAAAGCCTTTGTCTCTGGCTCTTCCTGGCTAAACGCTTTTGCCGAAAAAGATATGAATAACAAGAGAAAAATCAAGCTCGATAGACACCGGGATTTTTTTTTGGGCGCTAGGGTGATATTCATTCTTTTGATCATATCGATTCTCTCAAATTCATCTTACAATATCCATTCTGGTCTGACAAGAGAGGCTGTCTTTGGGGCTTGGGTGAATCTTTTAAAATCGGAACACTCGAATGTCGCTCATCGCGGATTTTAAGAGCTGCACCTCTTGTGGTGAAGATTGAATTTTAGGGGAATGTGTTATATCATCCTTTTGAACTTAAGAGAGGAAATGCCCACATGGCAAAGCAGCGCAATGAAAAGATTTTGGTTGTCGATGATGAAGAGAACATCCGCAAATCCCTCAAGATGATCTTAGAGTATGAGGGTTATGCCTTTTTGGAAGCCCCAGACGGAGAAGAAGCGCTTGATATTGTCGAAGAAACGATCGGCCTTGATCTCATCTTCCTGGATATCAAGCTCCCGGGAATGCATGGTCTAGAAGTCCTGGAAAAGATCAAAAAAAAGCCGTACTCCCCTGAGGTCATCATGATATCTGGTCATGGGACAGTCCAGACAGCGGTGGAAGCGACCAAATTGGGGGCATATGACTTCATCGAAAAGCCCCTTCACAGGGAGAGAGTTCTCCTCAGTATCCGTAATGCCCTGAGCCAGAATAAGCTGATTCGTGAGTGCCAGGATTTGCGTAAGAAAGCGGAAAAGAGGCAAGAATTCGTCGGAGAACACCCACTGGTCAAACAACTCTGGAAGCAGATCCTGAAAACGGCGCCAACGAACGCTACGGTTTTTGTTTTTGGCGAAAGCGGTACAGGAAAAGAGTTGATAGCACGCGAGATCCACAACCGCAGCCTCAGAGCTAAAGAATCATTCGTCCAGGTAAACTGTGCAGCTATCCCCGAGGAATTGATTGAGAGCGAGCTATTCGGTCACATGAAAGGTGCGTTTACGGGCGCCACAGAGAAAAAATTGGGAAAATTTGAGATTGCAGATAGTGGGACGATCTTCCTGGATGAGATTGGGGATATGAGTCTGAAAACGCAAGCAAAAGTTTTGCGGGTTCTCGAAGAGGGAGAGGTCCAGAAAGTCGGTTCGAACAATGTCAACAGGGTGGATGTGAGAGTGATCGCGGCTACGAATAAAGACCTAAAAAAAGAAATTGCGGCTGGGAACTTCCGGGAGGATCTCTATTTTCGTCTTAATGTGGTCCCTCTGCACTCTCCGGCTTTGCGTGAGAGGAAGGAAGATATTCCCCGGTTGATTGAATATTTTTGCAAGATATTCTCTGATGAGAACAATTTTAAGTTAAAGAAATTTTCACAGTCGGCCGTCGAATCTCTGTCCAAATATCCCTGGAAAGGAAATGTGCGTGAGCTGAAAAACGTTGTGGAACGATTGATAATCATGACGGAGGGCGATATAATAGAGAAGAAAGATTTGCCAGAGCAGATCTGCGGGGAGGTTGATGTTTTTCTTCCCGATGTCCAAAAAGCAAAGAGTCTGAAGGAATTTAGGGACATCGCCGAAAAAGAGTTCATCCTTTCCAAGCTTGAGGCAAACAACTGGAACATCTCACAGACAGCCAGAGAGATCGATACACCGCGGAGCAACCTTTACAAGAAGCTCGAACAATACGGCATAAAAATAAAGGCTGGAGTAGGCGAGGTGGTTGCTCCTTCTTCCCGTGAGAGGGGAGAAGGGGAGGAAAGTCCGAACTCCAAAGGGCAGGATGGTCGCTAACAGCGACTCCGAGCGATCGGAGGAAAGTGTCACAGAAAACAGACCGCTTTGGGCATTTGGTAAAACCATTGTCCTTAGCAAGGGTGAAAAGGTGAGGTAAGAGCTCACCGTTCTGGTGGTGACATCAGGAGCACGGTAAACCCCATCCGGAGCAAGACCAAATTGGCCCCGGTTGAGATGGCCCGTCTCGGGGGCGGGTAGGTCGCTTGACCCCTTGAGCAATTAAGGGGCAAGATAAATAACCACCCAGGCATCCAGCGGTAACAGAATTCGGCTTACGTCCTGCTCCAGCCTCAATAAAAAGGGACCAGTTAAGAAAGAACGATTATGACAGGAATTAAAAGATCGCTAAGGTGTTTACTGCTTGTTTGATGATGACCAGGACATTGCCGGGAAAAATGCCCAGCTGAAGAACACCATAGAGACAGAGGAAAAGCACCAGGAAGAGGGCTGGATTTTCGAGGTGGATGTCCACTTCGTGGGTTGGCTCACGCATGTACATATACACGATAACGCGCAAGTAATAATAAACAGACACGAGGCTCGCCAAAACACCGATAACAACCAGAGAGACAAGACCTTCTCTGACTGCTGCAGAGAACACATAAAATTTAGCGAGAAATCCGCCGGTCGGCGGGAATCCTGCTAAAGAGAACAGGAAAATAGCGAAAGTGGCTCCGATCCAGGGATATTTAAAACCGATGCCCGCATAGTCATCGAGGTCAAGGTATTCTTTATCTTCCTTCCCCAAAGCAATAACTGCTGAAAAGGCGCCGATGTTCATGAAAAGGTAGACCACAAAGTAAAACAGGAGGCCGCTGGTGTCTTGGGAAAGGATGGCCACCATCAGGTATCCGGCATGTGCGATGCTGGAGTAAGCCAGCATCCTTTTGATATTTGTCTGTCTCAAGGCAATGAGATTCCCTGTGATCATGGTAAGGGCGCTTATGATCCACAGGAGGGAAAATATCACTCGAGAGTCAAACGCCGTATGCCAGAACGGAAACAACAGCCGGACCAGGACAGTAAATCCCACCGCCTTAGGCCCGATCGAGAAAAATGCAGTGATCGGTGTCGGTGCGCCTTGATAGACATCGGGAGTCCACATATGGAAGGGAACGACAGCGATCTTGAAGCCGAATCCCACGATAACCAAGCCCAATCCTGCAAGACCCATCAAGCTCATGCTGGATTCTGCCCGGAAAAAATTGATGATCGTAACGATATTGGTGGAATTCGAGACACCATAGAGCAGTGCCAACCCATACACGAGAAATGCTGAAGCAAAACTCCCCAACAGAAAATATTTCAATGCCGCTTCCGATGATTTTTGATCATCCCGCTTCAGCCCGGCAAGCGTATAGCTGGACATGGAGAGGACTTCCAACCCAAGAAAGATCACGATTAAATCATTGGAAGACACCATGATCAGCATTCCGGATAGAGCGAGGAGGAGAAGGGCGTAGTACTCGCCGATGTTCGAATTCTGGAGAGAGAGATACTTCATCGAGATGAGAGTCACCAGAATCGTGGCAATGATCAAAACAAAAGAAATGAAAAGAGCGAAATTGTCGAGATACAAATGGTTGTTGAAATAAGCGAAGTCTTTGCCCCAGGATCGGACACAAAAAAAGCTGCAGATCAGGAGGAAAACAATAGATGTGTATGCCAAATATGATTTGTTTTCCCTTTTGATAGATACCTCAAGAAGCAGCACAAGAAGCGCACCCACGACGAGTGTGAGAAGAGGGAACAAAGCATTCAAACTGTTCATCGGGCTGTCTCTTCCTTTTCTTGATGGTCTTCAGCTGTGCTCTCGATGACCTCTATATCCAAAAGGTTTTTATCTTCCCCCTTAGCTTCCGCAAAATATGTCCTTTTTTGGTCGATCTGATTGATCAGTTTTTCAACGGACGCATCCATCTTCCTCAGGAATGGCTGGGGGTACACCCCCATCCAGAACATCAATATGATGATGGGCAAGAGATAGATAATTTCCCTTTTGTTGAGATCTTTGAACTGATGAATTTTATCATTTGTGATCGGGCCGTGCATCACTCTCTGGAACATCCAGAGAAGATAGGCCGCTGCAAGGATCACTGTGGTGACCCCAAGGATGGCCAGGACCGTATTAGCCTTAAATATGCCGAAAAGACACAGGATCTCTCCCACAAAGCCATTCAATCCCGGCAGCCCCACCGATGAGAGCATGCAAATTAAAAAGAATGCCGCAAAAACAGGCATCTGTTTGCTGACACCCCCAAAATCTTTAATGAGGCGGGTGTGGGCTCTTTCATAAAGGATGCCGACACAAAGAAACAGCGCCCCCGTGCTCAATCCATGGTTGAGCATTTGATAGATCCCACCCTGGATGCCCTCCACATTCAGAGCAAAAACAGCGAGCATGATAAGGCCCATATGGCTGACGCTTGAGTATGCGACGAGAGATTTGACATCCTTCTGGATCAGAGCCATTAAGCCCCCATAAATAATGCCGATCAAGGCCAAGACTCCCAGATATGGAAGGAATTTGGTTAAAGCGTCGGGGAAGAGAGGCATTGCAAATCTCAAGAAACCGTAAGCCCCCATTTTTAGGAGCACTGCGGCCAGGATGACCGACCCTGCAGTGGGGGCCTGCACGTGGGCATCGGGCAACCACGTATGGAATGGAAACATGGGCACCTTGATTGCAAAGGCCAGGGCAAAGGCCAGGAAAAGCCAGACCTGAATGCTGGGATTCAGGACGAGCTTGTACATATCGAATATATTGAAGGAGTACACCCCAGTGGCCTTGTAGTACATGGAATAGAGAAAGAATATGGCCACCAGCATCAGCAAACTGCCAAACATGGTGAAGAGGACGAATTTTATCGTGGCGTAAATACGGCGCTTTCCTCCCCAAATGCCGATCAGAAAATACATAGGAACGAGAGTGACTTCCCAAAAGACATAGAATAGAAAAAGGTTGAGCGACACAAACACGCCGATAATTCCCGTCTCCAGGATGAGCATGAAGAGGAGGTATTCTTTCACCATTTTTCCGATGTATTTCCAAGACGACAATAGAGCGATCGGCATCAAAAATGTTGTGAGAAGAACCAAAAGCAGACTGATCCCATCGATCCCGACATGGTAATCGATGCCATATCCGATCCATGCCCCCTTCTCTACAAACTGAGGATCTGGATTCTGTGCATTAAAGTTGAAATAAAGCGACAAAGAAATGGCGAATGTCACCAGAGTGAGGATCAGAGCAATGGTTCGCAGGAGATCTTCTCTGTCCTTGTTGATAAAAATAAGCAGGAGTGCCCCGGCTAAGGGAATAAATGTGATGATGCTAATAATTGGCATGTCCATGTTCTAAAAGAGTAAATAACCTAACAAAAGTATGACCCCCAAAAGGAATATCAACGCATAATCTTTGATCAATCCAGTCTGGAAGTAGCTTAAAAGCTTTCCAAAAAAACCTATTGCCTTTGCTGAGCCGTTTGCAGCTCCATCGATGACTTTCAGGTCAAAATTGTTATACACCAGCTCCGAGCCCTTTACGAGGGGCTGGACGATGGTGGCCTCATAGATTTCATCCACGTAATATTTGTTGAAGAGAAGCCTGTAGAGAGAGGGAAATCTGGAAACAAGATTATGGGGTGTCTGCGGTTTTTTGATATAGAAGATATAGGCGAGATATATGCCCAATAAGGCAACGGCTACAGAGAAAAGGATGAGAATCCATTCAGTGTTGAGGCTGAGCTGGGTCTCATGGTGCACATGAATGACAGGGGCCAAAAACTGGCCGAACCAGTTGAGATTTTTACCAAAAACCATGGGGAGTCCTGCATATCCCGCGATGATGGAGAAGAAAGCCAGTGCCTGAAGCGGAAACGTCATCACAGGTGGAGATTCATGGAGATGCTTCTTGACTTCAGGAGCGAGGCGTTCCTTTCCGAAAAATGTAAGGAAAATGAGCCGGAACATGTAGAAGGCTGTAAGTATAGCTGTGGTTATACCCAGCGCCCAGACAAGATAATTGCCACTTGCATACGCACTAGTGAGAATCGCGTCCTTGGAAAAGAATCCGGACAGGAAAGGCACTCCCGATATGGCAATCGCTCCGATGAGGAACGTGGGGAAAGTGCGTGGAAGGTATTTCTTGAGACCTCCCATCTTTTGCATGTTCAATTCTCCGGAGAGCGCATGCATCACGCTTCCTGCGGCCAAAAACAGAAGGCTCTTGAAGAAAGCGTGTGTGTAGAGATGGAATATTCCTGCAGCATAGGCCCCGACACCGCAGCCCATAAACATATATCCCAACTGCGATATCGTCGAGTACGCCAGCACTCTTTTGATGTCATTCTGTGTGAGGGCCATGGTTGCTGCGTAAAATGCCGTGACGGCACCGACAATAGCCACAACATTCCCTGCCGTTCCGGAGAGGGAATAGAGAAGATTCATCCGGGCAACCATGTAAACACCCGCTGTCACCATGGTGGCGGCGTGGATGAGGGCACTGACAGGAGTGGGACCTTCCATGGCGTCCGGAAGCCAGACATAAAGTGGGATCTGAGCCGATTTTCCGGTAGCGCCAACGAACAGCAGTAAAGCAATAAGAGTTGCTACACCCTGGGTGATCTGCCCTCCGCCTATGGCTTCATTGATCGCTGTAAATTCAGTGCTTCCTACATAGATAAACACAAAAAGAATGCCGAGTATAAAACCGGCATCCCCAATCCTGTTGACGATGAACGCTTTTTTTCCGGCAGAGGCCGCCGAGTGTTTTTCGAACCAGAATCCGATCAATAGATAGGAACACAGGCCGACGCCCTCCCAACCCACGAACATGAGCACCATGTTGGACCCCATCACCAGGATGAGCATGGCAAAAGTGAAGAGATTCAGATTCTGGAAGAATCGGGCATAACTTTTATCTTCGGCCATGTAGCCTACAGAATACACATGGATCAAAAATCCAACACCCGTAACCACAAGCGCCATAACAGCTGTCAGGGGGTCGAATTGGAAGGAAAGGCCTGCTTTAAAACCTCCAGATTGGATCCAGGGATAAAGATTCTTGATGAGCGGATATGCCTCATGCGGTATCTGTCTGAGTCCGATGAAAGAGATGACAGAGACGGCAAAAGAGGCGAACACAGCCGTACATGCCTGGACAGAGATCCATTTTTTGGAAAGTTTTGTCCCAAAAACGAGCAAGATGAGTGAACTCAATCCAGGTATGAATGGAATGATCCAGAAAATATCAGTCATCTTATCCTTTCATCAAATTCATATCTTCAGATTTTATTGTTTTTTTCTGTCTGTAAACGAGAAGGATGATAGCCAGACCCACTGCGGCTTCGGCCGCTGCCACAGTGATGATGAAGAACACGATGATCTGACCGTCGAGTGATGATGCGGATTTGGCAAAGGCGATGAATGCGAGGTTAGCTGCGCTGAGCATCACTTCTATAGAGAGGAACTGGGTGATCAGGTCGCGTTTGACAAAGAAGGCGAAACCGCCCAGCACGAAGAGTATCGCGCTCAGACTGGTGAAAAAACTTGTGGGTATCATCTGTTATCCTTCATCCGAACCAGAGTCCTTTTTCTTAACCAAGATCATAGCGCCGACGAGGGCAGCGATGATGAGCACGGAGGTGATCTCAAAGGGGTAGAGATATTTCGTGAAGAGAAGGCGGCCGAGGTCGGTAGGGCTGCCCACACTCTCTGCAGCAGTTCGTGCAGGTGAGAGAAAGCCTTTAAAAGCGAGAATGAGTTCGATGACAAGGACGCCGGCAATCACGAAAGACAGGCCGATCGTCCATCTTTTTCTCTCGGGAGGAACGCCTTCACGGAGGTTGATCATCATGATGACGAAGAGAAACAGAACCATAATCGCGCCTGCGTATACGATAATTTGGATCACAGCAATAAATGGGGCATCCAAAAGGCCGAACAATCCCGCCATGCATACAAAAGCTAAAATGACATAAAGTGCGTTGTAGGCCTGATTTTTGGAAAAGATCATTGCGATGACTGCGCCAACGCACACAATTGCCAACAAAAAAAACAAGAAATATGCCATTTTTTTAGTGTCCCATTTTATTTTTTTCCCTAAGATAATGTCAAGATATTTTTATATAAAATACACATGTAGGATCAGTTCCCCGAAGGAACCGATGCCGGGACCATCCCTCGAATCATATAATGTAGGCTTCATTCCCCGAATGGACCGATGAATGTAGGAGCAATTCCCTGAACTGATCGAATGGATAGAAGACTTGAATAAAAGCTTTTGACAAAGTTTTGTTGTCTGCTATAATACCCCTTGGTACTGCGGGGTAGAGCAGTCTGGTAGCTCGTCGGGCTCATAACCCGGAGGTCGCTGGTTCAAATCCAGCCCCCGCTACCAATCCTTTTCCCCTGTTAATCGAGTTTCTTCTACTGCGTTTTCTTTGAGCACCATCAACTTAAATTAGGCTGGTTTAAACAATTTTTTGACATAGGATATTGGCACATGGGGATAAGTCTCTACTGAATTCAGCTGTTTGATCCGCTGGATTTGCTCTCCTCATTTCCCCACCTGTTCAACATGTTGTAAACATGGGAAGGATCGCTTCTCCTAATTTGTCCCTCAGCGGGGAATAACCTGCTCTTCAATACTTGATATCTTTTTAAAGCAGATCCCAAACATTCGGCTAAGGCTCCGAAGAGGTCTTGATAAGAATATTTCAGAGC
>CAYOSH010000046.1:0-24560 GCA_964406575.1 uncultured Eubacteriales bacterium | reverse complement strand
TGGTAATGATTGATTTTACTTTTGTTGAACAAAGTATCGACATTTTTTATGAATAGTTCAGGTCAGATGGTTAATAGATTCGAGTTCCAACCTTCTGCCCCAGGACCGCCTTCTTCATATTCCCCTTTTTCCTGAGATTGAAGACGATGATCGGGACATTGTTTTCTTTGCACAGAGATATGGCTGTCGTGTCCATAACCCGCAGCCCTTTTTTTATGACGTCCATGTATTTGATGGACTCGAATTTTTGTGCGCTCTTATCTTTAAGGGGATCGGCAGAATACACTCCGTCCACTTTTGTCGCCTTCAGGATCACGTGAGCGCCGATCTCAAGGGCCCGTAACGCCGCTGCAGTATCGGTCGTGAAATAGGGATTACCTGTGCCTGCGCTAAAAATAAGGATATTGCCATCCTCGAGATAACTCATAGCATTCCTCCGGACAAAAGGCTCGGCGACACCGCTGATCTCAATGGCAGAAATATGCCGGGCACCTATCCCTTCTCTCTCAAGAGCATCCTGCAGTGCGATCCCATTGATCATGGTCGCCAGCAAACCCATATAATCTGCAGAGGCGCGGTCCATCCCTGCTTCTGTGCCATGGATGCCTCGAAAGATGTTGCCACCCCCGATCATAATGCCTATTTGGACGTTCAGATCATGGATCTCTTTAATCTCGTGGGCAATCTTTTTGGCCGTTTCCACACTGAGACCATAGTTCCGTTTCCCCAGCAGAGATTCCCCCGATAGCTTTAATAGAATCCTCTCGTATACAGGAGTGACTTGAGACATAGTCCGTTTATTCTATTTGCCCAGCTCAAACCGGGCAAATCGTCTCACTTGGATGTTCTCGCCGAACTTTGCGATTAAAGTGGCCACATGTTCGCGGACGGGAACCTTATCGTCCTTCACATAGGGCTGATCCAGCAAACAGACCTCTTCAAAAAATTTCCTGAGTTTCCCATCCACAATTTTATCGACGATCTCGGGTGGCTTATTGGAATCCTTAAACTGGCTCCTGATGATCTCTTTCTCCTCATCCAGAACCTGTTGAGGGATTTCTTCTGAAGAGACATACGTCGGATTTGACGCAGCAATATGAAGGGAAATATTCTTAACCAATTCCTGAAACTCTTCGTTCCGAGCCACAAAATCAGACTCACAATTCACTTCGACAAGAACACCAATCCTGCCATTGAGATGGATGTAAGATCCGATAAGCCCTTCTGAAGTTTCACGCTCCATCTTATCCTTGGCACGGGCATATCCTTTTTTCCTCAAAACAGTGATGGCCTTTTCAAGGTCTCCAGAAGTCTCCTGGAGCGCTTTTTTACACTCCATCATCCCGATCCCAGTACGATCGCGAAGGTCCTTAACCAATGCAGCTGTGATTTCCATTTCAGACTCCTTGTTTACTCCGACTTCTCGGGCTCCGCCGAATCGATTTCTTCCTTTCCCAGTTGTTTGTCTTTGGCAATTTGTTCGTCTTCAGGCGGCGATGGCTTTTCGATCGGTATCACTTTTTTGTCCTCCAGAACTTCATCCAATACAGGCATCTCTTCTGAAGGAGCGATTCCTTCCCCTTCTGCGGGGATTCCCTCTTCTGCTTTGGTCTCGAGGAGTTCTTTCTCGATCATCTTCTTTTTTCCCTCTGTCACAGTCTCGGCAACTTTTGCGGTGAACAACTCGATGGCTCTAACAGCATCATCATTTCCCGGAATTGGATAATCGATATTCTCAGGATCGCCGTTTGTATCAACCACTGCAACGATCGGTATTTTCAGTTTCAGTGCCTCCAAAATGGCAATTTCTTCCTTTGTGGAATCGATCACAAAGAGGATCCCCGGCAGCTCTGTCATATCCTTGATGCCCCCCAAGTTTTTGGAGAGCTTTCTGTAGACTTTTTCCTGCCTGGATTTCTCTTTTTTCGATAGGAGATCCCATCGTCCGTCTGCCTTCATTTCTTCCATCTCGATCAACCGTTCCACACTGCCCCGTATGACACTGAAATTTGTTAACAAACCTCCCAACCACCGCTGGTTCACATAGCTGGATTCACATTTCAGAGCGTAATCTCTGACAATATCCTGAGCTTGTTTTTTTGTTCCAACCATAAGAATTTCTCTACCACTCTCCACTACACCTTCAACATACTGAAGGGCCTCTTTGAAGATCTTGATCGTCTTCTGAAGATCGATAATGTAGATTCCATTCCTCTGGCTGAAAATGTACTCCTTCATCTTGGGATTCCACCTCTTGGTTTGGTGCCCAAAATGAACGCCTGCTTCCAAAAGTTCCTTCATCGTCACGGATACCAACTGCAATCCTCCCTTTTATCTCTTGTGGTATTGAGGGGCTTTTCTAGCACCCAACAATCCGTATTTTTTTCGTTCTTTGACCCGAGCATCCCGGGTGAGCAACCCAGCCTGCTTAAGAGTATGCCTCAATTCTTTATTGAATTCCACCAATGCCCTTGCTATTCCCAAACGTATGGCCTCAGCTTGGGCATGAAGGCCTCCTCCTCTGACCCGGATGAAAATGTCAAACTTGCTCTCCGTTTCAGTCAGATGAAGTGGCTGCTTGATGATGTTCTTGTAGCTGTCCAAAGTAAAAAAGTCAGTGTAGGGACGAGGCCTTTTATTTACATACAGAGTGATATCACCCTTCCCGGGCCTCAAATAGACCCTTGCAACCGAAGATTTGCGCCTTCCTGTGCCGTAATACTGTATTAGACTCAAGATTCCTCCTTGAACTGATATTCCTGCGGTTTTTGAGCTTCATGAGGATGATCAGGCCCTGTATAGACTTTGAGCTTCTTGTACATGGCACGGCCGAGCTTGTTTTTGGGGATCATCCCGCGGACAGCCTTGCGTAAGACTTCTTCAGGATTTTTTTCAATGAGTTCTCTTAACGTCTTCTCTCTTATACCACCCGGGTATCCGGAATGGGAGTAATACTTTTTCTGGTCAAGCTTTTTGCCTGTGACTTTCACTTTATCCGCGTTGATCACAACGACAAAATCTCCGCTGTCCATGAACTTTACAAACTCGGGATTCCTCTTGCCTTGAAGCAAGATCGCGATCTCTGTGGCCAATCGCCCTAGAACTTTGCCTTCGGCATCGATCAACCACCATTTGCGTTCGATTTCGCTTTTTTTAGGTACAAATGTTTTCATTATTCAAAACCTCAGAATCAACCTCTCGAGGGTTAGTGATTGCATAAAATACTAAAACTCAAGGGAGTTGTCAACCTCTACGTGCCCGTAAATAAAGAGGTTAAACCCGGAATATTAATATTCCCCTGTCCCGATCGAGCCTTTTCTCTCCCAAAATAACGTCGCACATAAAGCGTTCCGAACTTAGGATCTGTAATTTTGCATTTTCGTTCAGTGGCTATAATCCCTGCGACCGGAGGGTTTTATAACTGACCTAGGAGGGCGCTGCCTTCCGGAGAATATCTTTATGAGCAAAATTCCGACCAAAAATCCTCCGATGTGGGCAAACCAAGCGACTCCCTCTCCCATCCCCACATTAATGATCTGGAGGAAGAACCAAAACCCAAGGACAAGAGCGGCAGGAATGGGCACAATTCGGATGAAAAAAAACAAGAAAACCAAGGTCAGGACCTTTGTGCGAGGGTACAGGATCAAATAAGCACCGAGCACACCCGCTATCGCACCACTGGCTCCGATCATGGGAACTTGGGAATTGGGATTAAAAATGATATGCGTGACACTTGCCCCCAATCCGGAAAGAAGATAAAAGAGGATAAACCGAAAAGACCCCAGATAATCTTCGATATTATTCCCGAATATCCACAGATAGAGCATATTCCCGATGAGATGGAGAAACCCTCCGTGCAAGAACATGGCTGTAAGCAAAGTGAGAGGAGGAGACAACCGCGGAATATTGGGAACGGCCAGAGATGTGAAGTGGGTGATCTCATAGGGGATCGCCCCCATGCGCAAAACATAATATTCCAGGCCGCTCGGAGAGAGCAGTTGATAGAAAAACACCAGGATGTTTAATGCGAGGAGTGTTATGGTCACAAGGGGAAATCGGGTGGTGGGGTTCTCGTCTTTAAGAGGGATAAACATCTTTCCTTTATTCTTCTAAGCAGACTGGACGAGAGGGATGAACAACAGAATTATTCAATTATGCTATTTAAAAAGGAGAAAGAGAATTGAGTGACGGCTATCCGATCTTGCCCAATTCTTCTTCAAGTTTCTTTCTTTCGGCTTGCCTCTTTCGGGCATCCTGGAATTGTTGTAAGTATCTATCTGCATCTTCCTCGTAGCGCTGGGCTCTGCCCGGGTCGAGTTTTACGAGCACGCTCTTGTAGAGAACGCTTAACCAGGAATACGGTTCGGGATAAGAGGGGTCCAACTCACTGGCTTTGAGCAGTGCGGCCTCACTATCTCTAGCCAGTGCCATTCTTTCATTTTTGGGCAGCGTTGGAATACGGTACGCTTTGGACCAACGGTTGACGCCTTTGGCGAGCCAAGCTTCGGCATTCTCTGGATTGAGCTGAATGCGCCGCTCGTGGTATTCGTCAGCCAGGTCGAATTCAGGAACTGGGGTCATCCCTTCATAAAACTGTGCAATATAAGCATACCCCTGTTCGTTCTCAGGATCGGTCTCAATTCTACGCAGATACATCTCCTCTGCCTTCTCGCCGGGGGTCTTTCCTGTGGCCTCTTTACCTTCCTCTTCCTGACCGGCATATCTCTTGTAGAACTCGGCTACAACGTAGTAGTTTCCCATGTTTGTGGGTTCCATCTCTAAAATCCTCAGATACAGCTTTTCTGCGGCTTCGAAATCTCTAATTTTGTCGTACATGTCTCCCAAGGAATAGATTATCTCTTTGTTGTTCGGTTCGATCTCGTAGGCTTTCGTCAGTGCTTCCAGGGCTTTTTGTTCGACTTCTTTGTTTCGTTCTGTCTCGACGGCAGGTTTGTAAAGGCTCTTGTAGCTTTCACCCAGAAACCGATAGGCCTGAACGAGGTCAGGATTGAATTGCAACGCCAATTCGTACTCTTCGATCGCATCCCTGTAATGATTATCCGTAAAATGGGCATTGGCCCTGGAGAAATGATAGTTCGCTCTCAATTTGTTGTAGCTGATTTTTCCGCAGCTGGTCGTGACTGCTATCACGCCGAAGGCGAGCAGGACCACCAGAGCGATATTCATCCATCTTCGAGACATTGTGACCTCCTATTCATCGAATCGTATCCTTAAGACAGAGCGCTAATGCCAAAAATAAATTTATAAAGCATGTCAGATGTAAAGTCAAGAGAAACATGGTCTCAAGCCTCCCGGATTTAGTTGTACTTCATGTAGAGCCGGATGGGCGTTCCCGTAAAATCAAAACGCTCCCGGATAAGACGCTTTAAGTGTTTTCTATGGGCGGGAGCAAGAGAGCTTTTGGAATGTGTAAACAGAAAAAACGTGGGAGGAAGGCTTTTTTTCTGCATCATGTATTTGATCTTGACTTTGCCCTTCTTCCTGGAAAGGAGAGAGTGTTCCGTGTTGACCCAAGCCAAAAAATCATTCAAATCGGAAGTCGGGACCTTTTTGCTGGCATTGGCATAAATCTGCTCGGCTAAATCAAGAATCTTGACCACTCTTTGCCCAGATAGAGCAGATACAAAAATCAGCGGTGCATAAGAGACAAAATCCAATTTCTCATAGGCTCTGGCCTTAAATTTCTCTGTCGATGTGGAATCCTTTGGGATCAGATCCCATTTATTCAGGGCTAAAATCAGGGGTTTTCCGGATTCATGAGCGAGATGGGCAATCGCTGTGTCCTGTCGTGTGGGAAATTCCTGAGCATCCAAGATCATGCACAGGACATCGGCCCGGGAAATGCCTTTTTTGGCTTTGATGATGCTCGCTTTTTCTCTTTTGTCACGGGTGCGGCTCAACCTGCGAATACCAGCCATGTCAACAAGACAAAATGCTTTTTTGTTTCGAACAATGATGGTGTCCGTGCTGTCTCTTGTTGTTCCCGGGATCTCGCTCACGATCAACTTTTCTTCGCCGCAAAGCCGGTTCACTATGGATGATTTTCCCACGTTTATGCGGCCGATGATGGCAATTTTGAGCGCTTCGGCTTCCTCTTCTTTCCCTGCAGATTCTGGGAGCATGTCGAACAGGCCCTCTTCCAGATCCTCAAGATTTCTTTTGTGTTCGGCAGAAATGGGGAATACCCGGCTTTCCCCCAGCCGGAAAAAATCTCCGATCCTATCTTCCTCAGAAGGTGAATCAATCTTATTGATGACGAGTAGAATGGGTTTGTTCTTTTTTTTTATAGAAAAATAAAGCTCCTCCTCCGCAGGCAAGAGGCCTTGTTTGCCATCCAGTACAAAAAGAAGAATGTCCGCATCGCTCGAGGCCTCCCACGCTTTGTTCTTCACTTGGATTGAAAGGGGGTCCTTTTTGAAATCAAAGAATCCACCGGTGTCCACAAGAATGAATGTCTTGTCCTTCAGAGTACACTCTGCACTCACCTGATCTCGGGTCATGCCGGGTAAAGAATGAACGAGTGATTTTTTTCTACCCAAGAGTCGATTGAATAAAGTCGATTTGCCAACGTTGGGAAATCCGACGACAACGACTTTTGGCAATTTTTTCATTCCAGAACCACCGGAACTCTTCGGTATCCAAAGTACCAGAGTATCACAAATCGAATAATCATGACCGTGTCACTATTTCTCAATTATTATGTCTTGATGACAGAAGGGCAAGTTAATTCGCGACCAGGTCATATCGAGGCACAAGGGGTCGGCTCAAATCGATATGACCCGCCAGGGTCTCTTTTTCACTCCCATCGATCAAGATAAAGACTTTTTTAATGCCCTTGAAATTGTACGTTAGAGAGTTCACCACAGAAAAAACAGTCGCCATTTCTGCCGAAGATCCGGAGAGATAGTTCTCCCTGATTTCGCCTGAAAAATCCACATAGGCGATCCCCCCTCTCGTGATAAAAAGCTCTCTGAGCTCAGTCTCTAGAGGCAGGGCAGAAAGCAATCCATTCTGCGATCCTTTCAACAGCTCTCTAATCGTCAGGATCGCCAGGTGAGCGACCGAGGAATCATCGAGGATCTCTCTTTTTTCAGGGTGAAGAAGATTGTCGTCCTCGGATAGAAAAAAAAGAGTGATGGACCTCGTTTGAAGAGGCTCCTTAGAGAGAGTTTCCTTTTCTTGAAGAGGTTGCTCGGAATAATGCCTGATCCTTTCTTCTCCTCCACTGCGGAAGAAAACAAGAGCCAGGATAAGCGACAGAGTGACAAGGGCTCCTAGAATTGCGATCTTTTTTGTGTCCATAAGTCTGCGTCATTCAACTGAATAATTTTTGAGAAATCTAGCAATTCCCCGATAGATGGCACGCGCCACATCATCCTGGAAGTCATCAGTCTGTAATTTCTTTTCCTCAGCGGGATTTGAAATGAAAGCAATCTCAACCAGAACCGCTGGACAGGCAACCCCTGTGAGGACTTTGAACGGAGCCTGCTTTATGCCACGGTTTCGCGTCCCTAACAGGGAATTCAACTCAGTTTGGATGCTTTCTGCCAGCTGGCTGCTCTGTTTTATGAAAGCCGATTGCGCCATATCCCAGAGGATCATCATGATATCGTCTTCGTCGTCACTGCTGATTTTCGATTCGATGTCGGTGGAGTTGTTCTCCATGTAAGCCAGCCGTCTCGCTTCCTCATCCGTGGCGTTTAAGCTGAGAAAGAAAGTCTCTGAACCCCGCGCAGTGGAACGAGGGAATCCGTTTATATGAACGCTGATAAAAAGTACGGCTCTGTTGTTGTTTGCGATGGCAGCCCTGTTCTCGAGCGAGACATCGACGTCTTTATCTCTTGTCAAGACAACGCGATAGGCCAGATTCTGTTCAACAATCGATTTCAGCTTATGACTAATGGGTAAGGTGAGGTCTTTTTCCAAAGTCCCCAACTTGCCCTTGGATCCTGATTCCAAACCTCCATGGCCGGGGTCGATGACAATAGTTCTTGGACCCTGTGTAGCTGCCGGCGGATTGGGAAGAGGGCGACTTTTTTCCTCCTCCTCTTGCGTTTTTACTCGCGTTTCTTCAATCTTTTCTGTGCCTTCTGCTTCGACTTTCAGGGATGGAGGGGTTCTCTCTGGCGTCTCAACCGGAGGAGGGGGTGGCTCCATTTTGGACTTTTCGGGAGAGCGGATATCGATGATGATGCGGTGGGGGTTGGTGAGGGTGAAGGACTCAAAGCTGTAATCCGACCCTGTGGCGTTAATGGTCAGCATGTAGTAATCAGCGCCCTTGGCCCATCCCAAGGATTTGATATATTTGCTCTTGAAAGAGTCCCGGCGAATGGTAAAATTGCCCTCAGCCCTGAATTTTACCAAAAAAAGAGAGGTGTACTGCTCGATATGATGACTTAGGGGAACCGCAGATTCGATGATGACACGGCCATATCCATCGTAATCCCTTACGGAAACTTTTAGAGAGGAGAGGGATTGGGATAAAATCGAGGCCGAAAAAAATAAGATTGCGAGCGCAGCTATCAGGCTTCTTTTATGACTCTTCGACAATGTCTTTGTTCCAATCTTAATAATGGAGGCGGCGGGAATCGAACCCGCGTCCGAAGACATTCAACAAAAGGTGTCTACACGCTTATCCTTTTTCTTCATCTCGTTCCACGGCTTCTGAAAAGGAAAGACACCATGAAACCAGCCCTGATGGTGTTTCGCTCTCCAGACTCAGGACAGGCCTGGTTCGCTATCCTGCTTGTCGACGCTTCTCAGGCACCGCAGGAGAATGCAGGAGAAACGGCATGCCTAGATATTAGGCAGCAACTTGCAGTGGTTCTGCACTTACTTGTGTTCCACCTTTTTAACGAGGTGGGTGGAGCCTCGACATGCGACCTTAGTCTCATTGTCTCCGTCGAATCCAGTTCGCCCCCGAATCTCCAGTCTTAATTATATTTCGACCTCTAAATCTTGTCAAGAAGCCTTAGGATTGCGTCTCAACATTAGACATTCTAAAAATCTTATCATATCGCCGCCTATCCACTTTCCCACGGGCAAGCCCGTGGACTTCTGCCCTTCGGGTTACTTGCATTCTTAAGCAACGACCTTGCTTTTTTAAGTGTGATATTTTAAATTCGGGATATCAGATAGCGAAAATAGTAAAGAATGGTGAAAGATTTTTAACACACTCCAAAAAGAAATTCTTAAAAATGAGGAGTGTATTATACAAATGCAAATCTCAAATTTCTCAAGGGATTAAAATTCATACGAGAAGGACTAATTGAAGAATTAAAAAAACGAGTTTCATTCTAAACAAATGAAATCTGAGATTTTAAATAAATCATAATAATAACGTGAGGAAAAAATGAATAATTTTTGAAAAAATAGAAATCCTGGAGGTGGTCAAGGATTAGGTCGTAACAAAGGTGGCGCTTTTGGCCCGGGCGGTTATTGCGTATGCTCTAAATGTGGCGAGAAAGTTCCACACCAACAAGGTGTTAAATGCACCAAATTAAAATGCCCCAAATGTGGACACTCGTTAGTGAGAGAAGAATTATTGAACAAATAATAGAAGATTTAACAAAATGATATATTCAGTCAACCCTACAATTGTATCTAACCGGTATCAAACATTGATGTTCTGGCAATACAAGACAAAATGCAGAGATTACATAAAATAATAGACGGCGGAAGCGATATGAAAATACTTAAGGGAAAAACAATATCATCCGGTATTGCGAAAGGAATTGTTGCCTTATATTCCAGCAAGGATGAAGAATCCGTTCCCCATTACCGAATTGATGAATCCCAGGTATCAAACGAGATAGAACGGCTCAAGCAGGCTTTCCAAAAAGCAAAATCCCTAATGAACGAGATGATAGCTCTGTCTAAGAAGTCCTCTGATGAGCAAGCCATGGAGATAATGAATGTTCATCTGATGATACTTAATGATTCCAACCTAATTTTAAAAATAGAGCAACTCATCATTCAGAATAAAAAAAATGCTGAGCATGCAATAAATGATATTTTCGATGAATACATTGATTTGCACAAAAAAAAGCATTCGCATTTTCAGGAACTCGTTCATGATTTCAAGGATGTGAGAGACCGTCTCCTTTCCTCTTTCTCGGAGACTTCAGGTCACTTTGAGTGCTCTTTAGATGAGCGTGAGCCGGTTATTGTGGCAACACAGCGGCTTAATTCTCATATGCTACTGAACATGCCAAGAGAACATATCCTTGCCTTTGTCACTATGGAAGGGGGATATACCACTCATGCCGCAATTCTTGCGCGATCACTGGATATTCCCGTGATATTTGGCATTAATGTCAAGAAAGAGCTCGGCTGTGGAATACGAGCAATCATAGACGGGATGACAGGAAAGGTCATCCTTTCCCCGGATGAAGCCACAGAAAAGTATTATGATAGAAAAAACAAGCAGTTTCGAACCAGGAGACAATTTTGTGATACCCGTAGCCATTTAAAAGCAAAGACAAAATCCAATGTCAGGATCACTCTTAAAGTTAATGTCAGTTATCCTGGTGAAATGGAGCTTATTGAAGGATTTAATCATGATGGGGTAGGCCTTCTTCGGACTGAGTTTTTATTCCTAGAGCGGGAGCATCCTCCTACAGAAGAAGAGCAGTATGAGATGTACAGGACTATATTACAGAAAGCAGAAGGCAAGCCAGTCGTCGTAAGACTGCTGGATATTGGTTCAGACAAAATTCCTCTATTCCTAGACCTTCCTGACCAAACCAATCCTGATCTTGAACTTAGGGGCTCACGTGCTGTTGAATATTTTTATTCAATTTATTTAACTCAGGCCAAAGCACTATTGCGTGCTTCCCAGCACTCGGAAATGAAGATACTGTATCCAATGGTATCTGACGTGAGTGATTTAATGACATTCAAATCACTTATTTCTGATGCAGAAAAGACGCTGAAAAAAGAGAACCGACAACACTGTAATTCAGTGAAGGATGGGATAATGATAGAAACTCCCGCAGCAGCACTCATGGCTGAGCAACTTCTGAGAAAAGTGGACTTTGCGAATATCGGATCAAATGATCTTTTGCAATATACACTTGCGGCATCCCGGGCAAACCCTAATGTAGAAGAGAAATATCATATTCTTCATCCAGCCATGGTGAAATTGATAGAGATGACAATAAGAGCGGGGAAAAAACACAGCAAGGAAATCTGCCTGTGTGGAGAAGTTGCCTCTTTTGAAGAGTACTATCCATTGTTCCTTAAAATAGGACTGCGATGCTTCAGCGTTGCAGCCATGAAGTTTCCCGCTATTAAATGCGATCTTATGCATGTCTCAATAGACCGGTCCTCTTCTCTGGTAAGAGAAGTCTATGAAGCTTCATCCAAGAAATCACTGGAAAAATTATTAAAAAGGACCTTGTGAGTTTTCTCACAAGTCAGATTAAATCGGCTAAGAACTGGCACATAATGATTTTGGTGTTGCATTACGCTGTGATTGAATACCGGAATGATCGCAACTTATCTGGTCAACACTAGATCTTGGGATTCTTTGAGCTCACTAGAATCCCAGTAACCTCCCACCCTGGTATACTATGAATGTTATAATACTGGCCATGATCATGGAAACAAGGAGGCTCATTAGCAACCACTTAATGCTGCGAGTTTCCTTCCTTAAATTCGCCGAGGAAGATAAATTGTTTTAATTCATTGATAACTTGCTTTATCAGCGTATGGTGTTCGAATTGTGCCAATTTGTTTCAGCCCTAACCTCATCGATATTGCCCTTTTATTTTCACCTGGATATCTCCAGCCAGCAAATAAGATTTCTAACATTACTGAAAATAGTCAGCAAAAACATATCCTTCTGCTTTCCTTCCCTATTGATTTTTATCTCCCAGCGAGAAACTTCTATGATTAATCCTTCCTGAAATTCAGTATATAGCCGTCATTATAGGAATCATCGTGAATAAGCTTTTTAAAATATTTATCCTGCAAAGAAAATCCTGCTTCTTCGACTTCGTTTATAATGTCTTCCAATTTCATATGAGCTAATTCCATTAAAGGATAGTCATTTTTGAGGTGCTTCGGATAAAGAGAAAAAACTCCGTCAGGTCTCATTACTCTACAAAATTCATGATAGATATCTTTTCTATTTTTCACATAATGGAGAACATCATAAGACAGTATAAAATCTATACAATTATCTTCCAGTGAAGTTTCTGACTCTTTTTGTATCACTTTTATATTTTTGATATTGTTCTTTTTTATTAGCCTAACCAGGGAATTTAAAGCCTGTTTATCTTTGTCTAAGGCATATATTTTGCCTTTCTCTCCGACAAGTCTCGATGCGGGAATTGAATAATGGCCTTCTCCACAACCAAAATCTAATACAACCTGCCCTTTTCCTATGCCAACGCTCCTTAAAAAATTTTCGCCGTCTTTTTTAAGCCACATCTCAACATCGCTCTTAACATCTCTATCCGTATTTGATTTTGGCCCATTTTTCACAAATTTATGACCTTCTTCTGAATACATGACTCTTAAGATTCATGTCATGTCTGACTCGAAGTAATAGCTAAAACCTTCCTCCTCTGCCTCTCCTTCTATGCCTCCCGTATTTTCTTCTTTCACTCCTTCTGCTCATGTTAAATGAGGAATCCGCATGAAAAAAGTTAGTTATTGCATTTTTTAATTCATTAAAAAAATCCCCCCCTTCCCATTTATCTGTGGATTCCATTTATTGCTCGAAAATATTTGTCTTGGGCGTGGAATGGTTTTATCCTCAAAATAAGGGATTGAACTCTCTCTAGTTTTCAGAGAAACCTCTCTGTCAGGGATCTGACGGATCGCATCGTTGGGGCATTCATTTATGCATTGAAGACACTCCGTGCATCTATTCTGGTCGATAAACGCTTTGCCTTCGATGATCGATATGGCATGGAGGGGACAGACAGCAACGCAAATGCCACAGCTTTCACACTTTTCATTATCAATAATTAGTGACATATCTTACTTTTCGACAATCCTCAAATTTTTCTTCAATGTTTTTTCCTGGCACCTGTTTTCCGGAAGAGATAATCCGCCAATGCCTTCCTCATAGTCTCTGCAGCCAGCTGAGCACAATGCACATCTGGATCCGGTAAACCTCCGAGTATTTCGAGTATTCTATCAGCACTTACCAGGGAAAGAGCCTGAGTTATAGACTTTTTTCTAGCAAGTTCCATAACCACGCTGCCGCAGATAATAGTGGTTCCACAGCCGTCGGTTTGAAATCCGCATTCGGAGATCGTATTGTCTTTCATGTGTAGGAACATCTCCATGGAATCCCCACAAGGGCCTGTTACCTTGGCATAAACATCCGGATTTTCGATTCTTTTGAAGTTCCTTGGATTTTGCCAGTGATCTATGGCCACTTCGGAATATTGTTTTTTGATTTGCTCAAGAATTTGCTTTTGAAGCTCATGAGCGAATTTTTCAAGGTCGTCACTTTTATTCATTTTTTCCTTGTTTTCAAAAGACTCTGCTCTTGATCCGGTTCCAACTGAGTCTGTTCTGACCTCTTCCCGTACCAGCACTTCCGTCCATTCTGTCCGCAACAGGCACGGTTTTCAGCGATATTAAGTAAGATTAATTATTAGTTTTTTTTCTTTTCCATCTCTTCGATTTTTTTGGAGATGTTCTCCATCTGTTTTTTGAGCAATTCAGCCTGCTGTTTCAAATAATTCATCTCTTCCTCAGGGGACCTCTGCGGCTGAGTGGATTCTGGTGGCGTTGACTGGGGAACTTGAGGAGGCTGCACATATCCCATACCTCTCCCCATGCCTCCGCCCATTCCTCTCCCCATGCCTCCGCCCATTCCTCGGCCTATACCGAAACCGGAGCCCATGGCCCCGCTTCCGCCGATTCCGGAATGGGCAGGGACATTGGCTTGAGCCGTAGCCTGAATTTGACCCGATTTATACTGCACAACAGCCTCCTTAACTGTTCCGGAAACTCCGATGATCACCTCGACTCCTGCTGCTTGGAGAGTTTGAAAAGCGTTGGGACCGCAGCTTCCTGTAAGAACGGCCTTTGCTCCTTTTTCCGCAACAAGTTGGGCAGACTGAATCCCAACTCCGCTGGCAGAAGAAATATTGGGATTCTCGATGGCTTCAAACTCCAGTGACTCGGGATCAACGAATAAAAAATAAGGGCATCTCCCGAACCGGGGATCAACAGGACTGGAGAGATCGGGGCTCGATGCAGATACGGCTATTCTCATTTTTCACCTCCCAATTCTTTAATTCTTTTTTCTACAGCCGAAAGCTCATCATCCAAATGCTCGGCTTCTACCTTAAGAAAATTGAGCTCCTGCTCCGGAGTTAGCTCTGTTGCTCCCCAAGGATCGTACGGAGTTGGAAATCCCGCTTGGGGGAATCCGGGTATGGGAGAGAAAGGTATCTGTCCCTGCTGCCAGACATAATTCATCTGTGGCGTAGGCCATGTCCCATAAGCAAGATATTGAGCAGCGGGGCCCAAACCTGTTGGACTTCTGCCCATCCAGCCGGGAGAAAAACCGCATCTCATCCAGCCAGGAAGACCAGTCTGGTAATACATCCATCTGTGTCTGTTTCTCATGTTTCCTCCTTTCCAAAGATGTCCGAATATCTATTGGCAATCTTTACATATTCCATAAAATTCGATGTTGTGCTCTTGAACTTGAAAATTGTATTTTCCGGCGATATTCTTTTCTGCTTCTTTGACGAGTTTCTCTTCTTCATCTATGGAATCGCTATAATCGATGATTTTTCCACATTTGGTACAGATGAGATGATGGTGGTGCGCCTTTTTACTGACTGATCTGTATTCATAGCGGCTCGGACCATCGCCAATATCGATTTTGTTTAGAAAACCCGTTTGCACCAAAAGGCTCAGGGTGCGGTAAATTGTACTTTGCCCGATCCCTGGATACGCTTTAGAGAGATCATCGTAAATTTCTTTTGCACTCAAATGTTTTGACGTTCTCGACAAAAAATCCAGTATAGATTCACGCGGCAGTGTTCAACGGGAAACATGCTTGCGGAACCGATGTCTCCATTTATAAGCTTCAACCATTTTTAATCTTAATTGAAATTCATATCCAATTTGATAATGATAATCATTATCATTAACAGCATAAAATATAATTTCTCAACTGTCAACAAAAATATTCCTTAATCTAAATTCTTTGTTCACTCCGTTTGGATCGTTTTCCCCTCTTTATCAACGAGCCAGATAAAGTATAAATTCCTAATTATATTTCCACATGAAGGCTTATAAATCTAGCATTTCCGTGAAAAGAGTGAAATCAATACGGCATGTTTTTCCCTAATAGGTGAAAAAGACTGATTTTTTCTCTTTTGCGTTGGTCCTTTTCCTAATTCTTAGGATTTTTCTAATCACAACCGGAATATCACAGAATTCAGTCTTAACTTTTTCATTTTTATTATCCAGCCAAAATGGCTTTCACCAGCACGATCAGTGCCATAATTAGGACCAACACGGAAAGTCCGATTTCCAGTCCCAACGATTTTGTTTTCAGAGACGTCATACTCCCTAGCCTTGCTCCCGCGACTGAGCCTACGATCATCGCTATGGCCGGCAGCAACAGGATGTCACCTCGATGCCAATAAATAACAACTCCGGCCGTTGCCGAGAAGATGGTGGCAAACAAAGATGTGGCGATGGCCTCGTGTATATCCAATTTCATTAATTTCAAAAAGGGAGGGAATAGAGAACCCCCACTTCCTCCCCGCATCGCTGTAATGAAATTAAGACAAAACGTACCGCCTATAATGTTTTTTTTATCGGGATGGATCTTCTTTGCCACTCCAGGAATCAATCGATCCAGATAAATCCCCAATACAGTGATAAGAGAAATAAATAAAAAAATTATGGCTAAAGGTATGGTTTGGATCTTTCCCACCAAGAAAGAGCCTGCTACCGTGCCTGAAACACCACCTGCGATGACCAAAGGAGCAAACCTCCAGTCGATGTTTTTCCTGTGACTGATAGCAGCAATACAGGAAGAGAAGGGTATGACCAGTAAATTGATTCCAAAAGCACTAAGTAGTGGCAGGCCTGAGGCATAAATCAGGGGAGTCCTTACTGACCCTCCTCCTATCCCGAACATACCGCTCATAAATCCGGCAAAAATGCCTATTAAAAGCCATAAAATGATTGAAAAAATCGATTCCATCGTTCTAAATCTTCATTTTTCCCTCATATGATGTCCTGAATACTTATGCCTCTCCATTTTCTGTAAGAATCCGTATTCACCTTTCCCTGAGAGTATGCTTTATGCCAGCCTTCAGGTGCAGGCATCTCCCGGTAGAGACACTGCCTCCAGGCTTCGAGCGGGAGGCGTCTCTGTCCCATGTAATCGGCGGCACAGAAGACTGTGTGTCCAACCGATGCCGACAGATCTTCCAAAAAACGATATCCCTCCTCGTTCCGTAAAATGTGGTGATCAAGAATTAAAACGGGGACTCTCTTGGCTAAAAACAAAGCGTTTTTACGAGCTCTCTTTCGTGTTCTTGATGAAAGATGCCGGAGGTACAAAGGGGGTCCGGAGGCAAGAACAATATCAGGTTTCCAGGCCAATATCTGTTCTATGGGAGTGATGTCTAAGAGCTGGATATCCGAGGCGTGGACAAAAATTTCTTTGGTATCCTCCACCCGGGTCATCATCACTCCCCCAAGAGGGCCTTTCGCCTCTCCGTGGGGCATGGATTGGGAGAAGCTGAGAAGTTCTGATGTTTGACCTTCTGAGCAAGGAAACTTCCGTCCCAAGACATCGGAGAGATCGCGGCAGCGTTTGACCATTGAAGGAGAGACATCATTCGGACTCTTACACCACAACCGAGGCTTTTGGAACGAGCGGGATACAACTCGAGCTGAGAGCTGATAGGGATTGGCATTAGCCAGAGGAATATGGTCCCCATGGAAATGGCTGATGGCGATATCCGTGCAGTCCTCTAAGGCTTTCACAATCTTCCGGCGCACCTCACTCCCCACAGCAACTTGAAAAGGGTGAGGGAGTAGTCCATGACGTTGATAGCCCAGGGCCACTCCTGGATCAATGACAATTTTGCGGTGCCGGATTTCCACAACACAAGATAATCCGCGAACGCCCAGAGACTCCGACCCCAGAATTCTAATTTTCATAACTTTTTTTTATTATAAGCTTATCTCTATTGTTAGCCCAAAAACTTGACATGTTTATCCTTTTGACCGGTGAGCTGGGATTGGAGAGTGAATGCATTCTGGAATCAGGATATGATCAAACACAATATTATGGGGCATTCTCAATAACACATGATTATATAGCAAATAGCATTAGAATAAAAAAAAGCTGATTCTTTGCAAACTCACTTTTACTGAATAAACAAATTAGGGCATAGGGATTATCCCCCCTAAATATGGCTTTTTCTTGACGATGGGCCCCCGCTTAAGATAGTTTGAAAAGTTGTGAGCGATTTTTGTCGAAGTCTTTACATTGTCTAGATGTAAGCATGAAAGCGTGGCTTTTAGAAAAACAATCCAAGATGGAAAAGAGGCCTCTAAAACTGGCCGATGTGCCCAAGCCTCTTCCGGATAATCAGGAGATAAGAGTAAAAGTTCAGGTCTGCGGAATATGCAGGACGGATATTCATGTCGCTGAAGGAGATCTTCCTTTGAAGAAATCTCCTTTGATTTTAGGCCATGAAATCGTTGGGATTGTCGATAAGAAAGGCGAAAGAGTCACAAAATTTAAATCCGGAGATCCTGTGGGCATCTCCTGGCTTTATAGCACTTGTGGCAAGTGCGAATACTGCCTAAAGGGAAAGGAGAATTATTGTCAGGATTTTCAATGCACGGGTTGGGATGCGGACGGCGGATTTGCAGAGTACGTAACCATTAAAGAAGATTTTGCTCTCTCAATGCGGGGACTCACTATGGAGCCGGAAGATATGGCCCCGCTCTTATGTCCCGGTATTGCTGGCTACTGTGCTCTCAAATTAACAGAGGCAGACCGTGGAGATAAGCTGGGACTCTTTGGCTTTGGTCCCACGGCTTATTATGTCCTAAAGGCAGCGAATTATCTTGGTATTGAAGTTTATGTCAGCACAAGATCTTCCATTCATAAAGAAGAAGCAAGAAGAAACGGAGCTGTTTGGGTGGGGAATGTCATAGAAGAAAAAATTCCCGTCCGTCTTGATTCAGCCATTCTCTTTCCTCCTTCAGGCAGTCTGGTAGAGCCTGCCCTTACTCATGTAGAAATAGGAGGAATTCTGGTGCTTGCGCCGGTGAGTATGTCCACAATCGAGATAAGGAACTATTCAGATAATCTGTGGGGTCGGGATGTAAGAACTTTATACAACGTGAACAGAGCTGATGCCAAAGAGTTCCTTAAAATTGCTGGAGAGACCGACATGAGAATGGGACGACGTGTTTATCCCTTAGAAGAGCTGCAGGATGCAATGATTCAGGTAAAAAAAGGACAAAGAAAAGAACCAAACGCAGTCATAAAAATTTTTCAATGAACTTACTATTCTAAAACCTCGATGATTTTTCCTTCGGCTAGAGAGGCTAGAATCAACCACATTAATAATATAATACAGAACTCTGCACCGAAGTAATAAATCAAAAGGGGCAATAAAGGAATTTTAATAGCTCTGTTATATAAAAAAACGGCCATTAGGCCTGTGCGCATTCCTTTCTGACGGAATTCTTTTAATAAAGGATACCAAATATAGATGGGGCCATGACTCAGTATCCCCGCCAAAACAGCAATGAGCCATCCTTTAAAACCAGACTCTTTCCCTAAATATCGCGAGACCGCTTTGGGTTTAAGAAAATAATTTGTTATGCCCATAAAAAGGACAACCATTATAAATACAGGAATTAAATTCACCAGAATGTTTCCACTTATCATGAGGGATTTAACCACATTTTGAGGGCTTAAAATAAACAGAATACAATAAACAACAACGACAAAACCCAAAAAAATGTAGCCATACCACCCTCTTTTTCCCTTTTTCTCCTTGTTTCTCTGATTCATTGAATCATCCTTAGCATGACGACAGTCCCTATCGCAACGGCTATAGACAAAATGAAGCTCAGAAGATTTCTTAAAAGAGCAAATCGTTTTCCGAGAATAGCTGCCTCGGCAGGGAGCTGCACAACACCTACTGTAACCCAGGCCACAATAAACGCCGTGACAGCAAAAAGACTGATTCCTTCCTTTAAAAGCTCTCCTCCTATGATATAGCTCGTCACAGCGTTTCCCGCTGATATGCTCCCGAAAATCGCACCGAGTAGTGTATCTGAAATAATGTTCCCTTTAAACACAGAGGAGATCAATTGATGAGAAACATATGTTCGGAGTAATCCCAGAAGAAGAATAATTCCCAAAATAATGGGAAGTGCGGTTCCAAAATTTTTAAAGGCTTTGTAGATAAAAATAAAAATATTTCTTGGTTTTTCTTTCTGTTTGTTTTTTTCCTTATTCATGACCTTTGAGTGACTTTTTCATTCAATTTTAGTTTGGGTTTCATTCACGCCAGTGTAATTTTCTTGTATAAAATTTCTTATTCTTGTACTCTGACTCTATCAATTTATCCTGACTGATCAGCTTTTGTATAACGGTCCAATCTTTTTCGGCCTTGTCCAAAAACTCTCTCACCTGGTCTTCTCTCATAGGATGGACAGATGTTATACTTAACAAATCCTCTTCCACATTGCCAGTAAAAGCAAAGGCATTTCCTTCATATCCAATCAAATATTCCGTAGGAATCTCTTTTTCTTTGAAAATCTGAACGGCCATATTAATCATGTTTTCTGCCGGAGGTTTGACCCATTTCTCTGCCGGAGGTCTTGTGGGGATAGCAATATAGCTTCTGGCTGGTTTTAACCCGGCAATGAAATCAGAAATTTTCTCAATTTGTTCTATATTATCATTAATGCCCTGAATAAGCATGGTTTCTGTTGTCATCTCGCCCTTAAATCTCCGGGCAAATTCCGAAAGGCCATCTAATATTTTTTCAAGTTTCAAAGAACCATGCGGCCTGTCAATTTCTCTCCAAATATCGCGAGTTAAGGCATCTATCTTCACAGAAATCCAGTCTGCCTTGTAACAATCACTCCTGACTTTCTCGTCCCATATAAGAGAAGAGTTTGTGATAACCGCGATTTTCAAGCCCAGATTCTTGAGAAGTTCAATCTCCCTGCCGATATTGATATCTAAAGTAGGCTCACCATCGGGAACGAACGTAAGATAATCAACAGCTTCTCTTTTCTCCACAGCTTCCTTGACTTTTTTCTCTACAGCCTGAAAGATTTCATCGGGCTTATAAAATTCCATCCGTTCAACCTGCATATTCAAGGTCCTTCCAATTTGGCAGTAGACACAGGAATACGTACAGATTTTTGGAGGAATATTGTTTATCCCCATGCTCTGTCCCAAGCGTCTGGATGGAACCGGGCCGAATGCTATCATATCCATTTCATTCTTCATGGCTGTCTTCCCTCTCCGAGAAAAATAACTTCATATTGTATCTTACATTTTCCTTTATTGTCGCCTTAAAATTCACATTTTTTTCATTTTGTAATCTAACCTGAATTATTCACGAGTTGATGTCGCTGCAAAGGCGAGATAGTGGCCCACGAAGCTGTAATGAACTACCGCAAGTGGGCTACAACGAAAGTACTGTAGTGAGATCGGCTCGCCCGAAGGGAAAAAGATGTCAATTATAAATAAAAATCGCATAGGAAATGCAGTGCCAAAATGAGTATTCCGAGAAAACTATGTAACATTCTGATTTTACGTTTGTTATGATAAGTATCGACATTTGTTATGAATAATTCAGGCTAAATATAAACATTTAACCATCAAGAGACTCTTAGCCTGATTAATGCCTTAGAGGCGACATGAATCCGCCCATTGTTCTCTGGCTGAGAGGAATCATAGACTTTGTTTGTTTGATTGCAGGATCTTTATCAAACAGGAAACGTCCCATTTTTTTTGCCCTGGAACGCAAAACATCTTTAACGCCAGGGGCAATCTGCTTGAATAAATAATACCTGATTTCGGGCTCCTTTTGATCGATCCAATCCCAGACTCCTTCGATCCTTCCATTGATCAAGATGGAATAGGTGGCGTTGCCAGATCTGTCGTAGATAAAACCGTATACTTTATCGTCCAGGAACCGCGCCCTATCCTTGTAACCCATAAGGTAAGGGTCGAGTGCAGGCAAAAGATGCACTTGAGGCTCTCCGGACATCTTCACAGAATTCAAGCGTTCTTTATCAAGAGAAAGCAAGACGAATCGACCATCAAAACCCAATATTTTGACAAAGACAAGCTCCTTATGCAGGGCTTCCAAAATTTGCTTCACCTTCCCCCTGGGGAATCCCGTCCACCATGCGATGTCTGAAACTGTCGCAGGTCCATAGGAGGAGAGATACTGCCTGACCATCTGCTCTTTCGCCCTGCCTTCGCCCATTTCATTCAAATTGAGATCGGTAAAATATTCATCAAAGAGATAATAGGTGTGGATGTTGCTTTTCCAGCCAGTTTTAGGCTGGCTGCGCATCAAAAGACGTCGTATTTAAAAATCCTTATCGCAAATACTTTTCTGGGATCGGATTGTCAGGACTCTCGTCTTCCCAGGTTATACAACACACCCACCAGCGTTTGCCGTCATGGAAGAGCTGGAGACTGTTGATGCCTCTCCCCAATGATTCCGGATCGTCTGTGTTCATGCCCTTTTTGTACGTGCTGAACACTTGGGCGATGCCACCGAACAAATGGGTTTTGCGTGCAATTTCCGCCTCATAGAAACTCTTCAGTGCATTCGATCTCACCCTCTCCTTAAAGGACGACACAAAGCTTTCAAGGTCCATCGTGTTGGGACCATCGGGTGTGATCCGGATGAAGGGAGCATTGGGGATAAAAAGAGATTTAAAACGTTTCATGTCTGGCACTTCCCCTTCAGAAAAGGTGATCGATCCATAGAGGGCATCGAGGAGGCCATCGATGGAAAGACCATCGGCCGAGGCGATAGAGTCTTCAATTATCCCAGGTTCTACGGGTGTAGCCGATTCAGACTGCCTTTGACAGAAAATAAATACGGAGAAAACCACAAAGACAAACAAAACAGAGTAACGAAAGACTTTCATGATACCCTCCCGTTAATCAGGACTCGAAGTCGCTCCATCTCATCAATCTGAGCGTCGAGGCTGTCGTTTCAACATTCTCTTTAAAACAAGAGGAGAAAAAATACAAGTCGCAAGCGATAGGAGAGCCCGAATCAATCATTGAGAATTTCCTGTCGACTCCTATTGATATGCATTCATGATACAGAAAATATGGGCCGTATTCTCCTGGCAAGAGCTCTAGCACAGGAAAAATCCAGAGTCAAATAAAATTGGAATCGACCGCTTAAAAGGCTATTTCTTCTGCCAGGCCATCCGTGCCCCATCCTCGTTGATGTCGTAGTAGTTCTCGATCACCGATTCCAGCTCAAAACCCAGGTTTTTGTAGAATGCTATCAAACGGGTATTGCTTTCTCTCACGATCAGTTTGATGCGACTGTATTTTTCCATGATGGACTGCATCAGGAGTTTTCCTCCACCCTGGCCTTGATTTTTTGGTGATACAGCGAGATCCTGGAGCTCGATAAATCCTCTTTTCTTGTCTTCCTCTACAAAAGCATAACCGATCACATGATCGTTCTCATCAAAAAGGACCAAACAATCGCTCGAATTTTTCAGCAAGTCGATGATACCGGTCGAATTGTTCCAGACTTCGTTGTGAAGGGAAACGATCGCGTTGATGATTTTCAAAGACAAAAGGTGTTCAACTCGTGAATGCATATTATTCTCCGTGGCTTATCGCAATATCACTACAGGATCTATCCGGATTACGTAAAGTCAACTAGACCTGTTGAGACACCCTGTCCTGAATGGATATGGCATCGAACGCCATGACATAGAAAAACGTTTCCATGTTGACAAATTTTCTCTTGTAATCGTTCATACAGGAGCTTAGGTCATAAAACTTGATCCCAATCTGCCGGCAGTGCTCTATGTTCTTCAGGATGGCAAAAATGCCCAGTCCCCGGGAGGAAAGGTGCTCCTGGCTGTCGCGCAGGCACAGATAATCGTCCACCCGGTCCTGCTCTCTCTGAATGGAAAAGTTGGCTGCCACCAGTTTTCCTTCCAGATAAAAATATAGCGCGATCAATTTGCCCAATTCTTCAGCTCGACGCATCAGCAAGAGATCCGTCAAGATCTTGTCCTTGCTGTAACGGACATATTCTTCTGAAACAGCTCCATTCTTTTGCCTCCAATAATCCAAATAGCATTCCAGAAGAGACCTGATTTTATCCTCATGCAGCCGATTGTCGGCAAAGACCTCGACATCCGCGTTCATTTTCCATGTTCGCCGCATATCGTGCCGATATTTTTTCTTCAACGACTGTAAATATTCCTCCTGGGATGGCTTCATATCGACTAGGCCACGGGCCGCCCGATAAAAATAGTGCGTTTTTTTGGGTGCGTAGAAACAGCTCAGATCATCACTGAGATGCGGGGGAAGATGCTCCAAAAAACGGTGAGTTTCTTCAGGAGGGCAGTAATATTCTTTCGAGATGATGAAATCATCGTTGAAGCTCCAGTAAGGAATCCTGCACATATCGTGATCGCCAAAAAGCAGAGGGAAAATCCCAGTGCAGCATCCATCTTGGATTCCGACGATAATATTCAGAAGGAAGTTGCGGTCTTTATAGAAATGATCCCAGATCAACTTGTTCGCCATCCAGTCCAAAGCCAGCTCTCCGTTCTTGTAAGTCCGGCTTAACTCTATCCAAAATGACCTGGCATCGTCATAAGAGTTTACGTTTAGAATTTTCATTTTTCTCCCAATTCTATGTCTTTCACCCTGTTGAGTTTTAGGGCTGTTTGACTTTCTATTCTTATCCAGAGATTTAGATTGTTAGTCCCTTCCCTATGGTGGATTGAGAATGTGGAGAGTGCCCTACGGATTGAGGGCGATAAGTAAATCCTTATCGGGTCAACGGCCAATGGCCATCGACCCAGTGGGTCGTCTTCTCCGGAATTCGGTCCTGTGTTCATGGCGGGAAAGGTTGTAGATCAGCTCACAAAGTGAACCTATAAGAGTGGAAAATCGAATGAAATTGTGGGAATTGCATCTGCATAAATCTCTAGAGGACATTATAAACCAAAAAATGAAAATTGCAAGATTTATGTTAATAAATCTTAAACTCTTTGTGTACACATTTCGTCCGCTATTTTTTTACGCTTTTTATCCGCAATCTTGATTCTTTGGAAAGAGCGGAAAGCGATGGCCAAGGACCTGAGATTTATTTATCAGGCGGCCACTGAGGAAGAAGGAGCTTCGGCACTGGAGGAGTTTTCAGAAAAATGGACAATGAGACACAGGGATTGGGCTATGATATACTCACAGCTGATGATCCTTTTTGAAGACTGTTTGGGAAAATATGTTTAAATGCAAAAAAGGAGTTTACACAGAAAAT
>CAYOSH010000045.1:0-26537 GCA_964406575.1 uncultured Eubacteriales bacterium | reverse complement strand
GTGTTTTCGAAATCACCAATTGGAACACTCGGAAGATCATTCATCACGGTTTTGGAAATGCTTCCATTGAGATCGAATAAATATCCGTTCCTATCGTTTCAGGGTGATCTTGATATCACTGATCTGATCATAGGGGATATCGTTCAACGCGGTTTCGGGATATCGTTCAACAGGGTTTTCGCAATGCTTCCGATGAACATATATTTGGAATAGCCGCAGGTTATTATGGTTAAAGTGGCACACGCAGCGATAAAAGGTATAATAGGGCTATGAGTTTAAGGTTCCTTGAAGAAACAGATGAGTTCAAGAAGCTTAAGAAGGCCCTGGAACAGGGTGAGCGGGGCTTCCAGATATCAGGATTGATCGATGCGGCCAAGCCGTTGTTCCTAGTGACATTACTCTTGAATACGGAGAAAAATGTCATATTTATACGACCCTCGAGCCTTTCTCTCTCGAATTTGCTGGAGCAATGCCGGTTTTTTCTGTCTCAGTTTTCGAGAGATCTTTGGCTCAGCTTGCTCCCCCCGCTTTCTGAGAATCCGTATCAAGAAGTGCCTCCCTCTCTGGACTCCGTTTCCTCACGGATGAAGTTTTTTCACGACCTGACTTACAGTGAACCCCGGCTTGTCGTGACAAATCTTTTTGGCCTTTTAAAACCCTTCCCCCATCCCGCGAGCTTAAATCGGTTGTTCTTTGATGTGGAGGCCGGCCAAAGATTGGACCGGGAGACATTGATCGAAACCTTAGATGAGTACGGATATACTCAAGAGGACATCATCAATGCGCACGGAGAGTATTCCTGGCGCGGCGGGATCGTCGATGTTTTTTCCCCCTGGGAGAATTTTCCCTTCCGCGTCGAGCTGAGCGGAGATAAGGTTGCCTCCCTACGGACGTTCGACCCATCTTCTCAAAGGTCAAGGACAAGGATCGAGAGGCTTCTCGTCCCTTCGCTTCGGGAATTTCCGGGAGACCCGACATTCCTTTCAGAGTGGACGCATTTGGCTAGACAGGAGGCGAATTCGCCGTGCTTGAAAGATCTGAAGCAAAAAGCAGACGGGTTTAAGAAGGGAGAGATCTCTCCCTCATTTTCTTTCTTATCCCTTCTCCACCGGACACATTTCTCTTCCTATCAGACTCATCTCAAAGAGTATCTTTTTATTGTCGATAACATGGAAGAAGTAGCCACGGATTGGGAAGAGACGTACTCGGGACTTCAGGAGCAGTTCAACGATTGTACAGCTCAAGGGAAGTTTTCTCTTCCTCCTGAGGAAATCTACCCTCCAAATTTATGGGATCAAATACAGACAGAAGCCATCCAGCTGAATGAGCTCGCCTTCCATGATGATAGGGAGGTGTTTCATTTTCCTTTTCAATCTGTCACTCGGTTCGCCAACAAAATTCCCTTTTTTTTGAAATACATGAAAAAGCTCCAGCAGCAGAGCGAGAGGAGCACTGTCTTTGTTGCGAATGTTGGCGTACGAAAGAAATTCGCAAGCCTGCTCTCCCAGCACATGATCCCCTTTATGGAAACGGACGACCCTTTTGCAACGGCTCGGGAGGGGGAAGTGTCCCTTCTCATCGGGGAGCTTCAGCGCGGTTTCCTGTATCCCCCCCAGAGGATCGTCTATTTTTCAGAAAAGGATATTTTTACTGAAGAAAAAGTCCTCATCAGTCGGCGTCGTGTGCAACCATTCGTCTCCCATTTCCAGGACCTTAAAGCTGGCGATTTTGTGGTTCATACAGATTATGGGGTCGGCATCTTTACAGGGTTGATCAAGTTTACGGTCGATCATAAGGAGCGCGAGTTCATCGAAATCCGCTACAAAGATGACGATAAACTGTATGTGCCGGTGGAAGACCTCAGTCTTGTCCAAAAATACGCAAAACTGGGGACGGCAGCGCCTACTTTAAACAAGTTGGGGACACCCCAATGGGAAAGGGCTAAAGCCAGGACAAAAAAAGCCATAGAGAACATGGCCAAAGAGCTTTTGCAGCTCTATGCGCAAAGAAAAGCTCAAGATGGTTACAGCTTCAGCCAGGCTGGTGAGTGGCTCTCTGATTTTGAAAAGACTTTCGAATTCACGGAGACAGAGGATCAACTCAGAGCGATCCAAGAGGTCATGGTGGACATGGAGACCTCTTCTCCGATGGACCGTCTTCTCTGCGGAGATGTGGGATACGGTAAAACAGAAGTGGCTATGAGGGCGTCTTTTAAAGCTGTCATGGATGGGAAACAGGTGGCTGTTCTCTCTCCGACCACAGTCCTGGCCAGCCAGCACCATAAAACGTTCCAGACGAGGATGGTGCTCTTCCCCATACGCGTGGAAAGTCTCACCCGGCTTCAAACACCGGCCAAGCAAAAAAAGATACTGGAGGATTTAAAGAAGGGACAGGTCGATATCATCATCGGGACCCACAGGCTTCTCTCCAAGGATGTGAAGTTCCGCGACCTCGGATTGTTGATCGTCGACGAAGAACAGCGGTTCGGTGTGGGCCACAAAGAGAGGATCAAAACTATAAAAACGAACATCGATGTTTTGACCATGACGGCCACTCCGATCCCGAGGACTTTGAATCTGTCTTTGTCCGGTTTGAGAGATATCAGTCTCATCGAGACGGCACCCAAGGACCGTCTGGCCATCCACACAGTTGTCACGACCTTCAGCCGAAATCTTATCGTCTCAGCCATAAAGATGGAATTGGGGCGCGGAGGCCAAGTGTATTTCATCCACAATAGGATCGAAGATATCGACTCCATCGCAGGCATGATCGAGCTATGGGTGCCTCAAGCAAAAGTGGTCACCATTCATGGCCAGATGCCCAGCACGCAACTCGAACGCCGCATGGTCAATTTCATCGCCCAGAAAACCAATGTTCTCGTTTCGACAACGATTCTGGAAAACGGGATCGATATTCCTCTTGTCAACACCCTTATCGTCAACCGGGCCGACCGGTTCGGTCTGGCACAGCTCTATCAATTGAGAGGCCGAGTGGGCCGGTCGTCGCGTCAGGCCGTGGCCTATTTTCTTGTCCCTCCCTTCACGGAAATGACATCACTGGCCAAAGAGAGGCTGAAAGCCCTGCAGGAGTTCAGCGAGCTGGGCTCAGGGTTTCGGTTGGCGGCCAAGGATTTGGAGATCAGGGGAGCGGGTAACTTTCTTGGTTTGGAGCAGCATGGGTACATGGAAGCAGTGGGATTTAACTATTACATGAATCTTCTCGAAAAGACGATCGGTGAGGTCAAAGGCGAAGAGCAAGAAGAGATCAAGAGTGAGATAAACATGAAGGTGGAAATGCGTATTCCAGAAAGCTATTTGCCTCAGATCAACCTCAGGCTCAACCTCTACAAAAGGATCTCCTCTGTTGAGAGCTCGGAGGAGTTGGACCGGATCAGAGAAGAGATTCAGGACAGATACGGCCCCCTTCCGCTGAGTGTGGTCAATCTCCTCCGTTACGGGAGAATAAAATTTCTCGCACAGAGGATCAAGATCCAGGCGATCGACCGTATCGGCCGGAAGATCATTCTCAAATTCGTCCCTTCATCCACAGCGGATATCGAAAGGATGACGCGGCTTTTTGAGAAATACTCGGGATCGATCACGCCCCAGGGGATTTTGAGTGTGGAGCTTCATTCGGATGGGGAAGAAAAGGCCTTGGATGAAACGATCTCCATCTTGAAGGAGTTAAGCCAAGTGTAATATAATGGACAGAAATCAAATCAGATGGAGCACTTGATATTGAAACGTTGTTTTCGCACCTCATTGATTCTCGGGCTTGTGTTTGGCCTTTTTGTGAGTTGTGAGAAACAGGTCCCGGAAGAGGGAGTGCCTGCATACAAAACAGACGCCCCAGAAAAAAGGAACAGTGTGATTCTCAAGATCGGCGACTCTTCCTACTCCAACTCTGATTTTGAAAAATACTTGCTCTCCATCGCTGGACAGGAATACAGCGATCTCACCTTGAGCTCGCTCAGTCGTCTTTTTGATGATTTCGTCGATGAGAAGATCCTCCTTCAGGCAGCAAAAGCCCAGAATATTTCCTTGACAGTCGAGGAACAGAAGAACTATTTGGCCAAACTGACGAGAGAATCTTGGTCCAATGAAAAGAAAAGCCCCCTGGATGATTTGGATTACAATACTCTTTTGGAAAAGCTTGTGATCGAAAAGTACTTGTCGCAACAGGCAGATCGGATCGATGTCACTGACGAGGAAGTCGAAGGATATTATGAAACACACAAACGGGAATTTTTACGACCGGAAAGGGTGAGAGTCAGCCAGATCCTTCTTCAGACTGAAGACAAAGCGGTCGAAATACTGGAGCGTGTCAAGAATTCCGATGAAGGCGTCTTTCGAGAGATCGCTCAAAAGGAGTCGCAGGGAGTGGAAGCAACGAAAGGAGGGATGATGGGCCTGTTTGAGATGGGCCAGCTTCCCTCTGAGATGGAGAAGGTGATCTTCTCCTTGAAGGCCGGAGAGATCAGTCCCGTTGTTGAGTCTTCTTACGGGTACCATATATTCAGGCTGGATGAGAAATTAGAACCGGAGCTTGTTCCAGAGGACAGCGCTTTTCCTGAGATCAAGATTAAAATATTGAACCAGAGAATCAAGCAATTCCTTTCAGAACACATCGCGAATCTTAAGTCCCGGTGGGACTGGAGGACTTATCCGAGTCATCTTTCCTTCAGCTACCAAAGGATTGAACATGAAGAGAGTGAATAAGGCTATCGGAATTGTCTGTGTCCTTTGTATGGCCAGCGGCATCTTTGGGCAGGACGTTGTCGAGGCGATCGTGGCCGTTGTCAATGACGATATCATTACTCTGTCTGAGTACAGGCAGGAGTACCAATCACGGTTGCGGATATTGAGATCACAGCTGCAGGGTGAGGAATTGAGTCAGCAGGAAGGAATCATGAAAAAAAACCTAATGGAATCCATGATTACTGACATTCTACTTCTCCAAGAGGCAAGAAAGCTCGGACTCAATGTCTCAGAGCAGGTGAAGATGACTCTTGAGAACATAAAGAAGGAAAACAACCTGACAACCGATGAACAGCTTCGAAGAGCTCTCGCCCAACAGGGCCTAACCTATGAAGATTTTGTCAAACAGATGGAACAGAATATGCTCAAGCAGAACCTCATTTTTTCTGAGGTGGGAAGGAAGATCGTGATCGATGATTCTGAGATCGTGAGCTATTATAAGTCCCATCAGGAGGATTTTATCGAACCGGTCGAATATACACTCAAGATGATCTATATCGCCCAGGAGGGGAAAAGCCAGGAGGAGATCGAATCTAAGAAGCAGCAAATCGACCAAAAAATTCAAGCCAAGGAAGATTTTGGTCAGATTGCGAGCGAGTTTTCCGAAGGCCCGGAAAAGGATTCTCAGGGAGATCTGGGGAGTTTCAAGGAAGGCGAACTCCAAAAGGATCTGGAGCAGGCCATTGAGAATTTGGAGGTGGGGAGCGTGACGCCCTGGCTCAACACCCAGGGTGCCTGGTACAGACTAAAGCTCGTGGAAAAAAAGGAAAGGCGACTGAGAGAATTTCAGGAAGCCCGAAAGGATATCGAGAATGAGCTCTTCAAGGAAAAGCAAGATGAGGAATTGGAAAAATACATGACGGGTATTCGGGCAAAAAGCTATATCAAGATCTTGATGGCGGATCCTCCCCTCGACTAACCTGAATAATCCAGCTTCCAGCCGAATTATTCATATCACAGCAAAATTATGGATAAAAAATAGAGATAAGCACTCTGGTGGATTTGGGGGAAGTGACTCGTTAATCCTCTTTTTTCTTCTTTTCCGTTTTCAACTCTTTTTCCCCTTCGCTCTCTTTTTGTTCCATCCCGACTGGTTCCGGTTCTTTGAAATCGATCCTTCTGGAGATCTCATACTCTCCTATGGTCAGGAATTGCGATCCTTTCGACTGGGCAAAGAGCTTGACAAACACCGTTTTCCAGTGAGGATTATCTTTGAATGTGGCAAGAGTTTTTCCTTCAACACCGTAGTTGCTCTTGAGCGTGATGACTTCGCTTTTATCTCCAGGTGGGATCGGGTTGTTCCGGATGGCGGCCAGAAAGGAGTCTCCTAGGTTCTCAAAATCATCCATAAACCTGAAATTGGCGTTGAAATTTATATACTTGAGCGGTTTTTCGGTGAGGTTTTTTACTCTAAAAGAAATGGCAGGGACTAGGATCAATCGAGGCGGCCATGGTTGGTAGTATTTATCCGTCCAGAAGGTGTCCACGTCCACAACCTCGATAGATGCCTCCAGGTCTTCAGCTGTTATGGTTTTCCATAGTCCCGCTTTCTGAAGAACAAAAACAAGGATTACAGCCAGAAGTATCACCGCAAAAAGAAATGCGAATCGTTTCATTTGTCTCCTCCTTGAGGGTGTCTCCATCATAATGGATACCGTCATTTTATTCAATGGGATTATACACATTTTCAAACATGGAATGAGACGAAGTCCCTGAGTTAGGGGGATCTGACGATTTGTGAAGCGAGTACGGGTTCCAGTCCGTATTCGTCCACAAGGTGAAAATTCTCTTTGAGCACCTTCAAGGTCTTTTCTGTCGGGTGACAGATCCCGAGTGCAAAACCGTTTTTTTGGGCCTGGCGGAAGAGTGCGATCAGTTGTCCCTTGATGTAGTTCTCGTTGAGCTCTCCATCCAGGAACACATTCCTGTAAGCGGTTGGGATGTTCAGGCTTTGAGCGATGGTGAAGGCGACAGAGCTGCCAGTCGTTCGGCTGTCTATAAAAAAGAGATCTCTTTTTTTGAGACGCTCCAGAATAATGTGCATCAACTGTGAGTCGGCTGTGATCTTTGAACCCATGTGGTTGTTGACGCCTCGGATATAAGGCACTTGGTTGAGGTCTTTTTCGACGATCCCGATGATTTCCTCTTCACTCATTCCAGAGTTGATCATTCCTTTGGTGTGATTTTCTTCCTCATTGTTGATGGATTCCATAGGAAGGTGGAGGATGACTTCCAGGTTGTGTTGTCTGGATATGGTGGCGATCTCAGATGCCAAAGGGCTGTAGGGGATTATGGCTATGGTGAGGGGCCGCCCGATAGAACACAGCTCATTGATGGCGTGGAGGCTGTATCCCATATCATCAACGATCAGCGCGACTTTGTTTGCGGCAGGGGGAGGGGCAGTTTTTTTAGCAATAGTAACCCCTTCTTTTTCACACGAAAAAAGCAAAGTGAGCTTCCGCTCCCGGATGTCTTTGACTTCCCAGAGATAATACTTTTTTTCATCTGTTTGTTGTTCCTCTTTTTTTGTGATATGGAAATCGCCTTGCCGAAAAGAGTCGGTGAAAGAGGATTCGAGTTGGCTGTATTTTTTGAGGGGGAGGTCAACCCATAAGTGATAAACACCTTCATCATCTGTGTACTGGTTGACGGAATCCTCGGGAATACCCGAGTCTGAGATGGTTTCCATCAGAACCTGATAAATATCTTCTTCTTTAGCCTTTTTTTCCACTTCTGCCGCAACTTCCTTTTTTTTCATCACAGACGAAAAAATATAGGAACCTTCACCTCTTTTCCACTGGATATAGTCCAAACCCAAGACGGAGAGGAGGGCTAGACCCAAGAAAAAAATATAAAGACCCAGAAGAAATCTCTCTGAGGAATCAGTTTGATGAGATCTGAAAGCTCTCATGAACGGCTAGTTAGCGAGAAGCGGTTGCATCGCTCTGAGATAGGCGCTTGAAGTCATATCCTCAACATCAATTTTAATATCCGGTTCTATCCCTTTTTCCCAAAAGTCCATGTCTTTTTCCAGGTGGAAGATGGCCGATGTTAGAAGAAGACCGCTTCCGTCATTGAGGGATATGAAGCGCTGTTTAGAAACAAGTCCTGGGGTCTTGAGACCTATGACCTTGACTTTTTTATGGTTTTTAAGCACTGCTGCTACAGCTTCGGCAGGGCCGATTGTAGCTTGATTGGTCCAAACGATCAAAGGAAGCTCTTCGAGCTCAGCTGTTCCGGGAAGCATCAGATTCTCCACAACTCCTTGGCGATTCTCAAAATAACCGGATTTTTTGTCCTCCATGAACACATTGAGCAACCTTTGAGCTTCTTCAATGTCTCCTTCAGCACAGTCTCTCAGGTCTAAAATAAGAGGTTTTGTCTTCGTCTTCAGCGTGGGCACTAATTTTCCTTTCAGCATGTCGACACAAGGTGGATACAACCTTTGAACCTTTAAAACTCCGCTGGTGCCTCTTGCGGGTGCGTAGGAATAGGGTTCTTGGGGAATTGTCTCTCTATCCACGCTGATGATTTGAGCACCGGTCCCCTTAAGGATTTTGAGCTGAACAGGCGTTGTCGTTTTGTCTTTTAGGAGAAGGTTGATCTCGAGCATGCTCATGGGCAGTGTGGACCGGCCGTTAAGGACACTGATCGATTCTCCCACTTTTATTCCCGCTTTTTCGGCGGGAGAGTTCTCTCTGATACCGATGACGACGGGGAAGCTGTTGTATGTTTTGAACATCACGATCCCCGTATCTTTGAGGTCGGCGTCCTTGCGCTGTTCATACCTGAGGACGGTGGCGGCGTCTAAATAGCTTGAGAGAATATCTAAAGAGTCCACCAGCCCCCGAAAAGCACCATCCATGGTTTTCGTAGGATTAGGCTCCTCGACATACTCATCTCTTATAAGATAGGCCACGCTTCCCACAATCTGGAACTGGTCATCAGAGGAGATCTTATGGGACGATCCTGGCAGGATATTCTTTCCCAGCAGGACAACAAGAGTGATTGTCAAAAGTGAGGGGATAAGTATGAATTTTATTCTTCCGATAGCCATTTTAATGCGCCTCGACCGCAAATTGTATCATCTTCGTTTTAACCATTGCAAGGGATTAAGAGGTTTGGTTTTATAGCGTATTTCAAAATAAAGAGTAGTCCCCTTGAGTGAACTGTAATCTCCCACGATAGCTATGGACTGATCAGCTTGGACCGGGTCTCCCTTTTTTACGAGAAAATCAGAACAGTGCCCGTAGAGTGAATAGTAGCTCATTCCATGATCGATGATGATCAGGTTTCCATAGCCTTGGAAGTGGTCCGTATACGCCACTGTTCCAGGATGAATGCACTTGACGACCATGTTTTTATCCGGCGCAATCTCCACACCGTTGTTCATCGTGATGGTGCTGAAGCGAGGGTGTCTCTGGAGACCATAACGCGAAACCACTCTACCCGTCACCGGCCAAGGAAGTGCTCCTTTTTTCTCGTAGAGCGGAATGAGAGTGATCGAGGAGGGGAGCTGGCTGCTGAGAATCTTTTTCATCAGGTTTTGGAGTTGTTCGGCCCGGTCTTGCAACTCTTCCATGGTTTTCAAATGTGTTGTTTTGTTCTGTTCGATCTGGGTGATCAAGGCGCTGTTTTTCTTTTCCTCTGCCTCGAGCTCCTGTTTTTTTCGTTCGGCGTTCAGGATGAGCTTAGAGACCTCCTGCTTTTTATCCCCGAGCTTTTTCTCTGCCGCACGGAGCTCATTCAGTGTCTGAAGGTAATCCGCCACGATCTGATCTTGATGCTGGGCCAAAAGAACCAGCTGTTTGTTCCCTTGGAGAAGACTGCCTATGTCGTCGGCTTCGATTATAAAATCGATGAAGTTTATCCTCCCATATTTGTAAAGAATGGTCAGGATCTTTCCGATCGATTCCTTTTCTTTATCCAGGGCAGTTCTCAATTCGGGAATTTTCCTGTCCAGCGAAGACAACTCTGCGTTTGCTTTTTTCATCTGAATATCGTAAAGAGATATCTCTTTTTTGATCAGTCGCTTATTGAAGCCGATCTTGTCCAGTTGATTGAGAACTGAGGTCTTTTTCCTTTCTCCTCTTTTGATCTGCATTTTGAGATTATCGATTTGTGCCGCGATCTCTTCCAGACGTTTTTCATAATCCGAGATTTCCTGCTGGCCATTGCTAGGAGGGGAATTGAAAAGAGTCATAAGAACACAGAGAATCACTACATACCGAAAGGCGTTTTGAATCACGTGTCCAGATTTTATATTTTTACTGCCCAATATGTTATCTTTTGTTTTTAAGAGACTATTAGAGTCTCATATGTATATTACCACAGTATTGATTGAGTCACACGAATGATCCAAAATTTTCATTTTCTGAAGATATAGATGATTCCTCCAGCGATGCCAACGACCAGCATGAATGCCAGGTCGATCCAGGAAAAAGAGACGGCAGCTGCAGATGATATCCCATAATATTTGAAGATCTCCATGTATGTCCCCTCCCTCAGTCCCAAGCCATTGATGGTGAATGGAATGAGCAGGATGAGGTGGACGATGGGAATAAAGATAAAATAGTCCAAGAAAGGGATATCCAAGTGAAGGGCTTTGCCTATCAAATAGTAGTGAAAAATAACATTGACCTGGAGCAGTATGGCCCAGAAGAAAGCTTTGCCCAGAGCTCCTGACTTCTTCCTGTATAAGAGGATGGTCTCTCTGAATCGGGAGATCTTTAGTTTGATTTTGGCGAAAGGATTTTTTTCCGGGAATTTTCCAAGAAAAATTTCGGCGACGGGTGTCAGAAAAAGAATAAGGACCCCGAATCCCAAAAAGCTCATGATGAGTGACACCCAGATCACAGGAAATTTCTGAGCCATTTCCAACCGGAGCAGAGAGGCACACAAAGCGAAAATAAGGAGAACGATCACACCGGTCAGGCGTTCGACCAGAACAATGGCTGAAGACTTGACCAGTGATTTTGAGTATCTAGAGCCATCCCAGATGCGAACCACGTCACCGCCGATCCGGGTGGGAAGGAAGAGGTTGAAAAATGCGCCGACCAGATAAGACTTTGCAAGAAAACCGATGGTGGCATAGTCATCTTGAGCTTTGATGAGGATCTGCCAGCGCACGGCACTGATAAAAAGCCCCAGTGCGTGAAGGGAGAAGGATATCCCTAAGAAAAGGAGATCGGCGCTCTTGAGAGTGGTGAAGATATCCTGGAGGGAAGTCCGGGAGATCAGGATAAAGGCCAGGACAGTGACGCTGAAAATGAGTTTGAGCGAAAAGACAAGAATATCTTTTTTTCGTGGCATCGAGGGTGCCTGAGTTCTATGGTTTATGCTTTTTGAAAAAATAATCTCTTGTGATTTTTCCGAGCAGGCCACTCAGCAAGATCAGGGACACCAGGTTGGGAAAGGCCATAAAAGCATTGGCTGTGTCTCCGATGAGCCAGACGATGTTGAGGTGAACACCCTGGAGGATCGAGCCGACGAACAACAAACCGAGAAACACAACTCTGTAAGATAGCACGACTCCTGTGCCGAAGATGTACTCCAGGCATTTCTCTCCGTAATAACACCATCCGAGGAGGGTCGAATATCCGAAAAGGAACGAACTGAGTGCGATGATATAACCGCCGGAGGGGATGACGGAACTGAACGCAGCCGCAGTCAAAGCTGTGGACGTGAGACCGTTCGTCGCTCCGAATGTAGCGGTTTTGAGGTACATACCTGTGATGACGATAGTCAGAGTGGTCAGCGTGTTCACACACAAGGTGTCGATGAAAGTCCCGGTCATAGCGATAAGACCGTTTTTTGAGGGGTCGGAGGATTTGGAGGCGGATTGGGCGATTGCTGCAGAACCCAATCCCGACTCATTGGAAAGTAAGCCACGGCGCACGCCGATCTGGACCACCTGCTTCATGGACGTTCCGACCATGGCTCCCCCCAAGGCCTTCACAGAGAACGCAGATTTAAAGATGACGGTAAATGCGGCCGGCAAATTTGTGATATTCGCCAGGATGACGACAACGGCTCCACAAAAGTAGAAGACGATCATCGTTGGAACGAGGCGCTCAGACACGCCCCCGATCCTCTTGATCCCGCCCAGGATAACAGCCCCGACCATAGTTGTGATGACCAGGCCTGTCAACCAAAAGGGCACGCCGAACTGGTCGTTAAAAGCCAGAGCCATAGAATTGGATTGGGCCATGTTGCCCGTTCCGAACAGACAGGCAAAAGCACCGCAGATCGCAAAGAACATCCCCATGAATTTAGCTAATTTTTCGTTCTTGATCCCCATGCGTGCGTAATACATCGGGCCGCCAGACATCTCGCCCCGTTTATTTTTCACCCGGAATTTGACTCCAAAGAATCCCTCTGCATATTTTGTGGCCATGCCGAGAAAACCGGCGATCCACATCCAGACAGGGGCTCCCGGCCCACCGGTCGCGATGGCTGTGGCGACACCGGCGATATTGCCGTTCCCGACTGTGGCTGCAAGGGCGGTCATAAGGGCAGCATATGGGGTGATGTCTCCCTCCCCTTTTTCAGCTTTATCTTTGTGGAGGGCGCCCTCTAGGACGATTTTCAACGCGAGAAATAGCCGTCGCACCTGGATCAGACGACAGATATACGTGAGCATGATCCCCACTCCGAGCAGAAGAACCACCATGACAGGAAACCAGACGAAATCGCTGAAGTCCTTGATGGAAACAAGGACCTTATCCAAAAAGGAAAGGGATATGGGGAGGTCAAGGACCAGTGTCTCTTCCGGATCTTTGATTTCGATCTCCTGCTCGATGGGTGTCAGGCCATACAGGTCCATTTTGATGACATACTTGCCTGGGTCGAGGTCAGAAAAGGTGTAGTTTCCCTCTTTATCGATATCGGCTTTTATGAAAACATCCTCAGCGATGGGTCGAACCAGGATGGAGCCTTTTGTGTAAGGCGTCCCTTTGGGGAAGAGTGTGACCCTGCCTTGGATATCGGCTGCATTCACAGAGTGAAGCCCGAAGAAAAAGATGATTGCAATCGAGGAGACAATGAATTTTTTCTTCATGTTATCGCTATCCTGTAATGATTTTTTTGATGAAAATAAGAATGATGATAAGCACGATAGGGGAGAAAAATTTGAGGGAAAAGAGCCAGAGAAGGCGTATTTTGAAGCGAGGATTTCCCGAACGCACTTCTTCCACCGGTTTTTTTATGCCCCAGATCCAACCCACAAAAATGCAGATCAGGAGTGCGCCAACGGCCAAGGAGATGTTGGCAAAAATGATATCGAATTTTCCCATAAAATCAATATCCGTGAACAACTTCATCCCTCCGGAAGAGAGGGCAGAGGGGATCCCGAGCAGAAAGGCAAAACCTCCCAAAAGATAAGCCGCCTTTTTTCTCGACCAGTTCCGCTCGTCGATGAAGTAGGCGACAGAGACTTCCAGGAGTGATATGGTCGAGGTGATGGCCGCGACCAGCAGCAGTGTGAAGAAAAGAATCCCGAAGAAATTGCCCCCGGGGATTTTAGAAAAAATCAACGGAAACACTTTGAACACGAGCCCCGGACCGGCTGTGGGTTCGATGCCGGGAATGGCGAAAAGGGTGGGAAATATGATGATCCCGGCAAGGAATGCGACGAGAGTATCCGAGAATGAGACCCATCCTGCCGAGGTTACCAAATTATCGGATTTGGAGATGTAGCTTCCGTAGGTGATCATGATTCCCATGCCGATGCTCAAAGAAAAAAACGCCTGGCCAAAGGCAAAGAGAACGACCGTGCCGTTCAGCTTGGAAAAGTCCGGTTTGAGATAAAAGGAAACACCCTGCCCTGCACCGGGTAGAGTCAGTGCTTTTATAGCCAAATAGAGGATCAACAGCAACAGGACGGGCATGAGGATTTTCGTCCATCTTTCGATACCGCTCTGCACACCCTTGGAGATGATGAATGTCGTGATCCCGATGACTGCAAAAAAACAGACGGTCGTCATAAGCGGATTGGAAACGAAGTTGGTGTAGATCTGCTCACTCAACTGACTTGTGATGCCTCCCTTAAATGTTCCGGAAACGGTTTTAACAAAATATCCTACGGCCCAGCCGGCGATCACAGAATAATAGGAAAGGATGCAGATGCTTGTCAGGAGGCCCAAAGCGCCGATGATCTTCCAGGGTGTACGGGGCTTTATTTTTTCAAAAGCTCCGATCGCATTCCGCTGTGTGTGCCGGCCGATTGTCATTTCCGCCAGCATCACGGTAAAGCCGACAAGTGCAACAGCGAGTATGTAGACAAAGACAAACACGGCTCCGCCGTATTTCCCCACCACCATCGGAAAGCGCCAGATGTTCCCGAGTCCGATGGCTGAACCTGTCGCCGCGAAGATGAAGGCGAGTTTCGAACCCCAATGGCCTCTTTGGTTTTGGTCCTGACCGTTCATCCTGTCTCTACTAAGGGCATTTTGTCAAAAGACATATTTTTAATCCATGGTTTTATCACAAAACAAGTCAATTGGTAAAGAATTGCCTTTGTTCCTAAGCTTCTCTAAATCTGTGAATCTGGAACACATCATGTCATCCTGTTAATTTTCTTATAAAGATAAGTATGATGACAATGACTATGGGAGCTGCATACTTTACGCTGAAGACCCAAAGGTGCTTCAACCTGAAGCGGCCACTCCCCAAGGCAATCTCCTTCAGCGCATTTTTTACCTTCCAAACATAAGAGATAAACAGGCAGATGGCAAGTGCGCCCACTGCCAACACGATGTTGCCGAAGGCGAGGTCCATTTTCCTCAAAAATCCCCACTGAGTCAGTGCCGGCACACCTCCTACGGATAAGGCCGAGGGGATCCCGAGGAAAAAACAGAAGGCACCCACGAGAAATGTGGCCTTCCGTCGTGGCCAGTTGCGCTCATCCACAAAATAGGCCACAGGAATTTCCATCATGGAAACGGTTGAAGTCAGCGCTGCGACCAGAAGAAGAAAAAAGAAGAGGATTCCGAAGAAGTATCCCCCGGGAATCTTAGAAATGATGAGTGGGAAGACTTGAAACATGAGCCCCGTATCGATAGAAAAATTCTCGGGACTGACTCCGGGCGTAGCGAAAAGAGTGGGGAAGATGATAATTCCGGCAAAAACAGCGATGAGCGTGTCTGAAAAAGACACCCACCCCGCGGATGTGACGAGGTTCTCCCTTTTGGACAGATAGCTGGCATAAGTGATCATCGTGCCCACTCCCAACCCTAATGAAAAGAATGCCTGTCCCAGCGCGAAAAAAATTACGGTCATGTTGAGCTTTGAAAAATCAGGCTTGAGATAAAAAGAGAGTCCGGGGCCTGCTCCGGGAAGGGTCACAGCCCTTATAGCAAGGAGAATGATCAAGCCGAAGAGAATGGGCATGAGGATTTTTGTCCATCTCTCGATTCCCGCCCGAACTCCTTTTGATATGACAAATGTGGTGATTCCCACGATTACAAACAAACAAAAGATCGTCTCAAGAGGATTGGCGGCAAAATTCAGGAAAAGAGTATTGGATTGTGCCAGTGTGATATCCCCTCGGAAAGCGCCGGCGGCGGTTTTGTATAAATATCCGAGAGCCCAGCCTGCAATGACGCCGTAATATGAAAGAATGCAGGCTCCTCCCAGGGCTCCCATGTAGCCGAACAGTTGCCATACAGACCGAGGTTTTATGGTATTGTAAGCCCCTACGGGATTTTTAGCTGTGTGTCGGCCAAGGGTGAATTCTGCCAGCATGACCGGAAAACCGACAAAGATGATGGCCAGTATGTAACAAAAGACAAAGATGGCCCCGCCGTTCAGGCCGACCATAAGAGGAAAACGCCAGATGTTGCCCAGGCCTATAGCCGAGCCGGACGCAGCAAAGATGAAAGCGATCTTGGATCCCCAGCTGCCTCTTTGACTTTTATCAAGAGCGCTCATGTCTTTCTCCTCAAGAACGAGCTCTCGTGCGCCTCGTCTTTTTTCCCGTATATGTACCATAACCCTTTATCAAGGTAAAGAAGAAACTCTGTTGCCTTACCAGAGGCCCTTTAGGGGTTGCATATTCATTGCGCAGCCATTAGAATCGAAGGTTAACTCTAGGAAGGAGAACAGAGACCATGCCCGAAGCAGAGATCAAACCTGACATTTTTTATATAGGAGTGAATGACCGAACAACCGACCTTTTTGAGGGATTATGGCCCATCGCTCAGGAGGGCGTCTCTTACAATTCATTCCTCATCAATGATGAGAAAAAAGCGATCATTGATCTAACCAAGTCGATCAAAGCGGATGAATATTTTTCCAAGATCGATCATGTCACAGACATCACCAAGATCGATTATGTCATCGTGAACCACATGGAACCCGACCATTCTGGTCTTATCCGGACGCTGAGAAGGATTGCGCCACAGGTGACTCTCGTCGGGACGGCAAAGACGAAGGATCTGCTAAAAACATTCTTCTCTATTACGGATAACGTTTTGGTGGTCAGTGATGGAGATAGTCTATCTCTGGGAAAGAGGAGTCTTCAGTTCCTCTCTACGCCTTTTCTTCATTGGCCGGAGACAATGATGACGTATGACCCTCTGGATAAAATCCTGTTCAGTTGTGATGCCTTTGGAAGCTATGGAGCCATTCGAGGGGCCCTCTTCGATGATGACTGCAAATCCACGGAGTTTTACGTGAAAGAAGCCCTCCGCTACTATGTGAATATTGTAGCGAATTTTAGTCCTCGTGTGCTCGCCGCCATCGAAAAATTGAAAGACCTTCCCACGGACATCCTCGCTCCTTCCCATGGTCTGATCTGGCGCAAGAACATCCCCCTGATCGTGAGCCAATATAAGAAATGGGCGGAGTGTGCCGATGGAGCGACAGAACCGGGAGTGACTCTCATCTACGGTTCTATGTACGGAAACACAGAAATTGTGATGAATGCCGTCGCCGAGGGGCTTGCCTCTGGAGGTGTCCCTCTGGATATTTTTGATGTGGCCCGCACGCACGTCAGTTACATCCTCCCCTCCCTCTGGACGAAGCGCGGAGTCATGATCGGTGCTCCCACCTACGAAGTGTCGCTCTTCCCTACGATGGCCGAAGTCCTCCACATGGCTGCCCACAAGAGGATCAGGCAAAAAAAGGCTGCCTTTTTTGGAAGTTATGGTTGGAGTGGAGGAGCCTTGAGAGGTGTGAAGCAAATCGTGGAGCCTTTAAAATGGGAGATTGTGGACACGTTTGAATTTATCGGCAGCCCGACCGAGGAAGACATGGAAAGCGCGAAGGAATTCGGGCGGAAGTTTGCTGCGCTTATAAAGAACGAATAACTCCTCCTGTTTAAATTCAGACAGAACGCGCCTCTTCTATGGCGTCTCTCCTCTCAATGATGGGAATCTGGATATTTTTTCTCTCCGGCTCTGATGGCAATCTTGAGCTGATTTTGCGGAGGGGGAAGGGGACAGGTGGCGTATGAAGTGTACGCGCAGGGGGGATTGTATGCTCTGTTGAAGTTCAGGTCGACTTTGCCGTTGTTCAGGATGTCCGCCTCCAAGAAGCGCGAAGCCTCGTAAGTTTCCTCTCCGTTCGTCTCATCGCCGAAAATAAAAAAAAGCTTCTTGGGCCGAGCTGAGAATGCATCAAGCCGGTATTCCTTCCCGTCGATTCTAAAAACTACATAACCCGGTGAATCCATTACAGTGTATTCACCCAGTACAGTTCCGACTTCCATCTTCTTCAGTTCCGGAAAAGGGTGGAATTCCGCTTCGAGCTTGAATTTTTCAGCAGGGGGAAAAAAATTGAGTCTTTGGTAATTTAGGAATGGGGGGTGATTCAGGTCGCGCAGTCTAATCGCATACCGGCCGAATCGTTTGATCACCCACATGCGCAGGCTGTTCAATAAGATCACATCAGGCTTCCCAGTATCATCTCCTTTGAGTGCTCGTCTATCGATGAGACGTTCTTCAACCTTAAACGCAACACCCTTTTCTGCGATCACTGTGATCGTATCATTTTTGAGGATGTATTTGCCTGCAAAAAGGGGGGCCGAGCCCTTGGGGAGCTTGATCGGATTGCTCTCTGCAGTCCCAAATCCGTTCTCTCCCTCCTTCAGCCAAAAAAGACCGGCGATATTCAACCAGCTCGTGGGCGAGCGCATCTCTTCATCCCGATTTGCTCTCCATGCCTGTTCTCTCTGGACGAATGTCTGGTCTTCCTCTCCGAATAACGTCCCAGGATTCGGGAAAATCATGAGTCCTGCCAGCCACAGGAGAAAAGCCATCGAACGAGCTGTTTTTGTGTTGATTTTCATGAAAGACTCCAACGTGTTTGCATATTTTATAGAAATAATAACCTATGTCAACTGGCTTTCTCGCTCTTTTTTGCGTCTAATGCCCTTATCACGGAAATAAGGATGCTTACGAAGAGTGGGAGCGGATAGAAACTCCCTAAGAAGTGTGATAGAATAGCAACCCCAAGATTAGCCTGAGGACCGACATGACAAAGGATTGGAAAGAAAATCTGGCAAGTTTCTTTGAAGGATACAGGATCATTGAGAGAAGCAAAGACGAGACCATTAAAAATTTCGATCAGTTTTGTGAATTCGTTGTCGAACCTGCCTTTGAAAGCGTGGGGGAAGAGCTCAAAAATTACAGGATAAATTCAAGAATAAAAAAATCTAAAGGAAGATCGATCGCCTTCCAGATCAATTTTCCCAAATCCAGGGTCGAGCATTTTTTGTACATCATCCTGTTTCCGAAAAACTCTCTTGAGCTTCAGCTCAAGTTATGTCTCAAGGGAAGAAAGGACAAGAACAGTCCTATGGAAGAAACAGAAGGCCGATTCATGAAAGATATCGCCCCTTCAGAGATCTTGAAGATGAAAAAAGAAGATCTCATCCTGGATGTTATCGAGCATTATCGAAGCTTCTGTTTTAAATCAGCCACCCGAACAGAATAACTTTTCTTCTCCATGGAAAATTCAAGCTCTTTGACCCAGGAGAGAGCTTTGCCCAGAGTTGTCCTGGCCATGCATTTTCTGGTTCTGATGGCCTTTTCTTCCTTGGCCGTGCTTAACCTCCTTCCCCTTTTTCTGGAGAGCCTTGGAGGATCACCGCGACAGATAGGTTTTGTTATAGGCATCTTTTCCTTCGCAGCCTTTCTTTCAAGGCCTCTTGCGGGATGGCTGCTGGGTCGTGTGCAGCCCAAAAGGGTGTGTGTGGCCGGCCTCGGTCTGATGTTTTTAGTGACTTGCCTGTATGTCTTTGTGAAAGATCTCGGCTGGGAGATTTTTGCTATCAGGATTTGTCATGGTCTTGCTTTTTCTGTTTTTGTCCTTGCTGCGATGTTGATCACGATCCTTGCCGTTCCTGAAAAAACCAGAACCTATGCCATCGGCGTTGTCTCTACAGGTTTTATGCTACCGCTGCTCCTGATCCCATACGTTGCTGAGGTGATCATCCAGAAGTATGGTTTTTTCTATTTTTTTCTTGTGGCCGCCATCTTTGTGGCCATCCCCTTCCTTTCCATCTTGTTCATCAAAAGCCCGATGCCCCGAATGCCGAAGGAGCCAGATTCTCAAAGAATAGGTTTTTTGCGCCTGCTGGCACAGAAGCGGATGCTCATCATTTTTTTACTCGCTTTCATCTTCGAGGTTGGATTGAGCTCCAGCCTGTCTTTTGTCCCATTGCTTGCCTATAAAGGGTCTTCGATGAGGGCAGGATATTTTTACATGTTGCTCGGCCTGACCGCCGTTTGTCTCAGGTTATTTGGCGGGAAAAAATTCTTGTTTTGGGGCAATCCCCAACTTGTGTTACCCGCATTTTATTTTTTAGCCGGCGGGGCAGTCCTTTTGTATTTTTCTCAAGACAATATTCTCCTTGCTCTCTCAGGATTGGTCTGGGGCCTCGGGACCGGAATTTTGTATCCCCACCTTTCCGCACTCGCCGTTGTCGGCACTTCGAGTCGAGAAAAAGGGATGACCTTGAGCCTCTTCACCGCCTCTGTCGATCTGGGGTTTGCCTTTGGACCCGTTATCTTCGGTTGGATGTCTCAAGCCTTGGGAATCCGCTCCGCATTTCTGCCCTTAGCTGCGATCGTGTTTCTCTTTTCATCCCTCCTGATCCTTTTTGGGAGGTCTCTGTTTTTTAATAATTCCGAAAAAGTTGAGGGGCAAGGTCGAAAAATGTCGCTAAGGGAAGTCAATCGAGACGGGTGATCCCTTCTTTTTTGGCGATCTCGACGGAACGGATGTATTCAAGCTTAGATATCCTCCTGTTTAGGAGTGAGCCTTCCGGAATATCTCCGTAGGGGTAGTACTGGGCCATGATGTTGACATAGGTGTTTTTTGATATCTCCTGGGAGAGGAACCGCATCGCTTCTTGTGTGCCTGCTAGTCCAGAAGGAAGAACGAGATGTCTGACGAGCAGCCCTCTGAGCGCGATTCCTGTGTCGTCCAAGACCAGGTCTCCCACTTGCCGGAACATCTCCTTGATCGCTAGCTGGGCGACTTGGGGATAATCTTGGGCCTGGGAGTACTCTTCAGCGATCTCCCCTGTGCTGTATTTGAGATCCGGCATGTATATGTCGAAGACCCCGTCCAAAAGTTGGAGCGTCTCCACAGAATCGTAGCCACCTGTATTGTACACAAGGGGGACTGATAGCCCATATTCAATGGCGTTGGGGAGCGCTTTGAGTATTTGCGGGACATAATGGGTCGGACTGACAAAGTTGATGTTGTGGCAGCCGAGGGACTGCAGAGCCACCATCATGCGACCCAGCCTTTCGAAAGAGATCTCTTCGCCCTCATCCAAATGGCTGATGGGATAATTCTGGCAGAAAAGACACCCGAGGTTGCAGTGTGCGAGGAAGATTGTCCCTGAGCCGTGGAGCCCGACCAGAGGTTGTTCCTCTCCAAAATGAGGCGAGGAAGAAGAGACTTTGGGCAAGTATCCTGCACGACAGAACCCTGTTTCTCCTTCTTTGCGGTTCACACGACAGTCTCGCGGACACACAGAGCAGCTTTCGAGCAGGCGTTGTGCATGGGAGATTTTATCCTTGAGCAGCCCTTCCCTGTGTGTCCTGAGATATGCAGGGATAAAACTCTTGTGTGCCATCACCTTGACAAATTATAACATACTCAATTAAGCCGTCCCAAAAACAGTCATTTCTTAAGGTCAAAAAATCCGCGGGTGATAATTCTGGCCTTGAAATATCAACAGACTTCATTAATATAAAGGATAATGCGCAAAGACCGAGATTATATTGTTGTGGAGCCGTTCTCTATGATCCCGTATCTTGTCCATGGTTTTGGGACAAGTCACCTAAAGGAGAGGAGTATTGCTTCAGACGCGGATTTTTCGGATTTTTTCCCTATCTCTCTCCGACAAACACATTCGGATATCATCCGCGTCATCACTGAATCACTTCCCGAGAGGAGCGAAGGAGACGCAATGGTGACGGATCTTCCGGGCATTCTCCTCATCATAAAAACCGCAGATTGTCTGCCAGTTCTCGCTATGGACATACAGAATAGAGTTGTGGCGGCTGTCCATTGTGGATGGAGAGGGACACTGAAGAGAATCACCGAAAAGGCTATCCAAACGATGCATCAGAACTATGGCAGCGATTATGGGTCTCTCTATGTTGCCTTAGGGCCCTGTATAAGCCGCACCTGCTATGAAGTCGGGGAGGATTTGAGGAAAAAATTCGAACGTGAAGGACTCCATAGAGGAGTTTTCAGCAGGCACCCTTCACACAAAAAGAAATATGTGTTGGACTTGAGAGAGGCCAACCGTTCACAGATTCTCGCCCTCGGCGTACAGGAAAAGAATATTTTCTCTGTCGACCACTGTACCTTCTGTGAACGGAACCTGTTCTCTCACCGCCGTGATAGAGATCGTCCGGGAAGGTTGATCAACTTCATCGGCATCTCACCCTAGTTTCATCAGCTTTGTTGCTTTTCGAGAGAATTTAATTTATCCTATTGCTACTATGAAAAACACCTATTCAGAGATCGTTTTACCGGACTTTCCACTTTATAAAAAGGGGAAGGTGAGGGACGTTTATGCGGTCGGAGAAAGCCTTCTGATCGTTGCTTCTGATAGAATCTCAGCCTTTGATTACGTGCTGCCTTCTCTGATCCCCAACAAAGGAAAAATTCTCACCCAGTTGTCCAAATATTGGTTTGAGTTCACATCTCTTGTCTGCCCCAATCACATGATAACGGCAGATTTTAGCGATTATCCGTCTGAATTGCACAAACATAGAGACCTCATAGAAAAAAGATCTATGCTCGTGAAAAAGACGGAAGTCCTCCCTATCGAGTGTGTCGTTCGGGGCTATCTTGAAGGTTCCGGGTGGAGAGACTACAAGGCCACAGGCAAAACGAGCGGTATCAAGCTTCCTCCAGGATTAAAACAGTGTGACAGACTCGACGAAGTCATTTTTACGCCTGCGACTAAGGCCGCGGAAGGGCATGACATTAACATCTCGTTCAAAGAGATGCAAAAAATGGTGGGCTCAGAATTGTCCCAAAAGATCAAAAAGATAAGTGTTGAGCTCTACCAGAAGGCCTCGCTCCATGCCCTCTCTAAAGGGATCATCATTGCGGATACAAAATTTGAGTTTGGCCTTCTCGACTCAAACATCATCCTCGTGGATGAAATATTCACGCCGGATTCATCGCGCTTCTGGCCACTCACCAGCTACACTCCCGGTCGATCACAACCGAGCCTGGATAAACAATTCGTCCGTGAATATCTGGATAGTACAGACTGGGATAAACAGTCGCCGCCGCCCCCGTTGCCCCCGGATATTGTCGAGCAAACTTCCGAACGGTACATGGAAATTTATCGGCTGTTGACAGATAAAAATGAGCTCTAATGGTGGGGTCTGTCGATCTACACATCCATTCTGACAGAAGCAGTGACGGAGATTATCCGCCATCCCGCCTCGTCTCTCTAGCGAAAGAGAAGGGACTCAAAGCCATATCGATCACTGACCATGATACTCTGGATGCTTATCCAGAAGTGCTGCGCGTTGGGGATGAGCTCGGCATTGAAATCATTCCGGGTATTGAGCTCACAACACTCTTCGAAAAACGGGAATTCCATCTTCTTCTCTATTTTGTGGATTGGGAAATGAAGCTCGTGAAAGAGCTCGTGAAAGAGGTTGCCCAGCGGCGGATCCTCGAGGCCAAAGAACGGGTGGGAAAGCTCCAAAAACTCGGGTTTGCTCTTGAATGGGAGGAGGTTCTCCTAGAAGCAGGAGCGTATCCTCCTTTGGGAGTCACCATCGCTCAAGTCCTGTTGAATAAGACAGACAAAGGAAATGATCCCCTTTTGGGAAAATATCTTGAGAGTGCATACAAGCTATATGCCCCCTATCTGTTCTACAAGGATTATTTTGCCGAAGGGCAGCCGGCATTTGTGCCGCGACAGAATGTGCATCTGAAGGATGTCCTGGCCATTGCCCTTCAAACGCGTGGAGTTTCGGTCTTGGCACATCCGGGTGCTCCTTTCCAGCAGGTCACAAAAAAAGATTTGGGAGTGCTCAAAGGTCTTGGATTGCAAGGTATGGAAGTGTACACTTCTTACCATGACGCTTCGATGGCGGCCTATTATGAAGGATTGGCAGTATCCCTGGATATGGTTCCAACAGCCGGCTCTGATTTCCATGGCCGTATCAAGCCGAATGTTCCTTTTGATAGCCTGGAAAATGGGGGCTACTGGATGGTGGAAGAACTCAGGAAAAGGAGGCCAATATGATTTTTAACTGGTTGGACCTTGTCTTGTTCATCATAATTGTTGTGACTCTGGTCATGGGTATTATCAAAGGTCTCGTGCGTCAGGTTATAGGCCTTATAGCAGTTTTATTAGGAGTGATATTGGCGCTCATTTATTATCCATATATCGCTGACCTGTACTCGCGCTGGATCAACAGCCAAGTACTTGCGCAATTTTTGGGTTTCGTCACGATCTTTGTTGCTGTCCTGAGTTTGGGCTGGCTTATCTCATGGCTGATATCAAAGATCATCAAGGGACCGATCAAGTTCCTGAATCATATCCTGGGTGGGGGACTAGGATTTTTGAAAGGGATCTTGATCTCCGGGGTTCTTGTTTTCGCTTTGCTCGTTTTCCCTGTGAATGTGCAGGCGCTTAAAAATTCTTTCTTAGCACCATACTGTTTGGGGATCACAAAGGTTGTGGCCAAGGTCATCCCCCAAGAGCTGAAGGACACTTTCAGAGAGACATACGAAGACATCCTGGGAGGGAGGACGAAAAATGCAAAAAGAGTTTGAGAAATTGAATCTCCATCAGAAAATGGTTGTTCTTGTGACGGAACTGGTCGAAAAGGAATTACCTATAAAAGAAGCTTTGAGAGAGTTTGAAAAGATCTATATTGAAACAGCTACAAAAAAATACAACGGGAACAAGACAAAAGTAGCAAAAGCCCTGGGGATCCACCGAAATACCCTCCATAACCTCTCTAGAGCCCTCAAAATCAGATAAAATTGGATTAGTCATGGCATTCAACTCGTTAATGATTCAAGAGAAATTTGCCAGATTTGGGGTCTAAGATGCGCAAAGGTGGGAAAAATTAGCACTCTTAAAAAAAGAGTGCTAAAAAATTTAATTTTTTACTTGACAACTGGGGGGATTTTTATTATATTAGCACTCTGATAGCGAGTCTGCTAAAAATTAAATTCAAAGGAGAGTTCAATGAAAGTAATTCCTTTACATGACAGAGTTCTTCTGAAACGTTGGGAAGAAAAAGAGACCGTGAAGGGAGGGATTATCATCCCTGATACAGCGAAAGAAAAACCCCAGGAGGCAGAAGTGATCGCCGTTGGGAAAGGGCGAGTGAGTGAAGACGGTAAGGTTATCCCTCTTGAGGTTAAAAAAGGTGATAAGGTTCTCATCGGAAAGTTCAGTGGCACTGAGGTCAACATCAACGATGAGGAGCACGTTATCGTTCGAGAAGAAGAGATATTGGCGAAAATCACCTGAATAAGTGAAAAGGAGAAAAAATGGCAAAACAAATTACACTCGGAGATGAAGCAAGACAGGCCCTTCTCAAGGGTGTCAACGCTTTGAGCAATGTTGTTAAAGAGACGTTGGGCCCGAGGGGAAAAAACATTGTTCTGGAGAAAAAATTCGGCTCTCCAACAAGCACCAAAGACGGTGTGACAGTAGCCAAGGAAATTGAATTGGCAGACCCCCTCGAAAACATGGGCGCTCAACTCGTGAAAGAAGTGGCTTCCAAGACTTCGGATGTTGCCGGAGACGGCACCACTACGGCGACCGTTTTGGCCCAGAGCATTTATGCCGAAGGACTAAAATATGTCACTGCTGGAGCCAACCCCAATTTGATCAAGAAGGGCATAGATCAAGCCGTCTTGGAAGTTGTGAATGAACTGAAAAAGTTGAGTCGCGATGTCAGTGGAGAGATGATCGCTCAGGTGGGCGCAATTTCTGCGAACAACGATCTGTCGATCGGAAAAATCATCGCTGAAGCCATGGACAAAGTGGGCAAAGATGGTGTCATCACTGTTGAAGAGGCCAAGGGTCTCGAGACCACTATGGAGATCGTGGAAGGCATGCAGTTCGATCGCGGTTATCTCTCTCCCTATTTCATCACAGACCCGGACAGGATGGAATGTGTCCTCGAAAGTCCGGTGATCCTGCTCCATGAGAAAAAGATTAGCAACCTGCGCGAGTTTCTACCTCTGCTCGAGAATGTGGCAAAGATGGGACGGCCGTTGTTGGTCATCGCAGAGGAAGTCGAAGGCGAAGCCTTGGCGACTCTGGTTGTCAACAAGCTCAAAGGCACTTTTTCGTGCTGTGCGGTTAAAGCTCCCGGGTTCGGTGACAGAAGGAAAGCCATGCTCGAAGATATTGCAGTTCTCACTGGAGGAAAAGTGATCACTGAAGATATCGGTGTCAAGCTGGAGAATGTCACGGTTGATTGGCTCGGTGATGCCAACAAGGTCGTCATCGACAAGGACAACACAACTGTTGTCGAAGGCAAGGGAACTTCTGAAGATGTCAAAGCGCGAATCAAACAGATCAGAACTCAGATCGAAGAGACCACATCCGATTATGACAAAGAAAAGCTGCAGGAGAGACTGGCCAAGATGGTGGGCGGTGTTGCGTTGATCAAAGTGGGCGCAGCAACGGAAACAGAGCTCAAGGAGAAAAAAGCGAGAGTTGAGGATGCCATGCATGCCACAAAAGCTGCTGTTGAAGAAGGGATCGTTCCTGGAGGAGGGGTTGCTCTCCTGAGGAGCAAAAAGGTTCTCGATTCAATGAAGGTGGAAGGCGATATGCAGATAGGCGTGAACATCATCAAGCGTGCTTTGGAAGAGCCTCTCCGTCAGATCGCAAACAATGCGGGCCATGAAGGTTCGATCGTTGTCGAGAAGGTGAAGGAGATGGGCAAAGACATGGGATTTAATGCCCTGACCGAGAAATATGAAGACCTCGTGAAAGGCGGCGTTTTGGATCCTGCCAAGGTTGTACGCACCGCTCTCCAGAATGCATCCAGCATTGCTGGTTTGCTCCTGACGACAGAAGGATTGGTTTCTGAGATCCCTGAGGAGGAGAAGTCAAGAATGCCTTCTATGCCTCCCGGCGATATGTACTAAAACCAAACGCGAGAAGTCACAAGGCCTCGGGTTTAGCCCGGGGCCTTTTTTTTTGTTACACCGGCATAGTATTTTTCTTTGGTGGGTCCGTTCCCCGAACAGACCGTTTGGGAAACGGCCTCCCTATTGCGGGATAACCGCACTTTTTGCCAGAAGCAT
>CAYOSH010000044.1:0-26859 GCA_964406575.1 uncultured Eubacteriales bacterium | reverse complement strand
ATTAAATTATAGACATAAAACCGAATGGAGATTAGAGATATTTTTGTATTTCACAGTAAGAAACGAACAAGCAAGTCGGAATATCTCATAGTTGTTTTAAAAGTTATGGTCAAATGGCGTGAAATCTTAACATCTAACGGCAATCTTGGAGACAATGAAGGGAGTCTGTCAGCGGCTGAACATTATGAAGTTCTTAGGTGCCAGAAAAAACGAACCGCAATCCTTTTGAGAAAGCAAAAGGAAACAAAGACCTGTGATTCTCTCCTTCAACCAGAGAAAATCGAAACCTCAGATGAGGATATCTTCTTTTTGATATCGCATTGTCCAAATTGACCGAACCCTCTCTCATTCTCTGACTTTCATCCTCACCCACAGATAAAAAAACAGAGGCATGCATATCCTTATTCTTCGAGGCAAATGCTTCTTCATATTCAAATGCGACGCCGTTCGAAAACCACAGAGATGGGCTGACAATTATATAACGATCGAACAGATAAGGATGACGGAACAGAACATAACAGCAATAGAATCCGGTGATCGAATGACCTACGATAGTCCTATCCTCTGGAATTGTCCTGAAGTTCTGATCTATGAAAGGAATCAATTCCTTCTCTATGACTTGAGTGAATTGTTCTGCGCCTCCTGAGTTGCGTCCGTGAATTCTTGATTCAGGAGTAGAATCTCTGAATCTCTTTTCATAAAACTCGTCATAGTCTGTGTCGTAGGCGATGCCGACAAGCAGAATTTTGGAAATATCCCCGTTTTTTATAAGCCTTCTGGCAATATAAGCCACACAGCCAAAATTGTACTCAGCGTCAAGCACATAGACAACCGGATACCTTATATTTTCCTTATCATAATCTTTAGGAAAAAATATGTTTATCTTGTATTCCTCGCCAACGTGTTTTGATTTGAGAGTTCTTAGCTCTGTATCCTTTATCTCCACCCTTGGAAATGCAGGAATCTCTTTCGGGATTTCTTGCTGAATTTTTGGAAGCGAGAAACACAGGAGGCTTACAATCCATCCAGATAAGATCCATATGGACATTCTCTTGTTCATCAAAGGCCTCTCTATTTAAATATATTGTGTACTATATCATTAGATTCCCAGAGACATAGATGTTTGAGCACTTCTCAAGCTGGCCACAGCATCGACGGCCCTGTCGATTTCCTCCACGGTATTGTATATATGGGGGCAGAGCCTGATCCCACCCGAATCTCCACCAAATACAGCGCAGCCTATGTTGTGTTCATGATAGAGAATATCCAAAGTTTTATTCAGATCTACACCTGCAACATCGAAAACGACCACCCCCCCACTGAGCTCTGGCGAAAGAGGCGTACGAAACGTTATGCCCGGGATTCTCTCTTTGAGCCTCGTCTTTAAAGCGGTAGCCAGGAAGCGAATCCTGGCTTCAATCCGGTCTTTCCCGATTTTGTTATGGAATTCAACGGTTGTGCCCATAGCGGCGATCCTTGAATCGTCTCTCTGACCGAGGGTTTCGAACTTTTGGGCGCCCTTATCAATCACTCCCGGGTAGCCTACTCCGACAATGGTCGGCCACAAGCCGGCGATCCTTTCTTTTCGCACGTAAAATATTCCCGCTTCTTTGGGCCCGCAGAACCATTTGTGTGCGCTTCCTGTGTAGAAATCGCATCCGATGGCAGAAAGGTTTACGGCATGAGATCCGAATGTCTGGGCGCCGTCGATGTGAGAAAAAACGCCACGCTCCCGGGCCATAGCGCACATCTTTTCAGCCGGAAGAGCGATCCCTGAAATGTTCGAAACATGGGAGAAACACATCAATCTCGTCCGCTCTGTCACGGCATCGAAAAACGGCCTCATGAGTTCCTCATCGCTCTCGAACACCTCGGGTGTCTTCACCCGTCTGACTTTGAATCCATACCTCTCGGCTCGAACGTCCCAGGCTATGTTTGCCGTCGGATGGTTCTCATCCCAGATGATCACCTCATCGCACGGTTTAAATGTCAGGCCGTTTATGACCATGTTGTTCCCTTCGCTTGTATTTCTGACGATGGCTATTTCCTCAGGGCTCGCTCCTACATACCCGGCCAAAGCCCTCCGAGTGCCTTCGCGCAGATCTGCGAACTTTTTACGGTTATGGGAAGAGGGATCGGCATCTATATCCCGCGTGAGCTCGAACACCCTCTGTTGAACAGGGTATGGAGAGGGACAGAGGTTCGCCGCATTGAGCATGATCAAACCCTTCTTGATCGCAAAATTTTCTTTGGCCAGCTTCCAAAACCCCTCCCCGCCGACATCCCCTGCCGAAAGCCCGATCGCTGTGCTTTTCAAAGATTTGTAAGAGCCTCTATTCTCGCTGAAAACTCCGGATGGAAGGACCGTAACTGCCACCGCCCCTCCGAGAATCGTTTTCATGAACTGCCGGCGCCGCAGGCCTCTTACATCCTCTGGAAAATTTCTGATTTTCTGTTTCTGATTATTATTTGCGCTCATCCAATTCCTCCTTTCGGTCAACTTATTCTAACATATCAGGAAGTGAAAATTGTGGAGTTATCTCAACATGGATTAAACAAAGTTCTACAATCCTCTCTCCCCCACTTTTTGCCACAGAGCCAGGGAGCCTCCTTATTTCCGTGATAAGCACATCAGATGGAAAAAAGAGCGAGTCACTGTCCTTATGAGTCGTATGGTGGTGGGTGGGGGGTCTTCGACGAATAGGAACTGTGACGAGCCTCTGCAATCATCATTTGACTTAGGAGCATCACGGAAATAAGGATTCTTCCAAGAGCCAGTAATCCGTTGACCGCCTAGATTTGCTCGTGGTATATTCGTTTATTCACACGGGTCAACAGCCGTAAATCGAAGCGAATTTATCGCGCGACCCGATATTGAATTCCTTGCATCAACTTATTATCATGATAAACGCTTCGGTCTGGAGGATTCAGTCATGAACAACAAAAAGGTGATCATTATAGGTGCCGGAATCTCTGGCTTATGTGCGGGCAGTTATCTTCAGATGAACGGTTATGACACGGAGATCTTTGAAATGCACAATATCCCCGGCGGAGTATGCACGGCCTGGAAAAGAAAAGGTTATACTTTTGACTTCTGCATTCACTGGCTTGTCGGTTCTTCACCTTCGGATAATTTTTATCATCTATGGAACGAACTCATAGATATGGAGAAATTGGATTTCGTGAGTCATGAAATATTTTTCCAAATCGAGGATAAAGAAGGACGTACACTCCGTATATTTACTGATGTGGATCAATTGGAAGAAGAAATGAAGAATGTCGCACCGGAAGACAAAGATATCATCGAAGATTTCGTCGGTGGGATAAGGAAATTTCTTCCTTTTAAAATGCCGCTAGATAAAGCCCCCGAAGTGATGAATCCTTTTGATGGCCTGAAAATGCTGTTTAAAATGTTCCCCTATTTTAGGGCTTTTAAGAAATGGGAAAAAATATCTGCCGAAGAGCTCGCCGGCAGATGCAAAAATCCGTTGCTCAGTCGGGCCATCCTGGAAATGTTTGTACCCGAAAGTTCTGTATTTTTTCTCCTTATGACACTTATAAGTATGCATAAAAAGTCGGCCGGATATCCAATAGGCGGCTCGCTGAATTTCGCCGCATTGATTGAAAAGAAATATATCAACCTTGGGGGGAGAGTCAATTATAACTCCAAGGTAGAGAGGATCATCGAAGAAGACGACTGCGCCAGAGGGATAAAACTGGAGAACGGTGATACACACATGGCAGACATCATCATTTCTGCAGCTGACGGATACAACACAATTTTCAATATGCTGAACGGAAAATATGTCAATGAAAAACTCCGTGAGTATTACAGCGGACAGAGCGAAAAACTGAAGGTTTTCCCCTCACTTGTATTTGTTTCGCTGGGAGTTGCCAGAAAGTTTGAAAACGAACCTCACTCTCTGATCTTTCAACTCAAGAAACCCATTACAGTGGATAAGAGCATAAATTATGAATATCTTCCTGTCAGGATTTTCAACTTTGATCCAACACTTGCCCCTGAAGGAAAAACTTGTCTAACCGTGATGTTCGTTACTTATAACTATGAGTTCTGGGTGGAGCTCAGAAAAAACGATAGAGAGAAATACAGACAGGAAAAGGAAAGGATTGCAAAGGAGGTTATCGAAGCTCTGGAGGAGCGGTTTGGGAATGTTAAATCAAAAATTGAGGTTACCGATGTTTCTACCCCTGCATCTATAATAAGATATACCGATAACTGGAAGGGCAGTTTTGAGGGCTGGCAGCCTAGAGGGGGGACCATGATGCTTAGAATAGATAAAACTCTGCCCGGCTTGAAGAATTTCTACATGATCGGACAATGGGTCGAACCGGGAGGGGGGCTTCCTCCAGCAATAATGTCCGGAAGGAATGTGGCTCAGATTATCTGTAAAAAAGACACGAAGAAATTCATGGCTGCATCGTAAATTTCTTCCCAATGCTTTTCACGGGATTGACTGGGTCGTTTCCAGTGTGTTAGGTTTACCTTAAGATATCACCGCATGGAGATGAATCAGATTCATTCAAAATTCGAGCGATAAATGCATATATGGTTTTTTATAGCCCTGGGGATCTGGATTGTCACAAGTCTAGCTCATCTCTATGTGGGACTGGAATTTCAAAAGTCCGGACGGATAGAAAATAAAAAAATTTCTGTTCTTCTTACATTTGTGATGTTTTTTATGTGGGCATCATGGTTTTTTATGGCCTTTTCAGACCCGGTGAGAAGTCCTTTTGCCCCCTGGCTAAAATATCTGGGTTTGGCAGCGTTAGCGACCGGTCTATTGCTTTTTGTCTTAGGTGAGATCACCAAAGGAGGGGTTACAGATAAAGGGGATCTGGTCACAGAAGGCGTTTATTCCAAGATCAGGCATCCCATGTATCTCGGACAAATCCTCATGGCCGTCGGCATTGCCCTTTTTACCCAAGGATTTGTAACATTGTGCCTCTCGATTATCTGGATAGCCCAGATCCTATTCTGGAAAGTTTTAGAAGAGAGAGAACTCCTCGTAAAGTATCCTGAATACAAGGACTACAAAAAGAGAACCTGGTTTTAATTCGAAAATAAATGCCGCGAAATTGATGATGCAGCAGATTATTTAAATCCATTCCAATTTGACCAATCCCTTTTCTGCTTCTTGGGCAGCCTCATAAGTGTGCATGGCATAAACGATTGCTAAAATCAATTTGTGGCATTAATATTTTATTGACACCAACTCCAATTTGTTCTATATTATAATACAATCGTTTTATAAATTAATACATTTTTTATTAAATACTTAGCGGGAGGCTATCATGTTCCTTTCAAAAACACGAGAGAATATCCTAAAATTATTTTTCAATAATCCAACACAAGAATTCCATCTCAGAGAAATATCACGTCAGGCAAACGTCGTCCCCCAGAATGTCAACAAATACGCAAAAGACTTTGTCGAGGAGAAATTATTGATCCGAAGAGAAGTGGGCAATATGACTCTATATCGAATAAATCCAAAAAGCGCTGTTCTGTTTAAAATATTCGAAATTTTTGAGGTTCACAGAAAACTCCATTACTTCGCAAAAAATAAAAAAATTTCCCGTCTTCTGAATGAGTATATTTCAAATCTCGTTCGTCTATCTCATAGAGAAATCCAAATGGTTATTTTGTTCGGATCAGTCGCCCGAGGTGAATGGTCTCGAGGAAGCGATATCGACATCTTGTTATGCGCAGCAACAAAAAGCAACAAATATATTAAGATACAGGAAGAATCTGAAAAAAAGGTGGCGCCTTTACTGGAAATTTCCCCACTCCTTGTGACCTTTGACAAAATCTTCGATGCATTCAGGAACAATCTGGAATTCTACGATGAGCTTTGGAGAGACAGAATTATTCTCTATAACGAATATCTGTTTTGGGAAATTGTTAAAGCCTCAAAATTTTAATATGACTCAAAGGCTCAATAAGATCCTCAAAGAATGTTTCAGATCAAGAAGAGGGAAAAGAGCTGATATTCGCAGAATTCCAGTAAACAAAAAAGCCGCTGACAATCATCTTGATAAGGCCCGTAATAATCTGAATGCAATGAGGCTCATGTTCAACAATGAATTCTACGATTGGACAGTAATCTGTGGATATTATGCAATGTACCATGCTGTTCTTGCTTCTCTCTTTATCATTGGCCTCAGAGCTCTTTCACATCAATGCGCAATTTCAGCTTTTCAGGAATTCTTCATCTTTAAAGGAATAGTCAAAAAGGAATATATGACCTATCTAAATAAAGCTAGACTATTAGAGAAGAAATATTCTGATACACTGAGGAAAGCAAGGGAAAACAGGGTATTCATACAGTATGGTGTTAAAACCATTACAAACGAAGATGTTGGTTGGATTCTAGAGGATGCAGAGGATTTTGTACTGAGAATAGAGGAATTATTAGCTGATTAAATTGGTCATATCACCATAATGCCTTTGCTTAATAAATTGCCTTGAAATTAAACTCTTTTTAGCAGTCTTTGCAGTATCACTGGAGATTATCACTCCAGAATTTAGTTTCAATAAAATAGTTTGATCCAGCATTTGCTAAAATTTTTCACAGGGGGCCGTTGTCTATTGATATGTTCTCCAGGATGTTGGGTCGCTACATGGATCAAAATTCAGGTATCAGACTGAACATTGATAAATACATTAAAATGCATTATAATTAATGTTAATTAATGCAAATAACAACTTCCTATGAGATTGATCCGCCTGGAGGTTAAAATGAGAGAAACACGAACTCTAAGTTTACGACTTCCCCTCGAAGAATACATCGCTTTCGATGCCGTTTGCAGAGAAAAAGGCTACAGCAAAACCGGAAAGATCCGTGAGTTTATCCGCAACATGGACAAAGAAGAGATCGAAAGCGTGAAAATCAGCGCAAATGAATGGGCAGAGATCGAAAAGGGAATAATGGAAATTCAAAAAGGGGAATACGTGACTTTCGAGGAGCTCAAGCGTGACCTCAAAAACCAAAAAGTGGCGGATAACAAAAATCGCAAATAGCGCACGGAAAAACATACTCGATCTAGAACAAAAATTACAAGAAGAAGTGCTCCATCAATTGGGAATGCTTGAGATAAACCCTAACGTATGTGATATCAAGAAAATAGCCGGGAAGAAAAATATCTACAGAGGAAGAATCGGAAACTGCAGGTTATATTTTCGCCTGATAACATCTACAAAATCCATATCCCGACCCCACGCCATTTGATGAAGATGAAGCATCCCATACCGAAGACGATCCATACGATAAGAGATACAAGCCCGGAGGCTGGGTGATGCCACACAACAGGAAGGAAAAATATGTTTCACAAATGCCTTATTCGTATCTCAGGCTGTCGACCGGATTGGCACGGGCTGCTCTCACCGCTTGAAAGCTCACCGTGATCATCGTGATCATAAGCGCTGCTGCCGCGGATAACAGAAAAAGAGGTAATCCGAGACTGGTCCGGAAGGGGTAATTGTCGAGCCAGCTCCGCAGAGCGATGTATGCGACGGGCCAGGCAATGATGTTGGCCAAAAGAACCCACAGCAAGAACTGCTTCGTCAAAAGCAGGACAACCCGCGGGACAGAGGCTCCGAGGGCTTTGCGGATTCCTATCTCTTTGGTTTTCTGCTCGGCCACGAAGGCAGACAGTCCCAGCAGGCCGAGACAGGATATGACGATGGCGATCAGGACGAAATAGCGAAATAATTTCCCGGCCAGGATCTCTGAACCGTAATAAAGATCGAAGCGCTCGTCGAGATAATGGTATTCGAAGGGGAATCCCGGTGCGAACTTCTTCCAGGCCGCTTCGACCCCGCTGATGGCTCCCCTGCGGTTGTCGGGCCTAATCTTGACCAGAACCAAGCTGTAATATTCCGGATCGACCAGGAGAACCACCGGTTCGATGCCGTAGTTCAAGGGCATGGAGTGGAAGTTTTTGACCACTCCGACGATCGTGCCCGTGGAATCTTCAAGAGAGAAGGGTTTCCCGATCGGATCCTCCAAACCCATGACCTCGACAGCCCTTTCATTGAGAATGAAATTGGAGTCATCCGCTGGGAACTCTCTCGAAAATTTTCGCCCTTGAACGATTTTCATGTCCAGAAGATCCAGAGTGTCGTAATCGACAGGAATAAAGCCAAAGGCAACACTCTCGCCGGCCTCCATTCCTTCCCACCGAAGCCCTCTGACGATGGCAGACATCTCTCCCGGAGGCTGAAAGCTCCGGGCTACTTCGGCCACATCAGGATTCTGGAGCAGCTCGTGCCTGAAGGCCTCATAATTCTTCTGGAGGCCGCCGGTCATCCTCATAAAGAGGACGTTATCCTTGTCGAAACCCAAATCTATCGCCCGGAAGTATCGAAGCTGCTGCTCGATGCCGCCCATGCCGATGAGCAACATGATCGACAGAGAGACCTGGACGACCACCAGAGTCTTTCGAAAGGACGCTTTCCCTTTGGGTCGGTCGAGGCCATCTCGCAAGGCCTGCACCGGCTTGAAAGAGGACAACACGATCGCCGGGTAAACGCCTGAAGCTAAACCTGTGAAACCGGCGATCAGGAGAAGCCCCACCATGAAGCCAGGCTCGAAATCGGCCAATACAAGGGTCTTACCCGTGAGGTCATGAAAAACGCCTTCGAGCATCTGGATAAGTAAGAGAGCGAGGCCGAGCGCGATCAGGGTGAAGAGAAGCGATTCTGCAAAGAACTGCCAGGCGATCTGCATTCTCCGTGCGCCGACCACTTTCCTCAAACCGACCTCTTTGGCCCGTTTCTCGGAGCGGGCTGTGGAGAGGTTGATGTAATTGATGCAGGCGATGACCAGGATAAAGACCGCGACTATAGAAAAGGCACGGACAAATTTCATGCCTTCTTCGCTCCCGTCTTCAAAATACAAGTGGATGTCACCGAGTGGCTGCAGGGCTAAGGAAATTTGTTCTTTGGGGAGCTGCTCCTGTATAAGCTTCGATAGTTTTTTCTCCACCTCCGCAGGGACGGAGCCGCCCTGGAGACAAACGAACGTCATGGCGTAGTGGCTTCCCCAATCCTCCAGCAATTCCGGATCGATCATTCTTGAGGTCGGAACGAAAAGATCGAACGGGAGGTCGGAGTTCGGCGGGATATCCTCGACCACTCCCTTGACGACAAAGTCTTTGTCATGGTCAAGGGTCAGAGTTTTGCCGACAGGGTCTTCCGTGCCGAAATACTTGGCGGCAGTGCTTTCTGTCAGGACGATCGAATCCGGTTCCGCTAAAGCAGCAACCGGATCGCCTTTGACGAAGGGAAAGCTAAAAATTCTGAAAAAAGACGGATCCACCACACATACGCGACGTTCGTAAAAAACATTGTCCTCGTTGTCCCCGAAACTGACGAGGGCTCTGATCCGCTGGAACCGGGTCGCATCGATGACCTCGGCGAAGTTTTCCCGGACTGCAGGAGCCAAAGGGAAGGGAGTCGACGAGTTATACTGCGTTTCACTGCCGATTTGATACTTTTTGTTGACCCTGAACAGCTGATCGGCTTTTTCATGAAAGCGGTTGTACCCCAGTTCATCCTGTACCCAGAAAAAAATCAAAAACGAGCAGGTCATTCCGAGAGCGAGACCGACGGTGTTGATCAACGAATAGGCTTTCTGCTTCCTCATCTTACGGGAGGCGATCTTCATGTGGCTCCAGGCAAACACTGGCAGGAGCCGAGCCGGATGCCAGGCGGGACGGTCCAACCTCAGACGCCGGACTTTTGCATACTCGGCCTCGAGTGCTTCAGCCGATGCCGGATCTTCAATAGCCTTCCGGAAAGCAGCCGCTTCATCAAAGCCCTCTTTCACGAGTCTGGCTCTCTCTTCCCGGACATGAGATTCGAGCTCGGCTACATCGGCCTCCTCCATATTCTCGCTTCGGAAAAGAGTTTTTTTCCACTCACCAATGGCCTTTTCCAAGTCGAACATATTTATTTCTCCTGAACAAAAGCAAATCGTTCTCAGTCCAATGACGGCAGGGGCTTCCACAATTGGGCAAGAGCGTCTGTAACCGACCGCCACTGGCGGCGCTCGGAATCGAGTTCCAGGCATCCCTTTTCGGTGATCTTGTAATAACGGCGAAGTCTGCCTCCATCCGACATTTTCCACCGGGAGATGAGGAATCCCTCCTTTTCCATACGGTGAAGGACCGGATAGAGCATCTTGTCCGACCATTCGAGGCTTCCCCCGGAAATATCTTTGACCTTCTGAATGATCTGATAGCCATAGTCCTCGCCCCCCAACAGAATCGAAAGGATAATGGGTTTCGTGGATGCGGCCACAAGCGCTTTATCTATCATCATTTACTCCATAACACAGGATATCCTACACCACAGGGTATGCAAGGATCATGCCATTCCAGCCTGAAGACAGGCGGCCTTGTTTTTCCCTTGAAAAGGATGTCCTTTAGAGAAGATCCCTGTCCGTTTTCAGACATTCCCTGTCCAAAATCGAACATAAATTTATGGAAGAAGTTCTCGGAAAAGTCATCATCCATTTAAACGTTATGCAGCAGCTCGGCATGGAGCTTATACCAAAGGAGGCGAAGCAATAAGCTTACAATTCATCTAAATTTGTCATTCACCATTGATTGCAATTCATTCCAAGTGCTTTGTACGGGGATTTAAATTCTGATCGCTATAGATAAGAGATATCTTGCGATGAATATAGAATGCTCCGGTCTAGAAAAGACTGGAATTATAAATGAAGAGAAAAAAGAATTGCTTCTCGAGCCTCTTTTAATCTTTCCGGTGACAGGATAGTAATAAGGGAGCCAATTTTCTTCTTTGAGACAGTCTGGATATGGTCGAAGTTTATAACACAGTCTGTGGGCATCCCGTCAGATTTAGACAAAAAAATTTCGCTGGGAATATCTCTGATTGTCGAAGTGATTGGTGCTACCGTAACCTCGCCCAGATATTCCAATATTGAATCACGTGTCAGGATCAGGACAGGCCTGTTTTTATCCGGCGCTTTGAATCGGTACCACCTGATTTCCCCTCTTTTCATTCATCCCCCCAATTCTGTTCACTCTCCCACACGCTGAACTCATATTGGCTTACTGGGTGAAGTTTGTAGCCTTTCCGATGCTTTTCTTCGAGGCGCCTGACATTTAGGCGCTCAACCGCTTCTCTCAATGCCTTGCGCGTGAAGGAAGAACGAGTGGTTTTGAGTTCTTTGACAATTTTGTCTACTGATTCGATAAGCTCTTCATCCAAAGTCATCTGAACTATACGCATTGTAATCCTCATCTATTATGTGGTTTTTTATAGCTATAATATACAGATATTACCCACATGTCAAGCTTTAGTCACTAAGCTTCAGTCATTCAACCGCATTGTGCTGAGATCGCCGGTCCATTTAAGCTTTCCCCGGAAATTTTTCACCTTTGCCTGCCGGATGAATTCGACAAGGAGTCTCAATCCGGCTTCGATGGTTGCTTTCTTCGTGCAGAATCCGGAAAGCTCAAGAGCCTCTTTCATGAGTTGATCGTCAATCACAACATTGGTCCTCATCTCAGTCTCCTATGTGTATAGTTCAATCAAATTATACACATAATTCCAAATAGAGACTAGAGATTTTTTTGTATTTCACAATAAGAAACGAATAAACAGGTCGAAATGTCTCATGAATAATTCAAAAAGATTGGTGGGATGGTGTGAAATATTACTTTATACGATCTTTCGTCATCCAATCCTCTTTTTGTAATTCCAGACTCTTATTGCTCATCTCATATTGCTCATTTAAATGCTCATTTAAATTGACTCTTCTCTCAGAAATTGTTACTCTTTTGTTGTGTCCGTCAAAAGGGAATAAAAATGGGAGTTAAGTGCCCCAAATGTCACCACAACAATCCCGAAGATACCCTCTTCTGCGGGAAATGCGGCACTCGGCTCTCCTCCCCAGCAAAGGTCGAAATGACTAAAACCTTTGAGACGCCCAAGGAGGAACTTACAAGAGGCGCCACTTTAGCCAACAGATACGAAATTATCGAAGAATTGGGTAAAGGTGGCATGGGAAGAGTCTACAGGGTTGAGGACACAAAGCTAAAGCAAGAAATCGCACTGAAGCTAATAAAACCAGATATTGCTAAAGACAAGAAAACAATCGAAAGATTCAGGAACGAGCTGAAGCTCGCTCGAAACATCCGTCACAAGAATGTTTGCGGAATGTATGATTTGGGTGAGACAGAGGCAGCACTTTTCATCACGATGGAATATATACGCGGCGAAGATTTAAAAAGTTTGATCAGACGTATCGGCCAACTCCCTATAGGAAAATCCATCTCCATATCGAAACAGATCTGTGAAGGACTGGTCGAAGCTCACAGCTTGGGCGTTGTGCATCGCGATTTAAAGTCAAGCAACATCATGATCGATGAAGACGGGAATGTTCGGATCATGGACTTCGGCATTGCCCGATCGCTTAAAGAAAAGGGAATAACTGCTGCTGGTGTGATGATCGGTACTCCTGAGTACATGTCACCTGAGCAGGCAGAGGCAAAAGAGGTTGACAAGAAGACCGATATCTATTCATTGGGAGTTATTCTGTATGAAATGATAACCGGCCGCTTGCCTTTTGAAGGTGATACGCCTCTGGCCATCGCTATGAAACACAAAGGTGAAACTGCCAGAAGTCCTAAAGATCTTAATCCTCAAATACCAGACATTTTAGGCGAAATAATTCTCAAATGTATGGAGAAGAAAAAAGAGAACAGATACGAGGATGTTGCAGAGATCAACTCTGATCTGGATGAGATTAAACAGAGCCTCACCACATTTGAAAGCGCCATTCACAGGGAAAAGCTTGAAACAACGACAGTACCTGAAATGAGTTGGAAATATTCTGTAGCAGTTCTTCCTTTTGCAGACATTAGTCCCCAAAAGGATCAAGCTTATTTCTGTGACGGGATGACCGACGATATCATCACGAAACTCACCAAACTTCAGGAATTAAAAGTGATATCCAGGACATCGGTGATGCGTTATAAAAATACCGATAAAGATATCAGAGATATCGGTCAAGAACTGAACGTCAATACTATTTTGGAAGGGAGTGTTCAAAAATCGGGAGATTACATCCGGGTCAATGCTCAGTTGATAAACGTGGAGGATGGTTTCCATCTCTGGGCGGAGACGTATGATCGAGAATTGAAGAATGTCTTCGAGATTCAGAGCGATCTTGCGGAGAATATTGCCAGGGCTTTGAAGACAAATCTGACGATCGAAGAAAAACGAGGACTGAATAAAAATCCTACCGATAATCTTGAAGCATATAACACTTATTTAGTGGGTCGTCATTTCTGGAACATGAGGACAGAAGAAGGTTTTCAGAAAAGCTTGGAACTATTCCAGAAAGCCATAAAAAAAGATCCCACCTACGCCTTGGCTTATACAGGAATCGCCGATTATTTTAATCTTATCGGGTATTATGACTTAGTCCCGCCCAGAGAGGCATTCCCAAGAGCAAAGGAGGCCGCAGAAAAAGCTATAGATCTGGATGAGACTCTTGCTGAGGCGCACGCATCCCTTGCCATGATACAAACATGGTATGAATGGGATTGGACAGGTGCCAAAAGTTCATTCAAACGAGCTCTCGAACTTAATCCGAGTTACGTAACCGCACATCATTGGTATTCTGTATGGTTAGGAGCGATGGGCAGGCATGATGAGTCCATTGCCACCATAAAGCGAGCACAAGAACTTGATCCAACATCACTTATCATAAGCACCACTTTGGGGGGAATGTTCATGTTTGCCCGCCGGTATGATGAAGAGATTGAAGAATTACACAGAGCGATGGAGCTTGATCCAGCCTCCTATATTCCTCATTGGTATATAGTCTATCCTTATGCTTTTAAAGGATTGTATGATGAGGCCATTGCTCATGCACAAAAAGCATTGAGCCTTTCAGGCATGAGTTCCAGAATGAAAGGTGTTCTCAGTCTTGCCTATGCGTGCGGCGGGAAAATAACCGAAGCAAAAAAGTTGCTCAATGAGTTAATAAAACTAGCAAAAACGAAATATAATTCTCCATATGGCCTTGCGCTAATCTATATAGAACTCAACGAAAAAGACAGAGCTTTGGATTTACTGGAGAAGGCGTATGAAGAACACGATCACTGGCTTTATCAAATAAAAGTCATAGAATCTTTAGACAGCCTCCGCTCTGAGCCAAGGTTTAAAGCCCTTCTTAAGAAAATGGGGCTGGAATAGTCCAGTCCTCAAATGTATCAGTTAGTTCAGTTATTCCTGTTCTGCTGATTCTGGAAGAGGATTATTATCATTCCATATTTCGTATATCCATTTCCAAGAGCCATAGGATTGACGTTCAAGCACTATCAGCCAGTTATCGTTGTATTTGATCGGTTCTCCCCCACTTTTTGGGGTAGTCGTTCCTGTATCAACGCCCCTTGCGACCGCAAGATGCCCAGATATACGCACATCTCATGCTCTTGAACTAAAACTCATTCTGGCAGTCATTGCAGTGCCACTGGGGATAATTTTAAACGATTCACGCCTCTCAACTTGATCGATCCCACCTATTTTCCCTTATGAGAAAATCATTGAATACTCCTCGTCTATTGATATGTTCTCCAGGATGTTGGGTCGCTACATGGATCAAAATTCAGGTATCAGACTGAACATTGATAAATACATTAAAATGCATTATAATTAATGTTAATTAATGCAAATAACAACTTCCTATGAGATTGATCCGCCTGGAGGTTAAAATGAGAGAAACACGAACTCTAAGTTTACGACTTCCCCTCGAAGAATACATCGCTTTCGATGCCGTTTGCAGAGAAAAAGGCTACAGCAAAACCGGAAAGATCCGTGAGTTTATCCGCAACATGGACAAAGAAGAGATCGAAAGCGTGAAAATCAGCGCAAATGAATGGGCAGAGATCGAAAAGGGAATAATGGAAATTCAAAAAGGGGAATACGTGACTTTCGAGGAGCTCAAGCGTGACCTCAAAAACCAAAAAGTGGCGGATAACAAAAATCGCAAATAGCGCACGGAAAAACATACTCGATCTAGAACAAAAATTACAAGAAGAAGTGCTCCATCAATTGGGAATGCTTGAGATAAACCCTAACGTATGTGATATCAAGAAAATAGCCGGGAAGAAAAATATCTACAGAGGAAGAATCGGAAACTGCAGGTTATATTTTCGCCTGATAACATCTGACTTGATAAGGTATGCCCATTCCGTTTAAAAAATAGCTGATTTGATGCTCAATGTCGACAATAGTGGTGAATATTCCATTTGGAATAATCAATATTTAAGATCCCCTAATGTAAAGGCAATTCCGTTCTTGAACGGGGAATGTCGCTAAATATATACATTTAACGACATTTATGTAGATAATGCAGGATGTTGTTGAGAAGTATCTGGACTGCGGCTATCCGATGTGCGGATTTGCCCGTATCCGGTGTCCCCACTGTGGAGAAGAGCGGCTCCCGATGTTTTCCTGCAAGACACTCGGATACTGTCCCTCCTGTCATGCCAAGCGCCAGGAGGAATGGGGAGTAATTCTGAGGGCCTCTGTGGCTGTTTTTTTCCATTCGAGGGCCGAGTCTATCGTGATCCAATTGGTTCGGAGGTTTCGGCAAAATTGCAATGATTTTTGAGTCGTTGATCTCGTCGTTTTAGGTGTGATAATCTTATTTCAATTGATAAGTAGGAGGAAATAGGGAAAAATGTGAGGGATCTGGGCCAATACAAAAAAAAGCTAGTCCATGGTTGATGATATTATTTGTTCTAAGAAAATATTCAAAAAACTAACTCAAGGAGACTTTATAAAATGAATGAATTTCAATCCTTTGAACATGAAGTGATGGCATCACAGAATGAAAAGGAGGTGGATTATAATCTATCTGAGAGTGGTGTTCACCCTCTTCTGCTTAGAGAACTACTGACGGATAGTCCTGAGTATATTGAAACATTGCTGGCAACGGAAATAGACTACGCCCACGCCAACGGTAATCCGGAACTCAGAGAAAATATCGCTGCTCTTTACTCCGGTTGCACCTCAAGTAATGTCCTAGTTACCGTAGGCGCTATTGAGGCCAATTATAACTCGATCCATACCTTGCTCCAACCCGGAGATGAAATAGCAATCATGCTGCCAAACTACATGCAAATCTGGGGAATTGCTAAAAACCATGGCCTGAAAATGAACATCTTTCATCTCTGCGAAGATAAAGGCTGGCAGGTTAATCTGGATGAACTAATGCAGGCGGTCACACCCAAAACGAAGCTGATAGCCGTCTGCAATCCCAATAATCCCACCGGGTATATTCTTACCCATGAAGAGATGAATGCTATCATTAATGCAGCAGAAGGAGTGGGCGCCTGGATCCTGGCCGATGAAGTTTACATTGGTGCTGAGCGAATTAAAGATGAAGAGAGTCCTTCCTTTTATAGCCGATATGATAAGGTCATAGCTGTAGGTAGTATGAGCAAAGCTTACGGGTTACCAGGACTTCGCGTTGGCTGGGCTGTCGGACCCACAGATACCATCGAAAAAATCTGGAGAAGACACGAATATACCACCCTCAGTACTTCAATTTTTTCAAATAAACTGGCAGCATTGGCCCTCTCCGTCAATGTACGCCCTCGCATCATTCAGCGTACGCGCGATTACATACGCAAAGGATTCCCCCTATTGCAACAATGGATTGACCATCATAAGGATACCTTCCGGCTGGTGCCACCTCAGGCTGCAGCCATCGCCTTCGTGCGCTATAAATTGGATGTAAACTCTACCGAATTGGCCAATAAATTAATCCAAGAAAAGAGTGTTTTGATTGTACCTGGTGATCACTTCGGTATGGACAAGTTTATTAGAATTAGCTACGGGCTGCCTCAGAGTTACCTGACAGAGGGTCTAAAGCGAATTCAACAACTAGTTACGGAGATTAGGGATAAACATAGCAACATGCACCATCCCTCCTGACCTCATACTTTAATAAGATCTTCACCCATGAGGTCTTCTCCCTGGTGCAGAGGATCATCTTAGTACGCTCGAGCCCGGCAGGCTGGCAGACATTATCATCCTTGATAAAAATCCTTTGGAAGGCATCAAGAACTCACAATCGCCATGGCGTGTGATCAAGGGTGGATGGGTGTTCAATCCAGAAGAGCTCAAACCAGATAAATCATCAGATGAAGAAAAGTGAACTCTCTTTCCTTAAATGACAGAATAAATCCTTAAACAATACGGCGTGAAATATATACATTTCACGACATTCTTTTCGTATAATTGTTAAATCAAGGCATTTTGAAGACATTTTGAATTTGACACATCCCCCCTAAATAAATATCCTTGTATTGATAATAAAGGGGAATAAATGGCCAGAAAGTGCCCTCGATGCGATTCTGAAAACACCGATACGGCCCGCTTTTGCAGCAACTGCGCGGCTCCCCTTCCAGATGGGGATGGGATTGCCCACACTAAGACTTTAGAAACACCCAAAGAAGAACTCACCCGCGGCACTTTATTCGCTGGTCGATATGAAATCATAGAAGAACTGGGCAAAGGTGGAATGGGCAGAGTCTATCGGGTTGAGGACACCAAGGCCAAGGAAGAAATCGCCCTCAAACTCATCAAACCAGAGATTGCCGCCGATAAAAAAACGATCGAGCGATTCCGGAATGAATTGACAACTGCCCGGAAAATCTCTCACCGCAACGTCTGCAGGATGTATGATCTTAGTGAAGAAAGAGGGCAGCACTACATCACGATGGAGTATGTTCCCGGTGAGGATCTGAAGAGCCTTATTCGGAGAGTAAAGATCGATATTGGAACCTCGATAAGAATTGCCAGCCAAATATGTGAAGGCCTCTCCGAGGCACATCGACTGGGAATTGTCCATCGCGATCTGAAGCCCTCGAACATCATGATCGATAAGCAAGGCGATGCCAAGATCATGGATTTTGGGATTGCCAGGACAGTTAAAGGAAAAGGGATCACCGGATACGGAGTGATGATCGGCACACCCGAGTATATGAGTCCAGAGCAGGTGGAAGCCAATGAAGTCGATCAGCGTTCGGATATCTATTCCCTCGGCATCATTCTCTATGAAATGACAACGGGCCGTCTGCCCTTCGAGGCAGACACTCCCTTTGCTGTCGGTGTCAAACAAAAAAGCGAATTCCCCGTCGGTCCTAAAGACATTAACTCACAAATCCCTCAAGATCTCAGTCAGCTGATTTTAAAATGCCTGGAAAAGGAGAAGGAGAATAGATATCAAAGTACAACAGAACTTCAGGGTGAACTGGAGAGGATCGATGAAGGACTGCCAACAACGGAAAGGCTCAAGCCAAAAAAAAGACACACACCCTCCAAAGAGATCACAGTAAGCTTTGGATTGAAGCGAAATCTGATTCCATTTATCTTAGCATTGGTCGTGATTGCGGTCGGACTGTTAATCTGGAGCCCTTGGGCAAAAAAGGCTCCCTATGCAGGGCTTTCCGGCAAACCTTCTCTGGCTATCATGTACTTCGAAAACCGTTCCGGTATTGAAGATCTCGATAGGATTCTTGTAGACCTGTTGACCACAAACCTGAGCCGCTACGAGGACATCGAAGTCACGAGCAGCCAGAGGCTCTTCGATATCCTCAACCAGATAGGCAAGCAGGATGCCGAATCCATCGATAAAAAATCGGCCTCTGAGGTCGCCTCCCGGGCGGGAGTGCAATCTATGCTTCTTGGAAGCATCATGAAAATCGGCAATAAGATCATCATCGACGCTAACCTCACAGATGTTGGAAGCGGAACCATTATCGATTCATCACGGGCAGAAGGCGCGCAAAACGATCAGGGCATACTTGATATGGTCGATCAATTGACCGCAGACATCGCTTCGATGATGAATCTAGACACCAGAAAAAGCGATCAGGAATTCAAAATCGTCGATGTGACGACGAGTTCATTAGAAGCCTATAAATATTATTATAAGGGGCTTCAAAACATGTGGAAATGGGAATTCGAGGAGGCGGAGGAGAATTTTAACCATGCGGTAGAGATCGATCCTGCCTTTGCTATGGCCTACACCTGGAAGGCCTGGGCACAGGGAAGGATGGGAATGATTATTTTCGATCCATTCGCAGACATTTCCCTTATCAAAGAGACGATGGCTCTGGCCAAAAAATTTTCCCAGAAAGCGACAGAAAAGGAGCGCCTGATCATCGATATCGGAGTGGCATCCTCTGAATTAAACATCCAGGAAGCTTCAAAACTCAGCCAAATTCTGGTGGAGAAATATCCGAATGATAAGAGCAGCTATCTCTTGAATGTCCTAATGAGTTGGGGCGAAGGTAATTGGGAAAAGGTAAAGAGGTCCGCAGAGGCAATCCTCGAATTAGATCCGAGTGAAGGCAACGGCTACAACATGCTTGCGTATGCGAATGTGTTATTGAATGATCCTCCCTCCGCAATTTCGGCTGCAAAAAAATACATTGCTGTCCATCCAGATGTCGGAAACTCCTATCATTCAGCCTGGGAAACCCATGCGATGCTAGGCCATTTCGATGAAGCCATCCGTTATATGGACGAAGCATTTGAACAAATCCCCGACTATGTACGTTCGTTCTATTGGAAAGGCATCTCCCACCTCATGAATAATGATGCAGATAAGGCCCGAGAGGAATTTCGAAATTGGGCGGATCGAAATCCAAAGTCAATTAATGCCATTGCTCAAGACAAGGCTCTGTCCTACATCATCGAAGGCAAATATTCAAAGGCAGAAGAAGAAATCCGGGCGGCGTTAACCCTCCTTAAAAATAATAAACCTGATCAAGCCTTAATCTATTGCCATGAAAACCTGGGGAAAATCCTGTCCCTTCGACGTAAATATGATGAAGCTATCGCTGAATTTGAAATGGCTGAGAAAATTTCGGGACAGCTCTATCGGGAAGACTTCAATCCTCATTCGATCTATGCCCAATATTTAAAGGGAATCGTTCATGTCGAAAAGGGCGATTATCAGGCGGCTCGAACTCAGGCCGAAATTCTGCTCCACACAATCGAGAACGGCAAGTATAATCCCTTGCATAAGAATTACTATCACTTCCTGCTTGGAGCACTCCATTCAGCCCAAAGGAATGGGGCAGCCGCCCGAAGTGAATTTGATCAAATCCCAGGAATGGTCAAAGCGACTACGCCGCTATACCAAAAATGTATGGCAGATCTCTACGAACACGAAGGAGATATGGAAAGAGCCATTGAGCGCCTGAACCGCTCATTCGAATATTGGTTACTTATAAACCCGCCCAATCGGGAATACGACATTATCGATTTTTTTGGTATCCGGTCCAAACTCGACTATTTAATTGCGCGACTCTATGAAAAAGCGGGAGACACAGCAAAAGCCATTGACCATTACGAGAAATTCCTCACCCTCTGGAAGGACGCTGATCCCGGCCTCCCTGAGATTGAAGATGCCAGGAAGAGGCTGGCTGGGCTGAAGGGAACCTGAATTACATAATGAGGAATTTGTGACGCGCACCAAAAGAAGATTCCTATGCTCTGCCGTTTTGTTGTTTCTAATACTGCCAATTTGGAACGGAAGACAGGCGCATGCGCAACAAGACAAAGCGGTCGCACTCGATGGAGTATGGCGTTTGAGGGGTTATGGAAAGATCCTGCACATCCACCAGGGCAACTACACCAACTATGACACAACAAAAATAAGCTGCCTGCAAGTTAGAAAAGGGACTTTACAGGATCTTAAGAATAGATTTGACCGCTTTGAGATTCATGATACAGACCAGTTATCACTGTTCTCGAAAGGAGGGATATTTCGCTATACCTATGACAGGCTAGACACCCTGCCTGAGTTTTGTCAAAATGATCGCGCCTCAAGATCAAAGGATCCCGAATATAACTTTGAAGTCTTCTACCAGGCATTCAAGGAAAATTATCCCTTCTTCAAGCTCCATCATGTCGATTGGGACGGGATCTATAAAACTTATCGTCCTCAGGTGACGGCTAAAACCACGGATGATGAACTTCTTGAAATTTTTTCGGCTGTCATAAGGTCTTTTAATGATCCTCATGTCTCTTTACAGGCAGGCGATAGATGGATTGGCAGCACAAAACCCGACGCATTGAGCTTGCATGTCCAACAAGAATTTGAGTCTGAAAAACCCATGGATCGCTATTTTAAATCTCTCGAAAAACTCCGATCCATAATAAAAAATGATTTTTTAAATGTTGATTGTCAAATAGCTGCAAATAACTTCATTGTTTGGGGGAAGATCAAACCCAATATCGGCTATCTCAATATTTTTATCATGGGAGATTACGCAGGGCTCGAGTCTTCGCGAACAGATAGCCTAGCGGTCTTGGAATGGACGATGGATCAGGTCATGGAGTATTTCAGGAGCGTTGAAGCTGTTGTGGTCGATGTCCGCTTCAATACCGGAGGATACGATGGGCTCGCCATGATGATTGTCAACCGATTTGCCGATAGAAAGCGTTTGGCTTTCACACAAAAGGCGGTCTATGGCGAAGGATTCACTGAAAAACAGGAGTTTTATGTCCATCCTCAAGGAAATTTCCAGTTTACGGGCCCAACGTTTCTATTGACGAGCGAAAGGACCGTCAGCGCTGCCGAGAGTTTTGTCATCTGCATGATGGCCTGTCCGCATGTGACTCGAGTTGGCGGCACGACGGCTGGGGCGCTCTCCAATGCTTTGACAAAATATTTGCCCAATGGCTGGCGGTTCGAAATGTCCAACGAGGTTTGCGAGGCAGCGGATGGCAAGGTCTACGAAGGCATCGGCATTCCTCCTCAAGTGGAAGTGCCGGTCTTTATTCCTGGAAATATCTATCCTGGTTTGAAACAAGCCGTTGATAAAGCTGTGTTCTTGGCGGAAAAAGCTATCGCAAAAAAAGCCATCGAACAGTAAGAAGAATTCCTCAATCACTTCTGAGCTGCTGGACATCGTTTAGATGCTTCACAGGAGGTGCGAAGCGAAACACTTCGGGCCTTATCTCGACCTGCCCGGAATCATCCTGTTTGAACCGAACCCTTCGGTACGCTCTCCCGAAATCCTTAACGATCTGCTTCTGGTCAATGATCTTCGCCTCATCCCCAACTTTGTCTAATTTAGGGGGGCCATAGCGAGCAGTCACAAAGATGCCATCATGAACAGCGCACAACCTGGATACACTGGGTTCCGGCCTGAACTCCCGGATAAACTCACCGTCATGACTTATCAGCATAAGTTTATTGGGCTGCCCCTGGAGAATAATGAGTGCGTCATCAGATATGATAAGGTCACTTATCCCCTCCAATTCACCCGGTCCCTGCCCCTTTTTATAAAGGTTTTTTATAAACTGTCCGTTTACATCGAATTTAAGTAACTGGTCCTCATCGACCACAAAGAGAGAGCCATCCGGGGCGATCTGGATATCACGCGGAGATTTTAAATAATAATCAGCCTGAGCATCCTCTATCCGCTGCACCTCATACAATTTCAGAACACGCCCGGCTTCTTCTTTTTCAGATCCTACTCCCATGTTACCAAGAATCGGGATGATGAAGCCTGCCATCATCACCAGCACTGTGATAAGGATCAACTGTTTTCTTTGACATTTTCTTTTAAATTTTTCTGACATCATTACTCCTTAGATGTTCTGTGCTTAGAATCTGTTTATATATAAAAACGACGACAATCCAAGAAAGTTGCTGACATTCACTCATAGCACAAGGAATCGATTAGATCTGCGTGGGCCGCTATTATCGCTTCTTTTCTTTGCATATTTATATGGAATGCTCTCGCTGTGGGATGCAAGTCAAGCAGCTCTACGACAGAGCAAAAAAGCACTATTAGACAGTTATTGAGCACGCTCCCGAGCGTGACTATGACTATTGTTGTTGAAAATATTATGAGAAAATCATCAACTATTGTCCAGTGATCGAACGCTGGATAAACGCAAGGGTTCCCATGATGAGGAAGCTTATGACCGTTACAACAGTCCAGACTTTGCCCGCATGGTTGGCCACTCCTATCATACCGCCAGTGCCCGCAAAGAACAACATGACATATGGGATAACGACCCCTTGATTCTGGCGAAAATTGACCTTTAAGACATAATCCAACAGTAACTCGACAACAAGATATGTGATCATCAGGCCAATCTGTATAAAATATAAAAAAGGCCGCTTGAATCCAACAGCTGTAATGAACAGATAAGTCAGTGGAATAAGAGTTGAGATAAGCGCTATTCCCAACCAATACTCGATCTTTGGTCGATGACTCAGGCGGGCAATAAAAACAGTGATCACGAGTACGTTAATCAGATTTGCGACGATCGCTTGAACGAGCATGATTCCACCGTGGACAAGGCTCGACCAGACCGTGAACCAGATAAGACTTGCGTGTTTTAAAGGATCTTTTGCGGCGCTTTATTAGGTCTTGTTATTATGTTCCACAGTTATGACTAATTTTCCTTGGTGGTGTCCTTCTCCAAAATAGCGCAGAGCTTCAGCAACCTCACTTAACGGGTAATGTCTATCTATAACAGGCTTTACTTTGCCGGCCTCAAAAAGCTCTTTCAAAAAAGCCAAATCCTTGTTTGGTTTATGCGCCAGGATACCCATTTTCTTACTCCCGGCCATTGAAATCAATGGTCCCAGGAACACAGCTTGGAAAATTCGAGCCATGGAACCTCCGACCATGACATAAATTCCCTTGGGACTTAATACACGCTTGTAATCGAAAATCGAATGATGTGCCGCAAAATCAAGAATCAGGTCATAACGCTGCCCATTTTTAGTGAAATCTTCTTGAGTGTAATCAATGACGTGGTCCGCACCAATCGAGCGCACCATGTCCAATTTCTTCGTGCTGTCCACGCCAGTCACTTCAGCCCCGTATGATTTGGCAATCTGCACCGCAAATGTACCTGCGCCACCACCCGCACCATTGATCAAAACCTTTTGCCCCGGCTGAATCTGTCCTTTATCGCGAAGACCCTGCAGGGCAAGGACTGCCGCCTGAGGTACGGCCGCTGCTTCCTCGAATGTCATACTGGCCGGTTTCAACACCAAAACATTTTCACGAGCACATACATACTCGGCAAAACCGCCAAAACCATACCCGGATAGGTCTCCGAATACCTCATCACCTGGCTGAAACTGCTTTACGTTTCTGCCAACCGCTTCAACCTGCCCTGCTATGTCACAACCGAGTATCTTGGTTTTTGGTTTTAGAAGCCCAAATAGCAGGCGGTTCACGAACGGCTTACCTCTCAAAAGACCCCAGTCCCAGTCATTTACGGATGCTGCATGAAGTTCTATCAAAACTTCATTATCCTTGGGAGTAGGTTTTTCTACCTCTTCAAGTTTAAGAACATCTGGTGGGCCATATTTCTGATAGACAATTGCTTGCATCCGCATCCTCTACCCCCTCATCCCCGCTTGTATTGCTTGTGCAAGTTCTTCCGGGCGTTGTGATCCGATCAGTAATCCCTTACCGCTTGACAGTTTCAGTTGTACACCACGGTTGCCACTGACATTGTAGGCTTTTCCGGCCCGTCCATACTTTAAACCCCAACCACCGTACTCTCGCATCGGCCTGTATGTCCTTACCTCGCAATCGACTATGTCCCTAAACGGAACTGTCTGACGTGCCAGTGGAACAAAGTGGATGTGCACTCCATCTTCCCGGACTTCAACGAGGAGCTTTAATCTAAGGAAAAGCCAGGAAATACCGATCCCCATCAAGATCATTAAAGGCCCGACTATTGCCAGTGCTGTATCAGACATAGATCTGTTGCCCCAAGGGTGACCGAAGACGAGCTGCTCGATCATTCCGTATCCGAAAGAGATGATGAGGCCAAGCAAGACGACAGCTATGGCGATCCAAAGCCACTTCTGTCGAAAACGCTGAACCTCGCGAAACTTCACCGCAATGTCATTCGTCTTATTCATGATGCCTTTGCTCCTAACAATACGCATACTGCTTTGTCTACTATTCTTATTAATTCTAGTTATTTTATTCTTAATTCTTACCACTTATGCGTTATCAACTCAATTTAATAAATGTCAGGTCCATCTCAATTCATCAATCAACTATTCTTTAAACAGCATAGTATCATATCCATTGTTAAAAGCAGAATGGCGTGAAATATATGCATTTAATGCCATTCTTATAGACAAAGAAGCTTGTTTGTCACTGGGTGAACAGTGTGAAGGTCTCAGATGCCAGAGAAAACAAACCGCAATCCTCTTGAAAAGGCAAAAGGAAACAAAGACCTGTGATTCTCTCCTTCGACCAAAGAAAATTGAAATTTCAGATGGGGATATTCTCTTTTTGATAGTGTTTCGTTTAAATTGATCGAACCCTCTCTCATTCTTTGGCTCTCATCCTCACCCACAGATAAATAAACAGGGGCATGCATATCCCTGTTTTTCGAAGCGTATGCTTCTTCATATTCAAACGCGATGCCGACAAGCAGAATTTTGGAAATATCCCCGTTTTTTATAAGCCTTCTTGTTATATAAGCCACGCAGCCAAAATTGTACTCAGCGTCAAGCACATAGACAACCGGATATCTTCTATTTTCCTTATCATAATCTTTTGGGAAAAATATGTTTATCTTGTATTCCTCGCCAACGTGTTTTGATTTGAGAGTTCTTAGCTCTGTATCCTTTATCTCCACTTTTGGAAATGGAGGGCTTTCTTTCGGGATTTCTTGCTGAATTGCAGGAAGTGAGAAGCACAAAAGGTTTACAATGCATCCGGATAAAATCAATATAGACATTCTCTTGCTCATCGAAGACCTCTCTATTTAAATATATTCGGCTCACTCCAGGAATTAGACAACCATACAATTTGCATAACTGATGTTTTTTCGTCCTGATTTCCAGAGAAAAAAATCTCAGTCCAATTTTCATTCACAGCAACGCCATATTCATCACTGCCTTTTACGGAAACAATATAATTACAGGCAATCGCCACACTGTGAACTAATAGTAATATATTTTCTTACTGTCAGATCACATTCGCTTTGTTATTATCCGCTTAAAAGGGTGTTTTGACCCCCAAAATAGTGTCCTTAAGCTAATTTCTAAGGCAATTATTCGAATTAACTTATTGATTATAAAAGAAATTCTGAGGTCCGTCCCCCTTCTGACTGAGGTCCGTCCCCCTTCTGACCTTCTACTTTTCTTGGTCCGCAGGACTGGAATAGTCCTGCAAAGTGTGATAACTCGACTCCAAGGTATTGCGCCACAAGCAGTAAAAGAGCTTATCGGTGATACTTATTCACCATTTACATGGCTCATGTACTAATTTTGCGGTTGTCTGCACATCAAATTTCATGCAAGAAAAATAATTTTAATACCAAATTCATAAAAAGTATTATAAGCTTAGATGATGACAAGATATTTTTTTTCTGATAAATTTAATCTTAAAAAAAGAGGGAGATAATGAAGAAGATTCAAGTTCTAATCATCACTGGATTTTTAATGTTTCTTTTGTGTGTCTATCCCCTTTCCGCCCAAGTTGGATTGAAGGGTGGGATCAATATCTCCACGTTGAGCCAAAAAGGGGCTAATTTGGTTTCTGTATCATGGAAATCTACAACCGGGTTTACTGTTGGGGCTTTCTATACGATCAACGTCAATGACTATTTGGCCTTTCAACCGGAGCTCTACTACTCTAAAAAGGGCGGAAAGCTCGAAGGGAGTATTCTCAGCGTCTTGGCATCAAAGTCTCTAGCCATAGATTATCTGGAACTTCCGTTGCTCCTAAAGCTCAAATTCCCCACACAGGGCAGCATAAATCCCAACTTATTTG